>NVVB01000094.1 GCA_002402085.1 Gammaproteobacteria bacterium
ATGTGGTTTCGCTAAGCGTTATTTAAGTTGTTAATTGTTAATGATTAAGGCTGGTTTTTGGCTTCAGTTGTTTAAGACTGCTCAACTTGAAAGGTATACCGGTGGGCTTTTTCTGGGAGGCCATTGGCGCTGTAATTTTGTTCTAGGTACAGTGCTTGATTATTGTGGTCTTGCAGGTAAATTGTGCTGGAGCGCGTGCCATAGATTGCTGATTTGATAAAGAGCGGCGATAGCATGCGTTCGGATTCAATGCCGACACCGGTATTGGGGAGGTGCTGGTCCGGGGCGTGGTGTTCGGATTTTAAAGTGTCCAATAGCGCCTCGGGTGGGTGGTCTGATTGCAGCCATTCATTTAAACCTTGCTTGCCTAAAGTTACTTTTGGCCATGGCGTGTCGAGGAGGTGGTTGCTGACTGCGTAGACACCAGGGGTCAGTGAACGATAGCCGGGCGTGCGATTGGAGTAATAGTAGANGGCGCTAGCGTCACCTATTAATAAATTAAAGCCATTGTATTGCTCACCCTGGGCCTGAAGGGACTCCAAGTAGTCTTGTGGGGAGATGTTCGAGCAAAGAAAGTCTCGTGTTAGCCAGCCGCGAGAAGACTCAGTGGTTTTGGGTTTGTTCTCTCGAAAGTTGGTGATTGCAGCGAAGCGACCTTGGCGGGTGACCCCCATCCATACCCCGCCTTCTTTTAGGTCTTTGCCGGCCAATAAATTGTCTGGCGTTTGCCAAAATTGAGCATGGTCTGTAGGTCGGGCGTAAAACTCGTCCCGATTTGCAGCGACCACTAAAGGAAACTTCGAGTGGGCTTGGAAGGCAAATAAAATCAGGCACATAGGGGGGTGTTGGGGCGTGATAGTTGAAAGAAGGACTCAGTGTAGATTTTTGCTTACTTAAAATCATCTAAATTATTTTCTGCTAAGCCCGGTCTGAGTGAGAAACGCTTCATTATTTATCCGCTGGAGTCCAAATTTCTGTGGCACATAAGGTAGAATGGCGGCGTAAAGGCACCGGTGAGGAGGCATGTATAAGGGACTCTTCGAGAAGACCGGTAGGCATGCGTTGACTCGCTTGTTCGCTCCAATTGAAAGCCGATGATTGATCAAAGGGGATGTGAATGATATTTGCAGCGTATCTGCTTATTGGGGCATTTGCGGGCGTAATTGCCGGATTGCTGGGGGTAGGGGGCGGCCTTATTATTGTGCCTTCATTGGTATTTCTATTTGCTGAGCAAGGCATGGCTGTGGGCGTTCTGACCCATGTGGCGATTGGCACTTCGTTGGCGACTATCGTATTGACGTCGATTAGTTCGATTCGTACGCATCATTTGAATCAAGGGGTGCGCTGGGAGATTTTTCGGGTATTGATGGTGGGCATTGTTGTCGGCGCTTTATTGGGTGCGGTGATGGCTGATAGCATTCAAGGGCCAATATTACAAAAGCTAATTGGCGTGTTTGCTGTGTTAGTGGCGACTCAAATGGCTTTTGGTTTAAAGCCATCCGCGTCTCGCGATGTGCCTGGTTCCGGAGGTTTGGTGGCTGCGGGTGGATTGATTGGGTCAGTGTCAGCGATTTTTGGTATCGGCGGGGGATCTTTAAGTGTGCCGATCCTAACGTATTATTCGGTSCCTATTCGCCAAGCAGTGGGGACTTCCGCAGCCTGTGGTTTACCGATTGCTGTTGCAGGTGCGATTGGTTTTATTGTCACGGGCTGGGGCGAGCAAGATTTACCTGAAGGGGCGACGGGTTATGTATACTGGCCGGCTTTTTTAGGCATTGTGACTACGAGTATTATTTGCGCAAGAATCGGGGCTAAATTAGCCCATCGTATTCCTGCGGTGATGTTGAAGCGGGTGTTTTCGGCTGTGCTTTTTGTGGTCGGGTTAAAGTTTTTAGTTTATTAGTCTTGTGTTGAGCTAATTTGAATAGATGTTGAGCTAGGGAGTATGCGTTGTTAATTTTTCCAGAGATTGACCCGGTGGCGCTTCAGTTGGGGCCCATCGCAGTACGATGGTACGGGCTGATGTACTTGTTTGGATTTGCAGCGGCTTGGTTTATCGCTCGYCATCGCGCTGAGCGAGCGGCTCGGCCATGGTTGAACGAAGACATTGATGATTTGATTTTTTACACGGCCATCGGGGTCATCATTGGTGGCCGTTTTGGCTACGTATTTTTCTACGGTTTTGATCATTTCTTAGATGATCCTCTTTGGCTGTTTAAAGTCTGGGAAGGCGGCATGGCGTTTCATGGTGGCTTGCTGGGTGTGTTGTTGGCTGTGGTGTATTACGCTAAGAAAAGTAAACGTCATTATTTTGATATTACTGATTTCGGTGCGCCGATGGTGCCGCTTGGCTTTGCCGCAGGGCGGTTGGGTAATTTTATCGGTGGAGAATTATGGGGCCGCGCAGCTCCGGAGGATTTGCCTTGGGCGATGGTATTCCCCCATGTGGATCAAATCCCTAGGCATCCATCGCAGTTGTATCAGTTTGCTTTAGAAGGGGTTTGCCTGTTTGTTTTAATGTATTGGTTTACGCATAAAACACGCCCTCGGATGGCCGCGACCGGGTTGGCGTTGCTAGGCTATGGAGCATTCYGTTCCATAGCAGAGTTTTTCCGACAGCCTGATGAGCACTTAAACTTTATTGCCTTTGATTGGCTAACGATGGGGCAGTTGTTATCGGCGCCTATGGTGATTGGTGGTTTGGGTTTGTTTGTTTGGGCGTATGCAAAGGATCGCAGTTTAAATAAGGCGTGAGCTAGTAGAGCGCTCTCTTCCGCCGGGTGGCTTAGCTGAATATTAAGCCGTTTTGAATGGCAAAGAATTATTAATTTGTTGGGTTACTATGAAACAGTATTTAGATCTTTTAGCGAAAGTGAGAGCCAATGGGACGATCAAGAGCGATCGTACCGGTACAGGCACCCAGAGTATTTTTGGACACCAAATGCGTTTTGATTTGGCCGAGGGGTTTCCGTTGGTGACCACCAAGAAAATCCATACYAAGTCGATTATTCATGAGCTGCTTTGGTTTCTTAGCGGTGATACCAATATTGCTTATTTAAAGCAAAATGGCGTGCGCATCTGGGATGATTGGGCGGATGAGAACGGTGATTTGGGSCCGGTGTATGGTTACCAGTGGCGTTCATGGCCGACTAGTAATGGCGGTAAAGTGGATCAAATTGCCAATTTGATTGAACAAATTAAGAACAATCCTGATTCTCGTCGTTTGATCGTCAGTGCTTGGAACGTTGAATACATTGATTCGATGGCGTTGCCTCCGTGCCATTCGATGTTTCAGTTTTATGTCGCGGATAATAAATTATCGTGTCAGTTATATCAGCGTAGCGCTGATGTCTTTTTGGGGGTGCCTTTTAATATTGCGTCCTACGCTTTGTTGACCATGATGATTGCTCAAGTGGTGGGTTTAGAGGTGGGGGATTTTGTGCACACCTTAGGGGATGCTCACTTGTATTCGAATCATTTGGATCAGGCTAATTTGCAGCTGACGAGAGAGCCGCTTGAGTTGCCGATTATGACCATTAATCCGGCGGTAAAATCTATTTTTGATTTTAAGTATGAAGATTTTGACTTGAAAGGGTATGAATCCCACCCTCATATTGCCGCGCCAATCGCGGTCTAGGATGCTTGAATAAATGTTGTTATCTTTAATCTCGGCAGTGTCTACCAACGGTACAATTGGTTTAAATAATAATTTGCCTTGGCATATCTCTGCAGATTTAAAATACTTTAAGGCGATGACTATGGGCAAGCCCATGATTATGGGCCGGACTACCTTTGAGACGTTTCCAAAGCCTTTGCCAGGTCGAGCGCACATTATTCTAACGCGCGATAAAAACTATGCAGACAAAGTGGCGCAATACGATGAGTGTCATGTAGTTCATTCTTTGGAAGAGTCGTTAGCGTTGGCGGCTTCGTTAATGACAGAATTCGCAGCTGAAGATGCGGAGGCATTTGTTGTTGGCGGCGCTGAAATTTACAGTTTGTTTTTTGATCACGTACAACGAATGTACCTCACTGAAGTTGCAGCTACCGTGGAAGGCGATACTTTTTTTCCTGAATATAATAAGCAGCAGTGGAATGAGTTGAGTCGTGAAAACCATCTGGGCGCTGAATCGGCATCAAAATATGATTTCAGTTTCGCGGTGTATGAGAAAGTAGCTTARTCCCGCTTGTGGRTTKTRCTTTNTGTTGAGGCCTGGCTTWTATTAAATTCAGAAATTGATTTAACCTTGTTTAGGTCAKGTTTCGTTTTGGTGAGCGGTAGTCTAGGTGAGGTTTAGTCTTGGTGAGGTTTAGTCTAGGTGAGCTGTAGATTTGGTGAGGTTTAGTTTGGGCATGGTTTTCTTTAGGCTCGGACGCTTTAAGAATTAAGTTTGTTTAACTTTTATGCTCGGGTAGGGTTTTGCTTCGCTTTAGATCTTTGTTGGGCTAAATGTCAGCAAGGCGGAATCCTTAGACTTTTTGCTGCCTATGTTTTTACTTTGGTCGCAATGAAAAACTAAAGCCACGTATTAAGACGAAACTGTAGTCAGTAGGGTCTTAATATCCGTGCGCGATTTTAGTCGTAATAGATCTGCGCCCCGACTGCACCTGGGGCTATTTTAATCTATTGTTTTAGCGCTAGCCGTAAGTCTGGGTGTAGCGTTTCCGGTAACTGCCGGGAGTGCGCCCAGTCCACTTCTTAAAGGCCCGACTGAAGTTCGAKGGGTCTTTGTAATCCAGAAGTACGGAGATCTTTTCGATACTTTGCTCCCCGGTCATCAGGTAATGCAGCGCCTTTTCGCGACGAATATCGTCCAAGATTTTTTGATAGCTAATGCCTGCATCTTGAAGTCGTCTTCTAAGCGTACGAGACGATGTGTGGAGCTGATCGGCTACTTCGTCTAATTTTGGAAAGTAACCCGGAATCTGCAGCATTATTTGCCGCACTCGAGTGATCAAGCCTTCCTGATAGACCAGTGGTTCCAGTTCGTTGGAGCACTGTTCAGTGGCTTCGCGCACTAATTCTGCGTCAGCGCTGCCAATGGTTTTTTGAAGTAGTGCGATGGGCACGCAGACATGGTTTTTAGCTTGATTGAAGCGCACCGGGCTACGAAAATAGTCWTGGTAACTTTCTCCGTATTTTTCCCCGTCATATTTTAACGAGAGCTGATCAATAAACTGCTCTTCGTTGGATAAGGATTGCGCGACATGGTACAGGCTGGAAAACGTAGTCTCCATGATGAAGTCATAGTTGGCACCGAGGTGTATGGCTTCTTCTGCTTGAATGTAAGCGAGTTGATCTTCAATGCAAAAACTCAGTGTGAGGATCGGATATCGGGTTTTGTAAAACCGTAATATCAAACCCATTGCTGTCCAAAGGTTAGGGCTGCTTAGGGCTGCTTTTCCCAATACTCCATGGGAGTCAATATCTAGCTTTTGTCCCAGGAGAAGTCCGAGTCTAGGTTCGTTGCTTTCACGGCGGGCATTATCGATTAGGGCGCTGTATTGCTCATAAGAAATTCGAACATTCGCTTTTCCCAATAATCGGCTTTCTATCCCTGTGTTAGCTAAAAGTGACGGTTTGGTGGCACCTTTTTCTATAGCCAAATCAATTAAAGCTTCAGCGTAATTAATAGGTATAAGAGGAGTGCTACCCCCGTATATGTTTCGCATAGGAGCTCCCACATTTATTGTTATTGTTGAGCATTATTATTTTTTGGGTGTTTATCCTTAAATCCAAGTCACGTAAATAAGCGGCTTGTTCAATCAACATAACCTACAAATAGGCCGGTCTGCAAGCAGCAAAGCAGCAACTTTGATAATTTCAATGCTTAAGGTGAATGGATCTAACGAATWGTTTTGGGGAGTGGGTGCGAGCAGGTTTGCCCTGGGAGGGTTGTATTTATCTGGCTTGAGTGTATATAGCTTGAATTTACAGTGATTTAGCGCCCTATCCCCTGGGCGCTATATTAATAGCTTAATGGATTAAGTGAGATTTCCGTTTCGAATTAGTTCTGGCTGGAGGTGCTTGGCTTGGTCTTGCTTCGGGGTTGACGTTGTATCTACGGGTTGTCATTGCGCCTGATAATAGCCCCGGCAGTTGTCTGAGGAAGCTAAGGCGGTGCTGTGAGCCATAGTGTGATTTTAAATCAGAGGCTGATTGCCACTCTTGGATAAGCAATATTTTATTGGGTTCTTCGAGGCTAGTGAAAAACTCGAAACGAACGCAGCCGTCCTCACATTGGGTCTCTTGCGCGAGTTGCGAAAATTGTTTTAAGGCGTTTTCCTTGTTGCCTTCTCGAATAGGGATAGTGCAATGCAATACGATCATGTGAAACCCTGATTGTTGTTGGTTATATATTTATAGTTAAATTTTATTTATAAACGAGCGGGTCGGTTGTTGCTATGGGATCCATTGTATGGATATAGCGTGCAGTTGGATGTTGCATTTTGGCAATGAATTGTAGCGGTGTAGTCCTGTTGGGATTATAGAATGGATTTTTATAACCAAAGGATTGGGTAGAAAGTGACACGCTCGCCAGCGTGTTTTATTGGGCGTCGGTTAATTTTGAGACTTGGGTCGCCGATTTCTTTGTGAAATCATAAGAGGATACCGTTTGTCTGAAAGTTGGTGCATTTGATAGCTTGGTGGCCTTTTATAGGTGTGATCTGAGCTCAATGAAACAGAACTAGTAGTATTTGCCCTTGTCTGTAAAGAAAGGTTTTCGATATAATACGTTTAATCCTGGTGTGCCGTAGCGCACATAATGCAGATAAATTAGGGCTTTGTTCAATCATCGCACTGGTTGGCTGAATAAGGAACGTTGGCTGAATTTAAGGTGGGTAGTCTTGTTAATTAATAAACGACGTTTAGAAAGAGAGCAACTGAATCGTTATATTCAAGTCTTTGATCGGGAGTCCGGTAGTTTTGCTGGTTTCTTGGTGGACGTGACTACAGAAGGAGTCATGTTAGGCAGTCTTGGGCCTATGAATATGAGCGCGACTTCCCATTTTTCGATTAAGATCCCTCGAGAAAATGGCGACGCTGATGACGTAGTATTTGATGCGCAGGGTGTCTGGGGAAATAAAGGCGAGAACTCAATTTTTTACGAAACGGGCTTTCGTTTTTTAGGTGTCCCGATGGAAGTGAAGAGTCGCCTAGAACGCATGATTAAAAATTTCCGTATTATCGGGCATTGTTAGTCACTGCACGCTGTTTGAGCATTTTAAAAGTCACAAATTTCTAATGCAATGATTGCACCGACCCGATTATACCGGGTCTTGGTGGATCATGACGTCTGCATTGTCGATCGCTTGTTTGATTGCTATTTCTACTTCATCCGCGATTATGTGTGACGCCTCTAAGCTAGTATTTTTATCTATATCTATGTGAAATTGAATAAAGCGAACTAGCCCGGATTGTCGGGTTCGTAGTTCGTGGATTCCTCGCACTTTGCTATTTTTCAGCGCGATTGACTCGATTAGTTGTTGGGTTTGTTCCGGGAGTTCTCGGTCAATCAGCATCTGTATCGCTTCGAGCGCAATTTGAGCTGCGGAGTAAAGTACGTAGAAGGCAATAATAAACGCGAAAAAAGGGTCTATGCGCTCAATTCCAATCGAGGCGAGGGCGAGCGCTAAAAGAATTGCCACATTAGTGATTAAGTCGGCGCGGTAGTGAAGTGCGTCCGCTTTAACGGCCGTAGAGCCGGTTTTTCGAATCACGTAATACTGGAACGCAAGCAACAAGGCGGTGAGTATGATCGAGATGATCATAACCACGGAGCCAGCAGAAATATGGTGGATTGGCTGCGGGTTGGAAAATCTCTCAAGTGACTGATAAATCAGAAAAACGCCTGATCCCGCGATAAATAGCGATTGTCCTAGGCCTGCGAGTGCCTCGACTTTGCCATGACCAAAGCGGTGCTCGTCGTCGGCGGGTTTGAGTGCTTGCGCGATAGCGATAAGGCTCATGCCGGACGCGAGTATATCCATGATGGAGTCCACGAGTGAGGCGAGAATAGCCACCGAATCCGTGTTGATCCAAGCGTATAGTTTTAAGCCTATTAAGATGCCCGCAGTGGAGACTGATGCGTACGTGGCCCATCGAAGAAGGTTTGCGTTTGAGATACTTACGACTGAGTTAGATTTCACTGCGTCCCTGGTTAAATCTGGTGGGTAGAGTAGGTTGATTCGACTGCTTGGGGCGGTAACTGTTGAGAAATGGTGTGTTAGTGTACCTTAGAAAGCCGTTCGGAATCATAGAAGTGGGTCTATTGTGGACTGTGTGCCGATTTTTTCTACGCGGCTACAAAGCACGTAGAATTTAAAGCTATATAAGGTTGGACGCGCACGGATGGTGGGACGCCTGAAGCCAAGCGTTAGAGGCCGGACTTGCTTGGATAAGACAGTAATGCACGAAATATGTCGTGTAGAGGCCGAAGGTAGGGCTTTACTTCGCCTTTGTCGCTTGTTTACACTAGGGCCTAATATGAATGCCGGATTGTTCTACTATTGGTATCGATTAAGACAGGGATGACTGTTTGCCAATCTAGATTGATCGCAAGAGCAAGAAAAATATAAGTTAAGTGGAGGTTGTATGTACGATTATATTATCGTTGGCGGGGGATCGGCAGGTTGTGTAATGGCCAACCGTTTATCAGAAGATCCTAGTAATAAGGTTTGCCTATTGGAAGCCGGAGCTGATGATACGACCTTTTTGAATGATATGTTGATTAAGACGCCGCTGGGTATTGGGGCGTTGATGTGGAATCCGTTACTTAATTGGATGTATTTCACTGAAGAAGAAAAAAACATGGGCAATCGCCGCATGTATCATCCCCGTGGCAAAGTATTGGGCGGCAGTGGCTCTATCAATGCCATGATTTATACCCGAGGCCATGCGTCTGATTATGATGAGTGGGAAGCCTTGGGCAATAAAGGCTGGGGCTTTAAAGACCTTCTACCTATTTTTAAGCGTGGCCAAGATCAGCAACGTGGTGGTGATGATTTTCATGGCGAGGGCGGACCGTTAAGCGTCAGCGATCCTCGACAAGTGAATATGATGTGTGATGTCTTTGCTGATGCTGGCGAAGAAATCGGCATTCCTAAAAACGATGACTTCAATGGTGCGGTACAGGAAGGCGTCGGCGTTTTCCAAATGAGTCAAGAAGGCGGGCAGCGTTGTAGTCCATCCAAGGCCTACTTACAGCCTGTTCGAACGCGACCTAATTTGACCGTGATCACCAAGGCATTGGCCAGCAAAGTGATTATTCAAGATAAGCGCGCCGTAGGTGTTGTTTATCGTCAAGGCAAGAAAGAGCACCGCATAATGGCGGCTAAAGAAGTCGTGCTTTCTGCCGGGGCTATTAACACACCACAATTGTTGATGCTTTCAGGGGTGGGTCCAAAAGAAGAGCTTGCTAAACACGGTGTTCCGCTTGCGCATCATTTGCCGGGTGTAGGCAAAAACCTTCAAGATCACTTAGACGTTATTTTGATTGAAAAGAGCTCTCAAAAAGAATCCTATGGATTCTCTTGGGAATTCGGTTTGAAGGCGCTTAAAGCACCGTTTGAATACATGAAAACCAAAAGCGGTTTGTTAGCCAGTAATGCTGCTGAAGCGGGTGGTTTTGCTAAAACAGATCCGAGCTTGGACAAGCCTGATGTACAGTTTCACTTTACACCGTCTTGGTTGCGTAATCATGGTTTAGCGATTCCTGAATTTGGCCATTGTTATTCATTRCATGTGTGTTTGCTGCGTCCAAAAAGCCGTGGTGAAGTGACCTTGAATGACAATAATCCGAAGACTAAAGCGAAGATACATTTTAACTACCTTGATCACCCGGACGACATGACCGGGCTTGTTGGGGCGGTTAAGTTGGCGAAGAAATTATTGTCAGCGAAGGCGTTTGAGCCGTACCGTGAAAAGTCAATTCAACCTGGCCCAGAAGTGGACACCGATGAAAAACTAGAGGAATTCATTCGCCAGAATGCTGAAACTATCTATCATCCTGTGGGCACCTGTAAAATGGGTAATGATGAGATGGCGGTAGTGGACGATCAATTACGTGTGCACGGCATGAAAGGCCTGCGTGTTATTGATGCGTCAATTATGCCTACGTTGATTGGTGGCAATACCAACGGTCCCACCATGGTGATTGCGGGTAAGGCGGCTGACATGATGTTGGGCGTAGAAGTGCTCGAAGAAGACAAAGTCAGCGCTTAATTTAGGCTGATACACGTGCCGCCTCAGTGTCGGTACGTGTAGTTTTCAGAATTCGATCAAGCACATCATGCGACGGTTTTGCGTGGTGTGGTTGATCGAGTCAGTATCGTTAGGTTGGTTTTGCTTGTCTTTGCTTGTCTTTGCTTTTTTATATCCTCCCGTTTTATCGCTTCCTTGCGTGTTCTCTCTGTAGCCTCCTTTTATTTATCTCGATAATTTTATGTCTTACTAAGCGCTCATATACTTTGGGTGATGGTTTGCCATCGATCCAAATTGCGCTACCTTTTATCCTAAAACAAATGCTAGGAATGAGAATCTGGGCGCTATTTAATAGTTAAGCCAAGTCGCTTGTTGAATACTCGATGTTTCCAGCCGGAGTTGAAAATACGAGATTTGGGGCGCGAGGATGTTAATACCAAAAAAAATAATGCTGAATGTTTTCATGTTTGGTTTAGTAATGAYYGCAGGGGGCATGCAGGGGCTTGCTCAGAATCAAGACGGCTATTTGGAGGCCAATGGCACACTGTTTCAAGTTCATGTGCTTTCAGGGCATGGCGCCCATTGGGCCGCTAATGATGGCGAGCGATATACAAAAAAGGTGTTTAAGCGCTTTTGGGCGCGCACTGCTTACGCCTAATAAAGTTACCTCGCCTCTGACGATCAGCTAAAGGATGAGCCCAAACGAAGGTGAGGCTTAATTTTTATAGTGGCCCCTGTTTAAGTGCGGGGTTCAATTTATATCGTTGTCCCTAATGTTTAATCCCGGCGTTTAAAATCGGGGCTTTAAATAATTCTATGAGTGCTTTTCTGCTACTATTATCCGTTGTTGTGCTCTTTTGAGGCAGTGTGTGTTTTAACGCAGGCTGCTCTATCACCTGGACGTGCTTAAGCGAGACATCTGTTGGAAAAGCAAAATCATGCGTTAGCGACTGTGTTAATGATGGCCGCGATCGAGTCGGCTAAGCAAGGCATGGCCCAAGGTCAAAGTCCATTCGGTTGCGCTATTTCTGTGGGTGGTCAAATCATTTCCGTGAGTCATAATCGAGTCGTGCAAGACACCGATATTACTGCCCATGCGGAGATTAATGCGATCCGGGAGGCGTGCCAGAAAGTCACCAATATATTTCTCACTGATGCCATTGTCGCGTCGACTTGTGAGCCATGCCCCATGTGCATGGCGGCCCTGCATTGGGCGCGGGTCAAAGAGGTCTATTACGGTGCGAGTATTAGCGATGCCGCGCAAGCGGGTTTTAACGAGCTACAGTTGTCAGCCGCTGATCTCGTCAAGCAAGGCCAAAGCTCGGTAATACTGATTCCTGACTTTATGAAAAAAGAATGTACCGAGTTGTTTGACCTGTGGGTCTCGTCTGCCCAGAAGCAAGTCTATTAGTGTCCCAAAGATTTAATACCACGAGGTC
This sequence comes from Gammaproteobacteria bacterium, assembly GCA_002402085.1. Taxonomy (GTDB): domain Bacteria; phylum Pseudomonadota; class Gammaproteobacteria; order Pseudomonadales; family UBA3067. The sequence goes on from NVVB01000094.1 coordinate 11,644, forward strand.
AATATGCAAAATGTTACCGTAGCGAATGCATTAAACGGTGAGATTCCGGTTGCAGAACATATTCAAATTAAAGGTTGGGTAAGAAGTCGTCGAGACTCTAAAGCGGGTATCTCGTTTATGCAGGTGCACGATGGCACTTGTTTTCATCCCATTCAGGCGGTGATTCCTCAAACGCTGGAAAATTATCAAGACCAAATCCTGAAATGCGGTACGGGCAGCGCGGTGATTGTTGAAGGGCAATTAGTGGAGTCTGAAGGTAAGGGACAGAAATTCGAAATTCAAGCCACTAAAGTTGAAGTGGTAGGTTACGTGGATGACCCTGAGTCCTACCCCATAGCCAAAAAAAGGCACACCTTTGAATACCTGCGTACCGTCGCTCATTTGCGGCCTCGCACCAATACTTTTGGTGCTATCTCTAGAATCCGTTCGACGCTTTCCCATGCGATTCATGACTTTTTCTATCAACGAGATTTTCAGTGGGTTAATACGCCGATAATTACTTCAAGTGATTGTGAGGGCGCGGGGGAGTTGTTTCGGGTTAGCAATTTAGAYTTATTAAATCTGCCCCAGCAAAACGGTAAAGTYGATTTCGAACAAGATTTTTTTGGCAAAGAAACTTTYTTRACSGTGTCTGGGCAGCTTAATGTGGAGTCTTATTGTTTGGCCATGTCCAAGGTGTATACCTTTGGCCCGACCTTTCGAGCGGAGAATTCAAATACCAGCCGTCACTTGGCAGAGTTTTGGATGGTGGAGCCTGAGATCGCCTTTGCAGACTTAAATGATGATGCGCTATTGGCCGAGCAGTTTCTCAAGTATCTGTTTAAAACGGTGTTGGACGAGCGTCAAGATGACATGGAATTTTTTGCTCAGCGGATTGATAAGCAAGCCATCGAACGTTTGGAAAAAGTCGCAGAAACGGGTTTTGAGCATATTGAGTACACTGAAGCCATTGATATTTTACAGGCGAGTAAAAAGAAGTGGGAGTACCCGGTGGAATGGGGGCTGGATTTACACTCCGAGCATGAGCGGTTCTTATCCGAGAAGCATGTGGGTGGGCCGGTGGTGATTAAGAATTACCCGAAAGACATTAAAGCGTTTTACATGCGACTGAATGACGATGAAAAAACGGTTGCGGCAATGGATGTGTTAATGCCCGGAATTGGTGAGTTAATTGGCGGTAGCCAGCGAGAAGAGCGCTTCGACGTGCTGGAGACCCGAATGGCAGCCGCAGGCATTCATGATGAGCTGGATTGGTACAAGGAGTTGCGCCAATACGGCACCGTGCCTCATGCAGGGTTTGGCTTAGGGTTTGAGCGTTTAATCAACTACATCACGGGCATGGAGAATATTCGCGACGCGATTCCTTTCCCGAGAGTCCCCAATAGCGCATTGTTCTAGGGTGTGGGGGTATGTGCTTGTTAGCATTGAGCTTTGAGTGAGAGTGGGCGGCGAGGGTAATCGCCGCTAGTTGATTCCGGCCCGTGCCGGTATAATCAGCGCCGTGAAATCAAAAGCATTAGAAGTACTCAATCGAGTTTTTGGCTATGAATCATTTCGCCCTCCTCAGGGCGAGGTCATTGATTGCCTGTTGGATGGCCAGGACGTCTTGGTGTTGATGCCTACAGGGGGTGGTAAATCTCTGTGCTATCAAATACCTGCGCTGGTCCTGCCGGGCGTGGCGGTGGTGATATCGCCATTGATTGCCTTGATGCAGGATCAAGTCAATGCGCTCAAAGGCCTGGGTATTCGTGCCAGCTTTATTAACTCCACATTGACCACTGATGAGTATTTTGCGGTTAAAACTGCGCTCATGACCGGTGAATTGGATTTATTGTACGTGGCGCCTGAGCGATTGGTGCAAGGCTCTACGTTAGATCTGCTTGCTCAAATCCCCTTGTCTCTATTTGCGATTGATGAAGCCCATTGTGTGTCTCAATGGGGGCACAACTTTCGAGTCGATTATTTGGGCTTGAAAGTGTTGGGGCAACGTTTCCCTAAGGTGCCTCGCATCGCCTTGACGGCAACGGCTGACGACACCACGCGCTTGGAAATTATCCGGCAGCTGGATTTGCGCGATGAGAAAATGTTTGTTTCTGGCTTTGATCGCCCAAACATTCAGTACTTAATTACGGAAAAAAATAAACCACGCCAACAACTCCTTAACTTTATTAAGCGTAATTACCCTAATTCCGCTGGCATTGTCTATTGTCTGTCGCGAAAGAAAGTGGATTCCACGGCGGCCTGGTTGGCCAGTAAGGGATTTCTTGCGTTGCCGTATCACGCAGGCATGGACTCGGAGTTACGTAAGCAAACCCAAGACCGCTTTTTGAATGAAGAAAAAGTCATCGTTGTGGCCACCATTGCGTTTGGTATGGGCATTGATAAGCCTGATGTTCGGTTTGTGGCGCACTTGGACTTACCCAAAAGTATCGAGTCTTACTATCAAGAAACCGGTCGCGCAGGGCGTGATGGTCATGCCGCTACTGCGTGGATGGCATACGGTATTCAAGATGTGGTGCTGTTAAGGCAGTTGATTGAACGGTCCAATGGCAATGAGCAAATTCGTCATGTGGAACGCTTTAAATTAGACACTATGTTGGGCTTCTGTGAAATCACAAGTTGCCGACGACARGCCTTGCTGAATTATTTTGGTGAGGATGCGCCGGATCAATGCGGTAATTGCGATGCCTGTTTAAACCCTGCCGATACTTGGGATGGTACGGAGTGGGTGCGTAAAGCCTTAAGCTGTATTTATCGCACGGAACAGAAGTTTGGTGTGAATCATCTAATCGATGTGTTGTTAGGTCACGATACCGATAAAATTAAAAAGTTTTCCCATGATCAAGTGAGCACCTATGGCATTGGTGTTGATTTGGCGGAAGGGCAGTGGCGCTCCGTATTTCGTCAAATTACTGCGCGTGGGTTTGTCGATGTGAATGAGCACGGGGCTTTATTTTTAACTGAAAAATGCCGTGGTATCTTAAAAGGCGAAGAGCAAGTGCATTTGCGCCGTGATGTGGTTGAGAAAACTGTGTCTAGGCCTACGGTGAAACAAGTTGAATTGGAAGATCGTGATTTGTGGATGGCGCTTAAGGCCTGCCGCAAACGATTGTCAGAGCTTCACAGTGTGCCGTCTTTTGTGGTTTTTCATGATGCGACATTGCTCGACATGATTGAAGTGCAGCCGCGTAATTTACATGAGTTTTCGCAATTGTCTGGTGTAGGGCAAACCAAATTAGAAAAATACGGCGAAGAATTTATTGACGTAATCGCGCGGCAATTAGAAAAAGAACAACTTGCGGCCGATTTTAGCGAGTGAAACAGGCAGCTGAAACCCAGGCGGCTGAAACTGTAGGTTAAGGAGCGACCTTCTTGAGCGTACCAATTGATCTATGTGATATGGCTGATCTTAAATCGGCTAGGGTACTTAAAGGCGGGGGCTGCCTGATGACGGGGCGCGCTTAATGATGCGCTAAGGGTTGTTGTAGAGTGGTACCAGTGGGCGGACTCGAACCGCCACTCCCAGAAGGAACCAGATTTTGAATCTAGCGTGTCTACCAATTCCACCACACTGGCTCTACAACAAGGCATTTGCCTTTGATCACTTTGTTCGGTGCTTTATTTTCTAGACGATGAATGCCATTTAAATAGCAGCATTCGTTGTCTTAGTACCCATTATACTAGCTGGGTATTGGCTGTTGAAAATAAAAGCCGTGTAAGAATTTACTCTTTTAGCGGTGCCTGTTTGGGCTAAGCCGAGTGCATCCCTACTTAAAGTGGCGGCCATTATATCAATGAGATCGTTTGGGTCAACTGAATCCTGCTTCTATCTCTCTAATCATGGTCATTTTCTCGTTGAGTTTGTGGCAGCAACCTAATTTGAGCGCTGCTTCTATACTGCCTAAATGCAAAGGGTTTAATTGCTCGAGATAGGGCGCAACGCTAGCGCTTGCGGGGCTTTTACTATAGGCTTGCGGTCCGTTTTTGCTGCAATACAGCCCAAATATTGTCCACTAGAATTTCCCTTAACCCAAGCGTTTGCTGTTTTAAAGAAAGCGCAGCTTGTTGAGTCTTTTCCCCAAGGTCTGGCGTTGAAAGTATCTGATTTCCATTTTGATTTGCCTGAAGAGTTGATTGCCCATTATCCGGCAAAAGACCGTTCTGCAAGTCGTTTGTTGCACCTAAATAGCCAGTCGGGCCAATTAGATCATGGTGTTTTCCCGGATCTGCTGAATTATTTACGGCCGGGGGATTTGTTGATCTTTAATAATACCCGAGTCATGGCGGCACGCTTGTATGGCCACAAACCCAGCGGCGGTAAGGTGGAGCTGTTGGTGGAGCGTGTTATTGACGGTCAGCTGGCGTTAGCGATGCTTAAATCCAGCAAGCCAGCGCGGCCTGGGCTTCAATTTGAGCTCGATACGGGGATTTTGGTGGAGGTGGTAGAGCGCCGCGAAGCGCTTTATTTAATCCGTCTAGTGGACGAGTGTGATTGGAATGCGGTGTTTGAGCGCATTGGTCATATGCCGTTGCCGCCTTATATCAAGCGCGACGATGAGAAAGTAGACGAGGACCGTTACCAAACGGTCTACAGCGAAAAGCTCGGCGCGGTGGCGGCTCCCACGGCGGGATTGCATTTTGATCAAGCCATGATGAGTCAGCTTAAAGAGCGCTCTATTGATATCGGGTTTGTGACCTTGCACGTTGGATTGGGGACTTTTTTGCCAGTGCGGGTGGATTCTTTAGAAGAGCACATCATGCACAGCGAGTGGATGGAGCTTACGGCTGACTTGGTGGAAAAGATTAATTTGACTCGGCGTCAGGGCGGGCGGGTGATTGCCGTAGGGACCACCTCGGTGCGCTGTTTAGAGAGCGCCGCCAAAAGCGGCGCTCTGCAAGCTTATTGCGGTGAAACGGATATTTTTATTTACCCGGGTTATCAATTCCAGGTGGTGGATGCGCTACTGACCAATTTTCATTTGTCGCAATCCACACTGATTATGTTGGTGGCCGCGTTCGCCTT
>NVVB01000008.1:0-80825 GCA_002402085.1 Gammaproteobacteria bacterium
TCCACCCTAAACGAACCGAAGCAAGAAAGCAGTACTGGCTTTGAAGGTCCACGTGCTTCGCCTTCAGCAGCGGCCATTCCAGAGCAGTGGGGCCCGCCTATAGGAACATCAAGCTATGGCGATGGTTTCCTAGATAGCCCGATACAACCGTTRCCTCCAGARAAYATTCAATCTTGCTCCGACTCCGGCGATGGCCAATCTTGCGTGGGAACGGTGGATGGGTTTGATTTTGAGGCTGGGGAGGTTGGAGAATCTGGGGAGGTTGGAGTTGAGGAAGTTGGGGCCGGAGGGGACTTAGCGGATGGGCGATTAAGTGATCAAGAATTACAAGGCTTGTTACCTCTTGCAACCTTGGCGGTGGCCGCCGGTGGTAGTCAAGCTGAGGCCTTGCCTTTTGTTTGGCTTGATGGCCTTCAAGTATCGGTGAATGACCAGGAAGCAATGGTTTTTGTCAGCAATACCAATGTGAGCTCTGACGGGGACGTGATTACTCCCTTGCACGTGATTCGCAAAGGGCAGTCCACGCTGGAGCTTGGGCCTGACCTTATGGTGGCTCCTAGTAATGTTTTTTATGGTGTTTGGCGAGGTGACGTTGCACCTGTGCAGGTCTATTCCAATGCCGGCGAAAGCGACAGTTTTAGTGGGCTGGATTTTCCGGTGTTTTGGATTCATGCGCCACCTATTTCGGAAGGGAGTTTAAACGCATTATCGGGCATGTATTATTTTGATCAGGTCTCGTTTTTCTCTGGGGAAAGTAATTCGGGTCCAGTGACCCACGTCAATTTACGTTTTGATATCGATTTGGCGTCGTTGCGTATTACAGACGGGGAGCTACGGATTGGAAGTGGTCCGGTAGGGCGTCCAGATTTAGAGAATGTTTGGCAATTTGATTTTGTGGGAGGCGTTGAAGGGGACTCAATTCGTGTCGAGGATAATGCGCTTGATGGGACTTATCGTCAGGCAGGTGCGACGGACACTCAATTGGCTGAAGGGATGCTGAGTGGGTTTATTACCGGCGACAGTGGTGATCTGTTAGTCGGTGCTTTTTATGTTAATGCGCTGCAAGACGAGTCATTATTTGCCGCAGGGGTTTACGGCGTAACAAGTCTTCATCCCTTGGATCGGTTGGGTTTATTATCAATCGCCTCAGGTAAGCAGTTTGGTTTGACCGCAGATAATGCGTCGGGGCAGGTGCTCGATCAAGCGGTGATTGGTGGGCGGTCGAGTGATGGCGGTGCGGGTTCTGCACAGCTTGAGCATCGAGAAGGCGGTCCTTTTAATTCTGAATTTGAAAGTAGTCCTCTGATCTATTCAGTTAATCGTGGGCAGGCAGGTTTTCAAGTACTTCAGAATCAGGCAATGGATGATTTTCACCATGATGTTACTGCAGGGGTGTGGCTTGGAAATGTGGAGACGCCGGTTAACGTAACTACTGCCGTCGGGGTAGTGAATGTGGATCGTCCCGTGTATTGGTTAACGGCGTTGCCCAGTCCGATAGAAGCGATGAATCTCCTTCAGGGTGTCGGGGTGTTTTATAACCAAGGTGCTTTTTATAGCGGTGAAGGCAGCGCAGGCCCCATTACGGATTTCCAAATGGGATTTTCGGTTGATTTTGTTAATAATCAAATTCATTCAGGGACGCTGTCAGTCGATGTTGATAATGGTTCAACGCAAGACTTCTGGCAGTTTAGTTTTGAAGGCGCTATTAATGATCAAATCCTAATGCTGGATGATAATACGGACGGTTCAGTCTGCAGTGATCAATCTTGTTCTGGCTCGTCTTCTGCTGCCGAGGGGGAGGTGACCGGTCTATTTGTCGGTGGTGGTGCTGGGKCTGTAGTGGGGGCGTTTCGGTTTTGGGAAGTCGGAGATGTTAATCGCTTTGTCGCTGGGGTTTACGGCGTGGGAACTATCGATGAGACGCTAGGCTTTGATAATCGTATTGGTGGAGACTTTTCGTCGGGTGAAGCGTTCGAGTTGACGGCCTCTGCCTACGGCGCATTTTTAGCGTTAGGAAGTGATCAGGCGTCTAGTTTAATCGAGGGCGATGGCGATATGAGCGCTATGGTTTTTGGCGGGCCGGCCATAATAGATAGCGATGCAGGGCAACTAAACCTTTTGAAAGATCACAGCGTMGAGCCATTTGGCGTGGTGTTTAGGCCCGGGGTGTCCTCCCTCGACGCACCAGGAAATGATTTGGCGGGTGCCGATCGAAGCGTTTACTGGGGGCGCTGGGGAGCCGGCAGCTTGATACAGGATGATGCGACCGAGGAGGCTAGCACCATTACTCTTGCCGATCCGGTGTTTTGGGTCGCGGGAAATATCACCTCGATTAATATGCTCCCTAAAAGTATGGAGCGAACCTACCAGACTACGGTTATGCTGCAGGGCGAGGGTTATAACGGTGCGATATCCAATGGCAGTATTCAAATGACTGTCGATTTTGATTCGGTCGGCGATGGCGTTTTGTCGAATGGCCAACTCAGCTATCAGACTGGAGGCAGTGGCAGCCAATGGAGTGTTGGTTTTAATGGCGTGTCTAGCGGGGGTTTTATCGATATGGAACTTATCTCTGCAACATTAACTGAAGCGGGAAATTCGCGTCCGCTACAGGGCGATTTACAGGGCGCTTTTGTTGGTGAGAATCAGGAAACTCAAGGCGTGATTGGAGGGTTCCAGTTTGAAGTGATTGGCGATCCAGGAAAACATTCYCAGGGTGYCTTTTGGTTGGCTCAATAAWTACTAATGTCACGGAAAGGCAGCCGTTGRTTGRTAGYGYGTWCGAAAGAATAAAAGGTACAACTGGCCAAACGGCACGCCTRCTTAATAAAGTGAAGCGCAATTTCTGGTTAGTCTTTTTTATCGCTAGAGAAGGTAGGTTAGCCAACTGGGTTGGTTAAGTCTTYKGGCGACTRGAATGAATTTGTTATGTTAAGTTTTGATTAAGTAATGCTCATGAGTRAAAATATATAATTGATTTGGTTTTCAAAAATATAAAAGTAATTAGTAAAATAAATCTTATTTATGAAACTTAATCTGAGTTGAATTGTCACCACGATAAGCTTGCCAGAGAACAAAAATTAACCGCTGATCTGGGTTAAAAAAAACAATTGGCCAGTTTCGTGGATATAAAAATTTATATTTAAATAAATCACTTATTTTGGCTAGACAGAACAACACCTATCGTATTAAGGTGACTTCGCACTATGTTGGAATATTTGGGGGTTACTGCAGGAAGCAGGGTTCGTGTTCCAGCTGTAACTGGCTAATCTAATAATATAAAAATTGAAAGGCAGCCATGAGTGTCTATCTAATTGATAACGATTCTTTTTTCGGGTATCGCGTTCGTCGAGTGATTGGCGGCATACCTCACCAACAATATTTTTCTTTGGTTAAGTCAGGAAAAAGACTTCGAGGCAAGATTCGAGCGTCTGTTGAGGCAGAAGCAAAGAAGCTTGATCTTAAACTGGAGAAGTTGCAGTTAAAGGCTCGACAAACAAGGGAGAAGGAATGTCGGCCTAGCAAGCGCGCAGGAAACCCTGATGGAGTGAAGGGTATTAGTCCTAGGGTAAAAACTACCTCTCGTGCCGCAAAGCAATATGATTATGTCGTGTTTCAGGTGAATTGCATGTCTAAACTGCAAGAAAAGCCTGTGTGCACGACATTCTCGGTGGATGCGCATGGATGGGAAGGTGCGTGGGAGCAAGCGGTTCAATTTTATGCGCGTCATAAAAAAATAAAGCGCTACTCTCATCTTGTTGAGCGAATCCCCCCACAAGGTGCGGTTATGAAAAAGCTGAAGCTTCAGCAGCAAGGTAAGTAGTTAGGCGCTTGGTAAGTAAATTAGATTAGAAGTATGGATGTTAGATTTCCCTTATTAGAGTGTCAGTGAGTTTTGCTGGTGCTCTAATGTCTTCCTGTTCGAATACTGCATTTTGAGTTTTGTGAATGAACTTTCACAGTGGTGTATTTATTTCCAAAATGTAGACGGGCTTTTGAAGTTGAGAATATTTTTTTTATTAATCGAACTTWTTCTATTCAAGCTTGTCTGTGAGTGATTTCCTTTTTGTTTGTAGGAGATTGTCTGGTGGCCCTGGTTTAGGCTGCGATCCCCGTTTCTGGCCCAATAAAGAATTTGACGTTGCTGGTGAAGTGCTCGGCGCTTGGGTTTTCTTGAATGGTTGGGTAGAACTTAAGCCAGCAATCTGCGAGCGCCATCATATTGCAATCGCTTGGCAGTACCACGTTGGCGCGGCGATAAATTAACCAGGCGATGGCGGTAGAGTAAGTTAAGTTGGTAGCGAGTTCTGCGTGGGGTTGTTTTAAAAAGTCATGCTGGGACGCGATCCCCCTGACGGTGCTGGCGAGGTCGGCGTCTAGCGCAAGATAGTTGTCCCAGATGTCGTTATGAAGGTCTTCGTTGATCTGATAGATCCCTAAACCTTTGCGCTCCCCTGAATCCTGCCGCAAATGAAACCCTAGGCCTGATTCTTGTGCGGCAGTGGCCAATAATAAGTTTTCGGCAGCCAGAGAGTAGCTATCCAAATGCTCTAGTGTTGGACGGATAACAAATTCCCTGAGTTCGGTGGCGCAAATTCCCATTTTAATGCTCCTGGCTGACCTAGCCTGGTACGATTAATATCGCTTTTCTTTCTCGTTACGGTTCTGAAAAAGAGCCTGTACGTGGCGGCTGTGATTATAATTATCGGCGATCCCTACTCAAAGTTTAGCTTAGTTCTTGTATTAGAGGATGGTGTTCTGGCCGTTGAAGTTCGCTTGTTTGGCGTAATACGGTCGCGTAAATTGTTACAGATTGTCGCGCTAAGCCATTTTTTTGACGTAAAATAAGGGAATAATCAAATAGGCTAAGTGTTTGAATTGTTTAAGTAATCTTATTGATTTAATAGGACACCTTAATGCATGGATACAGTGAGATACAGGGAGTGGCCTAGATAACTAAAAAAGCTTTGATTTGGAGCTAAATTAGCAGTTGCCTTCTTGGAAGAGATCTTATAAGGTACATCGAAATCAAATCCAAACGGTCGTTTCATTCTGCTAATTCGCGGTCTTAAGGCTTGGATTGTTTAGAGTCTCTTTCTGAATTTTTTCAGGGGAGTCTGTAGGCTGGAAGTCGAATGGCACGGTGATGCAGAGTGCTCCCTAGCGATAGGGGGATTAGCGAATTGAACTATTTTTGGATTGTATTTTAGTTATTATAAGTTTCCGCCTCAATATGAATCGCATTTACGTGCAGTTTGTATAGGGCATTTTTAAAAAAATCCTAATATTAAGGAGATCGAAAATGGCTGAGTTTTTAAGCGATGAGTGGTTTGCAGCAGTAGAAAAAATCCGTGATGAAGCTGGTGATTTGGACGTTCCACCTCAACTAGCTGACCTTCAGTTGAACCTTCGTGTTACTACTGACGGCGACGACGTTGAAATGAGCCTGAATGGCGGTAACCTAGAGCGCGGTCAAATTGCTGACGCTGGCACTACTATCATTCTTCCTAAAGAGCTTGCTGTTAAATTGTTCATCGAACAAGACCAATCAGCTGGCATGCAAGGATTCATGAGCGGCCAAATCAAAGTTGAAGGCGACATGAGCAAAATGATGGCTATGCAAAGCGTTCAACCTAGCGCTAAGCAACAAGAGCTTCAAAAGAAAATTGCTGATATGACAGACTAGTTTTCTGAAGTAGCTTTGCAAATGTAAATTTGCAGCANTACACAGCCCGCTTCTAGTAATAGAAAGTGGGCTGTGTTGTTTTAGGGGACAAATTTTTAATTGCTGTGGTTTAAGGAGAGAGGACTTTAATTAAGTCGCTACTGTTTAGCTCACAGAGAGTTTGTGTAAGTATTTTCAGAATTTTTTCTGAATTTGAAATGAGAGATAAAGATTATGGGTAAGAAAATATCTAATGATTTGCTAGGCGTTGAATTCGATCCAATGCCAGTTGAATGGGATTCCAATAACACTCAGCTTTATGCAGTAGCGGTAGGTGCTCAACCTGATACTGAGCTTGACTTCCTTTATGAGGGCAAAGGCCCTAAAGTACTGCCTACTTTCGGTGTTGTTCCTGGTATGGCCACAATGGCTGGCTTGATTGCTAATGTTGAGTTCAACTTAGCCATGCTTTTACACGGTGAGCAATCCATTACTTTGCATCGTCCGATTCCTGCGAACTGTAAAGCAGAAGCTGTTGGCCGAATCTCAGAAGTATGGGACAAAGGTAAGGCTGCCGTTCTAGGTGTGGAAGGCGAAGTTAGCGATAAAAATGGACCTATCTTCACGGTTCATTCCACAATGTTTATTCGTGGCGCTGGTGGTTTTGGTGGAGAGCGTGGACCTTCTACTAAAGACGTAAACGTACCACCCGATCGCGAGCCTGATCACGTAATCGAGGCTGTTACGCATCCTGAGCAAGCGGCACTTTACCGTTTGACTGGCGACCGTAACCCAATCCATATTGATCCAGCTTTTGCTCAAATGGGTGGCTTTCCGTCAACATTCTTGCACGGATTGTGTACTTATGGATTCGTAGGGCGTGCGTGCATGCAAGCATTGTGTGGCGGCGATCCTGATCGTTTTGTATCACTTTCAGCTCGATTTGCTGATCAAGTGTTTATGGGTGACGCGATCATTACTAAACTATGGGATCTAGGCAATGGCGAAGCAATCGTTAGTGCTGAAACTCAGAAAGGTAATGTTGTAATGTCCCAATCGAAATTTACTTACAAGCCTGAGTAATTCACGCTAAGTAAATATCGTATTTGAGGCGCTCGATTGCAGCGCCTCAAGTTATTCCCCGCCCCTTGAAATCCCTCTCTTAATACCGATTTTCTTACTGCCGTTGTTAGTTCGTGGATGTCACGAATTGTGCTCTGCTGCGTACGCGCTAATAATTAATTTATATGAGTAAAATAGACTCACTAGTGTGTCGTAAGTCTATGCGCGCAGCTTGGATCGGTTCAATTCATAGAGCGTCACTGAGCGGTTTGCTCTCAGTGATTTTGAGTGCGTGCCGGTTTTCTGTTCCGATTGCTGTTGCTAGGCCATGGGCTGGCTTTTTTGTCAGAGCCCTTGTCGTTACGTTGTTGCTCGGAATTGGCTTTGTTCTTGTGCCCTGCATTGGGTTTTTTGGGTTTCTTATGCTTTGGCGGGCGACGATTGAGTTCCGTGGCTGGAAGGTCGTGCACTGGCTCAAAGCCATCGACTAGTTTTCTCTCTAGCAGTTGTTGGATTAGGCGTTCGATATCCATTAATTGTTTGACTTCATCGGCGCTGACTAAAGACACCGCCTGACCGCTCGATCCCGCACGACCTGTGCGACCGATACGATGCACGTAATCCTCGGGCACATTGGGCAGGTCGAAATTCACTACTTGCGGCAGTTGGTCAATATCGATGCCTCGTGCCGCGATATCGGTGGCTACTAAGATGCGCACTGCGCCACGCTTAAAGTCGGCAAGGGCTTTGGTTCGAGCACCTTGGCTTTTGTTGCCATGAATGGCGGAGGCACTAATGCCTTGAGTTTCCAGTTGCCGAGTTAGACGGTTTGCGCCATGTTTGGTACGACTGAATACAAGTACTTGTTGCCACTGGTTGTCTTCGATGAGCTGAATAAGGAGTGCTGATTTGCGCTTTTTATCAACTGGGTAGATCCATTGCTCGACCGACTTAACGGTGGTGTTACGCGGCGTGACCGATATCTCTACGGGGTTATTCACCAAGCCTTTCGCTAGGGTACGAATGGAGTCCGAAAAGGTTGCGGAGAACATCAGGTTTTGACGATTTTTAGGCAGTAGAGCCAGTATCTTTCGGATGTCGTGAATAAAACCCATGTCTAGCATTCGATCGGCTTCATCTAGCACCAGGATTTCTAGTTGGCTGAATTTCACCGCGTTTTGGTTGTATAGGTCTAATAAACGCCCTGGGGTGGCCACCAATACATCAACCCCATGACGTAATTTCATCATTTGTGGGTTAATTTTTACGCCACCGAACACGACTGTGGAGCGTAAAGGTAGATGTTTGCCGTAGGTGGCGACGCTATCGCCTACTTGCGCGGCTAGTTCGCGAGTCGGTGTTAATACCAAGGTGCGCACTTGATTAGCTTGCGGGCGACTGCCGTTAGAAAGTCGTTCTAATATGGGCAGTGTGAATCCCGCTGTTTTACCGGTACCTGTTTGCGCAGCGGCCATGACGTCTTTACCCGCAAGCACTAAGGGGATAGCTTGGGCTTGAATGGGGGTAGGGTCATGGTAGCCTTGCTCCTCTAAAGCTTTTAGAATTGGGGCGGATAAGCTTAGGTCGGCAAAACTCATATACGGTGTTCTCTAGTGACTACAAATGGATAGGAAGGATAAGGCACTGGTGGATAGCCTGGGCTAGGCATCAGATGCTTTTCGGTTGACTAGAGTATAGGGGGTCAAGCCAACGGCCGTGCAGCTTACAGCAACTTTGGCATTAGCGCTATCTCTCTCGGCTAAGCGGTCGCGAGAACCGGGAGGTAAGGGATGCTAAGGGCTTGTTTTTAAGTGGCTTGAAGCGTTTGGGGTTTCTGAGCGCTTATGCTGAAGCTATATAAGTACAAGAAAAGAGCATTGAAGAAATGAGTTCGGTAGAAAAGAACGCCGTTGGTGCGCGCTCTATTTCTACCGTGGTGCTCATGCCTAGCCCTATGCCATTGTACAGATTACCGTTCTACTTTAGCGTAAATACGACTTTGACTGTGTCATCTACGCTGGCAGAATCGATGTAACCAATGTGATCAGCGTTTTTACTGATCAATGATTTTACTTTTTTGTCATTCCTTACCACTTTGGGCGGGGTGCCCTTGCCGGTAAAGATTAAGCGAGACCAATAAGAGTTAAGCTGAGCGGCGTCTTTTTTAGTGACTTTGCTGTAAAACGCATCTCTTAATGGATTACCTTCTTTTTGGTCAATGGGGGTGGCCTTATTTTTATCAGGAAAACTATCTGTTTTCTTGAGAAAGATACGGGAGATGTCAGCATCGGTGATGCTGCTAACTGAGTTGTCAGGATGGACTACCACGACTAGGTCTGCGAGGACCAGCGTAGGGGAGGCAATTAACAGTGCAGTTATTGCTAGGGAATTAATTTTATTAATCATTTTGGTTCTCCCTAAAATACGACGTCGAAAACGAGGTTATAGACATTGGTTCCGTCCAGAGCATCCTGGCCTCCAAGAATTGAAGTGAATGCGGCAAAGTCCTCAAAATCCCCCACAGTTCCTTTAGTGCTTCCAATGAGTTTCCACTCAAATTTCAGTTTCGCTTTTGGAGAGAGAGAGTAGTTTATTCCTAGCGCCCAGGAGCTTTGTGTGTGATCAAGGAGTTGAGTGAATACCCGGGCGAGGTCGAATGGACTTACACCTGCTTGAGCAAGGATTGCGTCCGCTTCTCTTCTGTCTGAAGCGCTAACCGTACGGTTTTGTGCGAATAAGAAGTAAGGCGTGACTCGATTAAAGCGCCTAGCGATGGAAATATAGTGCGCTCGTTGGATAGGAAATATTTGGGGCCCGGGCCGATTTTCATACGCAGTATCGATGGCTTCCGCCTGAAACATCCAAACGCCATTGTCGAAGGCTGCTCCCACGCTGTAATATAGAATATCGAGGTGGTCAAACTTAATTTCGCCGGCACCGTTCGATGTAAAGGTATTATCGGCATCCCCTAATAAAGTCCCAGTAATATCGGCTACAAAATCAACCGTGGCAACGTTTGCATTAAGGGTCCATGATTTATAATTTGCTAGAGCAGCCATGGTGATCATGTCTGTAGCTTTAAACGTAAGTCCTCCGTAACTGGGTGAGGTTCTGGCAAGCGTGCCGCCCCCTAATTGCAGTTGAGTATCTACTGAGCCAACGCTGAAATTATACAATATGTCCATGCCATCTTGGCTGGAAAATAGTTCTGCTAAGTCATAGACCTCGGCTGAAGGACGAACCCAAGGGTAGGCATAGCCTACTTCTAAGTAGTCGGAAAGTAGGAAAAGCGGAATTCTAAGGCGTCCCGCGCGAAAGGTTAATGCGGGGGTTACCTTGTAGGCAAAATATCCCCATTCAGCCACGATATCAAAATCAGTTTTTCCTCGACCCACTAGTTGGGTGACGACTTTAGATTTATCGTTGAGTTTGAATTCAAGTTGAAGACCCAAGACCGCTTCTGGTGAAAAGTTGACTTCATCCAATAGGTCTGTCGACTCGAGAGGTACCGTGGAGTCTGAGTAGGATGCCCCTGCTGAGAGAAACCCATTTATTTTAAATCGTTTGTTTCTTTCATCGATTTGTTCAATTAAGTCTTCGATCTCATATTCGAGATCTTCAACCAGCTCTTCAAGCTCGTCAGAGGCAACGCTGGCTAGGCTAAAGAAAAGTAGATAGCTGAACGTAATCCAGCGGAAAAGTCGATTGATAGCCATTAAATCCTCCTGATATTGGCTCCGAAGCTTTTTTAAAGCCTTCGTTTTAAAAGGCATAATTCAGTATAGGACGATTTTTTTAAAAGTTTGTAGTGAGTGGGGACGCTAAGCAGTTTGGTGTTCGGAGTAAAGCGGCGGTGCGGCGGCAGTTTGATTGCGTAGAGGGGGTGGCTAAAGGCTTAGCTTGAGAGGAAAGGTAGACGCTGACGCATAGTGAGAAGTTGGAAGGTTGGAATGCGTAAAAAGCAGTGTGGTTTGAGGGGTATATAACGCTGGCTAAAGTGCTTGCGTTACCCCCCTCATTGAACCGCTGGGCTTGTGCTTTTCTTGGTGTTATTGCGCGGTGACCCATTGCCACAGTGAAGGCTGTGGTGCCTGGGTTAAGGACTCTCCGAGATACGTTGACCAGTAGGCTTCACTGCCGTATTCATCACGCCAGGCCCAAAGTCTGCGGCTGAGGTGATGTAAAGGGTGTTCGTTGGTGAATCCTATAGCACCGTGAATTTGATGCGCAATGGTGGCTGCGATTCCGGCCGTTTCACTGGCGCGAATTTTAGCGGCTGCGATGTAACTAGTTTCTTCTGGTGACTCACTGAATGCTCGAATGGCATGATCGACGGTGACCGCGGTAGAGGCAATTTCCCCCGCGAGTTTGGCGAGCTCTTGTTGGATGGATTGAAACTTTGCGATAGGCCGGCCAAATTGAGTTCTTTCGGTGGCGTGTGCGACTGATAACGCCAATAATTTTTCTAGGGCACCCCAACAAAGTGCGCTACGGGTCAGGGCGCCGATKTGTTCTATTTGAGTACACGATAGTGGGCATGATTTGATTTGTTGCGAGGCGACTTCAAAGTGATCGAATTGAAGCTGATCATTGGGCTCCCCTGCGATATTGTATTGTTCTATGCATTTTAAATCGGATGTGTTTATAAAAAGTATGCATGTTTTATTTTTTATTTCGATTGGAATAAGTAAGGTGGATGCATAGCGTGCCCATGGGGTTCGCTTTAGCGTGCCATCCAAGATGATGTGGTTTTCAGTATGAGTGACCTTAATGGATTGTGCGTGCTTCGGTGGAGCCACAGTGACTAGGTCGTGGGGAAGTGCCGCGCCTATGGATTGATAGATTTTACTGGCGATGTAGTAATCTGCGATGGGCACGGGGGCTGCATGATAGCCTGCAAGTCGGATGACATTAAACGCATCTAAAGGGTGCGCGCCTGAGCCGTTGAGGGTTTCGGGTAAGTCGACTGTGGTTAAGCCAGAATCTTGTAATGCTTGCCACAATGTATTTGACCACTGGCCGTGTTCGAGCGCGCTGGTTTCTTCAAAGTGAGTGTATTGTTTGAAGATATGGTTGGCTGTGTTTTCTATTAATGGGTCGATCTGTTGAGTAAAGATTTGCGTGGATTCGGTCATGTGTTGTTGTCCTTTTTACGTGCTTCGCGAATTCGTCGAATAAAGCATGGCGGAGCAATGTCGACTATAGAAATATCGGTTCTGTGTAGACGATCAATAAATTGTTATCGTTTATTTATCGTAATCCCAAGCCTCGCGCGACAATGCCTCTTAGTATTTCGTTGGTGCCTCCGCGTAAGGTAAACCCAGGTGCTTGTAAGGTGGCTTGTTGATAAAAGTCTGAGTAAGCTGAATCTTGGTAGGGATTCAGGGTTGAGGCGTCGGTATCAAAGTCTTCGGCGTTAAAAATCAAACGCGCCGTTTCGGCGATTTCTTTTTCGAATCGAGTGCCGACATCTTTAACTAATACGGCTTCGGTATCTGCGGACTCGCCACGACTTAAGGCACCGGTAACGCGTAGAGAGAGTTGATGCAAAGACAGAAGCCGTGCGCTTAATCTGCCAATGGCTTGAAGCGCGATTGGATTCGGGCGCTGATGTACGAGACGTACCATTTCAGTGAATAAAGGGAGGGTGCTTAAAAAACGTTCTGGCCCGCTGCGTTCATAGGCAAGCTCCCCCATGGCTTGTTGCCAGCCCTGATCTATTTTACCGACCACCATATCGTCTGCGACAAATACGTCTTCAAAGCTCACTTCATTAAAATGATGTTCGCCGCTGATTAAATGAATGGGCCGGATATCTATGCCGGGTTGATCTAGATCAATAATTAATTGGCTCATTCCCGCGTGACGGTTTTGGGTGTCTAGCGGTGAGGTTCGGCATAGCACTACCATGGCATGGCAAAAATGCGCGCCACTACTCCATATTTTACGCCCGTTTAATAACCAGCCACCGTCGACTTTGACGGCTTTGGTGGTGAGTGCTGCGAGATCCGATCCTGCGTTAGGTTCGCTTAAGCCAATGGCGAAATAAGTTTCACCTCGAATTACTCCAGGTAAATATTTTTCTTTTTGAGCGTCGCTGCCAAGAATGGCTAGCAGTGGAGCGGTTTGTCGATCGGCGACCCAGTGGGCGCTAACCGGTGCTCCGGCAGCAAGTAATTCCTCGATCACCACAAAGCGATCTAATGGTGATCGACCTTGTCCACCTACTTCTTTCGGGAGGGTCATCCCCAGCCATCCTTTGCGGCCTAGTTTTTTGCTGAACTCGGGTGAGTAGCCGGACAGCCAGCCGTCGATCGTGACTTGGAAAGTTTTGTCGCTAAGTTCTTGGTGAACAAATTCTCGGACTTCATTACGTAATTCGATTAGATGCGGGGGGAGTAACGTGGGGGGGAAGTTAACTAATGGCATTCGTGGGTCACCTATTGATAAAAGGGCAGGTTAGGTAAAGGGTAGGTTTTTGGTTTCTCGCGTATAATTCGGTTTTTTGAACGAGTAAGGCGATGTATTGCTACATGTTGTTTTTTGGGAAAGTAAGTTGTATTAATTAAATCGGTTATTGTTTGTGTCTTTTTTGGCCGTCTAAGTGCCTGGTTATTGGGCAACGAGTGGATCAGTACGTCGGCTGTTAAAAGCTATTTGAAATGCAGGCTTATTTAAATATTATTTTTATAATCAATGTTTTTACGGCTACGAAAAATTAGTAATTAATCGTATGCTAACAGATCTAGAGGGGGATACAATTGCCCTCTGAACGAGAAGCCGTATAAATTGATTCACGTTAAAAAGATTGGGCATTAATCGCGTTAACCTAAGTTTATCCAACGGACGAGGACTAAATCTAATGACAGATTACCAGAAAATTGAAGTGAGTATTTTAGATAACTTTGTGGCCACTATAGAGATTAGTAGCCCACCTTTGAATTTTTTTGATATTCAAATGATTTCTGAAATCGGCGAGGCGTTGGAAGCGTTGGATCAGGATAAACGCTGTCGAGCGATAGTGCTTTGTGCAAAGGGTAAGGTGTTTTGTGCGGGTGCAAATTTTGGTGATGGCTCGAACAGTAAAAACGCCTTGGGCGCGGTGGCGCAAAAAGGTGCAGAGAAACCTTCTTTTAGTAACAATGCCAATCAACTTTATACGCAAGCGTTGCGCTTGTTCCGAACTTCAAAGCCCATTGTTGGAGCCATTCATGGTGCGGCGGTCGGCGGTGGTTTAGGATTGGCCATGGTGCCTGATTTTCGTGTGAGTTGTGAGGAGGCAAGGTTCAGTGCGAATTTCTCTCAGTTGGGAATTCACCCAGGGTTTGGCCTAACTTACACATTGCCACAAGTGATCGGTCGGCAAAATGCTAATTTAA
Source organism: Gammaproteobacteria bacterium (assembly GCA_002402085.1). Taxonomy (GTDB): domain Bacteria; phylum Pseudomonadota; class Gammaproteobacteria; order Pseudomonadales; family UBA3067. The sequence continues at coordinate 14,107 of NVVB01000008.1, forward strand.
TGTKNTTKKACKNGCWRTSRWGTKAAWRSKNTGNAAGCGCAAGCAATGGGCTTGGTTGATGTTCTCGTGGATCAAAATGAAGTGAGAGAGGGTGCGATTCATCTGGCGCAAGAGTTGGCTTCTGCGGCTCCTTTGGCTGTGAAATCAATACGAGAAACATTGCGCATAGGGCTGGCAGATGCTGTTGAGAAGGCCACTCAACGGGAGTTGAAGGAGCAGTCATGGTTGATTGGTACCGACGACGCTAAGGAAGGCATGCGCGCTGTTAATGAACGCCGTAAAGGTGAGTTTACAGAAAGTTAGCTGGGTCTATGCAAGGTTGATCAAGCGCCAGTGATATAAAGTGTTCTGAGTAAAGCAGGAGTACGGGCCAAACATTCTTGCCCGTGCTCTTGGTTAAATAAATTACTCAATTAACAGCTACCTTGATGCTCAAAGTAAGTGGCGCCATCGATTGACCACTAATCATCAAATCTAATTGAGGATTGAGGATTGAGGAGTGAGGAGTGAGGAGTGGCAAGGTTCTAACCTGGTTGTAGAGTGATGGGTGGCTGTTATTAACAGGTGTGTCGAGGCCTTGCTGATTTTTGCTTGGTGGGTAGCCGTTGCGAAGTGTGTGGCAACATTGTTTCGCTCTGGATAATGAGTGAGTGAGCTAGCGGTCCTTTTAAGAGGCCCTTTGATAGTCGAAGTATTTATGCGCGCCTCAATAAAATCAATAGTCTACGGGTTATTAWGRCTCGATASMGTAATTAGYTGAAATGRGTCWAMTTGATTGTGAGATAATCCCTTTTTGGTGAAAGGTTTGTTCTAGTTAATCTGCTGAAGTACTGTCCCGCCTTATTTTTATAAGTTCATTCCCAGTTCATTTCAGAGTCCTAGACTCCTATCACCATTCGATTGCGATTAAACAGGTAGAGTAGCGTCGGTTTGAGTTCGTAATTGGTGAGTGTTGGTTTCGAATTAAAGGGTATGAGCAGATGGTTAGAGTATTTCGTTTAGTGGGCCTAGGCGTTTTGTTGGCATTAGCTGGGTGTGGCGGCAGTGGTTCAAATAGTGAAGTGAATAACGGCTTTTCCGCGACTATAACTGCGGTGAATGAGGGGGATCTTAATACGACGCTGATTGCCTCTTTTAAGACTGGCGGAGCACGGGATGACGCACTTGTTCTTACAGCGGTAGATCAACTCATTGCTGATGACGGGCTTGAGGTGCGGGAAATGGAGCCTTTTGAGGTGGCGGAGGCTATTTCTGCGATTTTCACTAATAATCTCAGTTTACGTTTGAGACTGCGGATTCGTCTAATTATTGAAGTCCTATTCGGTGGTGATATCTTTGGTGAGCCTGAAGATCTTTTGGAGCAATTGCGGGGCAGTTCGGGCGGTGGGCTAGGCATTTACACGACGACCTTCGTTAGCTCGACCGGTGACTATACAGTGTCCCTGTCTCAAGCTGRCGGTATTAGCGCGCCTGAAAACACMTTGAGYCTCCCCGTGGGTTTTAACATCGAAATGCCCGCGACTAATCAGCGCTTTGGTTATGACGAGGAAGTGACCTTTGTTTGGGCCAATGACGATGTGCTTGCTTCGGGAGGCTCTATGAATATTACGTTTTTCGCTGACTGTGAATTAGATGGCAATCTTTTTGATAGTTTGTTAGTGCCAATTTCTGGGATGGGTGTTGAAGACAATGGCGTGGTGACTATTAGTGTTGTTGATATGTTCGGTAGTGCGCTTGACCGATCGAAAGGCTGCGACTTGAGAGCTGAATTATCTCGGGATTTAAGCGGTCAGCTAGACCCTATTTTTCAGAATGGCGGACGTATCACGGCTAGCCAAGTTCGATCCGTGGAGTATAGAGTCACGGCCGATGGGTTTTTGTCTGTTTTATAATGGGTATTGCCCGCAGCCGGCCCTGAGGGTCGGTTGCGCGTTTTGTGTAATTTAATTTATCAGGGTTATGTACCAGGCTATGTATCCGGGTTGTTGACCAGCCCTTTGCGCAAAGCGCTTCTTCTATTATTCCCTCTTTTACCGTTTGCCTCCTCATCCCCAATACTTTCTTTTTGAACGCGAGTTTGTGCGCTTACCTGCGCTCATMATCTTGTCCGGGYCGTCCTAGCCTCATTTTTATCTATTGTCCTTAAGCGGGTTCCGTGGTGTGCATGACTATAGGCTAGTAAAACAGGTGCGTTGAGCTACGCTGAATAATATCCGGCCTTACGACTGGGCTCCCTGGGTCTACGTAAGCAATTCTTGCCGGTTCGGGTAGGAGGGTAGTGTGACGTTAGCTAAAGGTGTTGTATTTCTCGCGATTGCTGGTTTGCTTGCAAGTTGTTCTGTTTACGAGCGTTTTTTACCTTCTTCTGAGGATAGGCCGGCCCAAGAATTTTCACCGGGAGAAAACCTGGTTTACCAAGCGCCGGATCGTTGGACGATGAGTTACGATAAGAAGACGGATAAGCATTGGATGACTGGGTGGACTCCAGAAGACCAGGAGCGGGATAGTTGGCAGGATATGCTGAGCATTCAGGTGGTTTATAATGCGACCTCCAAAAACCCTGTTCAATTTATCAAAGGAATGGCTAAGTCTGCAGAAAAAGCTTGTCCTGGCTCTAAGGGCAAAATTTGGGAGGAGGGTGAAAGGGACGGTTACCAATACGTTATTTGGTTTCACGACTGCAAGAAAAATCCGAATACGCAGCAAATGGAAGTGTCTATATTGAAGGCCATGCTGGGCAGTGATAATTTTTATGTGCTTCAAAGAGCTTGGCGGAGTGAACCCTCCAAGTCTGATTTGGAGCAGTGGGCGACGTATTTAAAAAAAGCGTCGATTTGTGATACTCGCTTTGAAAGCGTTGCGTGCCCGAAGTAATAGGAGCTGTAATCTTGATGCCTATTGTGACGTATTTATGAGGCGGACTGACGTTTAAGTTTAATAGAAAATTAGTGTTGGGCGGAGGTTTTGGGAATTATGAGTTTATTCCAAGGAAAAAATTGCCTGGTTTTCGTGTCAGAAACTATTAGGGCTCAGCGTTGGAAGTTTTTGGTGGTGGGGTTGGCGTTAATGATCTTAGGGTTAAAGTTGTCTTTGAGTGCCCCTGATGCCGGTGACGGTTTTCTGCAGGATTATGCTCGAGACAATGATTGGGATGTCATTGCGGCTCGGTCTATATCATTTGTTTGTTTGGTGCTGGCACTGTTGGGGTTTAAATCAAAGTTTGACCGGGCCATGTTTTCAGGCCGTTTTAAATCAAAGAAATAAGCACAGGCCTTTTTAAGGCCGTAGGTTTGTTTGTTATGCATTAGGGCTGCTGTGCAAGCCGCCCTAATTGTAGAGGCATCAATGAACGCTTTAAAAAGGCATTCCTTCGAAGCGGATTTTATAAGTTTGAAAGAATCCTCCTAGTGTTGCCAATACCCGGCCAATGGCAATGAATGAATCGGGCACTTCAACGTGAGCTTCYTGGAATCGCTCCATAAAGCCATTCATCACTTCGTCCATGGTTTGCCCGCGATGGTTTTCCTTCATGGCTTTTTTAGGTTTGTAGGCGTAAGCGGATAATTCTTCTACTACGTCATTGTCTAGGCCTTTAAAACCGGCCTTTTTCATCAGTGGCCCCAAGTTTTTACGATCGCCTTGCATCATGGCAACAATGAGCATCGAGAAGTTCATGGTTTCTTCGGGGGTTAGGCGGCCGATGGTTCCGTAGTCAACAATCCAAACGTTGTCTTCGTCATCCACTAAGAAATTGCCCGGGTGGGGATCTGCTTGAAAAACACCAAATTTGGTGATTTGCTGCATGTAGCTATTTTGCAGCACTTCGAGTAGATCTTTGATTTTATCAATGTCACCTGACTTATGGTTTTGGTCAAGTACGTCCACCAAGCGCAGGCCATTAATCCAGTTAGTGACCATGACCTTGGTTTTACARAAYTCATGYTGTAAAACGGGGACGCGAATYCTCGGTTGGTGGTCCAGCTCACCAAATTGTTTGGTGTTWGCGTATTCGTATTTGAARTTGATTTCTTCAGCCGTCATTTCAAGCATAAAACGTATCATTTGAATGACGTCAATTTGAGGGATCTTTCCGTTTAGGAATCGCCCCAAAATTTGCATGACGGTGAAATCTTGATCAAATAATTTCTCTACCGCCGGAAGCTGGATCTTAATGGCAACTTCTTGGCCGTTCTTCAACTTGGCTTTATGGACCTGGGCGATTGATGCCGTGGCGACGGGTTTTTCGTCGATCCATTCAAAACTATCGCGCCAATCGGGGCCTAGTTCTTCAGTGAGCGTTGGGATCAGTGCGGAAAACGGCACCGATCGATTATCGTTTTGCAGTGGTTTGAGCGCTTCGATATAAGCCCGTGGCAAAATGTCAGGGCGGGCACTGAGGAACTGGGCAAACTTAACCCAGATCGCGCCGTTGGATTTGCACAGCCTATACATTCGATTGGCGTTTATTTTGTGAAGTTCTTTGTACATCGGAATGATCGTGTCTTTGGTCCAGCCGTGTTTCTCTTTACCTCGTCTAACTTTTCGATTGAGCCTGGCGTATGAACGTTCAACCAAAATCACGGTGCTTATCGCAGCAAAAAAGCGTTTTCGCCCGGTGATCATTTGTTTGAATTTTCGCCAATTGAAAAGCGGCTCACTAAAATCGTAATCATGGTAAATTTCGGTAGTGGACATATTACCTCTCCGTGTTTCCTTGCTTTCAACTTCAATTAAATAGGCGATCGGGGGGTGAAATAAAAACTACGGTTCACGCTTAGTCTTGTACCCTGCCACCTGGTTTATTTTGTTGCGCGGGATAGTTTGCAGTGAATAATCTTATCTATGTCGATTATTTGATTTGCAATGTGTTTGTCGCGTAACAGGTTCGGTGTTGCTCAAAGTTTATCTTTTGGAAGGATGTTGAAGCAACGTCCGATTTTAGGGCTAGGCGCGTTATTGCCATATTCCTAATTTTAAAACGGGATTGTATGTCTAAATACGATATTATGCCCCTGTTATTTTTCTGATCGCTGTCGCGCAATCTGATAATTTTTAGAAAGCGAAAAAAATTATACGCGGTTAGGACTGTCCAGTGATAGCGGTCACTCACCTTTAAGAAATGGTTGTTGGCTGTTTAGTTTAACCACAAGGTTTATTCGTACAATGTAGGCCATAAYTGTGTCGAGATCCCGTGTTAATGTCGCATGGTCACTTGGTGAATATTTTAAAGGGTGTTTCTAAGGTTTTGAGCTCATTTGTTTTCAGTGGGTGAGTCTTTTAAAGTTCTGGCTGAGATTTAAGCGAAAACATAAATTTAAAATAAACGATTTAATGCTATTGCTTAATTGTGTGTCGGCTTATTACTAAAAGTGATGTCGATGTATGTTTTCAATCAGTCCTTATGGGCCAGTCGTTAAATGGTTTGTTTGGTTTTAGTGTTTTTTAGGGGTGAAGGGTGCGTGCTCATTTTGTTGGGATATTGAATTTGAGCGTAAAAAAGCGTAGTTTTGAATGCTGTTGTGGAGTAGGTCGGAATAACAATAATAAGCGGATCAGCAGAAGAGTTATTTGAAATAAGAATCACTGTTTCGAGTTGGGTTTGATTTTGAGTAGGGTTTCTCGTTAAAGCAAGATCCTGGTTTGAATGAATAGGCTGCTTTTAAGTCACTGACTCGAATTGAATTGAATGAGGGTTTCTATTCTAATCACTCTGATCGTTTTTCTGTTTGTATTTCATTGTGCAAGGAGTGCTGTATGGATTTTTCTCTATCTGAAGATCAGATATTAATAAAGCAAATAGCAGATAAGTTCTCGAAAGAAAAGCTATTGCCGGATTATCAAAAACGCGAATCGGACAGTTGCATTGACCCTGATTTAATCCGAGAGATGGGGCAGTTAGGTTTGATTGGTTCCGATTTGTCTGCTGTATACGGCGGTAATGAGGTGGACGGGGTCACCAGCGGCTTGATTATTGAAGCGTTAGCTTATGGCGATATTAATGTCAGCTATATCCAGCTACTTGCTTCTTTATTGGGAGGGGTTGTGCAAACGCATGCGGCGGAGGAGTTGCGTGCTGAATACCTACCGCTAGTGATTCAAGGAGAAAAGCTGCTTTCTTTAGGACTGACTGAGCCGCAAACCGGTTCGGACGCCGCTAATTTACGATTGAAAGCCACGCGCGATGGTGATGACTATATTCTTAATGGCGAGAAAGCATCCATTAGTATGGCGACCTGCGCAGACTTAATGGTGTTGTTTGCACGCACAGGAGCGGCTGATTCGCGCTCCGGTGGCGTGAGTGGATTTCTGGTGCCGCTGGATTTGCCCGGTATTAAACGCAGCCGATATACGGATTTGGGTACTCGGGTGGTGGGTCGCGGATCGGTGTTTTTTGATAATGTTCGGATTCCTGCATCTTGGATGTTGGGGGATGAGCATAAAGGCTTCAGTCAGATTATGTGTGGTTTTGATTACAGTCGCGCACTGATTGCCTTGCAGTGTCTCGCTTCTGCGCAGGCCTCATTGGACCAGACCTGGCAATATGTTCAGGAACGTGAAACCTTTAACGCGCCATTGGTTAAGTATCAAGGGGTTAATTTTCCGCTGGCTGAGCACGAAAGTATTATTGAGGCCACTCGAGTGCTTTGTTATAAAACGTTATCGCTTCGAGATAGTAATTTACCTCATACTAAAGAAGCGGCCATGGTGAAATGGATGGGGCCAAAATATTCAGTGAATGCAATTCATGATTGTTTGCTGCTCCATGGCCATGCGGGCTACAGCACCGACATGGCTCATCAGCAGCGCTTACGTGATGTAATGGGTTTGGAAATAGGCGATGGGACTGCGCAAATAATGAAAATAATCATTGCGCGCGAAATTGCCGGTAATGCCTCTGTTCAATACAAATAAACTAGATCATCATCGGTCATCATTACTTTTACTATGGCAGTCTGAATTACTGAAGACAAATAGCTCGTCAGCGGTCTTCTAGCATTCTTTGTGGTCGGGTCGTGGGTGGATAATGATTGTTTGTGAGTGGGTGTGATTATTCATAAGTGGCCGCCTGGCTGCGAATCTTCTGTCGATAAATGCTGTATCAATAAAGGGAATTTATTATGAGTGAAGCAGCAGTGTTATTGAGTTCTGAAAATGATGTTGGCGTGATTACCCTTAATAGACCTGTGCAATTCAATTGCCTGACTCTCAGTGTTCATCAGGCGATCGACAAAGCCTTAACCGGTTTTGAAAATGATGCGGAAATTGGCTCAGTGCTAATTGTGGCTGAAGGCAAAAATTTTTGTACCGGAGCGGATTTAAAAGAATTTAATCGCATTCGTGATGATCAAGCCAAGCTTAAGGATTTCATTCAAGCAGGTGTTGATACTTGTGCCCACATCGAAGCCAGCCCGCTTCCTATTGTTGTGGCCGTGCAAGGACTTTGCCTTGCCGGGGGACTTGAATTGATGATGGCCGCGGATGTGGTGTTTGCTTCAGAGAGYGCACGCTTCGGTGAYCAACATTCTCATTTTGGCTTGTTGCCGGGGTGGGGGGGCAGWCAACGTCTACCTCGCCTTGTGGGCAAACGTGTAGCGATGGATTTGCTGTTCTCGTCGCGCTGGTTATCGTCCGCCGAAAGTCTACAGGTGGGTTTAGTGAATTACGTCGTCGAGGATGAAGGGCTTAAAGAGACGGCTTTTAAATATTGTCGGCGCCTCAATGATAAAAGCCCCACAGGGTTGTCGGTGATGAAGAAAATGGTCAATGACGGAATCGAAAAAGAACTTTCGGAGGCCATAGCGATGGAATCTGAATACGCGATTGCATCATTTCAATCGGATGATGTTAATGAAGGCTTAAGCGCGTTTTTGGAAAAGCGCAGACCGATTTACGGCAAGCGTAAAATTTAATAGTCGAAAAATATATTTTTAGGCAGTGATTTAAGACTGCCCCAAACTATCCAATCAATATAGCGCAGGAGTTGGCCATGGAATACGAAGACATCCTTTATGAAGTGCATGAATGTGTGGCAAAAATAACCATTAATCGGCCCAAGGTGCTCAATGCCTTTCGGTTCAAAACCTGTGAAGAGTTAATTCATTCGATTAAGTTGGCTTCTTGGGATAAGTCCATTGGTGTGATTGTACTTGCGGGTGCTGGGGATCGCGCCTTTTGTACTGGCGGGGATCAAAGTGATCATGACGGTCATTATGTCGGTACAGGGACTATTGGTTTACCCGTAGAGGATTTACACACCTGTATTCGTGACGCGCCAAAACCGGTGATTGCGCGTGTTCAAGGCTATGCGATTGGCGGCGGCAATGTGTTGGCGGCGTTATGTGACTTAACAATTTGTTCTGAGAGTTCCAAGTTTGGGCAGGTGGGCCCGAAAATGGGATCTGTGGACCCTGGTTTTGGTACCGCGTATTTGGCGCGCATTGTGGGTGAAAAGAAAGCGCGGGAAATTTGGTATTTGTGCCGGAAATATTCAGGACAAGAAGCCGTGGAAATGGGCTTGGCAAATATCTGTGTGCCGGATGATCAGCTTGATGAAGAGGTGTTGAAGTGGTGCGCGGAAATTAATCTAAAAAGCCCTACGGCGATATCAATTGCGAAGCGTTCCATTAATGCCGACAGTGAGAGTATTCGAGGCATTGGGAATTTAGGTTTGGAAGCGTTGGCACTTTATTACAACACGGATGAATCGAAAGAAGGSGTGCARGCGTTAATGGAAAAACGCCCAGCCGATTTTAAAAAATACGTCAAATAAACAGCCTTCAAAAGGAGTGAAATATGGATTTAGGCTTAGCAGGTAAATCCGTCATTGTGACTGGAGGCGCATCGAATATAGGCCGGGCTATTGTGCTTACCTATGCGCAAGAACAGGCCAATATTACCTTGGCTGACTTGGATGTTAATCAAGGTGAGCAAGTTGCGGCGTTGGCACTTGAGGCGGGCGCGCAGTCTGTACAGGTTGTGAAAACCGATGTTACTGAACTAGTGGATGTAGAGCGGATGGTTGGCCAAGCCGTTGATTGCTACGGTGGGGTTGATGTTTTAGTGAATAATGTCGGTTGGGACCAGCTACAGTATTTTTCTGAAACAGGCCCTGAATTTTGGCAAAAAATTATTCAAGTTAACTTCGTAGGCATGTTGAATTGCACGAAGACGGTGCTTGAGCCTATGGTGAAAAACAAAGGTGGGGCGATTATATCCATTAGTTCGGATGCAAGCCGTCAAGGTGAAGCCCGTGAGGCGGTCTACGGGGGAATGAAAGCCGCCACCAATAGCTTGATGAAGAGCATTGCAAAAGAAAACGGTCGCTACGGCATACGGTGTAATTGTGTCTGCCCGGGGGTGACGGTGCCTGATACTGATGAGGAAATGAGTGAGAACAGTATGTGGCAGGATAAAAGCGCTATGTTTACTGATGAGCAATTTGGCAAAATTGCCAAAAGTCTTCCTTTAAAGCGTTTGGGTAAAGGGCAAGATATAGCTAATGCGGTAGTATTTCTGTCGTCTGAAAAAGCCGCGGGTTATGTGACAGGGCAAGTTCTAAGCGTCAGCGGCGGATATACAATGATTGGTTAGCGTTTAAACGCCAAGTGGGGGTAGATAAAGGTAGAGGTTAGACGGTGATCAAGGCTACAAGGAATGTCCAGAGGACGATTCTTGTAGCCTTTTTATGTGCTGGGTTATGATTTATATTTCAGAATAGGTAACGAGTAGATCGCCCAGTTCATAGATGTTTTCTTCTGAAATAATACCCAAGGTAACGTTTAAGGCCAGCACTACCAATATGTATTGGTACTGTGCATTAGTGCGATCCCTTAATGAAGAAAAATAATTATTTTGAACATTTAGCACATCGAGCCCGGTTCGCTCACCTACTTCAAAACCGAGTTTAGTGGATTCGAGAGAGCTTCGAGTCGATTCCACCGCTTGATGCAATGCCGCAAGTTGCGTTTTTACCAGCTCGACGTTGTGGTATGCCTCGAACAATTCTAGTTCAACGTTTCTTTCAGCTTGAGTGAGTTTCTGTTTCTCAACTTCTAATTGGTAACGTTTTTTCTTGGCCGTATTGTGCACTGCACCGCCGGAATAGACGGGCACATTGACTTGTAAACCTATGTTGTAAAAATCTACGTCGGTGCCTGAGCCAAATGCGCTGCTATTGGCATTGCTAGCGCCCAGACTAGCGACTAAGTCGAGTGTGGGGAGGTGTTTTGCTTGGGCTAATTTCAGGTTGATTTGCGCAAGTGCATGGCTTATGCGTGTGAGATTAAGTTGAGGGTTGGCTTGTGTGGCAACCTCGCGAAGTTCTTCTAGCTCAGGCAGTTGAAAAGCTTCCAGGTCGAGGGGGAGTTTTGAGCGGATCCGTAATAGCTTGGTGTTGTTCTGGCCGGTCAGTATCATTAAATGATGGTCTGCATTTTTCAATGCAGTTTGTGCGGCTAGGAAATGAGAGTAGGCGACATCGTAAGCTGCTTGTGCTTCATGAGTATCGGTAATCGTGACTGAACCCAATTTAAAACTCAATTTGGCTTGTTCGAGATGCTCATTAATTGCATTGAGTTGTGCTTTGGCAACCGTAAAGTTTTCATCCGCGACGATTTTCCCTACGAATATTTCGCCGACTTTACCGATCAGTTGCGCATGGGCGATGGTGTATTGCAGTTCGCTGCGCTTTTCTTTTATTTTGGCTTCCGGCCAATGAAGAAGGTTTTTCGCATTGAGCAAAGGTTGTGTAAGAGAAAAGGTGTAACCATTGGTATTGTAATGCTGTCGTTCCTCAATTTCAGCTAACGAAAGAAAAGAACCTAATTCGAAGTCCGAATTGGTATCTGATAGCGTGGTATTGGCGGTGAAATTGATTTTAGGCAAAAACTTCGCTTTGGCAATGGCGCTTTCTTGCGAGCCTGCTTGTTTTTTCCATTGGGCGGCAAGAAAGTCCGCGTCATTGTGGGCTGCGAGTTCGTACACATCGACGATGTCCAATACCTGCTTTTGTTTGATGGCATTGATGTCGACTATCCGTTGTTCTGCATGACTGAATAAGGGGACAGTTAATAGAGTCGTGATTAAAGCTCCGGAAAAGAAAGCCTTAATTGTGTGGCCATACTGCTTCATGAGTCAATTCCAAATTTTAAGTAAAATTTCTTATTGAGAGCCCCGACTTAGGGACTCTCGTCTAGATTATTATTCGCCTACCGCGATAGGGAGTTCTGGGTTGGTTTCAGACGCCGCTTTCTTGAGTTGACGACGTTCTAGCCAGCCTTGCCAAAGCGAATAGACCACGGGCATGACGATCAAGGTGAGCAGGGTAGAACTCAACATACCACCAATCACCGCGACCGCAAGGGGGGCGTTAGTGTCCGAACCAGCGCCCGTGCCTAAGGCGGCTGGAAGCAAGGCGAGAATAACGGTTGCGGATGTCATCAGGATTGGACGCATTCGTCGTGGGCAAGCTTCTAGGAGCGCCTCGTCGATGCCGTAGCCTTTCTGCCTAAGTTGGTTGGTTAAATCGATCAGCAAAATTGAGTTTTTCGAAACCAAGCCGAGCAAAAGAATCAGGCCAATCATGGAATAAATATTCAACGTATGGCCGGTTATCCAGAGAAGAAAAACACCTCCGATGCCGGCTAATGGCATTGCAGTCATGACGATAAAGGGTTGTGAGAACGAGTTGAATTGACTGGCCAAAACCATGTACACCAAAACAATAGCCAAAGAGAATACAAAYRYYRNTAYWWWRTYWKKTTTSKNTCCWGGSWTTYYRMYKRRYSTRNAWTKKCMMWWKCKTMYCYNCKCMRKMWKKGRKWCKYYNCAGWRYYWCWMCGGWKWSWAYWKMGYTTCCTAGCGGCATTTCTGGCGATGCGAAATATTGCGCCGAATATTTAAGGTTGTACTTTCCGATAATAGCAGGGCCGACTTCCTCTTCGAAGGTGGCCACGGTATCTAATCGAACCATTTCTCCGCTCGCGGTGCGCAAGTAGATATTACTTAGATCGGATACGCTGTTGATGTCGTTATTCGACGCTTTTAGGCGAATGTCATAACGTTCCCCGTCGCCTGGATCATCGTTGAATTTCGCAATGTCGATGCCCCCAGCTAACACGTTCACCGCAAAGGCAACGTCTCTGGCTGATAATCCAAGGCTTGCGACTTTGATTCGGTCAATTTTTGGTTTTAATTGAGGTAAGGAAAGGTCTAGCGCCATGTCCAACTGACCCATGCCAGGGGTGGTTTTCAGTGTGTGCAAGACCTTGTTGGCAATCGGTTCGATCTGATTTAGGTTCGGGCCTTGAAGCACAAACTGCAGTGGCTCACCTCGGTTTCCGCCGATCGGCGATACGCGACTGATAAAGGCCACTACTCCGGGAATTTCGGCAAGCTCTTTTGAGAGCACCTTTTGTAGTTCTTCTTGATGGCTACGTTCTGCTCTGGGTGTTAATCGAACAAAGATAGACCCTTGGTTGACGTTGGCTCTATTGAGGCCGATCGCAGAGAAATAGCTGGCAATCTCTGTGGGGTGGCTGGCTAGCACGGCTTCTATTTTATCTAGCCGGCTGACCGAGTACTCCATTCCCGATCCTAATGGTGTGCGGAATATCACCGTGAGTTGGCCTTCGTCGGAGCCAGGCATAAACTCCTTGCCCAGAGCCGAGAAGAATCCACAGCTTGATACAACGATGGAGAAACAGCCAAGCAAGACCCATACGCGGTGTCTAATACTTACTTTGATGGCTTTTTTGTAGCCACTTTCCATGCGTTCAAAGAACGCTTCAACTTTGGAGTACACTGCCCCGTGCTCGGTTTCTACCTTTAGGTATCGACCGCACAACATTGGCGTTAATGTCAGTGCGACGACTAGGGATACTAATACCCCCAGTGTCACCACCATGGCGAAGGCCTCGAAAAACATGCCCATAATACCGGTCATGAATAGAACGGGCGCAAAGATCGCTACTAAAGTGAAGGTCGCTGCCAGTACTGCAAAACTAACTTCCTTGGTGCCTTCTATGGCCGCTTGCATCGGGTCTTCGTTGCCTTCTTCTTGATGCCTATGAATATTCTCAAGCACCACGATTGCGTCATCGACCACGATGCCTATGAGGAGTAATAGTGACAACAAGGTCATCATGTTGAATGTGTAATCAAACACAAACATCACGAAGATTGCCCCGAGTAATGAAATGGGAATTGCGATGGAGATAATGAATGTTGCGCGCATGCTTTTGAGAAACACGAAGACTACTAAGGCGGCCAAAAGGGTGCCTAATACAAGATGTTCATACAGCGCTTCAACACTTTCCTCGATCACTACTGAGCTATCCGATGCGATTTCGATCGAAAGGCCGGGCGATAAAGACGGTCTGATTTCTGAATCGAGACGTGCTTTTATTTCCTCGATAATGGCCACTGAGTTGGCGCCTGAAATTTTAATGACGCCTAAACCTACGCCCGGTTCGCCATTGAATGTGGCTTGAGCACGATAATCTTCCAGTGCGTCGCGTACATTAGCAAAGCTGCTTAATCGAATGGCTTGCCCGTTTCTATAGGCGACAATCATTTCTTTGAGGTCGGATACGCGATGGTATTCAAGGTCAAGATTAATGAGGTGCTCTCTACCGCCTGAGGTTAAAAATCCTCCGGGTAATTGAATATGCTGGGTATTAAAGGCGCGTTGAATATCTTGAGTGGTGATGCTAACGCTGGCCATTTTTTGCAAGTCTAATTCAACTCGAATATTACGGGCGCGTTTACCGCCCATAATGACCTCACCGACGCCACTGATATTAACTAAACGCTTTTTTAAATGAAGTTCAGAGTATTGATTCAGTTGTTGTAACGTACGGTCGCCCTTGAGTACCAGCCACATAATAGGCTGAGCGTCCAACGACACCTTGGTGATGATCGGGGTCTCTACTTCTCTCGGCAGCTTTTGGATGGCTTGGTTAATCTTTGATTGCACTTCGTTGTATGCCACATCAATGTTTTTATCCAGTGTAAACATTGCAAAGACAGTCGATACGCCAGGCGAAGACGAGGCGCGCAAGTTGTCTAGTCCGGGAACCGTATTAACCGCACTTTCGATAATCGAGGTGACACTGGAGTCAACGATTTCTGGACTTGCGCCTACCATTACAGTGGTGACACTAATCATTGGAAAGTCGATCGCAGGAAAACGGTCGACGCCTATCTTTGAGGTGGCAATTACGCCGAACAAAATAATTGCAAAACTGATCATGTAAGTCATTACATGACGTTTGATTGAGACTTCTACCAACTTCACTTTAATTCACTCCCTGGATTCGAATCATTGCATTGTCTGCTAAGAACCCTGCGCCGTCGTTTGCAATTTGTTCGCCGGAGTTTACGCCTTCAAGTATTTCGACCTCACCGTTTATGGTTTGGCCCGTAGTTACTATGCGCTGTTTGACGTGACCGTTTTCAACGATGTAGACCACTTGTCCTGCGGGGCGCAGTACAATCGCTTGTGCAGGGACTACTAATGCTTGTTCTTTAGTGGCTAAAACGACTTCGCCTGTGACCGAGGCGCCTGGTTTCCATTGGCCTGGGTTTTCAACTTCAACCACGATACGAATGGAGCGATTGCTTGTGTCGATTGCAGATAGTATTTCAGTGATTTGACCTTCTGCAATTTCGTTTGGATTCGTGGGGGTGGAGAGGCGAACTACTTGACCCTGTTTAAAGCGAGACGACATCGCTTCAGGGAAAAGCAACACGACTTGAAGCTTACCGGAGGTGCTAATTTCAAATAGAGGCTTGCCTTTAGAGGCGTAGTCGCCGATGGAGATAAGACGTTTAATAATTTGGCCGTCGACGGAGGATCGCACGTTTGTTTTGGAGAATTGTTCTGAAGCTGAGTGATAATTTGCTTTGGCTTGAGCAAGTTGTTCTTTAGTGGCGGTGAGTTGTGCTTCGGCGTCATCATAACGAGAGTTTGAAATAAAGCCTTTGGAAAGCAATTGTTGGTTCCGTTCTAGCATGCTTTCTTTATTCGTTATGATGGCTTCTAGTCTTTTTACATTGGCATGCGTTGCGGTCTGCTTTAGACGAGACATTTCTGGATCAATTTGGGCGATGATTTCGCCTTTTTTGACTGAATTTCCGATGTCTTTAGCAATAGTAATAATTCTTCCCGTCACTTCGGCGGAAATCATCGGGGTCGAGATGCTGGCGATTTGACCGGTTGAAGAAACTGTATCTTCGATCGATCGGCTGCGTACTCTGGAGGTTGTAATTAGACTAGCGGCAAGCTCCATTTTGGCATGTTTCATTTCCCCATTTTCTGCCTCCATGTCTTTGCTGCAGCCTTGGATGGACGTTAGCCCGATGCAGCCGGCTAAGGCCATGACTGCGATTAAAGGTCTAGTCTTGAATAGCTCATGGACTAGCGAGGGGGTGTTGGCAGAAAGCTTACTCATTACTTGTATCTCCGGAACATCAACTGCAAATTCAAAATTATGAAATTTTAACTTCTTAATAAATAGGACTAAATTAATAGGTTTGTGTTTTATAAGTTTAAACCCATGGTTTAGCATGTTTGTTTAATCGGTGCTTTTGTTTTCAATGCCGCGTAAAAGAATATCCGTTAATTGGTTGCAATAATTGTCGGGATCTTTTGCGAAGGCTAATTCTGGGAATTGATCTAACACCGCACTGGTTTGGAAATAGAACAGGTTGCAACCGATTAAAACGGTGGCAATCATCGCGGCCTCGATATCTTGACGAAACTCCCCTTGATCTTGAAACTTTTTAATAATATTCACGATGCTGGTGAAGTTTTTGTTGAGCGTGTTATGCACTAATTGAACGCTTTCGTCTTTGTCCCCTTGTTGAAGTTCTCTTAGGATTAGCTGGGTTACGCGCGCCTTATCAAATAAGTTTTGTAAATGTTGTCGTGCGTAGCGGCCAATTTGTTGAGAGGCTGAGCCGTTGCCGCTATCGAGTTCGGCAATCAAATGCCCCATCTCTATACTCGCGTTTTGGAGTACCGCGATATAGAGGGTTTCTTTGGTGTCAAAATGATGAAAAACGTTGGCCTTGCTGACGCCAGCTTGTTTTGCGATGGCATTGATGGAAATCGAGCTATAGCCTTGTTGCGCAAAAAGTTCTTCGGCCGCAGATAAAATATTTTGAGCGCCACTGGACGTCGGTGTTTTGGTCCGGGCTTTGGTGGTTGGTTTTACGTCGGTGCTATCAGTCATACGTTCACTTTTTTAGGGCAATAAATGAAATGTAAAGGGTGTGAAATACCTGTTATTGCGTTAGATCGTTGCGATCAAGCGACCTAAAACCCCGCTAATTATTTCGAAGCAGAAGAGCTATAAAATTTTAGCTTTAACTCCCTGCAAGATTCCAGGGTGAAACTCCTATGTAAAGGAAAGAAGCGTCAGGGGTGACATGAAGTCTTTGCATGTCGGGGCTAACCGATTGGTCAGTGATCGAGCGGTCAGTGTAGAACCTTTTGTCTATAGTGGCAAGGCGGAAAAAATAAAATAAATCAGATGTTTACCGTGATATCACGTGGACAGTTGAGGCGTTCTCAAACACTTTTTAGTAAGTTGTTGTTTTTTAAGTTATTACTGTGGATAAGTTTCGGTGATGTTTCTGGGGGTGGTTTATAGAAATATTTTGTAAGCTTTAACAGGATGCTACTTGGTTATCAATAAAGGCCACAAATGTGCGCTGTTTAGGCTTTCTTTGTCAGTAGGGAAGAGGGGACGCGGTAGTAATTAACATTGGGTTTCGGGTCGACGGGGTACACCGATAGCGTACGTTTATTAATTCTTTTTACGTGAGCGGATATTTTTTGGCCGTTAATTGATAACCAAACTGCGTCGCCGACATTAAAGTCTTCGCGGGGGAGGTTTGAGTGGGAAGATTCGAAAAAATCTAATGGGATGTTTTGTTTAAGCGCTTGCTCATTGACGAACGCCAGTACTTCCTGGGCTTTACCGGATTGATGGATTTGATCCAGTATTCGATAAAAGTCAGCGTTATGGATTGAGCCTCTTTTCCACCAGCCATTGATGACCTGAATCAGGTGAGCGAACTCGTGACAGCAGGTGTGTGCTAAAAGGTGGGCGTAATTAAGTTGGCCGTTGAAATATTGTCTAGATTCAATTTCATGACTGGTAATCCAATTCCGTGCGTCTTCGACATTACGCTTGTTGCTTAGCATCTTTTGTCCGTAGGTGATGCGGTGAGTATTATTGCGATGACAGTGATAGGTGGCACGGCCTGAACCGACGCGGCATTGAAATGATATTTCGGGCTTTTTTTGTTTGGCCCACCGCTCATTGGGGACCCAGAGTACATGGTGGGTGGCACGGCAGAGTATTTCTGCAAGTTGTAAAGTGTCGTTCATTCAGTGCTGGGGCCAGGAGTAGATTATTGTATGCAATAATTTGGGCGGATTTAAAACTATTTCATTTAACTCTGCAAGCGCTTGTTTGATTCCTCGTTGAGGGAGTGTGCCTTTAAGGCGCCTGTTCGGACCAGCGGTAGCGTATGGCCAGTAATGACTGTTATGCGTACGGTGTTTTTCAGTCGGTCATTGAGGCTGTCGCCTTAAAGGACGTGTTTTGTCGGCCTCAATACACGGCCTCTGGAGTCGGGGTGTTCTGTGTTTGCTGCAATGTCTTAGAATATTCAGTGCCGTATACATAGCGAAGTATTGCGTCGGCGGCGGCGACATATCCTCCTCCGTCTCGTAATTCGACAGAATAATCTTCGGCGCTGGTTTTATAGGAAGGATTCGATAAAACCTCTTGTGCTGTTTGTTTGATTATTTCTGGAGTGGTTTTTTTTGAATTAAGTATTTTCGCAACGCCCATTTTTTTCAATCGTCGGCCGTTAAACGCTTGTTCTACTTGCTGGGGCAGGATAATAACGGGGACGCCAAAGTACATGGCTTCGTTGAGGCTGTTCATGCCGCCATGAGTGATGAATAAGTCTGTTTTTTTGAGTACGTCCAGCTGAGGAACGAAATTTTCAACGGTAAAGTTAGTTGGAATTGGACCTAGTTCAGTAATGTCGGTTTGTTTCCCTACCGACATAATGACATGAGAGTCTTCTTGTTCTTTAAAGGCGGTGATAATGTTTTTATAGAAATTAATGTCTTGGTTGTGCAGCGTGCCGAGGGAGACGTAGATAACCTGCTTGCCCTTAATGAATGAAAAGTCCATGTTAACTGCGTCTCTGTTTTCTGGAATTGAAGGGCCCACAAAACGAAAGTCACCGTCTAGTTTGTTGTGAAAGGGTTGGTAGGACTTGCTGTTAAATACGATGTTGAGTTCGCCGACACAAGCAAAGAAATCAAAAATATGATAAAAAATACCACGAAACTCAGCACCGATTTTAGC
Source organism: Gammaproteobacteria bacterium (assembly GCA_002402085.1). GTDB lineage: Bacteria > Pseudomonadota > Gammaproteobacteria > Pseudomonadales > UBA3067. Next base: position 32,502 of record NVVB01000008.1, read on the forward strand.
CATGAGTTCGATGCCGATTTTACGGGCCCAAGTGATTTTGGGTATCCCTTTCAGTAGGCTGGCAACGATGGTGAGAGAAAGCCGCCAGTCACAAAGCAATAGCCATGGCGTGCTTACCAACGTAGTAATGCTGGAGACTGTAGGTAGCTTAAGTGCTTCACCAATGTACTTCCCCCAAACGCAGCATGGGTCATAGATGATGCAGTCGGGTTGATCTTGTCGAGTAATCTCTAGTAACGGCTCAATGCAGGCCAGGGTTAGATCGATCTCTGCAAAAGCCATTGTGAGAATATCGGTTCCCACTTCTGCGTTGTGGCTATAGTCAAACCAAGTCTCGTAATTTCGAAAAGTAGCCCCGATTTTTTCAAATTTTTCTCGGCTGTCTTCACCGGCATAATAAATCACTTCGACGCCACTATTAATAAGCTCTTTAACAACGCCAACAGTAGGGTTGATGTGTCCGCTGGCGCCTGGAAGATTAAAAAATACGATTTTATTCATGCCGATCCCTTTTAAATTTAAGTCGCGGATTCGCTAGACCTGCGTTTATTAATTGCAGGGTGTGTTGTTTTTATTGTTTTAGGGGAGGGCGTGTTGTGGAAGAGTGGGGCAGCCCGATTTAAAATAGGCTGTTATATCACCAATCGTGGCAAATAAGGAGTCCGCGATGGTGATATAAGGCCAATATTTCTGGCAGTGTTGCTGGGGTGGAAATTCAGGATGCTTTTAAGCAATAGATATTAAGGGCTAAGGTTTCTTTTTGCAGGTTAGTCGCGTGTGGGGTAGTCCTTTTTATAAAGCTGACCAAAGTGCCAGGCTAGCCCTAAGGAAAGAAGTAGTGCGCCGATTATAAATGCGCTGGCAGTGGTTACCGATGAAAAAACATTGAATTTATAGAAGCCAATGCCAAGGCCGATCAAAATGTTGGCCCAAGCCCAAAGCACATTCACTACCGCTGATGAGAGACCAATGCCTGGCGGATTGGCGAAGGGGGATTGAAACTTCTTGCCAGCAATCCCTTGGGTCAGGTGAGGGATTGCGTTCATTAGAAAAATCCCTGCGAAAAAGCTTCTTAGTAATTCAATAAGCATAATGTGCCGTTCTCTGTTGACGTGGGTTTTGGTGAGGGGTTGCTTGAGCGKAGTRAATCAAAAATTTTAACATTATTCTGACATTAGAATAACRTTGARATTTTCTGCGAATGATAGGGGGGCGCAATGCTTGTATGCGGTGGGGCTTGACTAGTGCAGGGATAGTCGGTCAATGTGAGTGGTCGGCTTATCATTTATAACCATTACGCTATAACCACCAAGACACATGGACGAGCAATCCTTTGTGGATTTATAACTGGAGACAAAAATGGACACGAATCATCGTCAGGTTTATCGGCAAGAGTTAAGCCCAGTTTCTTTTTTGGAGCGCGCGGGGGAAGTCTACCATGACCGAATAGCGGTTGAAGATGGTGAAGTCTCCTACACCTGGAAAGAATTTAGAGCCAGGGCGCGTAAGTTCGCTTCTGCTTTGCGTCTTAATGGGCTAAAAAAAGATGATCGAGTTGCGTTTTTGGCGTTTAATTCTGAGCCGCCTTTACTTGCTCATTTTGCGGTGCCTATGGCGGGTGGGGTGTTGGTGCCTATTAATACTCGGTTGTCGCCGCAAGAGGTGGCTTACATTGTCGAGCAGTCAGGCAGTTCGATTATTTTTTATCACGAGGAATTGAAGGATAAGCTGGCAGGGGTTTCATCGGAGATACAAAAGATAGAGGTGGGGCAGGCGTTGGAAGGCTTCCTAGATCAAGGCTCTGACGATGAATTAGAATCGTGGTTGGTGGACGAGTATGACTTGATTAGTATCAATTATACCTCGGGCACGACCGGTCGGCCAAAAGGAGTCATGTTTCATCATCGAGGGGCGTATCTGAACGCCTTAGGGATGGTCGTTGAGCATCAGCTGCGCACAGAAAGTCGTTACTTATGGACTTTGCCCATGTTTCATTGCAATGGCTGGACCTTTCCGTGGGCGCTTGCTGCGGCGGGTGCACGCAGCATTTGTATCCCTAAAATTGACCCACCGGAAACTTGGCAGCTATTTGATCAAGGGGTCACTCATTTCTGCGCGGCACCGACGGTATTAATTATGCTTACTAATGATTCGACCGCACACCGTTTACAAAGCCCAGTTCGGCTCTTCACTGCGGGTGCGCCGCCATCACCTACGTTGATCGAAAAGATGCAGGCTTTAAATTTTACGCTTGACCATGTTTATGGGCTCACGGAAACCTATGGGCCGTTCACGATGAATATCCCGCCAGAGAATGAAGCCGCTTTATCTCAGCCTGAGCAGGCAAAACTTAAGGCGCGCCAAGGCTTTATCAATGTTTGTGGGGGTAAGGTAGACGTGGTGGATGAGCAGTTACGCAGTGTTCCCATGGACGGAAAAACCATGGGAGAGGTGGTGATGCAGGGCAATAATGTAATGAAAGGGTATTTTGATGACCCTGAAGCCACCGCAGCGGCATTTCAGGGCGGAGTCTTTCATAGCGGCGACATCGCAGTAAAGCACTCGGATGGTTCCATTGAGCTTAGGGACCGAAAGAAAGACATTATTATCTCTGGGGGGGAGAATATAAGCACAGTAGAAGTCGAACAGGCGATTATGAGCTATTCTGCAGTTATGGAGTGCGCGGTTGTGGCTGTGCCACACGAGAAGTGGGGCGAGGTACCGAAAGCGTTTGTTACTCTGAAGCCGGGGCAGTCTAGTTCGGCAGAAGAGATTATCCAATATTGTCGAAGCCAATTGGCTGCATTCAAGGCGCCACGGTCCGTTGAGTTTTGTGAGTTACCGAAAACGTCCACGGGCAAAATACAGAAATACGTCCTCAGGGAGAAGGAATGGCAAGGTAAAGAGAAAAGAATTAATTAACCTCGCATAAAAGGTTGCATTGTTAGGGGGAGTGCTGGCATAATCCGCTCTCTTCAAATGAGCGACTAATTATAAGTCGTTGATTTAAGGAGTGTAAGTAGTTTTAAGGTCTCATGTTGATTGAAGTACTTTTATCGCAAGAGATCTCTAGTGTCCCCTTCGTCTAGTGGCCTAGGACACCGCCCTTTCACGGCGGTAACAGGGGTTCGAGTCCCCTAGGGGACGCCACTTATTTAAATTTTGGTCAAGGCCATGGTTTAAAGTAAGCTACTTAAACTCAATTGATTCAACTAGATTACTGACAGGGTTCTGAGCTTATTGCTCATTTGGCATATATTTGCCCAGTCAGAATTAGACTAATCTTTTCTTTGTTTCAGCCACTACGGCCTGAATTGCAATATATTTTCTTTATTTATATCCCTGATAATTAAGTAGTTACTGACTCGTATAGTTGTGGTTTTTTATTGATCATGCTATGGAATAGTCTCGTGATTATATCTGTTTGCATTTCACTGAAGTAATTCCAGGACTTGCGTGTTTATATTAGATGTATTGCGAATTTGGAAGTGAGTTTAGTCGGTAGCAAGGGAAGCAAATAATAATATTAAAATAGCAAAGAGGATGAATTTCCATGAGCTCTCAACCCGTGTCAATCAGGCCCCCAAGAATTGAAGCAGAAGCGGCGGAAGAAAATCCGTACCTMCCTATTTTAGAATTACAGAAGCAGGCGTTTATCGAGCGAGGTATTCCGTCGGTAGAGCAGCGAATTCAGGCGCTAGACAAGCTGGCGGCTATGATGAGCGATAATTCGGACCAAATCATTAAGGCGGTGCAAGCGGACTTTGGTCATCGCTCGCCTCACGAGACAATCCTCTCTGAAGTGTTGTCTGTGATTGGTGAAGTTAAGTTTATTAAGGGTAAGTTGAAGAAGTGGACTAAGCCGGTTAAGCCTGCATTTGGGGGCTTGCCTGGGGGAAGAATGATCTATCAGCCTAAAGGCGTGATAGGCATTATGGGAGCGTGGAATTACCCCGTGCAATTAGTGATGTCGCCCTTGATWKRTGYSWKYSRCGMGGGCAATCACGCCATGATCAAGCCACCTGATGTAACACCCCGTACGGGTGAGTTGATTAAAGAGTTGATCGCCAACACGTTTGATGAAGATTACATTACGGTAATCACGGGTGAAGTACAGTCGTCCATTGATTTTTCACGACTTCCCTTTAATCATTTGGTTTATACAGGCAATACCGAGGTGGGGCGGCAAGTGATGATGGCCGCGGCGAAAAACCTTACGCCGGTGACCTTAGAGATGGGCGGTAAATCGCCTACCATCATCGCGGATAACTTTCCGGTCGAGAAGGCTATTGCTCGATTGATGATGGGTAAATCCATGAATGCAGGGCAAACGTGTATTGCGCCTGATTATGTCTTGTTRAATAAAGMSCGTGARCAAGAGTTYGTGGATAAATTTGTWAARGCCTCTGCGAAGCGATACCCCTCGATTGCGAATAATCAAGATATCACTTGGATTGTGAATGATAGGCACTTTAAACGCGTCAATGACATGATTGAAGATGCGCGGGAAAAGGGTGCGAACGTCGTTCAGGTGAATCCTAAAAATGAACAAATCCCYGAAGGCTCGCGAATAATCCCTTTGACTGTCATTACTGGCGTTACTGATGATATGMGGGTTATGCAGGAGGAGATTTTTGGGCCAGTGTTGCCCGTTAAAGGGGTGGAGAGCACCGATGAAGCCTTTCGCTACGTTGCAGAGCGACCCCGACCTCTGGCGTTGTACTATTTTGATAGCGATAAAAAGAATGCGCAGAAAGTCATGGAAAACACTATTTCCGGTGGAGCCTGCGTTAATGATGCGATGGTGCATATTGCAAATATGAACATGCCGTTTGGCGGCACAGGGGACAGTGGCTTGGGGCATTATCATGGTTTTGATGGTTTTGTTGAGTTTTCCCATAAAAAATCCATTCAATTCTCTAGCGCTCGATTTTCCCCAACTGCGCTTGCGGGTGGACCTTATCCGAAGTTTTTGTATGGGTTGTTAAAGCGAGTGGTTAAGTGGATCGGTTAAGCCCTTATCGCGTTAAGTAATAAAAAAGGCCATCGATGATGGCCTTTTTTATTGGGATTCTTTGTGTTTGATGCGCCTTTGTAAACGCGTGTGTTGGCAGCAGTAGTGGTCTTTGTGAGGCTTATTTTCTTGCTCTCGTTTTCTCCTTCTATACTCAATAGGAGTGGAGTTATTTGAATTTATTGATGAGCGCCGAGTGATAAAAGAGAAGTTTACCGCCATTGAAGGCTACGAGCATATTAAACGCACTTGGAATCGTGAATTTCAACTGTATGCCGCGAATGTCGTGCCGGGTGAATTTTACATTACAGAGCAAGATGAGTGCATTAAAACTACATTAGGCTCGTGCATCGCTTGCTGTGTTCGAGATCCCGAGAAYGGTATTGGCGGCTTGAATCATTTTATGTTGCCTGAGTTTAATTCCACAAAGCGAAATCTTAAGGACACCTCTCAGCTCGGTAAAGAGGGCTGTTGGGCCATGGAATTCTTGATTAATGGGGTGCTGCTTCACGGTGGCGAGCGCAGTAATCTTGAGGTGAAGTTATTTGGTGGTGCGCAACTCATTGCTGGATTGGAGGGCGCGCAGGTGGGCCAGAAAAATATTAATTTCATTGACGACTATGTTAATAAAGAGTCTTTGAATGTAGCTGCGCGCGATTTAGGGGGGCAATACGCGAGAACGATTATATTCTTCCCTAAGACCGGAAAAGTTAAATTAAATCGGCTTGGGCATAATCAGGATAAAAAAGTGCTTCGGGAAGAGCAAAGTTATGCGGGGCGAGTTAACTCAACCCCGGATTCTTGTGGTGACATCGAGCTGTTCTAATGGCGCCTTTAATTACGATGGCCTTTAAATACCATCGCCTTTAAATACCATCGTAATGCTTAGGTTAATCCTAAAGCGCTAATGAATGTCTTTCGTGGCCGGCGGGGGGAGTTGCTCTTTTTGCTGTAATGCCCAGAGTTGGGCATAAAGGCCTTTTTGTTCCAGTAATGCCTGGTGTGTTCCTTTTTCTATAATCTCCCCTTGATCGAGTACTAAAATCTGATCTGCGTCCACTATGGTGGATAGTCGGTGGGCGATTATAAGTGTGCTGTGATTTTGGGCGATCTGGGTCAACGATTGGTTGATGGTTTGTTCGGCTTCGGAGTCTAAGGAGGAAGTGGCTTCGTCGAAAATTAAAATCTGCGGATTTTTAAGAATGACCCGTGCAATGGCAATGCGTTGCTTCTCTCCACCAGAAATTTTTAAGCCGCGTTCACCTACCAATGTTTCATAGCCTTCTGGCAGTTGATTAATAAAGTGGGTTAAGTGACAGGCGTTGGCTGCTTCGTGGACTTGTTGTTTGGTGGCGTCAGGAAAGCCGTACTGAATGTTATGGTAGATGGTGTCATTAAATAACACGGTATCTTGGGGTACGACGCCAATCTTCGATCGAAGACTGTCTTGGCTAACGTCTTTAATATCTTGATCGTCTAGTAATATTTGGCCGCCGCAGGCATCGTAAAAGCGAAATAATAAGCGTCCTATGGTGGATTTTCCAGACCCGCTGCGCCCAACGATTGCTACGCGTTGCCCCGGTTCAATTGTGAAATTAATGTTCTTTAATATGGGTCTGCTCGGGTGGTAGTGGAAATTTACATTTTTAAAATGAATGGATTTGGCTCCCGCTTTCACCGGRGASGCGTSGGGTTTATCAAGGATTGCAGGGGTTTGATGTAATAGTTTGAATAGGGTTTCTATGTCGGCCAGGGAGGCTTTGAGCTCGCGATAGACGAATCCTAGTACATTTAGAGGCATGAATAGTTGGATCATAAATGCATTGACCAATACCAGGTCCCCCAAGCTCATTGTACCGTTTTGTACTTGTTGGGCGGCTATGAGCATCATTGAGGTGATGGATGACGCAATGATTAAGGCTTGGCCTGAATTAAGTGCCGTTAAGGAAAGGCGGTTTTTGAGTCGGGCAGATTCCCAGCTCGCCAGACTGTCGTCATAAAGCTCGGCTTCGTAGTTCTCGTTACCAAAATATTTGACTGTTTCGTAGTTAAGTAACGCGTCCACGGCGCGCGTGTTTGCTTTATTGTCCATTTGGTTGGCTTGCCGTACAAAGCCTGTTCGCCACTCGGTAATGTAGATTGAGAAGCTGACATAGGTAATAACCGAGATAAGAGCGATTAGGGCAAATTGATAGTTGTAGCTCACGAAGAGTATGGTAGAAACGAGGAGGATCTCTAAAAAGGTTGGGATTATATTAAATAATGCGAAGCGCAATAGAAAGCTGATGCCTCGCGTGCCTCGTTCCATTTCCCGAGATAATCCGCCTGTCTTTCGAGAGAGATGGAACTCTAGCTCCAATTCATAGAGGTGGCGAAATACATCCAGGCCCACTCGGCGTTGCGCGCGCTCAGTGACTCGGCTGAATACAGTGTCTCTTAATTCAGAAAAAAACACGTTGAAAAAACGTAACAGCCCGTAGCCAATGAGTAGCGCGATTGGAACGGTAATCAGTTGGATGTCGATCCCATTGTGTTGACTTGGGTCTAGGTGGTCAACAATGTGCTTTAGTGCGACAGGCAGTCCAATACCTGAAAGCTTTGCCAGCACTAGAAAGCCTATTGCAATGAGCGCACGGGTTCTGTATTCCCATAAATAAGGCCCCAGTTTTGCAATCACCTGCCATTGAATCTTGCCTTGGGTTTCCGGTTCTCTAACGAATGAGCGCATATTTGAAGTAAGGGTCCTTTAGGGATGAATTTAAATACGTGATTTTTGGCTATCTATTTATAAAAAAGGCTTAGGGGGACTATTATCTGTTCTTCTGCGATTGAGCAGAGCCGATTCATTACGTTAATTATAGAGATTAATGCGCTTGTGAGTAAGAGGGTAGGTTACGGGGGCGGGTGAGTCTATGAGTCTGTGACAACGTGTTAGAACAGCGTATGCTGTTAGCTTGAAATTGCTGGCTTGAAAAATAGTAATCGTATCGGGGCTGTTTTGCGTAAAACACTGATTGCATCCCACGGGCTAGTGTGAGAGGCCTTGTTAATATCCAATCATCAGTACAGAAAATAATCACTTGAGTGTCAGCGTTGAGTTCCTGGCATTGTTGGCTTAGTATTGGCCTTTATGGATTTAAAATGGCCTTCAGGGAGCATTAGAATAGTGCGCCTAAGCACGTGTTTCAATCTGCACTCGCCGCTAGGGCGGCTAAAAACAACCTTTGCAGGCTAAGAATTATTGCTCCTGGGGGTTGTCTGCGGAAATAGGCGCTCAAGGCCGATTAGATTCAAAGCTAGGATTTAATACAGTACTGAAGTCGATGCGAACCAAAGTGGAAGGCCGCCAGAACGATTTTTGAAGTATATAAATTATTGTATGATATGTAATTGAACCCCTGAAAAGGTATTAAATTACTTTATTTAAGCGACGGAGTGTTTTCAGGAATAATGAAAAGTTTTCCCCGCTTGATGTCTTTCTGTAAGGCGCTGTAATTGTGTTTTTACGGGTAATCCGTTTGCGATTAAGACACACCTATCTTTTCGGCAATTAAAATAAAACCAATAGGATTGGGTGAAAATTGATCTTGGGCGTGGTTAAAGTCAAAGTAGTTAAAGTCAAAGTAGTTAAATTAATGTAAAGCGTACTGGAAAGACGCTAAAGATTGCTTAGTTGTCCGCTGATTTTGACAGCGGTTAGTGAAATTATATTCCCAACGGACTCATGGTTAAACAGGATGTTGCCACATGACTCAGTCATCACAATTGAAGCCTGCTCGTAAGAACGTTACACCGAGCAATAATGTCCACCTGCTAAGTGTTGTACAGAGCTTAGAAGCGGGGGGGCGAACGGTAAGGATTCGGGATACCAATAGCGGGCTTCAGCAAAGTGGTATTCGGACCACTACTTTAAGCTTTAAGACGCCTKCAGATTGGGTGCAGGAWTTATTTGGTCTAGACCTGARAATCCGTGTTCGAGAAAAARGCGCGGGTTTTGATTTCAGCTTGTTCTATTTCTTGATCAAGTTTTGCCTAATCCATAAGGTTGATGTGATACATGCACATTGTGAAACGTCTTTTCTCTATAGTGGATTAGTCGGGCGGTTAACTAGAATTCCAGTGATTGGAACGTATCACCGTTCCGATTTGAGCTATTTTGAACCATCGTTAAAACTTAGGCTGTTCGCCCGGCTGCTCAGTGGTTGTGTGGCGATATCCTCTCATCGGCAGGGATTAATGATGAATCAGTTAGGGATTAAGGAAGAGAAAATTGAGTTGATCCCTGGTGGGGTGGATCTAGGTCAGTTTGATTATAATAAAGTTAGCAAATTTAATGCTAGGCAGGAATTAGGGGTTGATCCTGGGGGTAAAGTGCTTCTTGCTCTGGGGCATTTCGGTTTGATTAAAGGCCATGATGTACTCATTAACGCTTTGCAGAAAATTAAATCTGACGTAAGTAACGTCAAACTGTATATCGGCGGAGGTGGCAGTGACACCGATCGGCTGAGGCTTGAAGCCCAGGTTAGAAACCTGAACCTGGAAGGCGAAGTGGTTTTTTTGGGGCAAGTCGCGCGACCTGAGCTTTGGCTTGCTGCGTGCGATGTATTTGTGACCGTGCCTCGAGAAGAAGGCTTTGGCTTGGTGTTTGCTGAAGCGGGCGCGATGAAGAAGCCGGTAGTAGCGACCCGGGTGGGGGGGATCCAAGATATCATCGTGGATCGAAAAACGGGCTATTTAGTCGAGCCGGAGAATGTGGTTGATGTTGCCTCGGCCGTTACAAAGTTATTGACAGACCCTTTGTTAGCGGCGCGCTTCGGTAGCGCGGGCTTATTGCACGTTGAAAATTCCTTCAGTAAGGCGTTGTTAGTAGAAAGGTATTGCCTTATGGTAGGGCGATATCTTCCCGAGCTAGCTAAAAAAGGCTGACTTAACAGTTTTCTCTATGGGAATTACTTAGTTTGGTGTTAACAACACGCCTATTTATTGGGTTTAGGTGTATGTTTTGCCTGATGCGGATTTGATAAGAATTAGCTTAATGCTTGTATTTTAAGATGAAAATTAATTTAGGACAATAAGGAATTACTTTTGGCTACGATTAGAGTCTTTAAGCAAAGTATCAGAATGCCTTTTATAGTTTTGGCCGCATTAGAGGGGATTTCGTTTTGTTTATCATTTCTATTTGCTGTGTATGTTCGATTTGATGACGTTGGAGCGGGGCTTGAGGGCTTGGCCCTTCAGCAGTATCTTTTTGGCTTGATTATGTCGCTATCGATGTTGTCGGTAGGCCTCTATCACGCCCGACTAAGAGAAGGGTTGTCTGGCGTAATGTTACGCGCCATTGTGGGTGTAGTACTGTCGAGTATTGCGTTGGCGCTGTTATTTTATATCTTTCCTGAGCTATTTGTCGGGCGAGGTGTGTTGGCAATAGCGGCATTACTTTCTTTGCTGGCTGTTATGGTGATTCGCTTGATATCGATGCGGGTGGTTGATCAGCGGCTTTTAAAGCGACGTATATTAGTGCTAGGTGCAGGCGATAGAGCTGACAATATTGTTAATCGATTAAGGCGTAGGTCTGACCAAAGAGGCTTCTCTATTGTAGGCTTTGTACATATTAAGGGTGAGCATAATGTAGTGCCAGAAGAACTTATTGTCGATACAGGCGATAATTTTGTTGAATATGTGTTGAGTAATGAAATTGACGAGATCGTTGTTGCGGTTGGAGATCGCCGTAAGAAATTCCCTTTAGATGAGCTGCTGGATTGTAAGTTGAGTGGCGTGGAGGTGGTGGACATCATTACTTTCTTTGAGAGGGAAATTGGAAAAATTGAATTGGATTTACTGCATCCTAGTTGGTTGATCTTCTCAACTGGCTTTGATCGGGGGTTGCTTAGGGAATACCTTGAACGGGGGTTTGATGTGTTCGCTAGTTCCTTATTACTTGTGGTGACTTGGCCGGTCATGTTGGCTGCTATTGCTGCGATCCGTATTGAAGATGGTCGGGGAGCTAGCTTTCTCTACAAACAAAAAAGAGTCGGTGAGTTTGGTGACGTGTTTGATGTGTTGAAGTTTCGAAGCATGATTGAGAACGCTGAAGTGAAAGGCTCGCCGCAATGGGCCACTGATAATGATTCAAGAATAACCCGCGTAGGCCGGTTTATTCGAAAAACCCGGATTGATGAATTACCTCAAATCCTAAATGTTCTGCGCGGTGATATGAGCTTTGTTGGACCGCGGCCAGAACGCCCTGAGTTTGTTGAGCTGCTCAACGAAAAAATCCCGTATTATAATGAGCGTCATCGCGTTAAACCTGGCATCACTGGCTGGGCCCAGCTGTGCTATCCCTATGGTGCCAGTGATAATGACTCCCTGCAAAAGCTTCAATACGATTTGTATTATGTGAAGAATCATAATCTGTTATTGGATTTAATTATTTTGATTCAGACTGTTGAGGTTGTACTGTTTGGCAAGGGTGCACGTTAATTTGGCTGAGGATTGCCAGTGCTCATTAGAACCTAAGACTTTTTAGTTTGGAAGCCGACCTGCATGGAGTGCTAGTCGGCTTATCGAACAGACTTTATTCCATAGTAATAGAGATTTCTTCTGAGAAAATTGAACTCTCTCGATGGCTGGTGTCTACTGTCTTCATGGCAATATAGTATGTCCTACCCGCTTGGAGTTGAGGGATAATCGCTTCAACCGGTGCTCCTTGCGAGGTGACCGAGACCTCGATGGGCTTGCTAAAGTAGTCTCCGCTGGTTTCACCATAATATATTTTATAAAGCTGAATCTCGCTTACTTGGAGCTCGGTGCCGTTTTCTCGTTGTTCGGGTGTTTGCCATGTAAGCGTGGCAGAGAGCAAGGATTCAGTGAAAGTAGCGACGATCAAGCGGTGATTGGACATATCGACAGTACATTGCATCGGTGTTGGGTTTGCGGCGCAGCCGTCCCCCCAGCCACTGAATTCTTGGTTAAGCGCTGGCTCAGCGGTTAGGGTGATTGGCATATCTCTGTCTAGGAAATAGTCGCAGTCTCGAGTGCATGAGATGCCTGCTTGCGTGGATGTTACTGTTCCGCTGCCTGTGATTTTAATGTCTAGTTTCTTGTCGGGTATTTCATTAAAGTTCGCAATAATAGTCGAGTCACTTTCCAGTTGTCGTATGCAGGTTAGTGATGAATTGCACAGGCCCGACCAGCCGCTAAATTCGTATCCTGATTCTTGCGTAGATGCCTGAAGTGTAATGGTTGAGCCCAAAGGGATTTGTTTTGTGCATGAGGCTTCGCAAGATATCCCAAGGTTTGGGTTCGATACCGTGCCAATGCCGTTGATAGTAATGGTAAGGGATACTGTTTGTGGCTCAGGAGGATTGAGGCTTGAGAAATACGCTGTAAGGATGTGGTTATTGTCCATGATAACGTTGCACACACGTTGGTTTCTGCATGTAGCGTTGCCGTCTAGCTCCCATCGTATGCTTGTGGATTCGTCGAGTTGAGCACTTAGCTCGGCTGATTCAGTGGCGCTGAACTCCCATGCGCAGATGCTTTCACAGTTACGACCATCGGAAAGCGCTACAAGCGCTGAATTTATATTGTCTTCATTAACAACTTTTTGAGTGAGCGTAAAAGTGGGGTCTGGAGTAATTGCTTTGGGCTCAAAGATGGCTGTCGCGTTACGGGGTTGATTCATGGTCATTGCGCAATGTGATTCGGATGCTGTTTCGAAACTATCACAGGAATCGCCATCCCAACGAATAAATTGGAAGCTGCTATCGGCTATTGCTGTCAGTGTGATCTCTACATCCTTTGCTAGATTACAGCCTTCTTGCTTGCATGACTGGTCTAATGATTCAGGTAGAATAATTTGTCCGCCTGAAGTTTCGGTTAATTTTAATGTGTAGGAATCAGGGGTTATTGCCTCGAACTGGAATTTAATAAAATCGAGAATGGTACCCTTAATTTCTTCTGGAATTGATGAGTTGTTGATGTTGAATAGTATTGTTTCCAATAGATTTGGCTTATGAATGCTGYTTGAACCTTTTTCGGCTCTGCCTCCGCTTAGCTTGCCGCCTTGGTTCGATAGAATAGTAATTGCYGAGGCGATGTCTATAGGTTCTCTGTCCTCTGTATAGAGGACATTATGGAACGCAGCGGAGATTAATGATGCCGTTATTTCGGCGGTATCCGCATTGGCTATTTCACCGTTGTCGGTTAAATCCACYGATTTAAGCCCGCGAATATCGCGGATATTAGTCATCTCTGTKAGTTCAAAATCGTCAAGAATGGCTTTGCTAGCTTTATCAATGTTGTCTGCGTTGATTTCAGTGGAGGCGGCGAGCATTTGCGCAGCCAGCATGTGAGTCAGAGGGTTGATGTTGATCTCGGGCAGTAATTCTATTTCGTCCAATTGAATTATGGTGCCTAACTTAAAATTACTTTCCAATGTATAGGTGTCGTTAAACTGTATGGGGTCGCCTAGGCCATGATTGGGTGTCGCATCATTGGCATCTTGTGCGGTGAATGTGCCGCAGTTTTCGGCGTCGCATATCGCTTTTGTTGAGTTGTCAGTAGCGCCACTGATTTGAATGTAGACCCAGGCCGAGGAGTTGAGGGCGTTGATATCGAGTTCGAAATCTCCGTTTTCATCGGTCATGGCCGAGGCTAAAGGCAACTGCGGATTAAAGGTATGGTTTTCAATCTCGAATACTTCCACGAGGCCTTGGCTAATAACGCCTTTTACGGCTCTACCTTGAAGGTTGATATTATCGGGTTCAGTGACGCCTATGGAGCTTGCTCCGTCAGAGGATTGATCTAATTCTTGATTGGCGTTTGAGTTACCGCCACCGCTTTCGCATCCACTCAGTAGTAATGCGAATAAAATTAATAACAGTGTGGGTTTATAACAGTCACTTTTAAACATGAACATGAACCCTGGTTAAGCCGTGGGTTAAAATTTGCCTCGCCACGATTACAGTGGCGGGCGTTCATGTAAGRGACTAGGCGCTCAATTTGAATTAAGTGTGGCGTATTACACACTTTTAGTAGACATAGGGGCTGGAAGCGTTTGGATTACTTGCCTTTGAGGGGTTTGTCACGAGAGGCGATTGCAGCGCTTCCCGCTTCCTTTGTGCAGTCGGTGTGTGAACAACTTCACTTCTTATACTGTTTTGTTATACAGGCAATAAAATCTTCCAATAAATCTTCGGGCAATTTATTAATGCCAGCAGCACCTTTACGGCCTCCGCCCGTGGGGAATTGACTACACACTTCATCGGCGCCGGTTTTATTGCTCAGGGGTGCGCGAACGCTTACCAGGTAAGAGTGATCGCCAAGGTCTGTTAATACCGCGTGTGCTTTATTCGGATTCTGGTTTGCTAATTGATTTCCAAATACGCCACTGGCGCGACGTGCCCAGGGTTCATTGGGCAGCGTGTAGATTTCTACGTCGTCACTTTTAAAGGTCGTAGTGAGTTGCCGTGTGTGGCCTAGATCTTCTTGGTAGCCTTGCTCGAGGGTGTTGTAGGTTGCGTTGTCGCTCTGAAGAAACTTTAAAGGTGACGCATATTGGCATAGCTCTGTAAATAATTCTCTGGGCGGGAAGTGTAAGTCGCTAATGCTGGCACCATAGCCGTTGTAATTTAAATAGATTCCTAACTTCTTAAGTTGTTGAGTGTGTTGTTCTGATAGCGAAATGTCTTTCGCCAGCGTAGTTGCACTTTTTTCTAAATTATCTCCAAAGGCGCCGGTGACAGCCCATTCGGCGAACTGGTTTTTTAGGACCTGGTTCACAATTAAGCTTGTGCATGTCTCGGCGCTGGTATTAATGTGCGCGTTCAAATTTGTGTTGCTGGGGATTTCKCCTGAGCGGTGGTGGTCGAAGTAATCCACTGTGGCACCTTGCTTAAGGCAGCTCGATAGCGCGCTATGGTTTTTCTCCATGGAAATGTCGAGCACGGTAATGTGAGTGTTTGAGTCTGCATGGGCGACGACTTGTTGGACTAATTGTATGTCGCGCTTGATACCCGTGATGAGTTCTGACTGTAGCGGCGTTGCGTTTCTCAGTTGAATAAGAGCGCAGATTCCGTCGGCGTCGCCGTTAAATATAYCGATGTATTTCATTGAGTAAAGTCTATTGGTAGAAGCAATTAGTAATCGTTATTGTGATGATTGCTGGCAATAACAAGGGATTGAAGCCGCGCATAAAGGACTTAATGTTGACTGTTAGCGTGTGCTTGCAACGTACTCGTTGCAGAACGTATGGTCAAGCCGGAAGTGCTAACGCGGTATGGATGAGTTGGTCTGTTACTAAGTATCGCCCTCTAAGCCCTTGGAGGGCGGGGTACTTAATGGGTGTAGGCACTAATAAATTGATTTCAAATTGCCCGCTGTATAATTCCGTGTTGTGTTGCGAGCGTTGATTAATAAACTGCCTGGAACTGTAGTGTGTACTTGTTTGGTTTGAATTGCCTAGGGTTGAAGTACTAGTGGTGGACCTGATTAACGTTTCGCTGCTTGAAGTTGAGCTGCTTCGCGTTACGCAAGAGGTGAAACGCTGTTCATCGCTAGGAAAGTTGATTTCCGCTTCTAAGAAGTCTAGGTATTGACGTATTAAGGGGAAGTAGCACTTAAAAATAGTTTCTTTGGCACTGAAAATTAATTTGGGCCAAAGATCGCTCGGCAGCGGATGGTGTTCCATACGCTTAAGTTCATTTTCAGTAATGATTAGGTGGCGAATGTCTTCTTTTAACGGCGTGTTGGGCTCTGCGTCAATACCAATGGCATGAAACTGCTCGGTGCTTGCTACGGCCACTGCACAGAAGTCGGTGCAGTGGGTAATACTGCCCACTATTGCTTCTGGCCAAAGCGGTTGTCGGTTTTTGCCTTTAAGTATGGGGTTGTTGTGGATGCCCCGTTGCGCTAACGCCTGTCGTGCGCAGTAGCGCGCAGTAATAAATTCATCCCGCCGCTTGGGCACCGCTTTTCGAATTAGCGCCAGTTCTTCGGGATAGCAGGGCCTATCACTGTGTAGGTCCTGAGAAGAGATCACGGTGACTGAGGAAGGCAGTAGGGTGCTAAAGACGTCGATAATTAGTCCCTTGGTTGATGAGTCTTTGAAGGATCAGAGCGCTTATTGCGGTCAGTTATAAACTAACCGCTTTGTATCGTTATTTTTGCGCGAATTTAAAGTGATTGTTGCGCAGCTAATTTCTTTTCCCATTTTAGCGACGAGTCGACTATTTTATCAAGGTCGTCTAATTTCGGTTTCCAGCCTAGTTCTCGTTGAATTGCGGAGCTATCAGCGATTAGCATGGGTGGGTCACCGGCACGTCGGGGCTGTTCAATGATGTTGAGTGGCGCGCCGTTTATTTTCTGAACCGCGTCCAGTACTTCTTTAACGCTATAACCATGGCCGTAGCCGCAGTTGAATGTTCTTGATTCACCGCCGTTGCGCAAATGTTTAAGTGCGGTAATGTGTGCATCCGCTAAGTCTTCGACGTGAATATAGTCTCTGACACCGGTGCCATCGGGGGTGTCGTAATCCGTGCCGAAAATAGACAAGGACTCCCTTTTCCCTAGTGCGGCTTCACACGCAACCTTTATTAACAGCGTCGCGTTGGGCGTGTTTTGTCCGATGCGCGTYTGGGGGTCGCACCCGGATACATTGAAGTACCTTAATATAACGTGGGTTAGGTCGGTTGCGAAAGAAAGGTCCCTAAGCATCCATTCGGTCATTAACTTTGATGTGCCGTAAGGGTTGATGGGGTTGGTGGGGGTGTCTTCGGTGGCAATCCCTTCTTTCAACATGCCATAGACCGCAGCGGTGGAGGAGAATATAAAATGTTTGATGCCATTATTTTGACAGCATTCAAGTAGGCTGCGCGTGGCGCTGGTGTTATTGGCGTAATATTTCAATGGGTTTTCCACTGATTCAGGAACTACTGTGTGAGCGGCAAAATGCATCACGGTATCGACGTTATGCTGCTTAAGGATTTGATTTACTAATTTCTGATCGGATGTGTCACCAATGATGAGTTCACCGTATAGTACGGCTTCTTTTTTACCGGTGGATAGATTATCCAATACAACGACTTTCTCGCCTTGTTCGCCTAACTGTCTAACGACATGACTGCCGATATATCCTGCTCCGCCTGTGACGAGAATTGACTTGCTACTCATTGAGATTCACCTGGTTAATGCTGGTCTATTAGTTAAGTTCTTTAGTATTATTCGGCGGACATTACGGGACTATTTTCAAATCGCCCGCATTAAATGTTCGGCTTGGGTCTGCGAATTATAATTTGACTCCGAGCCCGTTTATTCAACGAGCCATTTTAGCCTAAAACTGAGCGCTAAATCTTGGATTAAAAGTGCTTTATATACAATAGTGTGATTGTTGCTCTCGGTTTACAGCGAATTCCTTACAGCGCTTCTTTTATTAGTCTAGCGGATAGTGGATTAGGTGATAGCGGTTTAGGTAATAGTGGTTTAGGCGACAGTGGTTTAGGCGATAGGCGTCTTGAGCAGAGCTGTCGGGGGGTGCTCTGTTGAACTGGGCTTCAGTGGCATTAGAAGCCTCACCACATCGACTTATCATAGTTCCTTTTGTGTTGCCATCGATGATTCCATCTAGATGGAGTAGAGGCAGTTTGGTAGTATCAGGCGGGTAGYATTAATTTAGCTTAGCTTACGCGTATTAAGTTTGTTTTCACTCAGGATGATCAAAATGGCGAGCGTACAAAATCCATGAACGAAGTTAATTCTGCCGATGTTGAACGGAATGATTTTACGGTTGGTGACGATGAATCGGGTGCTGAAATTGGTCAGGACTTGGTCTCTGAGCCGGGGCCAGACTTGAGTCCTTCCTTGCCTCGAATCCCTTTTATGTTTGCTAAGCGTCATGGAGTTTTGGCGGGTAAGATGACGGCTCAGGGTGTGTTGATCTCTCATCTACCGGGTTTGAATTTGCAGGTGTTGTCTGAGGTACGGCGTTTACTGGGCGTACCGATTTGTTTAGAAAAGTTAGATCAGCAACAGTTTGACGAACGACTTGCGAAGGATTATCAAAATGATTCCAGCGAAGCCATGCAAATGGTGGAAGGAATGGGGGATGAGCTGGATCTGGCCAGCTTGGCAGAGTCGGTGCCTGAAACAGAAGATTTRATGGAGCAAGAAGACGACGCGCCTATTATCCGTTTGATTAACGCCTTGTTGACCGAAGCGGTTCGGGAAAACTCTTCCGACATTCATATCGAAACCTTTGAACGYACCCTTAAAGTGCGCATGCGCGTCGATGGGGTGTTGCGTGATGTCGTGCAACCGCGCCGGGAGCTGGCACCTTTGTTGGTGTCTCGTATTAAGGTCATGGCTAAATTAGACATTGCTGAAAAAAGAGTCCCCCAAGATGGCCGTATTTCACTGCGTGTGGCTGGACGCGAGGTTGATGTKCGGGTTTCCACCATGCCCTCTAGTAATGGTGAGCGTGTTGTACTTCGATTGCTCGACAAGCAAGCCGGACGYTTGAACTTAAGAAAATTGGGCATGGCTGAGCGTGATTTCCAATGCATGGATGAGATCATTCATAAGCCTCATGGAATTATCTTAGTGACCGGGCCTACGGGTTCGGGTAAAACCACGACATTATATTCAGCGATTACGCAGCTCAATGATCACAGCCGTAATATATTAACCGTAGAAGATCCCATCGAGTATCAGCTTGAAGGCATAGGGCAGACCCAGGTGAATGCCAAGGTTGAAATGACCTTTGCTCGAGGCCTGCGAGCCATCTTACGGCAAGACCCGGATATCGTGATGGTGGGTGAAATTCGAGACTTGGAAACGGCGGAAATCGCGGTTCAAGCGAGCTTAACAGGGCATTTAGTGTTATCTACGCTGCATACCAATACCGCCGTGGGTTCGGTGACTCGGCTACACGATATGGGCATTGAACCTTTTCTATTGTCCTCGAGTCTATTAGGGGTCTTGGCGCAACGCTTGGTGCGGATGCTTTGCGAAGAATGTAAAGCGCCTTATAGTGCGGATGCAAGTACTTGTGATCTATTCGGTTTTGACCATCAAAATCCGCCCACGCTTTATCATGCCACTGGCTGCGATGCGTGCAATCGTCTCGGGTATCGAGGGCGAACAGGAATCTATGAATTAGTGGTGATTGATGAGGTCATGCGTACCAATATCCATAATGGTGTTAGTGAGCAAGAGTTGGAAAAATATGCACGAAAACGTAGTCCGGGTATCCGGGCCGATGGCGTACGAAAAATTCTTGCCGGCAGTACCACCGTGGAAGAAGTATTGCGGGTCACCAGAGAGGAGTAATTCTTGCCAGCATTTGAATACACCGCCTTAAACGAAAAAGGGCGAGAAAAAAAAGGCGTACTTGAAGGGGATAGTGCGCGGCAAATTCGTCAGCAGTTAAGGGATAAAAGTTGGCTCCCACTGACGGTTGAGGAAACCAAACAAAAGCAACAACGCCGATCCATTAGTAACGCGTTCACCTCCACGGGTATCAGTGCGGGAGATCTTGCGTTGATTACCCGACAGTTAGCGACGCTTATCCAAGCAGGACTGGCCGTAGAGGAATGTTTGGGCGCTGTTTCGAAGCAAACCAACAAGCCAAAAATCAAAAGTATGATGCTCGCCGTGCGCTCTAAAGTCGTGGAAGGGCACAGCTTCGCGCAAGCCTTGACTGAATACCCACGGGCATTTCCAGATTTATACCGCGCCACAGTTGCGTCTGGGGAGCATTCTGGCCATTTAGGATTAGTTCTGGATCAGTTGGCTGACTTTACTGAGCGTAGCCATGAGGTGCAGCAAAAGGTTCAAATGGCGTTGCTGTACCCTTTTATTTTGTTGTTTATGTCATTACTAATGATTGTGGCGATGCTGACTTGGATCGTACCCAAAATGACCTCGGTGTTTGATCGCTCGGGGCAAGAGCTGCCAGCGCTAACCCAGTTTCTAATTGCCAGTAGCGATTTCTTAATTGACTATAAATGGATTTTGCTTGGCGGAATTGCGAGTGTGATTGTGTTGTTTATTATGGCCATGGACAACGAGCAATTTCGATTTCGGTTTCATTCGTTTTTGTTGCGCATCCCTCTTGTATCGAGCTTTATTAGAGGCAGTGATAACGCACGATTTTCGAGCACCTTAAGTATTTTAACTAGTTCTGGCGTGCCTCTGGTTGAGGCCGTGAATGTGGCCGGACAAGTCACGTCTGTGCTGCCCATTCGTAAAGCGATCAACGCGGCTGCGGTGAAAATAAGTGAGGGCGCCAGCTTGCATCGGGCATTGGAGCCCTGCGGGTATTTCCCGCCGATGATGATTCAAATGATTGCCAGCGGGGAGAATAGCGGCGAGCTTGATGCTATGCTTGATCGTTCGGCACGCAATCAAGAGCGTGAGCTGGAAAGTCTAATTAGTACCGTCATAGGGCTATTTGAGCCGATGATCTTATTGTTTATGGGCGGGATGGTACTATTGATGGTTTTAGCCATTATGCTGCCCATTGTAAGCTTAAATCAGGTCGCGATTTAAAATGGGGTGTTTAAAGCATTCTATATAAAGTCAGACTGTAGATAAGGTTCGCTCATTGAAACCAAGAATCTGAACGCGGGTTTTGGTGCGAGTATTGGTGCCAGTATTGGTAGTAAGGTGTCAGTGACAAGGCATCCGTAAAACGTATTTTTAACAACTCTGAGTAACGGAATAGATAGATGAAAGTGAATAACATGAGTAAAGGCAAAGGCTTTACCTTAATCGAGATGATGGTGGTCATGGCCATTATCGGTGTGTTGGCCGCAATGATTGTGCCCAATATCGTCGGGCGTGATGATTCCGCACGAGTCGTTGCCGCTAAAAATGATATCCGTACTATTTCCCAAGCTTTGGTGATGTTTAAATTGGATAATCAACGGTACCCCAATTCTGAYCAGGGCATTGACGCGTTGGTTAATGCGCCTTCTAACGCCAAGAATTGGCCTTCTGATGGCTACCTCCCTAAGCCCCCGCTCGATCCTTGGGGCAATGAATATATTTATATCCGTCCAGGCGGTAAGGGCGCTTATGACATCATTTCTTTAGGGGCCGATGGTGCAGAAGGCGGTTCAGAATATGACGCTGACATTTCGGACGATGATATTTAAACGCTGTCCATTAGTAAGAAGAAGCCAGTAGGGGATCATCATCGGATGATCACCATTAATAGGCCATTCGTTACAATATCGAGAACTACAATTTTGCGTCAAGGCTTACAAAAGGGTTTTACACTGTTTGAAATAATGGTCGTCATGGTCATTATTTCTATCGTTACAGGCGTTACGGTGCTTTCCTTCAATACCGATAACTCCCCCCGTGAGCTCGAACGCGAGTCCAAGCGTTTTTATCAAGTATTACGTTTACTCAGTGATGAAGCCGTACTGCAAAATAAAGAGTTTGGGTTAGAAGTGTTTGATGATGGTTACAGTTTTCTGCATTTTGACTTAGACAGTAACGCGTGGCTTGATCTTGATGATTCGGAGCTATTTCGGGCGTATTTGATTCCCGAGAAAATGCGTCTAGCCCTGTATGCCCAAGACATTCCCTTTGAATTAGGTCAGCAAAGCGCTAATGCCTCCCAGAGCGGTGAGTTTACGGACGATTCTCAGGGTTCGGAGGAAAAATCAGATAAAAAGCCTAGCGTATGGTTTTTATCCAGTGGCGAAGTGACGCCCTTCGAAATTGAATTTTCATTACAAGATCGTAACTCAGTGGTCTACTCAATCTCGGCCAATGACTTAGGCGAGCTGACCTTGGGTGATCCAAATGATGCCTCGTAGTTGTTTATCTCGCAGTTGTTTATCCCGTAGTTGTTTAGCGACTTTTATCGTCACTGATTCGGGAAGCGCTTTATGATTAATCGAAAAGTCAGCGGCTTTACCTTGATTGAGGTGCTAGTGGCGTTGGCCATTGTGGCTGTGGTTTCTGTAGCCATGTACAACACGCGGATAGGCCACCTGACCAATCTTCAGCGGGTTCAGGATAAAACCTTTGCTCATTGGGTGGCTCTGAATAAGATGACTGAATTCTACTATTTTGAAACGTTTCCCTCGCCTGGACTGAAAAAATACGATGCAACGCTTGCGGATCGTGAGTGGCAGATTGAGGCCACCGTGACCGAAACGGAAAACCAGCGATTGCGCCGGGTCGAAATTAATGTGGGCCTATTGCCAGAAAGCGGGCAACCGTTTCAATCGGTTTCAACGATTTTAGGCTTGGTGGCTCAACGCGAATGATTAAACACGATTCACGTGACTTATGTCGCCGAGCTATTTCATTACGCCATAAGCCTACCGGTTCTTCCCCTGCGCGCACAAAAGGCTTTACCTTAATTGAACTGATTGTCGCGATTTTTATTTTTGCGGTGATTGGCGTTGCGTCGACTTCTATTTTATCTTCAATGCTTGATACCAACGAGTTATCTCAAAAGCGCGGTGACGTGTTATCCGAATTACAGCGTGGGATGTTGTTTATGGGCCGGGATCTTGAGCAGATTGTCGCGCGCTCTATTCGAGATGAGTTGGGCAGTAGTCAGCCAGGAGTGGCCGGAGACGAACAGACCGTAGAGTTTACTCGCAATGGGTGGAATAACCCGATTCCCGGTAAGTTGGTACGCAGTGATTTGCAGCGGGTTCGTTATAGTTTTGAGGAAGGCCGGGTCATGCGGGAGTATTGGCCCGTATTGGATAGAGCACAGGACAGTCAGCCGATTCGTAGAGAGTTTATACCGGGCTTAACTAATTTCTCAATCCGCTATTTTGATAGCCAGGCCAAAGAATGGCTGAGCTTTTGGCCACCCTTTGATGAAGCACGTAGGAATGAATTACCCCAAGTTATGGAAGTGTTGATTGAGTCCGAAAGCTATGGCGAAATCCGGCGCTTGTTTGGGGTAACAGGATGAAGCGCGGCGTCCATAAAAACATTGGGTCGACGAGTCAGTCGGGTGTGGCGTTGATTTCTGTGTTGTTGATTTTTGTTGTGGCAACGTTGATTGCTGTAGAAATGACCGAACGAAGTCAGTTAATGATTCGCAGGACGGCGAACATATTGGCCAATGATCAGGGCCAAGTCTACGCGCAAGGCGCTGAGGCCTTTGCTATGTTAGCGTTACAAGACTTGCTGGAGGACAATCCGGCGGCCGCGACCTTAGCGACCGCAGATTTGCCGCCGCTAGTGGTCGATGAAGGGGTGATTTCGGGGCGGGTGTTAGATCTACAAAGTCGGTTTAATATTAATAGCTTGTCGAATGTCTCAAGTACTGCTGAAAAATCCCCCGAATACGAAGTATTCATCCGACTGCTAACTGTTTTGGAATWCAGTACGGCTGAAGCTGAAGACATCGGTGCAGCCATTGTGGATTGGGTTGATGACAATGACGAACCCTACCAGCTTAGCGGTGTAGAAGAATCCTATTACTTGCTCTTGGACACGCCTTATCGCACCGCTAATCAAGAGATCATGGATCTAAGCGAATTACGGCTGGTCAAAGGCATGACTGAAGAGGTGTACGCCAAAATAACGCCTTATCTATCGGCACTGCCCAGTAATGTGCTTGTTAATTTGAATACCGCAAGTGCTGAAGTGTTGATGTCCTTGAACGCGAAAGTAACCTTAGCGATCGCCAATCAAGTGATAGAAGAGCGAGAAGAGGATACTTTAAAGGAATTACCCAGTGCGTTTACAAGTAACGACATTACCGTCAACARTGTGGTTTATGATAGTAGGTACTACGAAATCTATTCTCGGGCGGATATACTCGAGCGCAGTAGCTTTTTAGTGAGTACCTTGTTTTTACCCAAAAAGGGTGAGGGCGCGGCGAGAGTGTTACGCAGGAAGAAAATTCCGCCTTATTTGGCAGCCGCTACAGCACCTACTTAGCCGGGGTGAAGCTTTAAGGGCTGGTTTTACATGAGCCTCTTTATTAAATCTCAGTATCGATTGATAATTACACGTTAGTCACTTTACGAATAATGAACTCGCGGTTCACTGATCCGGGTTTTCTAATTAACTAAGCAGGTTTGATGTGGCCCTACAGCTGATAGTACGAATTCTTGAAACTCCGCTTGATATCGTGGCCGCGCCATTTGAACAAGTTTGGCAGCGCAGTGAGGTTGAGTGGGGTGTGCTGGACACTGCGATTCGGTCAGTGAGTAGTAAAATGACCGGCAATTGGCAACAGCTTAAAGAATTTGTAAGCCGACAAACAAATGCTCAGGCAATTTCCAAAACTGTGGTGATTATCCCAGGCACACAAGTGCTGCTGACTTCTGTAAGCCTTCCGGGGCGCGGCACCCGGCATTTAAAGCAAGCACTGCCGTTTCTACTTGAAGAACAGCTGGCCTCTGATATTGAAGATAATTTCTTTGCCGTAGGCACGAAAAATTCTAGTTCTAATCAACACCCTGTTGTGGTGGTGTCTCATTCGAAAATGGCGGTTTGGTCAGAGCTGCTGAGTGCGAGTGAAGTGAATGCCGACATAGCAACGCCTGATGTATTACTGGTGCCTAAAAATGACTCTGATTGGTCCTTGTTGGTGGATCAAAAGCTTGCGTGGTTGAGAACGGGTTTACACGCAGGTCTGTGTTTTGACCGCATTGCGTTACCTTTTATTCTTGAAGCCGCGGTACAACAATATTGTGATGCTCAGGATAAGGGCGAGGATCAGGAAAAGCTCCGTATTGAATGGATAGAAGGGGGCACAAGCGACCAAGCCCCGGGTTCTGCACCACATAGCAACCCGCTAGAAGGCTCTAATATTGAGCGCCAGCGTTTGGATCTCGAGTTGGACCAGCTTAGTGAGGGGCAAGTACACATTGCAGAGGCACGGCTTGAAAGTGGCTTATTGGAAAGCTTCAGTCAGGCAATATTGGAGCCTGGCCTAGAAAAGAGAGCCATTAACCTGTTGCAGGGGCCTTATCAGGTTAAACGCTCGCGCAGTGACCTAGGGATTAAGTTTCGTCCTTTGGCGATTTTATTAACCGTTTGGCTGGGGTTGGTCGTGGCCGCTGATGTAAGTCAAACTAAGGGCTTGGAGCAGCAATCAGCGCAGTTAAAGCAACAATCTGTGACTTTATTTCAAAGCTATTTTCCCAATGAGAAGGGCAGCGTTCGCCTACGTCAACGTATGGAAAACTACCTTAACTCCGCCGGAGAAGGGGCTGGGGTTGATGCGACGTTTTTAGATTTGTTAGCGGAAGCTGGGGCCGTATTAACGTCGATTAATAGCCAAGAGCCAGACGCTAAGATTTCAATTCAACGTTTATCCTATGACAGTAAGCAGAGTGATTTGCGTATTGATATCCACGCGCCTGATTTTGCCAGCTTAGAAAACTATAAAACGGCTTTAGAAGCAAAAAACTTACAAGTAGACATTAGTTCGGCTGTTTCTAAAGCGGACCGAGTGGAAGGGCGAATCAAGGTGTTTCGATAAATGAAATTTTCATTAGCAATTCTAGACCCAGTGGTAAGCCCTATTAAGGAAGCCCTTAGCCCGGTGCTTAATAGCGCTGAGAGCTGGTTTTATAAACTTGAAGCGCGGGACCGTAATGCCTTGCTGGTCCTGAGTGTATTTCTTGGGATCGCGATTTTGTATTTCGGAGTCTGGTTTCCTGCAAAGAACGGTTTAGCCGAGGCAGAGGAAGACTACCGCAAGCAAGCGGAGCTTGTGACTTGGATGGTCGCCAATGAAACTCAGGCCAAGGCCGTGGGTTCAAGCTTATCGGGCAGTAGCAGTAAAAAGTTGTCTGGTTCACTGTATAAAGTCGTCAATCAGGTGGCGCGAAAAAAATCCATGTCACTCAAGCGCTATGAGCCCGACGGCAATGATAAATTACGCGTATGGCTAGAAAACGTGTCTTTTAATCAATTTGTAAGCTGGATGCAGGAGTTAGTGCAGCGAGGCATTATTGTTAGTAATGTGTCCGTGGAAAGCCAAGATGCTGTGGGCAAGATCAACGCAAAAATTATTTTTAAACGCGGTTAATAGATTTTAATTGAATAACCCTGGGTTTTTTACGCCCGCTTTAATTCGGTTCATGGACTGAACCCCGCCCTGAGAAATAGTGCGTGCTCTAATTGAATTCATTGGCGCACGGGCTTACCGATCGATATTTTTCCAAGCCTCTTTCATAATTGTTTGTGTGTTTTTCTCGATTGCTTGCCTAATAAATGGCCTATTTGTGAAAGAGTTCAAATGCCTTTTGTCGCCTACGTTTTGTCAAAACCCTCGCGCTGATCTCCATCTTCTATACTGCGTATATATCCCTTTAATACGTGGTTATGGAGGACTATGTCCGATGCGCTTTAGTTTAAGATTGAAAGCCCTGCTGTCGACTACCCTAGTGTCTTTATTTGTACTCTCTTGTGGGGGTGGCGGCAGTGGCGGTGAAGGGGATTTGGAATTRCCRGGGTTATCGGATGCAACCATCAGTTTGAGCATTGTGGATAACACCGATTCGGTAACGACTATTTTGACTGATAGCTCAGTCACGTTCTTAGCGGCGACCCTGTTGGATAGCGCGGGTGACCCGATTGAAAATGCCTCGCTGGTATTTAGGTTAGACTCTGATATTGGGCGCTTAACCGACACCGCGTCGGCTACTGATTCCCTAGGTGAGACTCAAGTGCAAGTGTTTGCAGGCTTGAGCGCTGGATTAGGCAGTGCTCAGGTCATTTATACCGAAGCCAACGGCGATAAAGTGTCCTCAAGTGTTTCTTTTACCTCTTTAGGGGATGAGTCCGACCCGGATGATCCAGACTCTGGAGGGGACACGGGTTCCGGCGGTTCTGTGACCAGCTCTACGGGCTCTACCACGATCACCTTGAGTCTGGTGGATTTAAATGGCGCCTCTGCGGGCACCAGTGGTAACCCAATTACCAGCACTAGCGCAGGGGTATTGACTGCAACCTTAGTAAACTCCGACGGTCCTGTCGTTAATGAGGTGGTGACGTTTGCCTCTGATATAGGCACCTTAAGCCCTTCAACTCAGCTGACAGACAGTAATGGGCAGGCGACGATTAATGTGAATGCCAATGGCACATCCGAGGCCGGCACAGTGACGGCTTCAGCGACGGTCAATGGCGATACCATTGCGCGCGGCTTAAATTTCGTAATTGGTGTACAGAGCGCATCCACCGATATTAGCGTGACTTTGCAGGATTCCTTAAGTGTTTCCGCGGGCACTATTGATAATCCCATTTCATCCATTAACCCCGGTATATTGCGCGCGACGTTAGCGGATGTGAATGGTAATCCAGTGGTTTCTCAAGTGGTCACCTTCACGGCTGATATCGGCACGGTGAGCCCTGTAACACAGTTAACCGACGCCTCCGGGGTTGCCACCATCGCCTATACCGCAGGCGATACCGCCGGTGCGGGAACCATTGTTGCGTCCACGCTGATTGGTTTTGATACTTTTTCGGATGAAATCAGTATTGTGATCAGTGAGCAAAGTGCTTCAGCAGAAGGCACGGCCATTGAATTTGTAAATGCCTCGCCGGTCAGTATTACCTTGAAAGGAACCGGTGGCGCAGGCTTGAAGGAGTCCTCGGTCATTACCTTCAAAGTCGTGGATACTGATGGGCAACCGGTGTCGGGACAAMGCGTTGMTTTTGAGTTAACCACCAGTCCGGGAGGGCTAGAGATTGCGAGTAACTCGGATGTTTCTGACGTCAGTGGCAATGTGACTGTTACGGTCAACTCAGGCACCATTCCCGTCGTCGTGCGAGTTTCTGCAAGCTTTACTGATAGCGCGGGTGATTTGGTGAGCGTGTATTCAGATCAGCTTACGGTGAGTACTGGTCTGCCGGAACAATCGCGTTTCTCTGTAGTGGTGTCGAATGTTAGCCCGCAAGCGGGTAGTCACGATGGTGTGACTGTAACGGTCACGGCCTTTTCAGCTGATCGTTCGGGTAACCCTGCACCTGATGGCACGGCGGTATACTTTACTTCTGAGTTAGGCTTTATTGGGCCGAATTGCCCGTTACTTGATGGTTCGTGCTCAGTGACCTGGACTTCCATTGATGCGCGTGATGCGGCGACTGATCAATCAGTTGGCGGAGGGCGCGGTGGGGAGAATGATCGCTTTGGTCGGTCTTCCATATTAGCCGTCACTGTGGGCGAAGAAGCCTTTATTGATAACGACAGCAATGGTGTGTTTGATGTTTCAGGAGACGTGGTCGTAGAACAATTAGCGGAAGCGTTTCGTGATGACAATGAAACCTTCGCCTTGGAAAATGGTGTGGTCGCTGGGGAGCTAGACGAAGAGTTCAGAGACTACATTGTTAATGGCACCTTCGATTCAGGCGATCTTTTTTACAACGGGGCGCGCTGTTCGGATGACGCGTTGGCTGCGGGGCATTGCGCAGGATTGATAGAAGTCAGGGATGAGGCGCTTATTGTTATGTCTACAGATAGTGTCCGGATTATATTTGTTGATAGCTGCAGCGGGGGATCTTTTGATCTCGATTACGTGAGTACCGGCACTAATCCGCCGTCGGCATGGGGGGCTGCGAGCATCTCTGTTTCTGGGGCCACGCCTGAAGCGTCGATGCCATCTTCTAGAGGATCATTTGGGTTTATATTGTTTGATTCCAATGCCAACGCGATCCCGGGTGACTCGGATGTGGTGGTGTCAATTAGCCCGTCAACGGGTGGCACGTTAGTCAATACTAGCTTTACTACGTCAACCGGCGAGTCGGAGCCTATCTGCCATACCGTGGGCATTACTCCTCCTGCGACGGGTGCAACCACGGCGACTGTTAATGTGCTGGTGACTCTGCCTGATGGCCAAGTCGCGGGTGCTGGGGCGTTGGGTGTAACGCTATAACCGAGAGATTAATTGCAGGTGTTAGCGGCCTACAGCGCATCAACCAGCTGTAGGTCTGAACCGAGTTAGGAGGTTATCTTCGCAGGGGGCTTTGTATTAAATAATGTGTATTACGAAACGAATATAACGCGAGTATTACAAATCTAATAAAACCCTAACGCCAGTACTGATTCCGCTGAAGTTAAAATTGTCATCGGAAAAGTAGACCATGTAATCCATGTTTAGATACACGTTGTTATACACTTTAATATCCCCACCCACGCCATAGCTTAACCCTGATTCTCGGCCTGACTGACTGCTAAAGAGTGCATTGTTGGAGGTTGCAGTAAATTCGCCAAAACTAACGCCGCCTAATGCATAAAGATTCACTATGGATACGGGGTATTGGGCGCGCGCTAAAAAGCTATACACAACGTCGGTGTCAACATCCCACTTAACGCTTGAACTGGTGACGCTAGAGCCGGACGTGCCTAGGAGGAGGTGAACCTCTAACCCTAGGTGAGGGCTAAAATGCGAGCCTGCTTTGACTCGGAAACTCTCCATATCGGCGGCATCTGGCAAGCCGTCTGAGTCGTACTGCGTGAATGAGGCGCCAACATTGAGGTACGGTTTTTCGCTAGCGGCCAGCGTTGCCGATAAACAGCATAAGCCTACAGCAAGTGCAATTTTTTTCATGGGCGTCCCCTTAGTGTTAATAATGTTAATCCCTTCATTATCAATAGCTGAGCCTGTGGTCTGGATGAGTCATTGCTGTGGAAGTTCTCAATGACAGAGAAAGGCACCGCACAGTCAGACCGTCTCCATTGAAAGACCAGCCTATGAAAAAGGATAGTACAGCGATGGAAATTGGTGAAGGTGAATGATCAGGCTGTGCGCTTGTTCGGTGAAAAAAGACGAAGGGCGAGGAGGAGAGGAGARCTGGNATAGGGTATGGACGAATATTGAGTAAGCAGCTAGTGCGGGCATGTAGTTAGTACGGGCATGTAGTTAGTACGGGCATGTAGTTAGTACGGGCATGCAGTCAATACGGGCACGCGGTCAAAATAAGGATGTCGTGCCTATAACGAGTGTGTGGTGAGTGTCACTACTTGCCCCAGGTATTGGGGCCAATCGCCAGACACAAAAAAGCCCAGAGTCGCGTTGAATCTGGGCTTTTTCGAATAGGGGGCGATCAGTTAAAGCAAACTTAACTCAGATTAAATCGGGTTCCCTATGATTTCATTAAGCGTTTTGCTTGGGCACATGGCCTGCGCAATCAACTTTGAGTCAGGGTTGTAGTAGCCGCCTAATTCCACAGGCTTGCCTTGTACCGCCATTAACTCTTCGATGATTACGTCGTGGTTGTCTTCTAGGGCTTTAGCGACCGGGATGAAATCGTCCCGAAGCGCTTGGTTGTCACTTTGTGCCGCCAATGCTTGTGACCAGTACAAGGCTAAGTAGTAATGACTGCCTCGGTTGTCCAGTTCGCCTACTTTACGCGAGGGGGATTTGCCATTCTGCAATAAAGTACCCGTGGCTTGATCAAGGGTCTTGGCTAGGATGGTGGCTTTATCATTGCTATTTTTAACGCCGATATCTTCAAAAGAAACCGCCAGTGCTAAAAATTCACCCAATGAGTCCCAACGTAAATGCGCTTCTTCAACAAACTGTTGAACGTGCTTGGGTGCGGAACCGCCTGCGCCTGTTTCGAACATGCCGCCACCGGCCATTAAAGGCACAATGGATAGCATTTTGGCRCTGGTGCCTAATTCAAGAATGGGGAATAAGTCAGTGAGGTAATCCCTTAAGACGTTACCAGTCACTGAAATAGTGTCTTCACCGCGCTTAAGACGCTCAAGCGTAAAGCGCATGGCGTGATCCAAGGACAGGATACGAATATCCAAGCCTTCGGTGTCGTGATCTTGTAGATAAAGCGTCACTTTTTGAATTAGATTGGCATCGTGTGAACGTTCTTCGTTGAGCCAGAAAATRGCAGGCATGCCGGATGCGCGTGCGCGATTAACGGCCAGCTTAACCCAATCTCGAATAGGCTTGTCTTTGGTTTGACATGCGCGCCAAATATCGCCTTTTTCGACCGTGTGCTCGAGTAAGACATTGCCTTTCTCGTCCACAAGTCGCACCACACCGTCGGCTTCTAATTCAAAGGTCTTGTCATGAGARCCRTACTCTTCGGCTTTCTGTGCCATCAAACCGACATTAGGCACGGTGCCCATAGTGGTCGGGTCAAAGGCGTCGTGGTGTTTACAGAAGTTAATCACTTCTTGGTAAATAGTGGCGTAGTTTGAATCAGGGATCACCGCTTTGGTGTCATTCAATTTACCGTCTGCGCCCCACATCTTACCGCCATCACGAATCATGGCAGGCATGGATGCGTCTACAATGACGTCACTGGGGACGTGCAAGTTTGAAATGCCTTTATCTGAATTCACCATGGCCAGGCCGGGGCGATGTTCAAATGCGTCGTAAATATCTTCTTTGATTTCTTGGCGACGAGAGAAGGGCAGCGTCTCTATTTTTTCATAGACATTGCTCATGCCGCTATTAGGTTCTACGCCTAGCTCTTTAAAGGTTTCAGCATGCTTCTCGAACACATCTTTAAAGAATACMGTCACCGCATGACCGAATACAATCGGGTGAGAGACTTTCATCATGGTGGCTTTGACGTGCAAAGAGAAAAGCAGTCCAGCGCGGCGAGACCCTTCCATCTCCTCATCAAAGAACTTTCGAAGCTCTTTCACGCTCATGTACATCGAATCCAGAATCTCTCCTTCGAGAAGAGGCAAAGACTCCTTGAGTACGGTGATGCTGCCGTCTTTTTTAACCAATTCGATTTTGGCATCCATGGCACGATCGATGATCATGGACTTTTCAGTGTCGAAAAAGTCACCTTTTCTCATGTGTGCGACATGCGTTCGAGAGGCTTGGCTCCATTTGCCCATGGAATGAGGGTTGGTGCGGGCATATTGCTTGACTGCCGCAGGCGCTCTACGGTCTGCATTGCCTTCCCTTAATACTGGGTTGACGGCGCTGCCTAATACRTTGGCATAACGTGTTTTAATGTCTTTGTCTTGATCACTTTGAGCGTCATCCGGAAAGTCAGGGATGTCGAAGCCTTGCTCTTGTAATTCCTTAATGGCATTTTTAAGCTGAGGAATGGACGCGCTTACGTTGGGCAACTTAACGATGTTTGCTTCAGGTGTTTGAACCAACTTTGCTAGCTCGGCGAGCGTGTCAGGAACTTGCTGGGCGGGCGTTAATTTTTCTGGAAATGCCGAGAGGATTCGGGCGGCTACTGAAATGTCACTGGTTTCAACTTCAATCCCTGCTGAACCTGCAAACTTTTTGACGATGGGCAATAATGAATACGTGGCTAATAGTGGTGCTTCGTCTGTCTTGGTGTAAATGATCTTCGATTTCTCTGTCATGGCTCCCGTTCCTCTGCCTTTTTAACTTCTCTTCTCTAAAAAAAGAATTTTAACGTGGCTTGTAGGGTCAATCAAGGAACCAAAGGGGTTCCTGATTGATAGAAATAAAAATAATCACTGCGCTCGCTTTTACGCCACAAGATGGCTCAATTTAATTGCAAATAATGGCGTTACGCACTTTAACAGGGCTTTTTTGGAATCGCCTTTTACAGCGGCACGATTCAAGTCATGTGAAGCAAAATATTTTTAGAAAGCTGACTAATGATTCAGCTGTTAATTTATAAGCGGGCGCTCATGACCCGCGCGTTCATTAGAGTGCAGAGAATACTGCTAACCAAACTCCGCGCGCGCCTAGGATGATAACTGATAGTAATTAGGGTGCTGGTAGTGGCGATGATAGTTGTTGAAAACGTAGCCACAACGGGTGAGCAGACGATAAAAAGGCCCGGTGTGAATAGTTGCTAGGCGAACAGGTAAATAATTAACAGGCAACTAGATCATAGTTCGGTTGGTAGATTCTGACAACGCAATCGTGTCGAAAGTAACGGGCTCGGAGGCGTGATCGATTTAACCGAAAAGGCGCTAAAGAATTAACGAACAGGCATTATCGTTATCGCTAAAAGAGGATGAGGCGAAAGACACCGGTGGATTAGCTGAGGTAGTTCTTAATGACCGGCAGCAGYTTRTCGCTGGTGATGGGTTTGACAATCCAGCCTGTGGCGCCGGCGGCTTTACCGTCCTTCTTCTTGTCGGTGGCAGATTCCGTGCTGACCACAAAAATAGGCGTGCGGGCGTAATTGGGTAATTTCCTTAACTCTGTTGTGAGCTGTATGCCATCGAGTTTTGGCATGTACAGGTCGGTTAAGATAATGTCGAATTGCAGCGCTTTGGCCCGCGCGTAAGCGAGCATGCCATCGGCCTCAAGTACAATGTGGTCGCCCAGCGGCCTAAGAATAGTTTTAAACATATTCCGCATCACGAGTTGGTCGTCGACGACTAGAATGTTGGCCATAATACGGTTTGCCTGGGGTCTCGTTCGGCTTTAGTAAGTCCTGATGCTTCGCTTATGAGTATAGGTTGGGATTGAACAATGGAAAGGTTTGTGGGCTTCTGTATCAATGAGGGGCAGCACACCTTACAAGATGGACTGTCAGAGCAGGCTTCCGTATTGTAGGTGCTGGTTGGTCCAGCCTGATGCATTGGCTTGTATCAAACCGATTCATTCACTTCATCACGCTCAAATTAGTTAGGGAATATGGAAAAAGTCAGTATTTTTGTTGATGTGCAAAACATCTACTACACCACGCGCTCACGTTACGGCGCCAGCTTTGACTACAACGAGTTCTGGCGTCGTATTACTGACAATCGACAGGTCTTGAAAGCCAATGCGTACGCCATTGAGCGAGGGGATGAGAAGCAACGGCAATTTCAAAACATACTGCGGGGGATAGGCTTTGACGTACGCTTGAAGCCCTATATCCAGCGYCGCGATGGTTCGGCAAAAGGGGATTGGGACGTAGGCATCACCATCGATATGCTCGAATACGCCGCCGACTCTGACGTGGTGGTATTGGCCTCGGGTGACGGGGATTTCGATCTGCTGGTTAATAAAATTAAAGCTAAGTGGGGCGCACGCGTGGAGGTCTATGGTGTTGCGGCGCTAAGTGCCGGCTCCCTAGTGAAAGCGGCCTCCACATTTGTGCCCATCGATGAGTCACTGTTACTCAAGCGGACTCGTACTTAAGGCTTATAAAGGATATGAAAAGGCGAGGCCCGGGGTGGGCCCAGGCACCTTATCTGAGTGAGTCAGGTGCCTATTTCATGTGCCTATTACTGGTGTCTATTTCACGACCCTATTTCACGACCCTAGTTCTTGACCCTATTTCATGCGCAAATTTCATGCGCCAATTACAGGCATTTGTCTCAGGGGCGTTATTAGGTACAACGGCGATCAGTAACCGGTGATTAAACCGCAGCGGCTTCACTGTTAACCACAAGCCCTTGTTTTTCTACAATCATGTTGCGAGAGCCCGTCATAATACCCACCATTTGGCTGACTCGGCTAAAGACCGACTCCTGGATATAAGGAATACCGTGCTTCTCACACAGGGCTTTGACCTGTGGTTGTAACTTTTGGTATTGGCTTAAGGGCATTGCAGGCCAAAGGTGATGCTCGACTTGATAGTTTAACCAGCCGTGAAGGAAGTCATTTAAATCAGACCCCGTACGGAAGTTGACTGATCCCACTACTTGGCGATAGTAATATTCGTTTTTGTTTTTAATYGGGTCYTCAAAGCGGGCCAAGTCATCTCCTGAGTGATTAGGCACAATCACTGCAAAAGAATGCAGGTTTGCGAACACTTCCGCCAACAACGACGTTAATAAGACACTGGTTGCAGCGCCGACGCCTAGTGGTAAAAACAACGCCGGTATCGCGACAAAACGAATTCCTGCATAAGGCAGGATGCACCGCATCCAATATTCCCTGCCTTCTTTATGGCGTGGGCTCCAGGCTCTTGCCTCAAAAGAAAAGGCGACATTAGCGGCCTCTTCAGGGGATTTTGCATTCTTAACGCGTAATTCGCGCAAGGTACTTTGGGCGTAATAGATAGGTTTCCAGACGCAAGCAAAAATAGCGATTACTGCAAAACGTGCCCATTTGGGTAGCTTAGAGCTTCGAAGCCACTCCATATTGCGCTCCAGCAAATCCGGGTCATCGTCTTCACCGAGATTATAGTGATGCAACTGGTTGTGTTCTTGATCCCAGCCCGCAGGAATAATCCAGTCCAGCCAATCGATAAAACGTCGGCGGCCTTGGGCGAAACGCTTGCTGGTGTACTTCTCAGGGATGCCTTTGATCTTGTCGTAGCCCCCGTGAGAGATGGGGTGGGTGATATTCGCCCACCGATTGACATTGGCCGTGCTGATCAATAAGGCTGAAATTGGGTTAGGCATGATCCAAGCGGTGCCATACCCTAAAAGGCTGCAAATCCGTCCCCAGCGTTCTAGTTTTCTTAAGTGGTCGAAGTCTTCCATGCTCAGGTCTTTAGTCGCTTTAGCGCGTAACTTCCTGAGGTCTGCGGCGAACGCAGCCTTTTGCTCATCCGTGACAACCGTGCCTGGAGGAACTGCAAGTGAACTTTGAGAGGGCATTAAATAAAACCTACTATATGGCGATTACGAAAAGACACATGTTAGGGGCAATCGGTTCCCAGGTCCAATTATTTTGCTGTCTGCGAATTGTTATTTAAGGCGTTATTGATCTCAGTGTTACGACCTATAAGCCGTTGACAATGCCTTTTTATACCGCAAGTGACGTCCGTTACGGGCCCCGCTAACAATAGTGCTAAAGCCCGGAATATGCGCGTTTTTCAGGTCTTCAATCCCCTCCCTAAGTACGAGGCGACGGGCCAGTTAATTATTGGTCCGCAAAGGCCCGTTCCACTACAAACTCACCTAATTGGCCACTKCGAGACTCCCTGAAGTTGAGTGATTGCAGAATACCGCTAAGCTCTTTAAGCATGGCGGGGCCGCCGCAAATCATGAAGCGATCTGATTGTGGGTCGAGGGGGGGTAAACCAAGATCTTGGCTTATTTTGCCGCTTTCTAATAACGCCGTTAATCGGCCTTGGGTGTGGAAGTCTTCACGGGTCACCGTGGGGTAGTACAGCAACTTTTCACGCACGAGYTCYCCGAGTAACTCATGCTCGGGTAATTGCTTGGTGATCAGGTCGCCATACGCCAAATCCTCAACATGCCTACAGCAGTGAGTTAGAATTATTTTGTCATAACGCTGATAGACGTCCGGGTCTTGAATAATACTAAGGAAGGGCGCCAAACCTGTTCCTGTACTGAGTAGGTATAGGTGTTTGCCCGGTAGTAATTGATCTTGTAGCAACGAACCCGTGGCTTTACTGTTCACCAGCACCTCATCGCCCACCTCAATATTCTTCAACTGGCTGGTCAGCCCGCCTGATGGCACTTTGATGCTAAAAAACTCCAGTTGATCCTGATAATGCGCACTGACAATGCTGTAAGCCCTCAGTAAGGGGCGATCATTGTGCTCAATGCCCATCATCGTGAACTGGCCACTCTGAAACCGAAACGAAGGGTTTCGGCTGGTCGTGAAACTGAATAAAGACTCGGTCCAATGATTAACGCTCAATACGGTTTCTTTGTGGAGTGATGCCATGATGAATCCTTGTGCTGTGATGCGGGTATATTCGAGTGGGGCAAATCTTGATGCCACTCGGTAAAGCTTGCGATCAAGAGTACGGGTCGTTGCGTTATCTGTAAAATGGGTTATATTGATTTGATTAATCGGTTTATCCGATATAGAAGTCCAGCCAAAAACACAGGGCCTACCATGCGATACACCTTGCGGCAGTTAGAAGTATTCCTTGCGGTGGCGCATTTTCAAAATATCACCCGTGCCGCTCAGGGCTTGGCTATGTCCCAGTCGGCGGCCAGTGGCTCACTCAAGGATTTCGAATCCCAATTTGAAATACARCTCTTTGACCGMGTCGGCAAGCGATTRCAGATCAACGAGTTCGGGCGCCTCATTCGACCCCGCGTAGCCGCCTTGATGGCGCGCGCTGAAGAATTAGAGTCGGTACTCAGTGCCCACGATGATGTGGGCACACTTAAAGTAGGCGCGACRTTATCCATTGGYAACTACTTGGCCGTGGGRCTTATGGCGAAATTTATGGCGCTGTATGAAAAYTCCACCGTGTCATTGCAAGTCGCCAATACCGCGACCATTGCCGATAAAGTGCGTAAMTTCGAGTTGGACRTWGG
Source organism: Gammaproteobacteria bacterium (assembly GCA_002402085.1). Lineage (GTDB taxonomy): Bacteria > Pseudomonadota > Gammaproteobacteria > Pseudomonadales > UBA3067. The sequence continues at coordinate 69,611 of NVVB01000008.1, forward strand.
MYTAGTSGARGGGGAGYTAASTGAGCCMGAGCTGGAYGTGATKCCKTGGCGAGAYGATGAATTAACCGTRTTYTGCGCSCCGMAMCAYCCYYTRGCGSGMMKTMAAASYYTRWCCGAYCAAGASCTTMTYGMSGCCAYMTGGATYATGCGCGARSAAGGCTCAGGSACCMGGCAAATMTTYGAACGSGCCATGGASGGGSTSYTGCCKCARYTTAASGTRGGCYTAGAATTRCARCAYACCGAAGCCATYAARCGMGCCGTKGAAGCYSAACTGGGSATYGCCTGTYTWTCSMARGTYACMTTGGACGAYGCMTTTGCRCGGGGCAGTCTAGTSCCWYTKRCGGTKCCKCAYCGARATTTAAARCGNAAMTTTNTACWTCGTGCTGCATAAACAAAAATACCGCAGCGCTGGAATCCAACGTTGGCTAGAATTGTGTCATAGCGCAGTGAATTAAAAATTCGAGATCCAAAGACCTACAGGAGTGACCAACGACCATGGGGCGAGAAGATATAGAGACCCTAATCAGCGAACTTCACAATCAACTCGTCATCGACGAATGCAGCCCACAGCAACTCGAGTTGATGGACAAAATGAATGCCCACATGCACGATTGGGACGGCCCCGAACCCATAGACCCAGGCCTAAAAGAAGTGCTTGAAATATTAGTCACCGATGTCGAAGTCACCCACCCCAAAGCCGCCGTTGTGATCCATGAAATGTTGGATGCGTTGATGCGTATGGGGATATAGGGGCAACTGCTTCGAGTTGTTTGCGTGTGTTCTGGCAGTTGGCAGGTTTGGTGCTTAAGCAATAATACTATCTCTAATTTGGCATCGAATCCATTCCGCATAATCTGCTTGGTATCCCTGCTCAGTAATGACGCCGCTTCTTTGGATGCAACTATTTCGCTTTCTTCGCATGCGCCTATCGGTTATGTTATTGCAGTTGATGTCGTTTTGTTTTGTGAGATGCCGGAGTTGCGCGTGATTCTTATGAATATTCTTATCTAAAGTTGCTTGATTCGCTATCTTGCATCTGTATGTTCATGCGGCTGTTGAGGTTGGACGTGTGAACGGGCGGGAAACTTTTAGTTGCAGCTTGCGAAGGAATAATGATTTCTTATAAAATTCCTCTGTGTTACAAATAAAACTTAATCTACATAAACATAAACATAAACATAAACATAAACATAAACATAAACATAAACATAAACATAAACAGCAATAATCTCTGATCCAACTTATTGTGACAAGCTCAGCTCCAGATTCACTTGTGCTTATGTGTGACTCAGTTCTATTTGGTAAGATGTTGGTTTCTGTGGTTTTGTTTTTGTTTTTGTTAGGCGTTAAAGCGCCGTTGACGGTTGTGGATATAGTGATTGATTATGTGTTGTTTTGTTTTGTCGGGTGTTGGAACTATTTATGAGTATTTTAGTCTGCTGTTGGTATTGTTTGTTAATCTGCGGTCGGTAATTTGAGTCTCTGATTTATCTTGAATGTACTTAGTGTTCTTAATGGATGTTCCACTAACCTTAATGACTTGCCAGATTCAAGTTTTTTGGAGATAGGCATGTCAAAAAGTCTTTGTTCGGAGTGTGAAGCACTTGATGGCTAGGAAAGTATGCTTTTGTCCAGATATGAAAAGTTTCTTGAATAGCGCATATGACTTGCTGGATGAAAGTACGGTCTAAATGTGAGACTACGAGTCCGTGGTTAGTTGTAGAGAAATAATTTGTGTTATAGGAGCGTGGTGTTGAAATGCGATAGGTTTGACGTGAGAATTTATTGTTTGCGAGTTAAGTTCTTGTTTGATTTATAGCGATGGTCGCTGAAAGATACTTTGGTGGATGATGGCGTTAATGTAAATTATTTATGAACCAATAATAAATATATTTTTTTGATGGTTGTACGTTCTATGATTGCGTTATCAGGGGGTAGTCGTTAATTTGGCGAAAAACAAATATGCAGTAATAGACATTAGTGATATTGCTTGTAATGATCGTTGTCGAATATTTCTATGTGAATAAAAGTAGAAAACCCCATGAGTTATCATGTTTTTTATAAAATAATTTAGTTGGGCATCTTAATTGAGAGAGATCCTAAGAATAGGAGTGGTTTTTTTGTTTGTTGTAGCGGTTGTTCCGTAACCATCGTATGCGAATATTTAATCGATATGTGCCTGAAGGGTATTTGATTGTTATGTAATGGTGGATGACTTAACGGACTCTAATCGAAATGCAGTTTGTGATATTTGGATGTTCAAAATGTTAGGTAGATAAGAAGATCAAATGAAGTGCTTTAAGTCGTTGTTTGTATAGTGCTACATGTGCTTTTTCTGTTGAGTGTAGAGTGTAGAGTGTCGGATGCAAAGATAACGGAGATTCATCAGTACACGGTGGGACAATATTTATAAGCTTTGATAATCGAATGGGGTTCCATAAGGATGAAGCCCAATCATTTTATGTCACTGCGGCTCTGTCGGCTCTTGCTGCTGAGCTGACGGTTGATGCAACAGGGGATAGTGCTTGTACAGTTTATGCAAATACCGCTGCGATGAAGGCGTTTAATATACGTTCGAATTAGTTGTCTCGTGTGCTGCGAATGGGTATTAGAGCGTTAACGTTAACAGATATTGTTTCCTTTAAAGAATTTCTTTCTGAGGCTGTGAGGTCAGCGGCGCTAGGCCGTTCGTTCTACGTGGGTTCGGCTTGTCCATTTATAAGGGGTATAGGGCGAGGGAAGTGATTGTTGAATCATGAGCCGCAACCGCCAAGCTAAAGTGGTTAGCGGTTTGTTGTTCTAATTAATATTCTACGTGCTTTTGTGGGTGAGGTGTTGCGTGTCCACGCAACTTTCAATAAATAAATAATTAATTAGTGAGTTGGTATGGGGGTGTTTGGGGTGTGGTTACCCCGCTATGTAGTCATAATGCATTTCTGCGCATAGGTAGCCTATGGTTATCTCGATTAACAGAAGGTTTATCTAAATAAAATAAGATATATGGAGTTTTTATGAAAATTAAACGCATTGCCGCAATTTCGGTTCTATCAATTTTGGCGACGTCCCCTGCATTTGCTGAGTATGCAGGAGGCCTAAAATTGCATAGGGTCTGGACAGAAAGTAGCGGCTTTACATATGCAGGTACTACAGGCACCCCGTCTGGAACATGTGATTACTACGATGGGCAAGTAAGGTTTGATACCACCACTGCAGCGGGGAAAAATATGTTGTCCGTGATATTAACGGCCCGCAGTACAGAATCAAAGGTGGATTTATGGTATACCAAATCAGCCGCTCCAGGGACTGACCAGAGTGGCGGATGTCGCGTACATAATATGGCTGTTCTGACGGGTATAGGTTTCTCTACGGCGCCTTAGTTGGAGGTGATATGTTTTTTTTTAATATTTAAAAGAGCATTCAGTACAGAATTTAATGTCGATGCGGCTAATCTCGTGTTGAGGCAAGGCTATACTTACAAGGAGGCGCAAGAGGTAATTGGCGCCAGGTATGGCGTCCTTAGCGCTTGGTTAGTTTGATCAAAAGGTACAAGCGTTAGAGAATCGAGGTAAGAGACTATGAAGTAGAGGCGGATATTTTGAAAACGCTACCGCTTTGTTGATGACAGACGCCAACCAGTTTTCTCGATAATTAAGAGTTTATTGCAGGGCGGTTATAAACTGATTGGTTGCATTCGAGCATTGTTTTATTGTTACAAAGGAGAGTTGTATGATTAAAAAGTTGCTTTTGTGTGGGGTGTTGAGTCTTTCTGTATTGGGGTCAGTTAATGCGTTTTCGAATGCGCTAACTGTATCTGATTTTATTCAGGTTATTGGTGAGGTTGAAGGAGATGTACAGGAGTTTAAAGTAGATACCTGTGATGAGCTGCCGTTTCTTCAGAAGACGCTGTGTCTTGAAATCAACATGCGATTTTCAAATGCTTTAGCTAAAGTTAAGCCATTTGTTGGAAATAACGAATTGATATTTAGGCATTTTAGTAGGCAAAAAAGGAAGCTTGCCGATAGATACTATCTAAAAAAGATTGAGGCTGACTTTCGGGTTGCGGGAGATACGGGTTTAGAAATTTCAGAAAACGGCCTGTTTATTCGTGACGTGTTGTTACCGCACGCAGGGACGGTTACTTTCATTGGTAGGGTGTCAGGGGACGGTGATGGTACTTATGATGGGGCGTTTGGACTTGATGATGATTTTGATATAGATCTGGATGGTACTTTCGAGTTTAGAGCTTTAGTCGGTTTTACCGCTAACCTAAAAATATTAGAAACTGAAGATGAATATATAGTGGTTGCACAACCTGTCTTTAGGATTTTGTTAATGGATTCTGATGTTGAGATTGATTACGATATAGATGGTTTGGGGATTAATGCTACGTTTACATCTATTGTCGACGCAATAGGGGACTTCGTAGAACTTCGGTTCGATTTCCTTGCATTTGATATTGACGATATTAAAGATAATGCTGTTGATCTTGTTTTTTCTGCAAGTTCTGCTTTTCTTAGTGCTGGAGTGGGCGCCGATGATGCTCTTGGAGATGAATTATTTAAGCAGTCTTCAGATTTGACTGAGATGTTACTTAATGATTTCATTGATGCGAATGTAAACAGAGTTCTGTTGACGCAAGAAAATCGAGTAAACCAAGAGATAACAAAAGCGTTAGATTTAAACGGCGATGGTGTGGTTGAGTACCGCTTTCCTAAGTCCCGTATTTTTGGTCCGGCGGTTGGTCAGCTGATTCCTGCAATACAAAATATTTTGAGTTCGAATTAAAGCGGAGATCGACGTCGGCTTTTGCCAGGTTAAATAGTTTGATTTTCTTGTGTTAAAATCTTGGGCTAGAAATAAATGGTTATTTGAGCCGGAGAAGAAATGTTGGGATGTTTGTGGGGTTTTCTTGTCTGGCAGAGTGAGGTTCCCCCAATAAAACGGACGATTTAAATGTCGGCATATTTCTCTTCATATTCTACCGGTGTTAAGTAGTTTAAAAAAGCGTGCCGACGACTCCGGTTATAAAATACCTCTATATATTCAAAAATGCTCTGCTTGGCTTCGCGATTTTGTTTTGTAGTCTTCATTGTGTACGAGTTCGTTCTTTAAAGTTCCAAAGAAATTTTCTGCAACGGCGTTATCTAAGCATTCGCCTTTGCGACTCATGCTGCATCGAAGTTGGTTATCTAGCAGTTTCCTTTGATAGTTTGATGATGCGTAGGTGCTGCCTTGGTCGGAATGAACGATCACTCCCTTCGCTTTTCCCCTTCGCCATGGTTAACGCGTTTTGTACGAGCTCAGTATTGTTCTTACTTCCCATTGCCCATCCAATCACTTGACGCGAGAATAGGTCCAATACCATCGCTAGGTACAACCAACCTTCTCTTGTCGCGATAAAAGTCGTATCACTTACCCATGCTTTATTTTTTCGATTGGTTACAAAATTCCGTTGTAATAAGTCAGGCGCAGGCTGTAGTGTGCTTCTAGAGTTTGTTGTCGCTATAAACTTACGTGACAGCTTTGATTCAATTTGAGCGGTTTTCATCAGTCTGGCAACGCGATTTCTACTGCAACTCTCTCCTGCATGAATTAAGTCACGATGAATCTTTGGTGATCCGTATATCGAGCGAGATTCTTCGTGTAAGCCCCGAATCTTCTCTGTCAGCCTTTTATTCTCTATGTTTCTCGTACTTTCGGGTCGATTTAGCCAGTCATGGTAACCACTGGCAGATACATCTAATGCATCGCACAACCGTATGAATCTGTATTCTTTGCGATGACGTTGTATAAACGCGTACTTCAGTTTAGTTCCTTTGCAAAGAATATTGCGGCCTTTTTTAGGGTTTCATTCTCCTCTTTTAGCCGTGCAACTTCTGCTCGTAGTTTCGTTGTTTCTGATTGATCATCCTTTTTTGGGCGACCTCTCTTGGCAGGCATTAGAGTGCCATTCTCAGTCATTTGTTCTTTCCATTTATAGAGTAGATTACGTCTAATGCCTAATTGCATGGCTATTTCACTAGCTGGACGTTCAGATTCCTCCATTAGACGCAGTGCTTCTAGCTTAAACTCTTTKGGATAGGTGTTGTAGGGCTTACGTTTTTTGGTCATTGGAATACTCCTTTTTAAAGCTTTCGCCTTTGATTAAAAGTATCCGTTAAACTGGGGGAGGTTCATCCTGACCCCATTGATCCGAACTCGCAGCCATGCCTCCTGCAGGTTCGCACGGCTAAGCATCTGTTCGAGTAGATCATTGCTAAAGGCTGGCTTCAAGTCAGTACGCTGAATCGCGTCATCGCCGGGCGGCGTTCGTGTATTCAAGTCTGTCATGGCTCCTCCTTTGTTATGAATATTCAGGCCTTCGCCTAAAGCGCCTACTGTTGGCACCCTGTGCTACCCATTACGATTGCCGTTTGGCTACTATGCTGACTTCTGTTTAGTCACCTGGAGGGTTACCTCCGCTGGCGCTATCGGTATTTCATCTKATTTGCTCAAAYAGRRYGATGARYYCTRTTTRCCAAGCCTGTTGWACYCAGTAGCTTAGAACTGRTTARGTTTACCGATCGCTTGYTARGCAGATCTCCCCGGATAAGAGCATTAACTTTCSCTGCACAACTGCATCATTTACGGTGRCCGGTRRATCACATGGCTTCGTCGTCTTGYRCCWACKSSMYWWMWGCCWACKCSYCWTMWGMYKWYKYYWCRKAWGRYSSTCYYRWTCATCAGCTCGCAGTTTTGCKWSSGGCYTCCTTCAGACARWWCCTCGCAGMYYTGCCYTTGCCWTTCGCTAGTRGTTATCGTTTACTYACAACATGGTKTTCAACGGTGATCTTCCCACAGAGGACCTTCACCTCGTTAGTTAATGCCCATGCCGGGCGTACACAAAGGGCTCAAATCGATCGGCTACGCCGACCATTTAGCTAAGCGTTAGGCAATGAAATCACCACTACCTCACGTGTAAAATATTCCGACAGCCAACATTAATTTTGTCGGTTATTTTTACACTTAAGAGCTGGGCACTTAATAGGGAAAACAAATAAATCTTTAAAATACAACGTATTGCATTGCCTGGCATGAATAATGCTAGGATAGTCTACCTAGTATATTTATTTAAACACTTTGGAGTAAAAAATGAGAAATTTTTTTGTTGGTTTGTCTGTTTGTTTGTTTGTTTGTTTTTCAGGAGTAGCTAGTGCTACTCCGATAGCATCATTTTTAATTGATGGAAATACTTTTTCACAGCCATTTTCGTTGAATAACGATTCCACTGCAGGTGAAACAATAACCGGATTTCAAATAGATTTAACTGGTACAGGTATAGTTTTTGACACAATCGATGGAGGTGCGCCAAATTCTTCATTTGGGGGGGCTTTTACTCCCGCTGACGGTTCAGATTCCATTACAGGCCTGTCATCATTTAGTGTTTCAGATGGTGGATCCATATTAGATATTAGTTTTACAGATTTTAATGTAACAGAAGCGTTTTTATGGGATATTGATTTAGATTTCAACCCTTCCCCAGTAACCGTTTTGGGGTCAGATCTTATTGGAACCTCAATATTTGTTGATTTTTCGGATGGACAAAGATTGTTTGGGAATTTAATTGCTGTTATGGGCAATTCAGACGCATCTCAATTTGTTGTTACGGGTTCTACAGTAATCTCTAGTGTTCCAGAACCTGCTTCACTTGCTTTGTTAGGGCTTGGTTTAGCTGGTATAGCTTTTTCGAGAAAAAAGAAAACAGCATAATTAGTTGAATCAATTTCACAAAAGCCTCGGTATCTATCGGGGCTTTTTTATGCCTAATCGGGCAAGCGCCGGCGTCTCTCCGGCGCTTGCCACAACACTCTGCATGCGGATCCGCACAGGGCGTTTCACTTAGGATAGTGAAGCTTGATCCAGCCATCACGTAATTCGTACAACCCTTCAGACTTTAAATAGACATTAGACAACGCCTGATTAATCCCCGGAGTTTTAGAGCTACGCCACGGCCCTTTGCTAGTAATACCGCACCCAACCGCAGCCTGTATTTTAACGCCGCGCCTCAATAAATTTCTAACTTTGGTGCCAGGCTTTCGCCACTGCTGCCAATAAGGCATGCGAACTTTACGCCGTATCCAGTGATCTAGGTCGACGCAGAGCTGATAGCAATTTCCGATACCAAAGCAATTAATCCAGCCACGTAAATGCTGGCTAACTTTGAATAGCTGATAGTGCATCGACACACCCCAGTTACGGTTTGTTACCTCACGTACTCGCGGCTTAAATGTCTCTAGTGTTTTGGGATGCAATTGAATGTGAGGTTCCCCCATTGATCCCGACCCCATTGATCCAGAAACCCGCTATGCTGGACTCGCTACACTTCATTTCGCTCGCCTGCGTGGCGAACTTCAGGCTTTCAAACTAGCGCCACCCGCTATCATTTTAGTGATCCAACCCACCAGGAAATGTAATGCTAACTTCAGATTTAAATGGATACTTAGATTATGGAGGGATATTCTACTTTAGTGATGGAGCTGTAATGGCCTGTGGTGAATTGTGCTGCAATGGCTTTTATGAATTTTGTTCGCGGGATCCAAAAACCCTAACAGGAAAATATACAAGGACAAAAAAAATTAGGGTCAATTTAGGGGTCAAGGTCAATTTAGGGGTCAAGTATAATATTGACTGTTTTACTCGATATCAGTGGTAGTTTTTGTAAGCCGAAACAGGTCAAAGCCCGTAGATAGCATCTCTCACAATCAACCTCAATACCTTTAATTAGGTGRTTTGAGGCTGATATCTGCTTTGATGTTTAACCGCACCAAAACAAATCTGTACAGCCCTCGAAAAATTGTTGTTGGGGTTCATTCTTCACCCCAACCTATGCATTCAGCATTCAGTTGTTACACAAATAAAAGCGGAGAGTAAAGCGGCTGTCCTCCGGTATACTGCTGCCCTGGAATATCGAGCTGCTTAAAGTTGGAGCTATACAGGAAGCCGCATAGTCTAGTTGTTTATTGATTGGCATATTCGGCACTCTCAGAAGAACCTGTACTGCCGTTCCGCTTACCTAAAAAAAGCTATAACTAACAGCCAGCACAACACTACGTCCGCGCGGCTTATACTGAGTTTTTGACCACTGCGTTGAAACGTGATCCCGATTATCCAAAAGATTTCTAAAATTCAAGCCAATATTAATATCGTCATGCATAAACTTAGAATAGGTAGCGCTAAAATCAAGATAGTAGATGTCGTCAATTTTCTCAAACTCCCCTTCAACTTGATTGAATGCCGTTTGATCTGTCATATATCGAAGCGTCCCAAATAAAGAGAGCTTGTCAGTCACATTAAAATCTAAGCCTGCGTTAAATGTCAGTCCTGGGGAGCCAATAATCTCATTATCCCCATTGACACCTTTAGCCCCAACATCAGCTATTGGCTCAAGTTCAGAATTGAATTTCGAGGTATTTGCCCACAGCGTGCCCCTTTCCGTAAGAATGTATTTAACTTCCAGCTCAATACCCGTTCCAGTGAAATTACCCACATTGGTATGAGGGCCTATCCATGAAATGAAATCCTTCAATTCCTGCTTATAAATATTTACCGATAAACGGGTATCCTTTACGTATAAGATATTTTGCCATTCAGCGGTAGTTAATATTTCTGGCTTAGTCGCAACTGGATTGGCATCAAACTTTTCACACGTATTACCAGCACCCCAACATTCATTCAGCGCCGCTATTGGTGATGGGAAACGAACGGCGCGATTTATCAGGAACTTTGTTATCCAGTTATAATTATCGTCTTGCACTGTATAACTAAAAGAAAAACGCCCGCCCAGTTTACGATTGTTATCGTCCAAAATATTATTTTTATCGGCACGGAGACCGCCTTCGACCCTAAAGTTCTCCGTTGCTTGCCAACGATTATACAGATATACACCCACGGCATTGGTATCATTGCTATCACTAATCAATGTACTTTTCAGCCCATTTTGAAAATCGGTATTTTCCAGATTATCCTCATTGGTATATTGTATGCCGGCATATACATAATGATCTTCTATACCACTGTACTCAAAGGCAAATTCAAGTGAACGATCACGCTGTGGGTACTCAAGCTCCAGCCCCGACGCAACGATAGTTTCGTCATTTAGACGCGTCACCTCCTTGTGACCCACGTTGAGCCATGCATCAAAGGTCAAATCGTCGCTAATATCCAGATGGTACTTGAGGTTGAGAAGATACATTACATCTGAGTAAGTTCCATCATAAAGCCGGTTACCATCGCCATCCAATTTATTTAGAAGATTCAGTTCCGGGTGATCCGACTCATAAGCGATAACTTGCCCCCAAAGGTTCCCAAATTGCGCTTCCACTACACCAAAATAACTAGGGTCCAGACGTCCTGTGTCGTCATAACCCGCAAGATTAGGCCGGTTATTTTCATCCCAAGCATCGAAGCCATCTTTGCGCTCTAGAGAAAGAGATGCTGAAACAAATCCGTCTTCGCTCCAACGCTTACCCCCAGCTACATTCACGGAGTATGGCAAGTCATTCCCCGCGGCCAATGAAACTTCAGCACCGTCAACTTTCTTGGTAATAATATTGATGGTTGCAGCCAAGGTGTTGCCCTGTTCAAAAAATGATGATGGGCCTACGACAATCTCAACTCGCTCAAGTGTTTGCAGGTTAATGGGTCCGTTCAAAAAATCAGGCTCTTGCACGTTGTTACTTTCACGCCCATTTATCATCAGCGTGATCTTTTCATTTTCGTTGGCATTGAGGCCCCGAACCCCGGCAACAACATGAAGATGCTTATGCATAGTGGTAAAGCCAGGAATGGTCTGCAGCAATTCTGCCAGGCTTCTGTAGCCACGCTTACGGATCAATTCGGCATCGAATGCATAGATTGCTCCAGGCGCCAGATCTCTTGATTCTTCAGCACGAGACAGGGTCGTTACTAGGGTATCTAGCGCAAGAATTGCTTCTAGCGAAAAGTCTTCAAGATAGCCATCCTCTGCTTGTACAGCAGAAGCCCCAAGGATTTGGAGGCTCGATAACGCAACCAAAGATAGATTGAGGAGAGGTTTAATAGATAGTGGGAATTTCATCCTTTTGTCCTAAAAATCGACTGATAACACGACCACTTCTCTCGAGCAATCTCATTTTGTAGCATTTAGCCTAACTTAATATATTCTTTTTTAGTGTAGTGGATAGAAATAGAAGAGATT
>NVVB01000008.1:80830-96219 GCA_002402085.1 Gammaproteobacteria bacterium
AGANNAGNAGNNATTAGAATATTGGAATAGCCTCGTAATAAATTAATYTGATATGCGCAGATATTTGAGAATCCAAACAGCTTTCTTCCCAAGTAAGACCGAAGCAYTTAAGGACAGCCATTTTAATTTGACAAGTTTTTGCCAAGCACCTAACCCAAGTTCAATATATAAAGAATAAATAGCAATCAAGAAAATAAGGGGTGCTTGAACCTCCCCCTAATATTGAATATAGAAACGTGTGTTACGGCTATAAAAAAACAGTAGGAAAACAGTAGGGGCCAAGTATAATATTGACTGTTTTGCTCGATATCAATGATAGTTTTTGTAAGCCGAAACAGATCAAAGCCCGTAGATACCATCTCTCACAATCAACCTCAATACCTTTAATTAGGTGATTTGAGGCTGATATCTGCTTTGATGTTTAACCACACCAAAACGAATCTGTACAGTCATCGAAGAATTGTTGTTGGGGTTCATTCTTCACCCCAACCTACGCCGATGCATTCAGCATTCAGTTGTTACGCAAATAAAAGTGGATATTAAAGTGGCTTCCTCGGGCATACTCCGTGGTAAATGGCACTGAGATTGTGTTTCAGAAGTAATAATCTGACCAGTAGGTAAAGGTGAAACTGATAGGTGTAACCCTGAAGATTTGATAAGGGTTCTTCATGTTAATCCCGATAGCAAGCTGTGGAGGACGTTTGAAATATTTTAGGGTTTGGTATTTTGTTTGGCCGTTATTTATGGCGTCTTTCCCTGCGGAACTGAGCTATAAAGTGCTTTCTTATGAAATGGATGGAAGGATCGTTGATGCAGACAGCTTTCAGTTGCTACGCAAGTAAAAGTGGTGCCCTTTGAAGTTGAATCCTTTTTAAAAGTAGGTTCAGGCGCTGGTTTTGATAAATACGTCACAATTCTTGTTGGAAACAATTACTGATTAGGTCTTCGTTGGTAGCGGCTCGATTTTGCATGTTTGAGGTTGATCTGGCAGTATTGCTATCCGCGAAGTTATCGTAAAATATTGTTTTCGCATTTACCTATAAAATCGTATTGAATATTAATAATGGAGTTGTTTGAGATGAAAAAGTATTTGTCAGTTGCGTTGGTTCTGGCCAGTATGGCCTCGGCGCCAGTTTTTGCAGAATCTGACCGTAATGGGGTTTACCTGGGTGTCAAGACTGGTTCTCTGGACGTTGATGTTTCAGGGTTTGATTTTGATGCTCCTTTAGGGTTTTTTGTTGGTTATGAACAGGGGGCTTGGGGGGTTGAACTTGAAGTAGTGTCTGCTTCTGGTGATTTATCGCTGGATGGATTTGGTAGTACATTGAATGTGGGTGTGGATTTTGATTCATTAGGGATCTATGGCGTTTATCGTGCGGAAGGTCCGGTATATGTAAAATTAAAAGGTGGCTTTTTAAGGGAGGAAATTTCGGGCGGTACTAGCATTGTTGGTGATTTTAGTGAATCTGATTCAGGTTTATCTTTAGGAATTGGTGTTGGCGCTCGAGTTAGCAATTTTTCGGTCGAGGCAGAGTACACGTTGGTCGAAGCTGACATAAATCTTTTTAGTGTAGGCCTGAGCGTTGGCTTTTAATCACAAAAGCTTCAGTTGGATTGACTAGCGCATTTCGCGCTAGATAATTTAGCCTGTGATCCCGCTTATACTTGTCCTTTTGCGTGAAGATAAGAAGGCGCGGTCTCTAGAAGGAGGTTTTAATTACGTCTATTCTGGAGACCGCTATGATCGCACAAGGATATTACCGTATCTCCGGTGATTGGTGCATTTCTAGTAAAAAGTATACCCTCTCGATCCATTGCGGCCTTTTTTGAGCTTTTATTTGATGCACTTAGAAGTTGAATTCGCGCGCCAAGAGCCCCGGATCAGCTCTTCTCAGTAAGCCGAGTTAAGAGGTTCTTGTGCGAATTTGCGTAAAACGGAGTTCAATTGGATAAGAGCAGCGACTCAACAATAATTACTAATATCCCTTTTAAAACCATACTTGTAATCGCTCTGATGCAAGGATGTGCGTTATTGTTTTTGCATCGGGGAATTGAGCTGGACTATTGGCTTTACGAACAACCCCAATGGTTATTGCCTCTCTATAGCATTGCGATCACAATCCCCATAATGCTGCTATTAAGCCTAAGCGTAGGTTCGCAAGTCACAGTGCTTCGCTGGACCGTGGGTTTCGCGGCGTTGGTTTTCGCTATGGGCTTTTACATTGGTAATCAACTGTTACCCTATGAGGGCATCAAGAATTCGCCTACTCTTCTTATTTACGGTATCACCTTGCTGCTCGCAACTTTCAAAGCGCTCATCTATGTGCAACATTTCGCCTCTAAAGAACCCTTGAGTTACAGTGTGCTTTTTCGTTTATCTTGGCGAAATTTTCTTACCTTATTACTATCCCAGCTTTTCGTTGYGGGGTTTGGGCTTTTACTATTACTCTGGGCCGGTCTTTTTGCCTTTCTAAAAATCAGTTATTTCGGTCAGTTATTTAAGCAGCCGGAATTCCTTTATCCCTCACTGGCACTGATGAATGGGCTTGGCATCATTATCTTCCGAAAACAATCCCACATAATCGACACGATCACTCGTATACAGCAAGCGTTGATGAAGTTCCTGCTAGCGAACTTAATCCTTATCTCAATTGTTTTTTTAATTATTCTTTTGTTTACTGGGTTGAAACCTTTATGGTCTGTCGGCGGTAGCGGGCTTATTTTATTGATACAAGCACTACTATTATTCTTTCTAAATGCGGTGTATCAGGACGACCCCGACTCGATTCCCTATCCAATCTGGTTACACCGCTTTATCTATCTAGGTATTGCGTTACTACCGATCTACAGCGTCATTAGTTTTTACGGTTTAAGTCTTCGAGTTGAACAATATGGCTGGTCGGTCTTCCGCTGCTGGGCGTTTTTACTTTGGGCTGTGTTCGCACTATTTTCTGCGACTTATTTGTGGGGGATAATTAAACTAAAAGATCGCTGGTTACATCAATTAAGCTGGGTCAATGTAAGGATGGGTTTGATTGTTTTAGCGCTAGCAATTCTTGCCAACTCTCCAGTGCTGGACTTCCGAAAAATCACCGTCAGTAGCCAGCTGGATCGACTGAATTCCGGCATGATTAACGCGGATGAATTCGATTATTCCTATTTTCATAAAAGCCTATTAAAACCCGGGCGAGATGCGCTGGATATGTTGGATAAACGTTATTATAAATCCAGCTCGGTAGCAGAAATAATTAAAGGAATACGTCAGAAAAAGAAAAAAATAATATTAAATGAAGAAGACTTTATATCAGTAATAAATCTTCTTGATCAAGAAATTCCTGATGATTTGGGTCCTGCAATTTATTCGCATCTGGTCGATCGAAAATTACCTCTCAACTCAGGTTTCAGCTATCATTTACTCGCGCTTAAATTAAACAATGATTCACAAGAAGAGTACGTTCTCCTAAGCGAAGGCAATAAATGGGCCGGATTAACGTTGTACTATTGGGAAGATAAGCAATGGAAAAATAAGGCCATAGACCCGCTTACAAGCCTCGGAGGAAAAGCTCGAGAAAAACGAAGTAAAGCGCTGGCAGCGGCAATTAAAAATAAAACGTTAATCATTAAAAATCCTCAATGGAATGATATTGAGGTTAATGGGTCGATCTATCGAGTGCGATAAAGCCATGGATTATTTATTTGGTGTTGTATTTTGGCTATGTGTTTTGATCTCCATAATTGGCACATATATTGAAAACAATATCGTGCTAGCCGCTTTGTTGAAAGAGACTGGGAAAAAACCTAGATGGGGGTACTCCAATAGAATTAGGATGATGAACTTAGAGCTGTACCATGATCTATGTCAAAAATATGATAAATCATTTATATGGTATCGATTGTTAAAAGCGTTATATTTGAACGTCAAATATTTGATATATGCTCTGTTTTTTTTGTCTTCTATGAAATTCTTATTTTTCCTCCTTTAGAAATATATGTTTTGAGCCCGTAGGTTTAGAGAAAAAACTAAGAGATGAAGAAGAGGCTAGAGAGTAAGGGGGTGGTTGAGTTAGCCCTTACAGTACCTTGTAGGCGTGTAGTTGTCTTTTCAGTTAATTCTAATAAGTGATTTTTTAAAATGAGGGTTGAATGAGGTTTCTGGCTACTTTGGTTTTATTGATGTTGTTGTCGGGCTGCGTTGTCTTTCAAGCTCCGGTTGAAGGTGTGGAAGTCAAGCGTGTTAAGTATTACCAAGACATAGAGGGTGTTTATAATAATATAGACAAAGGGCGTGTTTTGAGTGGGGTGCCATGGTTTGGAGGGAGAGCCCCTGATTTATTTTTGGCGCATATTGTAGGGTCCGGTGGGGGGCGTGCTAAACCGAAAAGTATGGTAAAGATCGATGTTACAGACGAGGAAGTGGTATTTAGTGAATATGAGCACGGTGCTTTGGTTCAATCGATAAAACTTGTGATTGATGAGGATATTGGCCTAAAAGGTGATTCCCTCGTTTTGCACAAAGAAAAGGGTTTCAATGATGTTTTTGTAGGATTTTATGGGGTTATTGAATCGATTGGGTTAGATGAAAATGACAACTTGAGATATCGGCGTGACGAGTGGGCGTTAGGCTTGATTTATTTGTTGTTCCCTTTTGCATTCTTGGATAAGAATGAAGCTGTTTTTGAGCGGCTAGAAAGGTATCAGGGGTTGGTTCTGATCTTGGGTGAATGAATAGTCCGTAGGTTGGGGTGAAGAATGAACCCCAACATGTGCTGCCCTCAAAGAATTGTTGTTGGGGTTCATTCTTCACCCCAACCTACGCCTATGCATTCAGCATTCAGTTGTTACGCAAATAAAAGTGGCTCTCCTAGGGCATAATCCGTGGTAAGTGGCATTGAGGCTGTGTTTCAGGAGGGGTAATCTGACCGTTAGATATAGGTGAAACTGGTAGGTATAGCCTTGAAGATTTGATAGGGGCTCTTCATGTTAATCCCGTTAGCAAGCTGTGGAGGAAGTTTGAAATATTTTAGGTTTTGGTATTTTGTTTGGCCGCTAATTATAGCGTCCGGTCCGGCAGGGTTGAGCTATAAAGTACTTTCTTATGAAATGGATGGACGGATCGTTGATGCAGAATATTTTTGTATGAGTAAAGCGATTTGTTCTACAGATTATAAGGTTCGGTTGTCTCACGGCAATGGATTGAATACATCTCCTGTGATTATTGATATGAGAACAGGGAAAGGAGAAAGAAACTGGCCGTTACGTTTGGAGGTGGGCGACTCCATAAAAAAGGAAAAGTGGTCAAATGTGTTTTGCATTAATGGTAAATGCAATGAAAAGTCAATTGTTGGGAATCTACTATTTTCGTTTATTTTGTATGTTATTGTTGGTTGGCTGATTCGGGTGGATGTCGCAAGGCAGCSCGAAGGTTGGAATGAAAAATAAACGAAACGCSACTRCTTAAATCCACTTAAGRGCAGTACAGCCATCGAKGAGTTATTGTTGGGGTTCATTCTTCACCCCAACCTACGTCATCCCAACTACGTCGAAGCGTTCAACTTCCATGTGCCACGTGAAGATAAATGAATGCCTTGTGATTTTAATACGCCGCCTTTTTATTTTAGTAAGGCCGCTTTTAATGCTTGCACGGCTAAGTCATCGTCCATTATTATATCGCTGCGCATAATTCAGTTATGTGTAAAGTTGGTATTGCCAGCCTCTAGTCTGAGCAATAAACATGACAAGTGCTTGATAGAGCCCCTGGTGGCGAATATTAAGCAGGCGTTAGGTTTCATCGTTAGAATATAGACCAAATCGATAATGAGTCGTAAGCACCTCAAGACACCTATAATACTGATCTCCTTGCTTTTGCTTGTGGGGCAGTTGGGCGTGCTTGCTCATTCTGTGGACCATTCGTTCCACTCTGAAGATGAGTCGTGTCAGATATTTTTGCAGTGTGAGAGTTCTGGCGATGGGCTTATTTTTGGTGATTTCACGGCACCAGTCCAAGTCGGCAGCACGCAGCTCAGTGTTGGTGTGGAGAGTGTCTGGCTGCCCACGCCATTAAGAAGCTATTTCTCGCGCGCCCCTCCAGCTCTTTCGTAACAACATCACGTTTTTTTTATAGCCGTCACCGGTGTTTATGCACTGTGGCGAACGTTTTTGTGTGCGGGAGATTTACTCATGCGTCATTCTTTACTGCTGCCTGTAATTGCAGCCACTTTATTCAATTCAAATTGGGTCTTTGCCGATAGTGAAGCCGAGACGATCAAACAACAGTTAGAGACCATTCAAAAGGAATACGGTCAAGCGATCGAAGATCTGGAAAACAGGCTACTCGAGACGGAACAAAATGTTCGGCAGACCAATACCCACGCTGGGCAAAATAGCTTCAATCCAGCGATTAGTATCATTCTTGATGGTCGCTATTCGGGCTTTGGTAATGACCTTGAGGGTTATGAGTTGCCGGGTTTCGCCTTGGGCGGCGAGGCGGGTTTGGCGGAAAAGGGTTTTTCGGTGGGCCACAGTGAGTTGGTTATCAGTACCAATGTCGATGATAAGTTTTTTGGCAAAATAACCTTGGCGTTTGATGACCACGACGGTGAAACTGAAGCAGAATTAGAAGAAGCCTTTATTCAAACGCTGGGTTTGGGTAATGGATTGACTATAACGGCAGGCCGGTTCTTTTCCCAGGTGGGCTACCTTAATCAGCAGCACGAACACCAATGGGATTTTGCTGATGCGCCGTTGATTTATCGCGGGTTGTTCGGTGATCAGTTGATTGATGATGGCGTGCAGATGACCTGGATTGCGCCGACCGAGCTCTTTTTGCAGTTGGGTACGGAATTATTCAGTGGCAGTCGCTTTCCCGCCGGAGGCAGGACGAATGGTGTTGGCGCTTGGACAGTGTTTGCCGATATCGGCGGTGATATTGGTATCGAGCACAGTTGGCAGTTGGGGGTAAGTCATTGGCAGGCGAATAACGTAGAAGAGCGCGCTGGTGAAAGCCATGCGGATGACGGCGGTGAAGCGGAGACGCCGTCCTTTAATGGTGAGAGCGAAATCAATGCGTTGGATCTGGTGTATAAATGGGCTCCCAATGGCAATCCGAGCCATCGAAACGTTCGGTTCCAGTTTGAATATTTTGAGCGTAAAGAGCAGGGGGATGTGGTCATCCTTGGCAGTGGTCTTCCATTCGAAATGACACGCTTTGACGGCCATCAGAAGGGGGGGTACGCCCAGACGGTTTATAAGTTTCAACGTCAGTGGCAAACAGGGTTTCGCTATGATCGGTTAGCCAGTCAAAACCGTGGCTCGGATGCTGATGTGCTGGCTGAGGCAGGGCTAGACAATGAAGGTCATGCCCCTCAACGCTACAGCGTGACACTGGAATGGTTGCCCAGTGAATTTAGCCGCTTGCGTTTGCAATATAATCGGGATGAGTCTTCTGAGGAGACTGACGATCAAATTTTCCTTCAATACACCATGAGCCTCGGCAGTCACGGCGCCCATCAATTTTAGGAGAATTCAATGATCTTTCATCGAAGAATAAGAAAGTGTTGGCCTGGTGTCTTGCTCTTGTTGCTGTGCTCGAACGCAGTACACGCTCAGCTCAATGTGTTTGCTTGYGARCCTGAGTGGGCYGCGYTGACWGARGCGCTMGGYGGTRAYGCSGTCAARGTGTAYAGCGCYACYAGCGCTSAGCAAGACCCGCATCATATASAGGCRCGTCCGAGCCTYATCGCYAAGGTGCGRCGYGCAGACTTGTTGGTGTGCACGGGGGCAGATTTGGAGGTGGGCTGGTTACCGCTGTTACTGCGAAAATCCGGTAATGGCGATATTCAGGCGAATCAACCGGGTTTCTTTATGGCCGCCGATCAGGTTTCCCTGTTGGAAGCGCCTGCGGTGCTGGATCGCAGTTTGGGTGATATCCATGCGGCGGGAAATCCACACATTCATCTCGATCCCTATCGCCTGCAACAGATTGCGATTGCACTGGCGGCGACCCTGGGGAAGGTTGACCCGACGAACAATGATCTCTATCAAGCAAACCTGGGGCGCTTTACGCATGAATGGCGTCAGGCGATCACTCGATGGGAAATGCAAGCCGAAGCGTTGCGCGGTAGGCGTATTGTTGTGAGCCATAATAACTGGGTCTATCTTGAGCAATGGCTGGGTTTGGAGCGGGCAGCGGTGTTGGAGGCCAAGCCGGGGGTTGCGCCGAGTAGTCGCCATTTAGCTCAATTACTGGTTCAGTTAAAGCTGAGTCCGGCGGATATGATTTTGAATGCCAATTATCAAAACGATCAATCTGCCCGTTGGTTAGCGCAAAAGACAGGGCTGCCTATTGCGAGCCTACCCTTTAGCGTCGCCGATGAAGAAACGTTGATTCAATGGTTCGACCGGCTGTTGAGTCAGTTGTTGAGCGCTGACTCATGAACTTTGATGGTTTGGAGATCTCCATTCTTGGGCCGGCTTTTATCGCCGGYCTGATGATACTGTCCACCCATGTMCCCCTTGGGCAAGAAGTGCTTAAGCGAGGCATTATTTTCATTGACCTAGCGATTGCTCAAATCGCTGGGCTGGGGGTAATTGCCGCATATCGCTTCGGCTGGGAAACCCATGGCTGGGAAGTGCAGTTGGTAGCCGCGACGAGTGCCGTGATAGCGGCATTGATATTAGGCGGGTTGGAAAAGCGTTATCAACAATATCAAGAAGCATTGATTGGCATCACCTTTGTCTTGTCGTCCACCGCTAGTATTTTACTGCTAGCCGATAACCCGCATGGAGGTGAATCACTGAAAGATTTGTTGGTCGGTCAAATTCTSTGGATTACYTGGGGCCAACTCCTGCCGACGGCWTTAGTGACCGGTTTTATTTTAATYGTCTGGTTTAGYTTYCGGCAACGATTAAACCACCTTGGTTTTTATGTGTTGTTTGCTTTGGCGGTTACTAGTTCGGTACAGCTAATTGGCGTTTATCTGGTTTTTGCCAGTCTGATTATTCCTGCGCTTGGCAGTGTGGGGTATAAACATTTATTGAGGACTGGCTATGTAATCGGGGGGGCTGGCTATGGACTTGGTTTGATCGCCTCTTCACTGCTTGATTTGCCCAGTGGCGCGGTTATTGTTTGGAGCATCGCTATTATTGCGTTATTGCTGAAGTTGGTAGTTAAAAGTGCGCCTAAAGCTGTTTGATGTTTTGGGTTCGAACGATTAAACGTGGGTGTTGTGTGGTCTTTCTGAAACGATGAGGCTCAGCAGAGCACGCTGCAGGTATGGTTGATATTAAAGCAAATGCCTTTATAGTGTGGCTTTTGAAAACAATTGAGGTGGAGCGCGATGTTGAAATTAAGATACTTTTCTATTGTGGTTTTTTTATTGATGGGAGGGTGTGCGGTGACTCCTAATTTAGAACATGTCCCGGTAGAAGACCTGGTACATATTGAGCGTGAAAAGTTGAAGTTTGACATTTTGGGAAGAGGCTTCTCAGCGTTAATTCAAAATGTTTCAGACGAAAACGGCGCATTGGTTGCGAAAAACTCGGTACTCTATGAGCCCCTTTCAGATCTAGTGTTAGAGGCGGGGACTTACATTTTTGAAGTGAAATGTTCTGGAAGTAACCTATACAGTATATCCACGGTTGAGAAGGATTTGCAGGCTGGGACTGATTATATTGTTTACTGCGTACCCGTTAAGGGGAGGAATATTTTGGGGCTTAAGGCCATTAAAAAGATAATTCCAGCCATGTCCGCTAAACAAGATTTTGCTAGAGAGAAGGCTGAAGCGTTCGGTAAGGCGAAGGAAGTTGAGGCCTCYRGAGGGCTTTAGGGGGGGAAGGAAGGGCCTGAACCCCTCATAATCGTCGAGGCGTATTGACTGGGGGTTCTGCGTCACTCCAATCTTGGGCGCTATTAAAGCTTAAGGCCGGCGTGCAGGACGAGAGGTCTGGTTTTAGTGCGTGTAACTACGAATAAAAGTTTGCTCGTAATTACCCTGGTGCCTTTCCTGAAAGCGGTACTTCAAGGGTGTTGGTGTTTAGTGACCCTGCTGAAGGCTTGTTTTCCTATGATTTCTCCGATAATAACCTTCGTAATTGATATGTTTTCGATAATAGGCTTGTTAGCCAAATAAGTCGGTGGGATTCTGGGTATATCGTTTTCTCTGAATGTTTGATTGAATCTATATTTGAAATTAAATTACTTAATGAGAAAGTTGGTGATTTATCTATTATTGGTAGAGGGAGCGCCCCAGTTGTTTTGGGTAGGGAGTTATACGGTAGTGATTTTTTTAAGAATGATGAAAAGTATGTGCCAGTCTTAAAGCACACAAAAATAATGGGTGAAGTTGTTGGTCTTGATGCTTCTACTGTGATCCCCAGAGGGTTAATACTGATAGAATCGTGTATTCAGAATATAACGTGCATTTCTTGGCCTCTTTAGACTTGGTGTGATCTGGTAGTTGGAATGGTCGAGTTGCCAGTGTAACCGCTGAAGAGGTCCTTGCTGAAGACCTTAATTGATCGGCATTTCTTTGTCTTTCCTAAGGGTTGAGAAAAACAAAGTGGTTTGCTTCTAGATTGAGGTTAAAAAACAATAATGTTTAAAATGATCACTTATTAATATAATCGCGATTGGTTTTGTTTCCGAACTTGATCTTGGTTAAAAGTCCTTCTAGGCTGAAAATATTTAACGGCCGCAAACGACGATTCCGTGCTCTAAGTGACCTTGATCGCGTAGGTCAATTATACTTTGACACTGTTTGGGTAGCGATACCCAACTAAAAATGATCGACGTTAGGCTAAAAACCGTTGTTTTTTATGCAGCGATCGCTAGTGCATTAAGGACGCAATATGGATTCTAAATTTTTTGGATGCACTTCTTCGGAGTTGGCCAAAAGCCGTTACGTACCAATTAAAGACAAGCAAGCCATTGAACATATTCTTTTAGGGGCCAATACCAGCGCGGTATTAAAATCTGACCCCAAATTGCTTGGCTTTACAGCGTCCAAACACAAATTCGTAGGGAAAATGCTTGCCGGAAAAGCTGGGGTTTTGGAAATAGGTTGCATGGATGGGTTTGGAAGCGCAATCGTATCTAGTTTCGTGGGGCACCTGACCGCTATTGATTTTTATAAGTCACACATTGATGATGCCGTTAATAATGTCAGTCCGCATTTTCAAAACATTGAGTTTCGTGGCCATGATATTCTTGATGGGCCTGTTAGCGAAGGTTTTGATGGTGCGTTCTCACTCGACGTGCTTGAACATATTGACCCAGAGCAAGAAGACCTTTATATGAAGAACGTTGTCGATTCATTGAATGATTCAGGTGTTTTTGTGGTCGGTATGCCCTCTTTGGAATCGCAGGCTTACGCATCGGAGGTCAATCGTTTTTCTCACATAAATTGTAAAACGGCCAAAGCGATGTTTGATTTTAGTTCGCGCTACTTTGTGAATGTGTTCGCCTTCGGGATGAATGATGAAACCTTACACACGGGGTTTGGCCCTATGTGCCAATACATTATTAATGTGTGTTCAGTGCCAAAAAGAGGGAAATGGTAGCCCGGTTATTTGCTCAGATTGATCTCGGCGAGGTTGAATTCTATATCGTTTGTAGATTAATAGCTTTTACTGGCTGTTATATCACGCCGTCATTTATAAAAGAAAAATTCCGTGCGACTACAAAGACAAATTCGAAGAGTTTTCCAAACCATTTAATCTAGAGTTGCCTGCTGGCCAATTTTGGGGTGAACGTTCTGTTCTCAAGCGGGTGCTCGATCGAACCCTTTTAAAAAAACAATCTTAATTAGTGTCAACCGCAGGATCCTTCAGTGAGCTTTTTTCAGGTAATGACCTAAGAAATAAAACCAATTAACTCTTTAGCGGCTCATTTAATGAGCAGAGAACACGAATTCATTAAAAGTTGTGACCATTCATACATCGTAAAGTACGTCGCTCACGGCACTACTTCAAAAGAATACTTTGTTGTCATCCGATGGATCGAAGGATGCGTGATTGAAGATAGGATCGAAGAGTTTAGGCGCGAGTTTAATGCTCAGTTGTTGCGGGATCAGTTCCTCGCCGATGCCGAAGACATAGTCCGTTCACTCGGAAGGCATAACATTATTCATCGTGATATTTCGCAGAGAAATATTATAATATTGGAACGTAAACCCTATTTTTTTGATTTTTTCTGGGCCTTGTGGGCAAATGGGAAAAACATGTATACACCCACCAATCTAATGCAGTTCAACGACCAGCAGGCGGTGGGATTATTACAGCAATTACTTGTTGAAGAGGCAGCATTAGACAGCTTGTCTCGATGAGCAGAGCTTACTACTGTGGCAAATGTTTCAATTAACGCGACTCAAGCAATTGCAATATTCAACGACGTATTGCAACAAAAACCGCTTAAGGGAACCCATCTAAATTTGACGGGATTCTATTATTGATTAACGCGTTTAACTTTATATAAAATTAATCGTCCTGGTTAGTGTAGTCACATCACTATTTTATATGTCTATTTCGGGCCAACTTTTGCGTATTGGTGTGGGATACGCTGTCGAAAACCGCTGTTTTAGCCTTTACTTGTAAGATCGGTTTATAGATCTTAAATATAGGGTAATTGGCATGAAGAGAAAATATTCTACAGCATTAGTTTTGGTTAGCGTTCTCTCGACACCCGTGTTGGCAGAGACGGAAGGCAGCGGGATTTACTTTGGGCTGAAGACAGGTGCATTAGAGGTTGATGTTTCTGGGTTTAATTTTGATACACCCGTCGGGCTTTATGGTGGTTTTGCTCCTGGAGTTTGGGGTATCGAGTTTGAGGTCGTGACTGCCTCAGGGGATTTTTCTGGTGTGGATTTAGACTTCGATTCTTTGGCGGTATACGGTGTTTATCGTTCCGAAGGGGAGATCTATATTAAAGGAAAAGGAGGGTTTTTGAGGCAGGAGGTTTCGGTGAATACTAGCGGTTTTGGACGTTTCAACGAAACAGATACAGGAGTATCTTTTGGGGTTGGTGTTGGTGCTCGAATAGATAACATTTCGTTTGAGGCGGAATACACATTCATTGAAGAAGATGCCACTCTTTTTAGTGTAGGAGGAAGGGTCTGCTTTTAGTCAAAACGATTACGTTAGGTAGCATTGAGCATTTCACGTGAGAGTATTTATTGTGTGTTGCTTATGACTACGTTGCCTACCCTGATGTCAGGAGTAGGCAGTTGGGTTCGCTATGATGGTTTAGTCCATGTTTTTCAGTGTCTCTAAAGGCTATTAGTTTGGGTGTTAAAGATGAATAGGCGGTTTTCGGCTGCATTAGGGTTGGTGTGCTTACTCGCACCCCCTGTATTTGCAGAATCGAAAAACCGAGAGATCTACATGGGCCTGAAAACGGGTGCCTTAACCGCTGATGTTTCTGGGTTTGATTTTGATGCTCCCGTTGGTTTTTATGGCGGTATTTCGCGCGGTGCCGGGAGTTTTGAGTTCGACGTAGTAATCGCTTCAGGTCATTTCTCTGGATTGGATATCGGTTTTAATACGTTGGCGGTATACAACGCGTATCGCTCCGAAGGGGATTTCTATGTGAAAGCAAAAGTAGGGCTTTTGCGAGAAGAAGTCTCAGCCAAAGAAGATTTTATTGGGGATTTCAAAGAGGTTGATATAAGAGCTTCCTTGGGGGCGGGTATAGGCGCTCGATTTGATTATTTTTCAATTGAGGCTGAGTATACGTTGATTGAGTTAGATGCACATTTTTTTAGTGTAGGGCTAACGCTTGGTTTTAATCGAAAGTAATTGTGTTGCGTAATCTTGCCAGACCCTCTTAACGAACGATGTATACCCTCTAAATCACCGCCACCAACCTCGAAAAATCCACCACACTCACCGCACAATTCTCATGCTTAAAGCTAGAAATAAGCGCTGATCTCCAGGTATTTTGTTGTAATTTATCGGCGGCTTCGATTTCATCATTGGCTAACTTTATCCGTTCCGGTGGGGTTTGCACGGGGATGCCTATAAATTTCGCTTCTGGGGGCGCGTTGTCTTCGGTTTGATGTTGATAATGCAGGATCTGTATGCCCGCGTAGGGCTGTTGGTAATCGTCGAGTGCTGGATTTAAGTGCCTTTTGTTGATGTTCAGCAGGGGCACTATTTTGTGTCGCCAGAATGTAATGCTGCTGCAGTGTGCGGGTGTGAGCGGTATGGGGATGGGCGGGCTGTCCAGCAAGTATTCGAGCATTTGGGTCTCGGCGACTGCAATTCGAATATTGGGTGCCAGTGTTAGTAGCCAAGCCTGGGGGAGTGGGTTCATGATTTTTCTCTCGGGTGTTAGGCTGCGGCGATGGCGCGGTTGGGGCCGATGGTGATAGCGCAGTATTGGCTGAGTCGACGCGCATCGGTGATCAGGGCAATTCGATTTTCATACTTGATGAGTTGGTTGAACACCTGTTGCTGGGTTTGCATTATCGTTGGTAGGGGCTCTCGATGCTGGTCGGGTAGGGCGATGGATTTCGCGTCATCACACATTAAACCGTAGGCACCGAATTCTGTATTGCTTAAACAGGCGACGTAGCGGTGTGCTTGCGACAGATATTGTTTAAATTTTAACTCAGTATCCAGCAGCGCCACACGCCACTGCCCTTGGGTCAGGGCAAGCATACCCTCTACGTACCCGGTGGCGGATTTTTGCTGCAATACCGGCTGTATGTCTTCGGCTAGTTCTACGCTGGCTATGTCGCTTGCGGGTAGGACCAGCCTTAGGTCACCACAGCGGATTAAACACATTTTGTTACTGCTGTGGTCTAGCACGATTTTAATACTCCATCAGTGGGTCTTAATCATTAAGTTTTCATTAAGCGCTTACACTGAGTAGGCGCTTTTTTGGTCTGTGGTTCTTGATTGTTGATTATTGGCTTTCAACTTGAGAATGAAGGTGTTGGTGGATCTTTGATAGTAAGTCACTTTCGGTGTACGGCTTTGTGAAGTATTCGGTGACGCCTTCGTGGGCCGCCAGGTTGCGATGTTTACTGGTGGAACGTGAGGTAATCATAAATATTGGCGTGGCGTTGTGTTGTTTGCTATTTCTAAGGTGGCGAGTTAATTCGATGCCATTCATGCGCGGCATTTCCAAATCCACCAGCATTAAATCGGCGTGATTATTCTTGAGCTGTTCTACTGCATCTAAACCATCGCGGGCGAGGATTGGTTTATATCCGGCGTCTTCCATCATTTGCCCTAAGGATCGTCTGACACTCAGCGAGTCATCGACTATTAATACATTATTGCCATGTGCGGCGTTGGAGGAAGTGTCGGAATCGTTTTCGGCGTTGTGTGTGTTAATGGTTGAAGGGCCGCTTGAATGAATGTGTTGGCGTGTTTGAAGTAGGCCGTTGATG
>NVVB01000095.1 GCA_002402085.1 Gammaproteobacteria bacterium
AAGCCCGTCCTCTTTTAGAGACGCTGTCGCGTACAAAACCAACTAGCAGATATAGATCCATCCTACTGCTATAGACCCGCCCTACTGGTATAGACCCATCCTATAAGCTACGTTATATTGTAAACCAAACATCCGACTCATCTTTAAGGATTTGCAATGGCTTACAATACAATTTCATACCAAGTAAACAATAACGTGCTTACTATCACGCTTGATCGTCCCGATCATCTAAACGCGTTTACGGTAGAAATGGCCAATGAATTAATTTCTGCSTTYANAASMRCCASNNCCGMCKMYAMWGWWMGGGYYAYTGTASTRRSMGSCGMWGGSCSRGYATTTTGTGCTGGCATGGACTTAAAATCGCGCAAACCCACCATCGATGGTATATCCAACATTGAAACCATGTTGCACGCGGTTGAAAATTACCCCTTACCCGTCGTGGGTGTCGTCCAAGGCGACGCCATTGCTGGGGGAAATGAACTGGCCCTTCACTGCGATTTAGTAGTGGCCAGTAGTACGGCCAGGTTCGGCATGTCTTTGGCCCAAATAGGCCTGGCACCCACCTGGTTTTTAGCGAAAAAATTACTCGAAGTCGCCGGACCAGTGAAAACCCGAGAGTTTTTATTTTTAGGCGATCCATTCCCCGCTGTTCGCATGCATGAAATGGGCTTAATCTCACGCATCGCYGCACCGGAAGAATTAGAGTCYGAATCTCAAAAATTAATCGACCGATTGACCGCCAACGCRCCKCTATCACTCATCGCAATGAAAGCCTTATTGGTCAGAGAAATGAGCTTTCGCGATGGCATCTATCACAAAGACGTCGATCAGTTGATCAGCAATGCAAGCAGTAGCGATGATGCAAGAGAAGGTGTTAAAGCACGCTTAGAAAAACGTCAACCTGATTTCCGAGGCCAGTAATTTTAAAGGAATAAATTATGTCCATTCGTCTCGACAAACCGTTCCAGGTTTTAAACGAAGAAAACATTAAGCCCATTCAGGGCCATCTCGGCGTCTATCAACTCGCCGAACCCAACGGTTATGTCATCTACATAGGGTATGCCGGAGGACGTTCGCTTTTTGGATTAAACAGCGAACTAAAAAAAGAGCTAAAACAGCGTGACGGCAAAGAAACCTTATTTCGTTACGAGATAAATATGCAGTACATCAGCCGGTATGAAGAATTACTCATGCTTCATCAAGTGGATTTTGGTGAACTTCCCGAGCGAGTACAAAAAGAACACCCACACAAAGTCGGGCGCTTAACGCCCTTAGCGTAATTATAAATCATTAGACCCAGACAGTAAGCCGCGTCACAAACAATAACTATAGGCCTATAGGGAGTGCGAGCCGAAATGGATTATCAGCTATCAGAAGAGCAACAATTAATAGTAGACAACGTGCGTCGTTTTGTTAAAGAGGAAATCATTCCCCTGGAAGAGAACCTTGACCCTGACGCGGGAGAAATCGACCCGAAAGACAAACAACGTCTAATCGCCATCACCAAACAAATGGGCTTATTTGGCTTAGGCATCCCGCCMGAATTYGGCGGCCCCGAAATCAGCATCACCACCCAAACCTTAATCGCATTCGAAATAGTACAACATCGCGCGGGTCTCTATAACCCAAGCTTTGGCGCATTTGGTGGTGCCGGCTTAGCGCAACTATTTGAAGCCACAGAAGCGCAAAAAGAGAAATATCTATTCCCCGTATTACGCGGCGAAAAGTCTTCGTTCTTTGGCCTTACCGAACCCTCCGGTGGATCAGACCCCGGTCGCGCCATCCAAACTCGCGGCGTGCAAGACGGTGATGACTGGGTATTGAATGGTTCGAAAATATTTATCAGTGGTGCTGACCAAGCGGATTTCGGGATTTTATTTGCGCGCACCTCCGAAGACAAAGGCCGTAACGGCATTACCTGTTTCTTAATTGATAGCGACATGCCTGGCTTTAATGTTCGCCGTGTCGTGCATACACTGCGCTCCACCAAGTACGCCACCGAAATACAAATTGAAAACTTGCGGGTTCCCAAAGAAAACATACTCGGTGAAGTCAATAAAGGCTTCGCCATTGCCAGCGATCGACTCGCTCGACAACGAATCCCCTACGCAGCCGGTTGCGTCGGAGTCGCCATTAAAGCCCAGCAAATGGCCATTGAATACAGTAAATTAAGGGAAACCTTTGGCGGCGTACTCGCCTCTAGACAAGCCATCCAATGGATGATTGTCGATAACGAAATAGACATTCGCACCTCCCGCCATATTTGTTTAGAAGCCGCACAAAAAGCCGACCGTGGCGAAGACTTCCGCACTGAAGCCGCCATGGCGAAAYTACTCGGCAGCGAAGCCGGTGGTCGCGTGGTGGATCGCGCCATGCAAATTCATGGTGGCTATGGCATGACCAAAGACCTGCCCTTAGAACGCTGGTACCGGGAAATGCGTATTCGTCGAATCGGCGAAGGCCCCAGTGAAGTCCAACGCCTAGTCATGGCGCGTAATTTAATTGGCGGTTCATTTCACTAAAAGCCAGCCAAGCAAGACTACAAAATATCGCACTACACGCAGTCATCAACGCAGTCCGATCAAGCCCATTGATTGAAGCACGTCAATATAAGGACATTTTAAAACCAGCCAGGAGGGATAACAGATGAGCTACGACATAATAATAAAAAACGGCACCATCATCGACGGCACCGGCGCAGAACGTTATGTCGCCGACATAGGCATCGTGGGCGGTAAAATAAAAACCATCGGCACCATCGACGCGACAGCAAAAGAAACCATCGACGCCCAAGGTCAAATCGTATCCCCTGGATTTATCGATGGCCACACGCACATGGACGCGCAAATTTCCTGGGACCCACTAGGCACCTGTTCGGTCTATCACGGCATTACCACCGTAGTCATGGGCAACTGCGGATTTAGCCTCGCGCCCTGCGCCGCCAAAGACAAACATTACGTAGTACGAAACTTAGAGCGCGCCGAAGACATTGCCGGTGAAGCCATGGAAGCAGGCATTGATTGGACTTGGGAAACCTTCCCGCAATACCTTGATTCGGTGGAGCGCTTACCGAAAGGCATTAACTACAGCGCCTACGTCGGACACTCAGCTTTACGCACCTACGCCATGGGCGAACGCGCATTTACCGAACAAGCCTCCCCAGAAGATTTAGAACACATGAAAAGCGAACTCGCCGACTCTATTCGTGCCGGCGCCATGGGCTTTACTACCTCGCGTACGCGAAACCACCAAACGCCCGCAGGCGATCCCGTGGCCAGTCGTTTAGCCAGCTGGGACGAAGTCAAACAGTTAGTCGGGGTCATGGGCGACCTCGGCGCAGGAGTATTTGAAATTGCCGGCGAAGACGTAGGACGCGATCCCAAACGTCAACGGGAATACCAAGAACGTTTACGTGACCTGGCCGTAGAATCCGGCCGACCTGTCACCTGGGGCATGTTCAGCAGTCGTCGCGCCCCTGACTTTTGGCCGCCTTATATGGACCTACTGGACGAAACCGCAGAAGCCGGCGGCACCATGTTTGCCCAAGTTCACAGTCGCTCACTGAATGTATTAATGTCATTCGAAAGCCGCATGCCTTTTGACAAATTCCCCGTTTGGAAAGAAATGCGTCAGAAACCCCTCGCCCAACAAGAAGCGGCACTGCGTGACCCAGAAACCCGTGCAAAACTTATCGAAGCCGCCAACAGCGACAATCCTAATCAACAACGCGCGGTGGGTGCCGAAATGCGTCGGCCCAATTATAAATGGTTGTTTGTCATGGACACCGTCGAAGGGCCTCATCGCTCCATTGCCGAAATAGCCGAAGAAACAGGCAAAGACCCCGTCGAAGTCATCATCGACATTGCCCTCGAATACAAACTCAAAGTATTCTTCCGTCAACCATTGGCGAATGAAAACCAAGATCACGTCCTCGAGATGATGAAACATCCTCGCTCCGTAGTGACCTTTTCAGACTCCGGTGCGCACGTCTCCCAAATCATGGATTCATCCCTTCAAACCCACGTAATCTCGCACTGGGTACGAGAAAAGCAAGCCTTAAGCCTAGAAGAAGCCGTGCAAATGCTCACCAAAGACATTGCAACCGCGTGGGGGTTTGAAGACCGAGGCCAAGTCAAACAAGGCTATGCTGCGGATTTATTAATCTTCAATGAAGACACCATTGCGCCACTGATGCCAGTGGTAAAAAATGACTTGCCCGCAGGTGCCAGACGCTTAGTACAAAAAGCAGCAGGAATTTCGAACACCATCGTCAACGGCAAGGTATTAATGCGTAACGGTGAACACACAGGCATTTATCCGGGTAAACTTTTACGAGGCCCGCTAGCCAACAGCGCATAATATTAACGCATCGTTACACGACAAAGGAGAGTCTCTATGGAAACCGAAGGACCGAAACAAACCTGGAAAATTGGTGACGTAAGCATTACTCGCGTAGTAGAAACCATGAGCCTAATTTCCCCTCAAATGCTTTACCCCAAGGCATCCCTTGAAACCCTGTCAGACGATTTGGATTGGTTGCAACCTCACTTTTTAGATTCCGAAGGCAAGATATTACTGAGCATCCATTCCTTTCTAGTGAAATCAAAAGGTTTACGCATTATCATTGATACCTGCGTTGGCAACGATAAAAAAGTCCCCATCCCCGGTTGGAGCGGTCTAAAATCTCGCTTTTTAGATCACCTTGCCACAGCCGGTTTCCCACGCGAAAAAGTCGATCGCGTACTGTGTACTCACCTTCATTTTGATCACGTAGGTTGGAACACCTTTCTCGATAACGACCAATGGAAACCAACCTTCCCCAATGCACGGTATTTAATTGGGGCCGCCGAATGGGATTTCTGGGGCGGTAAAGAAGACCCCTTTGGAGCCAATACCAATGAAGAGGCCATTCAACCGTTATTGGACGCAAACTTAGTCGACCTTGTAGAAACCAATCATGAAATTAACCAAGAAGTACGACTAATCCCAACCCCAGGGCACACCCCCGGACACGTCAGTGTCGAAATTGAATCGCAAGGACAACGTGCTGTTATCACCGGCGATTTATTTCATCACCCCTTAGGCTTTGCTCACCCAGACTGGGAAGACATTGCTGACGTTGAAGGCGCGCTTGCACACAAAAGCCGTGTGGAGTTTATGCAACGCTATGGAGACGGCCCAACACTGGTACTAGGCACGCACTTCGCCTCACCGACCAGCGGAAAAATAATCTCCGACGGGGACGGCTATCGATTTAAAGTGTAGTGCTGGATTTAAGGATTCAAGGATTCAAGGATTCAAGGATTTAAGGTTTTAATCTAAATGCTACCAACAAGCTAACACTACAAAAGTACGCAGTGTTAGCTTGGACTTAATCTCCTGGACTCATTCTCTTAAACTCATTCTCTTGAACTTAATCCCGTGGATCTAGCGGGATACATTAAACCCCATAGAAGCACTAAAGCAAGCCACTCAGGCAGTTTCAATCTCTAAGCCTTGAAGACTTTCATCTTCTCGCCAATCCTCTAGCAACTTAAAGAACGCCGTAGGTCCGGCACCGTATTGCCCCTGTAAAAAACCATTGCCCGAGCCCTGCTGGCCTTCGTTATTGTAATACCCTGGCGTACACTCCTTAAAGAACTTATCCCCCAAGAAGCTCATACTGTTAATCGTCGCCACCCACTGTTCTTCGGCTTGCTCCGAAGCCTCAACTTTGGTGTGCCCTTCTTCCAAAGAGTGGCGGATGATATACGCGAGATGTGTTGCTTGCTCTAGCAACGTATGCGGCACATTGGCGGTTAAGGCCCCTTGGGTAAAGCCCATGAACATGCAATTAGGAAACCCTCTACTGTGCATGCCATGAAATGTTCTAAAGCCATTGGCCCATTTTTCACTTAACTTGACATTATTACTGCCCGTCACTTCATAACCACACTGGCTAGTATAATTGGTCCCCACCTCAAACCCCGTGGCAAAAACAATACAATCCAATTCATAAGCCTCACCCAGTGCCACCACCGAATCCTCGGTAATACACTCCACCCCCTGACCWTCAGTATTCACCAACGTTACGTTCGGACGCTCGTAGGTTTGTAAATACTCATCATGAAAACAAGGTCGTTTACAAAACTGGCGATAATACGGTTTCAAGCCTTCAGCGGTGGCCTCATCACTAACAATGGTATTAACACGGCCGCGAACCTGTTCCATCTTTTGAAAATCAGCAATCTCAATCGCCGCCTCCATCTCCTCCATGGTTAACTTGGGCTGCCCTTCGGCGGGCGTGACTCGTAATACATTTCGAAAAATATCCGTCCAACCATCCGCTACCAAATCCTCTTCAGCCCCCAAGCCACTGACCACGGCCGTGAAGTTTTCCATGCGTCGTTTCTGCCAGCCAGGCTCAAGCGTCTCGACCCAATCTTCATCCGTAGGCCGGTTATTACGCACATCGATGGACGACGGCGTGCGTTGAAACACATACAACTCTTTAGACCACTTCCCCAGGTGCGGTATACACTGCACCGCAGTGGCACCGGTGCCAATGATGCCGATCTTTTTATCTTTTAATTTGGTTAAATTACCCGTTGAATCCCCACCGGTATAGTCATAATCCCAACGGCTGGTATGAAATATCTCGCCCTTGAAATCCGAAATCCCTTCGATACCCGGTAATTTCGGCGTATTGAGCGGCCCATTGGACAAAACAATAAAACGCGCCTTAATTTGATCATCCCGATTGGTGTAAATRATCCAMCGRGAAACCTTCTCGTCCCAACGTAAATCCATCACTTGCGTTTGAAAACAAGCATTGTCATAAAGATCAAACTGTCGACCAATGGCCTTGGCGTGATTTAAAATCTCTGGACCGTGGGAATACTTTTCCGTTGGCATGTAACCCATTTCTTCCAATAACGGCAGATACACATAGGACTCGACATCACACTGCGCACCCGGATATCGATTCCAATACCACGTGCCCCCAAAGTCACCGCCCTTCTCAATAACCCGTATGTCTTTCACGCCTTGCTTACGTAGCTGCGCTCCCGCCAGCAGGCCACCAAAGCCACCGCCTATAATCACTACGTCGACTTCGTCAGTGAGTGGTTCACGTTCCAAGGAGGTTTCGATATAAGGGTCTTCTGCGACAGAGGCGAACTCACCTTGTATTTTTTGATACTGGCCTATTCCCGATGAATTAAGCCGCTTATCTCGCTCTGCACGGTATTTATTTCTTAAGGCATCAACATCAAACCCCAACGCATCTTTGGAATTGTTATTATTGTCTGTCCCTGACACAATCATTTCTCCTTTTTTACAAAGCAAGACTATTGGTTTTTATTTATTTTTTATTGGTTTATATTGATTTCAATCCGGCCATTAAAATAAAACACAAAGCCATAACCAGAAACAACCCAGGACTCAAAACAGTTCAGCCCTTAGTAAAGCTGAACACACGTATAAAACTGAATCGTTATAAAACCAAACGGTTATTAATTTCGGCCATCGGCTATTTAATATACGGATTCTGTATCTAAACATAATTCCATAAAACTTAAAAATGATTTAATATTTCTCTCACGCTTATTCATTACACTATTTCACCACACTATCTCACAACACTATACAAGGATGAATTCTTATGGGGCCACTTTCGTCGATTAAAATAATAGAAATTGCAGGCATTGGACCAGGCCCAATGTGCGCCATGCTATTGGCCGACTTAGGCGCCGAAGTAATTCGAATTGATCGTGTACAAGAGGCCAACCTAGGACTTAACCGAGACCCTACAAAGGATGTCTTATTACGAGGCCGGCGTTCTATTGCCGTAGACCTAAAAAAACCAGAAGGCATCGAACTAGTGCTGCAATTAATTGAAAAATCCGATGCCTTAACCGAAGGCTTTCGACCCGGCGTTATGGAGCGATTAGGCTTAAGCCCTGAAGTGTGTCACCAACGAAACCCTAAATTAGTCTACGGAAGAATGACCGGATGGGGACAAGACGGGCCACTATCCCATGCCGCCGGTCACGACATTAATTACATTTCATTAGTGGGCGCATTAGACGCGATTGGACGCGAAGGCGAAGCACCGATTCCGCCGCTGAATTTGGTGGGGGACTTTGGTGGTGGTGCACTTTACCTTGCCATGGGTGTATTAGCCGGCGTAATCGAAGCGCAGAAATCAGGCCAAGGTCAAGTTGTCGATTGCGCCATGACCGATGGCTCCGCATCACTCATGTCAATGTTTTACGGCATGAAAGGCATGGGACGCTGGTCAGAAGAACGTGGTACAAATGTCATTGATACCGGCTCACATTATTACAATGTATACAAAACCAAAGATGATAAATACATTTCTATTGCTTCAATCGAGCCAAAGTTTTACCAAGAGCTAATCGAAAAATCCGGCCTGTCAAAAGAGCCCGATTTACCCAAACAAACAGACGACTCCAGCTGGGGCCCCATGAAAGAACGTCTGACCACTGTCTTTCTTAGTAAAACACGCGATCAATGGTGCGAGATCATGGAAGGCAGTGACGTTTGCTTTGCCCCGGTACTCAATATGGAAGAAAGTATTCATCACCCCCACAACGTCGCGCGCGGCACATTCATTGAAATTGACGGCGTCTACCAACCCGCGCCCGCGCCCCGTTTTGACAAAACCCCCTGCGAAGTATCAAAACCACCCTCGTCCACAGGCCAAGACAGCCATGCAATTCTCAACGACTGGGGATTTGATAGTGATCAAATACAACGACTCACCGATACACAAGCAATTAAACAAACCTAAATAAGAAATAGGAAATAAGAACGCTTTACGTTCCCTAAATCGAAAACAACTTAATCATGCAAGTTCAGGCATGCAAAGGACCGGCTATGAATAAAGTCGCCGAATTAGCGCCCCAACTTGAGCGTACACACGGTGCAACACGCGAAATCGAAGCGCTCGGCCGGAACATCTGGTTGGTCAACGGGCCGGAGGTGCCCTACTTAGGCCTCAGCCTACCCACACGCATGACCCTGATTCGAATTAAGGGACAACTGTGGGTACACTCCCCAATCCCCCTAACGGACTCAATTAAAGAATTTATTCGCACCATCGGCCAACCCGCCTACATTGTCGCACCCAATAAACTGCACCATCTTCACCTGCGTTCGTGGCATTTCCAGTACCCCAACGCCACCCTATTCGCGCCACCCGGCTTGCGTAAAAAACGTAAAGACATTACTTTCGATTTTGAGATACTGCCCGACCGTCGTTATCAGTGGTCCGATGACATTCATCATGACCACTTTAAGGGCAATCTGTTTATGGATGAATTAGTATTTTTTCATCGCAGCTCCCGCACTTTAATTTTGACCGATTTAATACTCAATCTAAAAACAGACCACTTTAACTGGCGACAAAAACTATTGGCCCAGTTCGATCAAATACGCTACCCCAATGGCCGAACCCCCAGATTATATCGATACTCCATGTATACGAAATCTCACGCCAAAAAGAGCTATCAGCAATTCCTCGAATGGGACCCCATCAATGTGGTGATAAACCATGGCGCATGTATCAGAGGCAATGGTAAGCAGGAAATCGAGGCGCGCTTAGGTTGGCTAAAAAATTAGCCGCTTCATTTTATCTATGGTTCAACTCGCTTTACCCATAGAAAATAAACGCGCTAACTTTTTGCTTCGGCAAATTGGGGTAAATTATCTGTAATGTCAAACCAGCTGGCTTTAGAGCTCACCCAGACATGAGCACCAATCGTCACGGGGACATCGCCCATCAACCCGCCAATACGAGGGCGTATTAAATCTGGTTCAGACTCCACCCACACATAGATATGGCAACCACAGCTTGAACAAAAATAACAAAGTACTCCGGGGCGACGCACATATTCAGTGAGCGCCGCAGTCCCAGAGGTTAATTTAAATTGCTCGCGCTTTATTTTCGCATTGGCGGAAAAAGCAGACCCAGTGACTTCACGACAATCCGAACAATGACATAAACGAACCTCACCCAGATCCCCCTCGATTTGATAGCTCACCTTCCCGCATAGACACTTGCCATTCATAACCGCTACTCATCCAAGATTCTCATTATCATTCTCGCCCCTAAATATCTGTATTATTTAGGAAATCACCGCACCCGATGACACGCGCAAATCTTATTGCCTGAAGGATCACGTAGATACGCCAGATAAAGTTTTCCCGCAGTGGCCTCTCGCTCACCGGGAGGCTCTTCGCACGTCGTACCACCATTGGCTAACCCCGCTTCATGCCACGCATTCGCATCGTCTGCACTGGCGGCGATAAACCCAAACGTACTGCCATTGCCATGGCACGCCGGCTCGCCGTCAATAGGCTCGGTGATAGCAAAGGTGCCGGTCTTCGAGGCATAAAAACAACGGCCTTTTTCGTCAATAAAACCCGGTTTGTATCCTAAGGTCCCGAGTACCGCATCATAGAATTTTTTAGACGCCTGAATATCATTGGCACCCAGCATGATATGACTGAACATACCTCTCCCTCCTTTATTAAGAAATCATGCATTAGCGTAACAGGGTCATTATTAATAAAAAATGGCGCACTGGGACGATATCAGATGGCCTACTGCACCTGCCACAGACTCATTGAAATACAGGCGCTTGCCGTCGTCCCTTACAACCCAAATTCAGACACAGTGATCGAACGCTATGATCCGCCCCACGGACCTAGCAGATCATTTTAATGCACCCAACTTCCTATTTGATCCTGACTAACTCCGGCCCCTATAACAATAAGCCAAACCTACGCCAATCGAAATAACAAACACACTCTTTAGTAAAATACGGTTCAAAGAACTATTCGCGAATTCTACTTTTGGGTTTAATCTTAAAGAAACGGTTTAAATAATTATTAAGACCAAAAACGGATTTCACAAGACATTACAGCACAATGACGAAATACACAGTAACGGACCACACAAATCCATCTCACCTATTGACCGCCTACCCACGCCGCAACCCAGCTTGTCGACAAGGAATATCTAACGTTTATTTTTGAATTAACTATCGTCAATTACACATTTTTGAGCTAGTAAATAAACAGCGATGCAGTCATGAATAGAAGTATTTCCAATCGTTACGATCGTCAACCTATTAAAATCATATGCTTTAGTGCGTTGATTTGTCACACCCTAGACAAGCCTGTTGCCCTCCAGGATTCACCTACTTACGATCATCCGCATTGGCTGGAGGACGTGTATGTCAGATGATAAATTATACCTCTACCTAGACGATGCCAAAGAGCAACTGGAAGGGTTAGAGCAAAACATCATCCGGTTAGAAGAATCTCCCGATGACGTCGATAGTGATTTAATTAATCGGATTTTTCGTAGTATTCATACAGTAAAAGGCGGCGCAGGATTCATAGGACTAACCCAAATACGAGACCTTTCCCACGCCATGGAAGACGTGCTTGATAAAATCCGTAACAACGAACAATCCCCAACGTTAGTCTGCTGTAACATTCTACTTTCTTCGTTAGACATGCTGAGCAACATGCTCGATTCGCCCGAAGAAGAAACCGATATCTCAGGCCAAATAAATGCGCTTTGCAGGATATTAGTCGAAGACGAAGAAAACCAAGCCAAAGTCACTCTGGGCATTCCAGATATACCGTCAATGTTTAGCATATCCCAAGCTAAAATCGACGATTATGAAAGCAAAGGCTTCTGCCTGTATATTATTTCATTTAGCTCGTTACACGACGGCGCTGACGAGACATTAAGCCACGACCAAATTGTTAAACAACTCAATAAAATTGGCTATCTACTCGACTCAAAAAACAACCCAGACGAAGGCGCCGTTAGTGAATCACCGCAAAACGACACCACACTCTACGTCCTCCTCACGTCAGTATTAAGTAAATCAAACGTAATCAATTATTTAGGGATTTCGCCCGCGCAGGTTCACAACCACCTGTTTATTGAAGAGACAATTCCTCAGCGTGTCACGACGGAAGAGACCGGTGTTTCAGAAACTGTCGTTACAGAAACTGAGGTTACAGAAACTGTCGTTACAGAAACTGTCGCTGGAGAAACTGTCGCAGAAGATGCTGTCGCTGAAGAGACAGACACTGAAAATACCGTTACCGAAGAGACAGTTGCCGAAGATATCGTTGCTGAAAAGACTGTTGACGAAAATACCGTTACTGAAAATACCGTTACTGAAAATACAGTCATAGACGGGATAGCGCTGGAACAAGTCATTCCCCCCGAAGATCAATTCGATCCCTCCGCTACCGATTTAAATAAAGCCTCTAATGAAGAACTAGATCAAGAGGAATTACAGGCTTCAGGGCTATCCGACCCGGAAGCCATGCAGACAGATCTAACGCCACCGATAGACCTCGATCAAGAAACCACGCCCTGTGAACCCAACGCAGTAGCACCCACTTCGGCTGAAACGATAGTCGAGCTCATTCAAGACACGCAAGAACCAGCCGAACCGCTCACGCCCCAACCTATAACCCCCAAGGTAGTAACCATGGAAAAAGACTCTGCATTGGAAACCAGCACCGATAAAAAAGGCAATGCTGTCAATAGCATTCGCGTCAGTGTGGATATATTAGATAGCCTGATGAATCTAGCAGGCGAACTCGTATTAACTCGCAACCAACTCAATCAAAACGTCTCTAGCTGGGACCAATACGCCATTGGCGTAGCTGCACAACGACTGGATTCAGTGACCTCAGAGTTRCAAGCCTCCATCATGGATACCCGCATGCAACCCATTGGCGTGGTATTCAGTAAATTTCAACGGGTTGTGCGTGACATGTCTAAGAACTTAGGCAAACAAATTAAATTTGAAGTGGAAGGCGAAGAGGTTGAACTCGATAAAACCATTATCGAAAACATCGGCGACCCACTGACTCATCTAGTACGTAATGCCATCGACCACGGCCTAGAGTCCCCAGAAGAKAGACGGCGTATAGGCAAAAACCCCGAAGGCACCATGAAACTAACCGCCCAACACGAGGCCGGTTACGTATTAATAAAAGTCCAAGATGACGGCGCAGGCCTCGATATAGAAAAAATTAAAACCAAAGCCATCGAAAAAGGCTTAGTCGATAAATCCCGATTAGCGGATATGACCGACAAGGAAATAATTAAGTTTATTCTTGAACCTGGGTTTTCAACCGCCAGCAAAGTCACCGATATATCAGGACGCGGCGTAGGCATGGACGTGGTGTTCACCAACATCTCCCAGCTCGGCGGCACCATTGATATTGACTCGACCAAGGGCAAAGGCAGTACCTTTCAAGTCAAATTACCACTCACCCTGGCGATTATCCCCTGTCTTTTAGTGGCCGCCAATGATGAACGCTATGCCCTGCCTCAAGTCAGCTTGGTCGAATTGGTAAGGATTCGCCCTGCACAAGTACCACAACGCATGGAGCGCATCGGCGATGCCGTGGTAGTCCGGCTACGAGGCAACCTATTACCCATTGTGCGCCTACGAGATTTCCTCGGCATCGATTCAGCAGAAGTGTCCGAAGCGGCTTTCGATGGCAGCAGCTCAATCAACATCGTAGTGGTCGCCGCAGGTGACTTCCGCTATGGCATTGTCGTTGAAGAACTGCTGGACTCTGAAGAAATCGTGGTTAAGCCTTTAGGCCAGCACGTTAGAGAATGCGAAGGCTATGCCGGTGCAACAATTCTAGGTGATGGCTGCGCGGCACTGATCCTAGACGTAGTGGGTATCGCCCACTTTATGAACCTGTCCGCCGCAGACCTAGAAAAAGACAGACTACTAAATAACGCTCAACAGCACGTCGGTGATGAAGAAAGCTTACTCATTGTTGAAAATAGCCCCGGCGAACAATTTGCCATTCAACTGTCGTACATTCACCGAATTGAGCGAATCAAGCAGGACCAGATACAAGTCGTGGGTAACAAAACCGTTATCAAATATCGCGGCGGCAGCCTGCGCTTATACTTCCTACACGAAGCCCTGGAAGTGCAAAAAATCGCCGACCAAGCTAATTTATTTCTCGTGGTATTCCCCCTCGACGGCGTCGAAGTGGCCATTGTCGCGAGTAATATCGTCGACATTATCGACATCGAATGCGTCATCGACAAAGAAACATTTAAGCAGCCCGGTGTCGTAGGTTCTGCCATTATTTCTGAGCAAATTACCTTGCTATTAGACGTCTTTGGATTGGTGCGTTCCATCGGCGCAACCCGAAGTGCACAACAGATTAGTATCGAACCCAAAG
Organism: Gammaproteobacteria bacterium; assembly: GCA_002402085.1. Lineage (GTDB taxonomy): Bacteria > Pseudomonadota > Gammaproteobacteria > Pseudomonadales > UBA3067. The sequence goes on from NVVB01000095.1 coordinate 14,260, forward strand.
TAGACGATCAACACACGGTATTGGTAGTCGAAGACTCTGCGTTCTTTAGAGAGCAAATTAAAAATCTACTCGAACCCCATGACATCAAAGTAATTTTGGCCGAAGACGGGGAAATTGGTTTAAAAACCATGCGCCAACAAGGCRACTCAATTGACCTTATTCTCTCTGACATCGAAATGCCCAACATGAACGGCTTAGAAATGACCGAAAAAATTCGAACCATGAGTCAATTTAAAGACGTGCCCATTATCATACTGAGTACAGTCGACAGAGACGACGCCATGGTCAAAGGACATACTGCCGGCGTCACTGATTATCTGATCAAAATGGATCAAGACCTGGTAATGGAAACTGTCGAAAAATACTTAAACCACACTACTGGAGGTGTGCCTTATGAGCAATATGAAAAATGTGGCGGGCTCTGAAGCCACCAAAGAACTCGTCTTGTTTGATGTCGAAGAAATGTTATGCGGTATCGATATCACGCATGTGCAAGAAATCAATAAWACKSWCGAYKYYRCCNSCGTRSATYRAGNNYMCGMCTTTGWCAAAGKCGKRCNNRMTCKAYGCNRCRGYRKCGTCAGTATTATTGATTTACGGACTAAACTGGGTCAAACGACTATCCCGCTTAACCAAGAGATGCGTGTGATTATCGTTCGCTATAACGACGAAAATGTCGGTTTATTAGTGGATTCAATTAACGATGTTATTGAAGTCAAACCCGAGAATCTCGATGCGCTAGTGAACAACTCCAGCAAGGTCAACAGCGCGTATTTTACGGGCGTTTACAAATTGGATGAAGAATTGGTAGTGATTCTCAATGTCGAAGAAACCTTAAAACACTGTGATCGAGGGGCGTAGAAATGAAACCAAAAAATTTATGACCGATACGCAATCGAAACATCAGAAAATGAAACAAACACCGCAAGAATTRGGGGTTGGCGCGAACTTTTAACAAAGTAGCGACAGCTAAAATGGAAAGTATACGAACACACGCACTAAGAACAAATTCAATTTAGGATAAGGGAACTAAAATGACCGACTCAAAACGCAAAGCAAAAGCTGAAACCTCTAATAACGCAGCAAGCAAATCAACCGAAATAGACGGGGCGACGCTTCAATCGTCCATTGATGGCTCGGCTACGGCCATGATGATGGTCGACAGGGACCTGATCGTTACTTTTGCCAACCCCGCCACCGTTGACATGGTCAAAGCCAATCTGGAACACTTCGAGACCGCCTTCAAAGGCTTTGATCTCGACGGTCTCATCGGCACCTGCATTGATACCTTCCATAAAAACCCAGCCCATCAACGCAAGCTACTCGGCGACCCCAACAACCTGCCCTACAAAGCAGAAATTGAAGTCGGC
>NVVB01000096.1 GCA_002402085.1 Gammaproteobacteria bacterium
TGCAGTMMWRGSWGYYKSMRKAGNTSGYANCMMRSCACYNCATTKGCWRNNCWKTWSKTGTAKCAATTCCTGCTTTTTCTAAAGCGAATAGCGCTAGTTTCTTAACACCGATTTCTACAAGTCCGCTAATAACCTGCTTAACCACTCCTCGCGCCATCTCTTGCATTACATCACGAAAATTCTTTTGCTCTATAATTGCGTCAGCAACAGAATCACCTACACCAGCGGCGAAACGATCCAAGGCAGTAGACCAGACCGTATCAAATTCATTTGCAGTTTCTTTGTTCTTTTCATTGAATGAATCAAGCGCCTCCTTTGCTTGATTGATCGACCTGACCATAGTGTCTTCTCCTCCCACGTCATCAAAAAAACCATCAATTCTTAATTGGTTTATTTCTCTTATAGTTGCTTCGTATTCCTCCATTGGAGAGCGCGTGCTATTAAAATAGGATAAAGCCGCTTTCTCTGATGCTTCAAATTGTTTTTTTAGGCCTTTATCGTTGCCACTAATAGATAGCCCTGAACGTTTTACAATTTCATCTGTTAACTTTTTTTCTTCTTTAACATTTTTTTTAACGCCGTCTATACGACGATTAAATGCTTCTATTTCCTTTTCTAACGCTAGTCTATTTTCTTTCCTAAATTCACCTATCGCTTTCATAGCTGCAAATTCACCAGACAGCAGCATAGCTAACTGGGCCGCCCAACTGGCTGTCACATCTGCTAAATCTGAAAACTCTTTAGACAGCCTATATACAAACTTGGCTAGACCRCGAATAGCGGGCATATAGTCGCTAATTATTTGCCTCTTACCGCCTTCTAATGCAGCGTTCATATACGTTATCTGGKCTTTCAGATTTGCCATTTCGTCAGCTGTTTCTTGWGAAATAGNTAAGMCCNAATAASCGAGCYTCTTCRCGCATTTCACGTATACCTTCGGCTCCATTACTCATTGTTTGAATTAATGAAACGCCTTCAGAGTCAAAGAGCTTCATACCTAACCGMACTTTGTCCGATTGGTTAGATAGTCCCGCTATAGCGTCTGCGATTACTTCAAACTGATCTTCAGGCGCTAATTTATTTAATTCTACTGCTTCTAATCTTAATTCTTTTAAAGCGTCTTTTGCTTCTCCCTTTCCCACTGCCGCTTCAGCTATACGACGTGTCATACGCTGCCAACCKACGGTTAATTTATTAAACTCTATACCGCTTAAATCGGCTACATGTTTATATTCACTTAGTGCTTCGGTAGAAGCGCCTAACCGTATTTCCAATTTTTGTAATTGGTCTGAAAAATCTATGGTTTCAAAAAGAACATTTTTCAAAGACAGCGAAGCAAACGCAACACCAATTAGCCCGCTAGCTTTAGTAGCAATACCGGCCAACCCCCTAAGATCGAGCTTTAACTCATTAAAGGCTTTTTTACTCTTGTTAGTGGCAGTAAGTGTGATCTTTGGATTACGCATGAGCGCCTATAATCTCCATTGCTTCTATGTACTGTTGCGGTTGAYCATCTATGCCACCACCCTTCAATAGCACGCCATTAGAATAATGGAAATATAGCTTTATATACTTTGTGCTAAGAGCTGTTATCAAGGGTAATGGGCAGGTTTTGGATTCAAAACCAATATCAGGAAAAGAAAATGCATTATATGTCGCGGGACCGTTGGACTTTGGCAATTTGCGGTCTGTGTCACAGTGCCGCCCTAATTTACACTTTGAGCAATTGAAACGCGGCCCGCTCTTTGCCACCTCAATTGCAATGTTTAGTTTTTTCTTTGTTCAGCCCCTAACTTAGAATTTTCGAAAATATTTGCTGCTATTTCAACTCGTACAAAAGGGGGTAACTTTCCAATATTTTCAAGATTAAATTCTAATGACTTATTACTGTCATCAATAAGATTATCCCAGCCTATCAGGCCGTACTTAATAAGCACTTTCTGTGACAAGTAAGTCAATTGTAAATCATCACCTAAAACAAAAAACACTTCCGTCATTTGTTCGCCAGTCAATGGCTTTACATTAAACCGTGTGGGGTCGTCTTCGTTCTCTAATTCTTTTTTTGGAGTAAACCAGCTGGGGACCGTTCCTTCACTAATTATTAATGCCATGATATATACCTATGTGAATAAAAATGTGATTTCGTCGTCGCCCAACACTTCAGACGCACCAAAGGCTGAATCTTGGGTTCTAATACCCTCTCTGTCCCCGTCGCCGATATCCCGGTAATGAATAGCGGGCATAGAGATTGCGATTTGGTTACCAGCGCTAGTGCCAATTGTATTTGTAGTTAATACTGAATCCGTACCATTTACCCATTCTGTAAAATAATCTTTAGTACCGATTAACTGCGTTTCAGGGTCAATACTTCCACTTACGTCACGTTTTGATATTCTAATTTCACCATAGCCATCGGCTGAACTGATACTAGCGGGGGTAGATATTTCATTAGATATATCAAAATTTAACGCGTCAATTTGAGCCGCGTAACCTCCTACTGTAAAGTTAATTCCTAGCGCCACTGCKGGCACAATAGAGCTGTAAGTAGGGCTAGCCATRAGTGTATCKGATCGTACKCCCATGTGACCGGTAAACGTAAAGCTGAGYTTTCCAGTTTCACCCGCTTTTATAGTTGCGCTAAATGTTCCACGMGCACCGGTTAYAATGGTTMGYTTGCCGTCYTGATAATARTGAAATGTWGCYGAYTCATGATCWGAACTAACSGGRGAATATGCAACWGAAGTRCTRGCMRMAACTAAYTCGCTCATGCCGCACGCCCTAAGCAGRACGCCCAATTCTGGCGCCGYCCCTGCYGTACCRCTMCCCTTTAACTCTACATCGAAAGTWAGYTCTACTAACTGMCCRCCATAAACYTGCTTSAGAGGWGCTAGTGATTGYCTMACAGCTTGACGCTCAATCATCCTAACRTTRGCGGATTTCATACTRAYATTTTCYACYARTATYGCRTTTGCSGAATCAGTGGGYACMGCATCRACRTTRTAAWYWGMTTCMGTYTTCGCTWMGASTACCTCTCTATGCACTAACATTAGGTTTCTCCACTTTTAGTTTCTTGTTTGCTGCAGACTTGTTATCACTTACAACTCGGCTACCGCCCTTTTTTACCTCGTACTTTTTACGATTTTTCATASTTATAACCTYGGATCGTCATTTRATCGTCTGTATTTAATTTGAAATGAAAATTCCATTTTTCCWGCTGGCTTTTCTACGTCGCCGCTTATCGCYGGYTTGTCAGCCCCCTCTTCAATAACATTYATTACGAAATCCAGACCTAGCGTTATATCTTTTAGTAGTGCAGTCGTTACTTCTGATCTAATCAGATTTAAAGTTGTGTCTATATACGCGTATTCCAGTTTCTTGCAGTGAGCAACGACATCCACTACTAGAGTCCAATCCGACAMGGWAAAGCCGGGGCGGCTTCCGTCCGTCGGTAAATCAGTACCCATGTGAACTGAAATTGCRGGYAATTCTTTATCGCTCCAATCATAAACTCTAGCGCGTTGCACGCTRTTTCCSGTCGTATCTAGGTCGTCTAATAGYTYTGTTATAGCAACTAAAATTCGTTCTGTTTTTGGWAGTTTCATTAWATAAGCTCGATTAGTACGCGTGCTAGTTTTCCGCTTCTATCTTTTTTTACTTTTATGACTTCGTAATTAATAGAATTTACCGTGAGCTTATCGCCCTTAACTAATTCTGAAACATCAGAATATATACACTCAAAATCAGGRTCYAAAGACTCCATTTCTAGCGTCTCTGCYGCCCCCTCGTTATGTATRCCGTTCACATCAAATAAACGRTTTCTAGTTCTRATTGTGGCAACGTCAGCAAGCTCATCRGGGTTGAAAAATACTGTTAAGTCTTCRTCTAAAGGCATGTCATATACCAAAATTGATCGGGGGTTATTGGNCCCCGAYCRATTATCGATTAAGGTGTAACGATTGCACCGGGSACGTTGATGTCAACTTCTACCGTTGTCTCACCGTTGGCGGCTGGTGTAACGACAACACCACAATTGACTAGATCACCTGCGGCAGCGGTCGCCCCACCACTAGCAATCATACTGGCGCCAACATCAAACTGTATCGACTCCCCTTCTGACAAATCAGCGGCAACAACTTTAGGCAATCTAAAAACGCCTTTAACACCGACCGCACCTGTTGCACCACTTAATATACCGGCGATAACTACCGCTATTCGAGAGCCTATTACAATTACATCATTAGCCGCTAGATTTGTTGCAGCAATGTGGTGTATTGATTCACCTTCTTGAACGTATAAATTAGTCATTATTTTTTATCCATTAAAAAAGGCCCTTTCTGTTAGGGCCTCTATAGGGTTTACGTTAAAGTGTTTTTTGTTCTAGATTATAAGCCGGGGTTTTTAACCATTCCCTTATCATCTAAGGCGGTAACTGCAGCATCTAGCCTCACCTTAAATTCTACGCCATCAATATTCCAACTGTTCTGTTGCTCTAAAAATGGTTGCTCGTTGCCATCTAAGTACTGTACCTCTACTGTATCCACAATGTCAGGATTGGCGGTTAAATAGAATGCCGTACCAGCCAGCCGGGCGTCTGATATAACTTCAGCGATACCTTGCACTGAATTTGGTTTTTTACTGTTGTTCTGTCCATCTGCTATTTCTGTTTCGGACTTAACCGCCACCTTGGCAGTTCCTTCCTTGGCGGTAGGTGCAAGAAGGAAAGCGGGGCGAATGTTTAGCGCTTGTTCTAATTCATCGGGGTCTGTCTGCTTAGCCATTAGAACGCGCATCGCATCAAGGGCTGCAGTATTAATACTAGTACCAGCGGTAATTAGATTTTTATGAGCATTACTAAACAGGGCGCTACCGTCAGCCATATCTTCATTTGAATTAAGAAGCGCATAAACCAAATTACCTATTAATCGTGGCGCGGCTCGCCCCATTTTCTTGGGTATATTAGTGAACGCTCTTAAATCATCATTAATAATTGCATGGCGCGAAAGACTAAATTTACGACCATAAGTTGCTAGCTGCGCAGTAACGCCCCGATCACCAATTGTGCCATGCTTGTACTCACCACCATCTGGTATTTTCAATAGATTACTAAAGGAATTCATACCGACAAGACTTGTAGGCTTAAAATCAGTTAACGTACCTTTAGAGGTCCACTTCATATATGTTTCTTCTGAAGATTCCCAGCCTTTAAGCATAGACTTACTTGCTATGTTTTCTAAGATATTTGTAAAGTCTGAAGAAGTTGTGAACGCCAACCCAACCATTTCCATTTTATCCATACCAACAATAGACCTACCTTGAGCATGCAAACAAATTTTAGCGGCCTCAAGTAGGGAAGTGCTTCTAAATTCATTTCTAGTATCATCTTTTTTGATACCGGCCCGCGCCAAAATTGCATTGGTGTAACCTATCGCGAACTTTTCGCTTCTGTCCTGCACTGAAGTAACGCGAGTATTTTTACCAAGTGGCTCTGAAGTCTCGCCCATCTTTTCTAAGAGCCTGTCTTTTGCCCCGCTTACTGTGACCGTTTGGTCGTCAAGACAAGTGCCCTGCAATTCTAGATAGTCAGAACCAAAAGGAGTAAAGGCGGCCTTAATGCCTGAACACCTTTTACTTTCATCTAATAGCGCTTCTGTGCGGGCTTTCGCTTTCACTGCCTCTAGATCTATTTCAGTACCTTTTGCTTTAGGCTTTGTCGCCGGGGCGCCGTTTTCTGGTTTCATTTTATATACCTTCTTTGGTGCGCCGTTTTTATGCGGCTGGTTTAGGGATTGCGGTGTGTTTTTAAATTTCGATAAATCTAAATCCTTTATACATGCCGCCATTTCAACCGGTTCTATCACGCCTGTGATAAAACCTTTTTCAAGTGCTTCGCTCGCTGTGAACCAAGTCTCCTGATTTAGTAATTCTGTTAACTCTTCGCTACTGATGCCTGTTCTTTTTTCGTAAGCCAACATTAGTGTTTCTTTTGCTTTATCTAGCATGTCGGCATACTTTCTTATCTCGCCAGAATCACCAACCGCCATACCCCAAGGGTTATGAATCATCATTAAGGAGTTTTCAGCCATCAGTAACTCATCACACGCCATTGCTACAACAGACCCCATAGAGGCGGCTATACCCTCTATATAGCCGGTAACTTTTGCGGGGTGGCGCGTTAGAATGCTATAGATAGCGTTACCAGCAAATACGCTGCCGCCATCGGAACAAATATACAAATCAATATCGGATACATCACCGAGGGCCTGTAATTCTTGCTTAAAAGCTTTGGCGCTCACATCGTCATATTCACTGTCACCGATATAGCCGTACAACCAAATCTCACCCCGGCCCTTTCCCTTTGCTTCTATTTTATAATATTTTTTCATACGGCCTCATTGTCTGTGGTTTTGGTTTCAATTTCGGTTTCTTCTTGCGTTTCTATTTCCGGGCCTGCCTCTTGATTTGCGAAATCACTAGAATGCGTTAAATCTTTTTCAGTAGCTCTTGCGTTGTCGGTTTCTTGCTGTTCGTCGACTTCGTGCGGTATTTGGTTTCTACTTCTAATAACCTGGCTTCTACTAGCAAACCCAGCTTGAACATTACGTTCATTCGCTTTACTTTCTTTATCGGGATCGATCCACGGCATAGCCGGGCCTTGAAAATGCGCGCGGTATAATGTTTCTGTATCTACGTCTGACGGCACTTTATGCCGACCTGAAAGAATCGCCATCTTTACATAATTTTTAAATACCGGACGCTTGAAGAATGAAGTGAATGTAGTTTGTAAAGTTAAGTATTGGTCCCAGCCTTCCACCAGCTCTTGTCGTTGAGCAGCATAGCTACCGTTATAATCTCTGGCGGCGCTTGAATAATTTACACGAGTACCGCTAGCGATCATTTTTATCATTGCGTTTCGGAACGGCTCTAAGCGCTCACTAGGTCGATTACTTTGGATTGTTCCGACCTCTTCCCCGGGCTGCAATCTATCGAACACTAAACCGGGTGACATTTTGAACGAGCGATCATTACTAGTAGTAGGATCAGGCGCAATGTACGAATCTGGGTTACCCTTTTTGATATACGCTGCCATGGCGGCAGATACACGGGCAGCGACTCTTTCGCTTTCTTCGTAATCCTTAAGGTCTTCTATTCTGGTCAGAACGCTATGTAGAATAGATACCCCTCTAGTTTGTCGTATACGCTTTATAAGTTTTATATGTAGCAGGTTATCTGCAGGTATAGGTTTTAAGTCTTGTAGAGTAGTAAAGCTAGTCGCATCGCCGGGGTGTTCTTTGTATGCATAGTAATTTGTAGCGCGACCCCATGCATTTTTTTGAATGCTTTGGTGAATATTTTTAGATTTGTCACTAAATTCAATCGGAAATAGATCTGGCTCTAACAGCTCAAGAAGAAAGGGCACATTAGTGGGAAACTTAAGACCCGGTTTACTGCCCCTCACCATCTGAGTCATTTGCTCACCGTCTCTAAACCATGTCCTTGCCACTAACTGCTCGCACACTGCGCCACTTAGCTCCCCTGTTACTTCCGGGCGTTCATACCATTCATTAAACCCATCTAATAATTCTCGGTTAAACTGTTTGTGTAGCTTACCGTCAGCGTCTCTTACCATCGGTTCAACTAGTATTCCATTCGGCCCTACAGTACGGGCCACCAATATATCTAAAATGCCCGTTACTAAATCGTGATTTTCATCGTAGAACCTGGCCTGTTCTCTTAAACCCCTGGCACCCTCCCCGACTACAGTATCAGGGCCTCGTGATTCTCGTTTTATTTTCCTTAGACGAGTTGGTTTATTAGCTTCATAAGCGGCTAATATTGCGCGGCCTTTTAACCGAGCTACCGCCCACCCTGGACTTATTGATTCTATTCCTTTATCTAGCCAATTCATCAAGAGAAATCCACTACTGAATAGTTATTACTAGCGCCCTGCTGTATAGCCAAATAGCTAGCTTTTCGTTGCTCCCACTCCTGGCGACCTTTTCTAATCTGCCCAAGATCGGCTCTCGTGTAGCTACGACCGTTTATGCTATAAGATGCATTTTTCGTTAGCGCTTTTTCTCCAGCAATATAAAAATCAATCATGCTTTGAATTTCAGTTAACGTCATAACCAGTCACCCTCTAGCCCCAAATAGTTATCTATTGGTATCGGTTTGTTAATGGGTTTCACCACCTCTATAAAATCGTCTTCTTTTTCAGTGTTTGTATAGTTTGCTAAGTTGTAGCCAAAATGTTGTTGGAGAATTCTGATTGCTGCGAGGTTATATACTGATGTATCGAACGGCTCGTTTCTTTTTCCTTTCGCGTCCCAAAAACGAACTCGTTTTCCTTTTACTATTTTCCAATAGCAAACTTCATTAGTTAGTTGTACATAGTAATCTTCGTCGAATTCGTCATTGATCGGCCAGTGCGTATAGCCTTCACCCGGTTCTTGTATTTTGAATCGTGTTGTTATTAATTCCTTGGCCGTGTCTGTGCCGATGAGCGTAAGGTATACGCCTAGCTTTTGATTTCGCTTTCTTGGATATTTGGCTATAGGGCTACCCGGAGTACTAGAACCTCGAATAGGTATAAACTTAGTTAGTCCATAACGTTTTGAGAAGTTGTAGACTTCATCTGAATAATGCCCACCAGAATCAATCGTTATTAATCTTGTATCCAGTAGCGTACCGGATGGGGTAGCAAACTGACGGTTCAATCTTTTGTGTAGGGTCTTCCATATTCCTGATCTGGACAAATCACCATAAAGCCGCTCGTATGAAAGCCTATAGTTCTCCTCACCCGCCACCCATGCAACCCACTCGATTTCAAATCTATCATCTTGAGTGTCAACTGATGCGGTAATAATGCAATTCTCTATAGGCACTTCACTTAAATAGTGTTCACGCCTTGCATATAAAACATCACTTTCTATTTTCTCTACTTCTTCCTCTTCCCACTCTTTACCTAACGTAGTATTAACAAATGTTTTAAGTTTTTCTTTATTTCCTTTGATCTTTAAAAAGTCTATTACAATCCTGGACCACGGACTAAAAGCCGAGTAAGCACTCCAGATATGGAAGGCTATTGATATGGGTGTTTCTACAATTACTTCATCTGTATCCGTAAATACAATTCCGTCTCTAGTCCTTAATCCGCTCTCACTCTCCCAGTACCCGAGGCAATCTGCTTCAAGATAATCAATGTAAGAGAACTTATCTTTACAGTATTTGCATATATACTTTACAGTTTTTGGCTTTTTTGTGTCTGATACATCATCGTCCCACCAAAGCCCGTAATCAAGATCCTTACCACCAAACTCTAACACTTGATATTCGTTGCAATGTGGGCAAGGAATGAAACGCTCAAAATAATGAGAAGCTTCGCTGCAAGCCTCTTCTATTTGACAATCACCCTTAATTCCTGGGCTACTTCCACGAATTGATTTTCTAAATACAGATCCTTCTAGGCGTTTATCACCCAACAGCGTTGCCGAACCTTCTTTTTCTATATCTCGATCGAACTTCGAAAGCTCGTCATATATGCCAACGTCAACAGACTTCTCTCTAAAGTTCTTGGCGGCCTTACCGCCCTTTAGAATCAATTGCCTTAGGTTTGTGAATATCTTTGTGTCTATATTATTCTTTTTATGTTTCTTATCGAACCAAGGGAAGAGCGCCCGCATTACGGGAACGTCCCTAATCATTGTGTCTATATGTTGTTTAGAAAAATCATTGCGCGAACCGTCGTCCGGGGTCCAACACATTACATTACGTTTTTTGTGTTCTATGAAATAGCAAATAACTGCACAGACTAGCTTTGTATAGCCGACTCTAGCGGATTTTTTCCAGTTCACTTCTTCTATTTCATCGTTACCCATCGCGTTCAATATTGCGATCTGATAGGGGACGGTTTTCCACTTGCCTTCAATGTAGCTGCTCTCAGGCGACATATAAAAATTGGCGTCTGCGTGTTCGACTGCAGTCATAGGCTCACTACGAGCCAGTATTTGTAAAGCTTGTTTTATTGCTCCTTTAAATTTTTGCTTCTGCTTCGCTGATAACATCTTCTATCGCCTGGTCGATATACTGATCCAGGTTAGCGGCTTCGTTTTGATGCTTAGCAACTTCAGCGTATATAAGATCAGTTACCCGTTTGTCTATTTCTGGAAACTTACGTTTAATAATTAATGGCAACGCAGACAGTATCCCGCCCACTTGCACTAGTATTTTTCCTAGCACGTCGCTAACTATTTCGACCGGTATAGACCGGCCCTCTAAAATTTCATTCTTTAATGTTTGTGTAATCCGCTGCTGCTTAACCAGCCCCGCTTGTTCAAGCTTTATATCAATCTGATCAGGGGGTAGGGCCGCTTGCTCAGGTTGCTTAGAAAGATTACGCAGATAGTTAATATATGCGTTTCTGCAGAGATCAATATCCAAACCCTTGTTGGCTTTTGAGCCTGGTATAATAGAGTCTGTTAATAATTTTCGTATGTGTCGTTCACCAACATCTAAATGTTCAGCTACCTCTTTTTGTGTTGCCATAACTAGTACCCAAACCGGCCCCGGCCATGGGTTTTGAAACCAGCCATATATAGCGGGAGCATGGGATTCGAATTACCCCTAAATCGACTGCTCAGAAAGGACCCAAAAAGCTATTTCACGGCCTTTTTCGATCGTTTTACGATCAATTATGACGACCTTAGACGTCCCTGGGGAGGCTTTTATTTTCTTTTGCATAACTCTACCTTGCTGTGCTCATCGCTTTGTTGAACGCTAAATTAAACTCTCTATTAAAGTTTCTCTTGTATGCGGTATCCGCTACACGCCACCAATCCCAGCGTTTTGAATAGCTCACATTCTTAACGAACATTAATAGGGGCTTCGTTCGGTCTCCATGTATCGACCAGATGCCGCCAGGCATCCCCCCACGAGGCTCCATAACTATTAGCCTGAGGCTTTTATTCAGCTTACTTCGGTTTGTTGTATTCTGATTGTGATCGCGTTGCGCTTGGCAGTAAGACAGGATCTGATTAATCTGCCCTCTACTCATATTACCTGACTTATCACGCCTAGCTCTCTTGCCGGGTACAGTGTAGTAACCGTCGGGAAGGATACCGACTCTATTAAGCTGGACTTCAAATGGTTTAAGCTTGCGCTTGCCGCCTTCGATTTGCGGCAATAGATAACGTGTAGCTGGGCTACCTGACCAGACACTATCCATGACCCAAACTTTTGCAGTCAGCCTGCTTTTAGTAGCGCGCTTAATGAAAATACTATTAAGCGTGTATCTGGTCGGACGATCAAAGACCCTCTTCATTTCTTTTACTTCAGCTTCTTTTATTCTTTTAGCTGTGTTTGTTAACGTTAAGGCTAATGCGAAAGGTATCTGTTTCTTTTCATACCTTGTTAGATCTTTAATTGTGTCGTCAACATAGGCGCTGGCATTAATTTCTAACACTATGCACCTTCTATTTTAAGTTTGTCTCTATCAATCCAGACCAAACCAGATTGATAATCATCACTATATACATCTAACTGAGCCTCATAAGATGCACCATCTATTAGATTAAAATCGATAGGCATAATATCCACCAACCCATCGCCAATCTGCCAATTAAAACTGCTGGGAGTAATATTTGAGTCAATAACAAAGTCGGAACCTTCGGTATTAAATACCGTAAACACCATTCTAATAATGCTCGATAGATTATAGGTAGCCCCGTCATTAAGTAGCGCTACCCTAATAATATTATTTCTATTAGCGTATATTCTAGCCTCGTGTTTGTCTCCGCCTCTCTTWAYTACYYKSYAWKMMSGAGMATAARSWAYKGMWACAACNNCGGCSNNCCTTCAACAACMGTTAAWGTTGATGARTCRYTACCTGTTAAACCCTCGCTATCAACAGCGTTAAAATCAATTGGATGTGGTCCGACTGGGATATTTCCAGCAAACCCCGTTAAGTCAGCAGTAGCAGTCAACGTATCAGAATCATCATTAACTGTTGATGATAATAACCAAGCTACTAAAGTTGGGTCTGTTTGAGAAAGTCCACCATTCCCATAGGGAAATGTAATAGATGTATTCGCTGGAGCAGTTACCACCGGCGCTGTATTCGGCTCCACTCCTTCAGCTACAGTYAATATCGATGAGTCGCTACCTGTCAGGCCCTCACTATCAACAGTGTTAAAATCAATTTCATGTGGTCCGACTGGGATATTTCCAGCAAACTCAGTTAAGTCAGCAGTAGCCGTTAGGATATCCGAATCGTCAATTACTACAGCTGCTGACAACCACGCAACTAAAGTAGAGTCTGTTTGAGAAAGTCCACCACCCCCATAAGGAAAAGTAATTGATGTATTTGCCGGAGCAGTCACAACCGGCGCGGTATTGACTGTTGCAATTGTAATTACTAGTAATGCAGTAGCCGTTCCTATCTGCCCCTCACTGTCAGCTGATGATGCAAATGGTATTATGTAAGTGTCTGCGGGAATTGGATCAGGCAAAGAACTAATATCAGCGCTAACAGTTAGGCCCACGTCTACATCATCAGAGACCGACGCAGTTAAAAGCCAAGCCGCAAGAACAGAGTCATTTTTCGTAAGACTAGTAGACCCTAAGGGTAAAGCTATCGGCAGCGTTGTAGGCGGAACAACTACAGGAGCAGCGTTAAACGTTCCCGTATTTACAGTTAATGTGGTCCAAGCGTCCCATGTTTCAGTGCCGAAAACCCACTCTCTAATTTGTATCGTGTCGCTACCGGTACCGCCCGATATACTAGCGATTCCAGTTTTCTGCACATCTACTGCCAATAAATTACCAGATATCAACACCCATTCCAGCAGATTCCCATCAACCGGCGCAGGCAACCCACCGTTATCAAACACGCTTAGAAAAACAGGATCATCAACTATTGGGCTTTCAACAGTAATGTAATTATTTAGGGCTATTGGATCTAAAGTTGTAGCTCTTGTTAAATCACCCCCAGAAGTTACAACGCAAGTAACCGGACCAAATGGTAAATCGCCTTGAACCGAATCAAAAGAAACGGTTGTGTCATCAGTAATTACTAGATTACTTTGAATTACTTCTACTGTACCAGCTACCAACTTAATTTGAGTGACGTTATTGCCACCCGCCGACATATCAACAGCGACGTTTTGCCCTGGGGTTATTGGGTTACCTGAATTAACAGAGTTAACACCATCATCGACCGGAATATCTCCAACAATTCTCAGTCCCCCAGCGTATTTATATGCTCCTATATATGAGTCTACATCTATTACTATTTGTCCGGCACCATCCGAATTAACCACGCCGGTAATTTCTGTTGCTGTATTTACTTGAGGATTAATCTGAATCGGGCCAACACTACTGGCACCAACTAACGTTATCGCTGTACCTTCCCTATCTATAGTCCACCATGTGGAACAAAAATAGTAAATCGTATAGCTTGTGTTTGGAGTTAGCCCGGAAATAGTAAATGACCCCGGAGCCGTATTCCAAAACATTGTCTGCCAAACGCCATCAGGCCATAAACCATCTGGCAGACCCTCAGGACTATTATTCCACGCTGTTGTTGATATCGAAACCGGAGTACTTAAGCCAGTGATTGTATCTAGATTACTAACAGTTGAAGAAGGAGATAGTTTATTCCACGTAGCAACTTCAGCATCACCAGCCGCAGCACAATTTATTCTTATCTCAGCCATTAAAGTGCAACACTCACTTTATATGATGGTCCTGATAACGTGCCGTTTACATGCCGAGACTTTACATAAAATTCATAATCTTTTGCCGTTGTTAGTCCATCAACTATTAAAGAATTAGTAAGACGATCAACACCAGCGAAACGAACCCACGAACCAGAATCTGTGACATTACGATAAAATATATCAAACGCGATTAGTACAGCGTGATAGTTTGCCGCCGGTATATCCCACGACATGCGAGCACTAGTTGCGGTAGCAGAAACAGCACCTACGTTTAAGGGGAAAACAGCGTGACCCATCGACGCAAGAATATTGTAACTCGGCGAATCACCAATTCGAGCAACCCCACGGTCACCCGAATATGTAGCGCTTCCACCTAGACCAACGGTTTGATTTGACCCCGTCCATGTGTAACCTCTCCACACCTCCATCGCCTCCTCTTCCATCTGAATTGGAAGTGATGGAATCTGTGTTTCCATTTCGTGATCCGGATCGCCGTATTGTGTTCCCTGCCGACCTATACATTTATCAATATTTGTAGGTCCAAGTCCCGCGGATTCTGCAACCCCACCCTCTTCCAATCTTGTTGGGTACATCAAACCATTAGCAGCTGTAACATATAAATCATTTCTATTTGTCACTGTGCCGTCAGCAACAAGCGAAAGAATATCATTCGTAAATCCCGCAAACGAAACTGTATCGATTATACCAATGTCCTCTGCAGCCCCGCCCCACGTATCAATGAACCTATCCGTGCCAGCATTTTTTATATCAAAAATAGAATTATTCAGTTGAATTTGTCGCTCGCTAATTATTGCAACAGCAGTTCCATTATTTGTTAAGTCCGCATTGTAAAAACCAACACGATCTATATTGATGGGTCCTCTGGCTGTAATTAGTGAAACGCCAGTCGGGTGAGGCTGTATCGATTGATTAACAGAAACAAAATCTTCAACAACTAAAGCATCAGCCAGCAATACAGCATTACCGTAATTGTGAAACCCACCGTTCCACACATCTATCGTCCCGTTGCGTTGGAATTTATTCCCTTGAGGGAAATCATTAGCGTTAGTTGACGCTATTTGAAAAGCCTCGGTTAAGCTTGTTGCAATATCTACTATGTGCCACTCACTAGCAGCAGAGTCAGCAACCCAGTCATTTTGTGCGTAACACCTTCGCGCACGATAAAATGAATACCCACAGATCGAGGGCTCAACTCCATAATAAGTATCGTATCGTGTATAGCAACGCCGAAAAGTAATCTCGCTTGCTTGATACGAGCTAAACTTGTAACGCCCATAACCATGTACAAAACTATGTTCCATTAACCCACGCTGCATTCGATTCAAGCCGACGTTACTTATATTGTGAGTATCGCCATAACTATGACTGTCACCTAAAATACACCAACGAAACATAGTCCTTTCTGCGTGAGTAAAACCATCCTCGTTCGTACTGTCTTTTGTTTGTAGGCCTAGAACCCATATATTATTTTGTGGATAGCTCGCATGTATGCCGCCCGAATCATTCGGCCAATCCGGATTTACATAAGCGCCTACGGCAGAGTAACAGCCTCGAACCGACTCGCCGTCAATGATCCACTTACCCGGAACGTCAGACATCATGATAGTTGGATTTAATGCGGAACCCGGCGGCACATTGTTAGTCACGCCCCCATCAGACCAAACTGTATTAATTTGGCCTTGGTAAGTACCCGCCCGAACAACTAAAATATCCCCGGCATCCATGTTCGACATCGCAGCAGTTAAATCGGTATATATTTCTCCTGCCCCCATGTGTTTAATTTGGCTTGGCGTCTTTCCGATGTGCACCAAGATATTTATCTTTTCAGACTTGCCCGCCGCATTACTACATAATATTTGACAGTAA
>NVVB01000097.1 GCA_002402085.1 Gammaproteobacteria bacterium
CGTGGCTGCTTGCTCTAGCCATACTCCGTTGGCGCGCCCACATTCGGCCTTGGCCACACTGAGTTCAATATGAGAGGGGTCAAGCGTGCCGTTGTCCAATACGTCGATCCAACCTGGATCGTCGCTGGCGTCCTCGGCTTTGCTGATTTGGCGTAGCTTAATATTGACACCCGCTGTTTTAATTCCCTGAGCCATTARTTCAATGCTTCCCACCACAAGGGGGCGACACACGCGTTGCGGTTGACCRGTGGCGAGTGCTTTAGCCACCACTTCAGGACCGATGCCGCCAGGGTCACCGGGTGTGATTGCAATTGCGAGCTTGTCTGTCATGAGGCCTCCTTGCCGGTTGGATGGATACTGAGCAAATCTGTTTGCAGAATAAAGTTGATTGCGTTAAAAAATATTAATCAAGTCTTTCGGCAAGGTCAAAAGAAATATTTAACGAATTAGTTCGACGCGACAAGTAATAAGCGCGTGAGTAAACAGTTGCACTCAGATGGGGCCAATCGGAGTGTTTTGGTGGATATTAATCGCGAGGCATCGTATTTGTTTTTTGAATTTGAGCGTTATGATTGTAGTAATCACGTTAAGCTGGCCAAATTATAAAAGTTGGTGTTTTATGATCGATCTTTCGATATACAATCATTGCAGTACGTAAGCGTATGACACAGGCATATAACAATAGCTCGAAACGCTGATGCATATTCATGGCGCAAGTAAAACGCTCATCACTAAATTATTTGCGTGCAGTACTTCTGATGTGAATTACTTTTAGCCTTCCATTTATACATGCTCATTTGAAAATTATGATTTAATATTTTTAGCGAGTGAGACCAACAATAATATCAGCGTGATTTCATTTCAGACAGCGGAGCGCTTCCTGGGTCTAAGTGAATGAGAGGAGTTTTTATGACGAATCAAACGGGCGGTGAAATCGTAGCGCAAACACTCAAGAACGCAGGTGTGTGTCATGTGTTTGGTATTGTTAGTATTCATAACATGCCTATTATCGACGCTATTTGCCGCTTGGAAGGCATTGAAATGATCACGACCCGTAATGAGCAAAGTGCCACGCACATGGCCGATGGTTATGCGCGCGCCACCGGCAAGCTCGGTGTGTCCTTGGCCAGCACMGGCCCTGGGACTACCAACACGGTGACAGGTCTTTATGAATCGKCYTACGCATCCTCGCGCGTGCTTGTGATCACCGGGCAGGTGGAGACGGGTTTTTATGGCAAGGGCAAAGGCTATGTGCACGAGGCGGAGCAGCAGCTGCCAATGCTGAAAACAGTGGCTAGAAAAGTAGCCTCGCCGCGATACGTCGATCACATCGGCGCAGACTTAAAAGCCGTCATTGATGACATTTGCACCGCTAGGCCACAACCTGGCGCGATAGAAATCCCCGTGGATATTCAATACGCCCTTACCAAAGTGCCTGCGCCAACATTCTCACAGTCGGCCCCGATAGCGCCTGGTACAACGGCACTCGAGGCGGCCGTAAAATGTATTCAAGCCGCGAACAAAATTGTTATTTTTGCAGGCGGAGGGATTGCGCTGTCTGGTGCTTCGGATTCGTTAGCGTTGTTGGCCGAAAAACTGAATGCAAGCGTATTAACTAGCGTCAATGGAAAAGGCGCAATTCGTGATGATCATCCATTGTTCCTTGGTCCTGTATTGATGAGCGGGCCGATAATTAAATTACTCAATCAAGCGGATTTACTCATTGCCATTGGTACACGTTTTCAAGCCGGCGTAGGCGGTGCGCAAGCGGGCCTACCCATGCCGCCGATGGTCCACATAGACATTGATCCGAGRAATATTAATCTAAATTATAAAGCCAAAGTGGGGCTTGTGGGGGATGCACGACTTACCGTAGACGCGCTGCTTGAGCAATTAAATGACTCTACTGGCGATGGGCAAAATCCTGATACACAAGCGCCAGAGACACAAGCCTCAGAAACAAAAACCCGTGATACACACTACAGCGATAAACTGTTAGCTGCTGCCGCTGAGACCAAAGCGAGAAATGTCGAAAGAATAGGCCCGGACCATCATGCCGTCCTTAACACCTTGTCGAAGTACATGGACCGCGATGCATTTTTCGTAAGAGACTCCACCATACCAGGCTACTACTGGGCCAATGGATTACTGCCTACCTTTAAACCCGGTGGATACATCACACCCACCTCCGGCGCGATAGGCCCCGGCCTACCCATCGGTATGGGAGTTGCCGTAGCGACAGGAACCAAAACAATTATCATGCACGGTGACGGCGGGGTTATGTACCACATCGGTGAGCTAGCCTGCGCCGCGCAATACCAGATACCCATTGTCTTGGTGATATTCAATGACGGAGGCTATGGCGTTTTGAGAGGGCTACAGGCAAACCAATTCGAAGGTCGAATCAACGAAACCGAACTCTTCACCCCTGACTTTGTAAAGCTTGCAGAGAGCATGGGCGTGCGYGGCATGAGAGCAGAAACCCCGGCAGAATTCGACGGTCTGTTAGCCGAGGCCATGGCAATGCCTGGACCAGTTTTAGTGGAAATCAACGTGCACAATATGGCGCCATTGCAGGGAGTGGTGCCGGCACCGAAGACGGTTAGTTAAGTTGAATGTGTGAGTGAGCAACTTGGACGGGCGCTTCGTATAGAGAACAAAGGCCCAGTGGCAATGGTCATGATTGATCGCCCTACGGCAACTCCGTTTCCAATGCGATAAACGCATGATGATACTGCTTTAGTTGTTCTGTGATACGGGTTGAAGGCACTTGCTTTCGAGCAACATAAAACATACACCTTTTTCCCTGCCAGGCCATAGACGCGCGTTCGGTACTAAGCATTGTATGAGCGCCCACCTTTCGAAACCAACGTTTGATGTTTTTAATCTCCTTGCCTTGAAGTCCATAGTTGGTATCGAACTCTTCTACCATTAACTTAATATCAAGTTCTTCTGGTGTTGTTTCCAATAAGAAAAAATTAATTTTATCTCCGTGTATACACTCGGCAAAAGAAAATGACTTGCTGGACTCGAAAACAAATATTGTTTGAACCACTGTATTTGTGTGTTGAGAACTATGTTCCCGATAGGAGAACTCGAAAATTTCACAGGGCGTTGCGCGATACTCCCCAGACATTACATTAAGGTATTGCTTTGTATTGGTATTAACCTCGAAAAGACGAGAGTCCGGATGTTGTAGTTCACGTGATTTGGCGCTTTTGCTGTAGCTGAAACCGAGCTTTGTTGCAACGACCTTTAGTTTCTTAATGTGCCATATATTATTGAAAAACAGAAAGGCCCATGAGATTACGCCGAAGGCGACAAGCCAGGCGATTAAATTAGTCGTTTCCATTTATGCTAAATTATCCTTGCCGATGCTCTGCATGTATCTGATTGTTACGTTATCGAAGACATTATTTTCACGGGTATACTATCAAGGAAGCGCCCCTCAAGTGAATGTTATGCCGTTTGAAGTCATGCCGTTAGTAGGCTTTAGTGTTTTTTTGCGAGCTCTTTTGCTACTTTTAATAACGCTTCAACGCCCATATATTGCCCTCCCTCCATATCAAACGCGATACCCTTTTGAGAATATGTCATTATTGCCGCAGTGTAGAAGGCCGAGGCCCCTTCATTGTGTTGATGTCCATAAGAGAAAACATACGCAACCCCGTTTTCGATATCAGTATGTTTTGACAAAGGGAGTTTTCTCTTAAGCTCCTTGACGCTAACCGAATAAATTTCGAAACCTGATTTTTGATCCTTAAATTTCAAAGGGTAAAAGCCAGAATGTTTATCCGTATCGATGTTAGCTTGGTAGATGATAGGGATGTTAAGCTCGAGAGCGTTTTTATTGAGTGCTTCGGCATCTAGAGATCCTTTCAGTACCAGTATCACAACAAGACTCATGGACATGATTTACTCCAAGCTTTTATAATGGGTAACGTTATAGGGAGGCAACGTTGAGTCTGGATTGGGGGCGAGTCCCTTGTTCCTACCATAGGGCAATTCGACGACCCCTTCAACTTTGATGCGCTGGAATATGCGCACCTTGAAACGATTCCAATCTGTTTGATTGAAAGGGGTGGGCATGCTCTTTTGGATGGTTTGTTGTGCTGGTTAAAGGGAGTTTAATGGCCGTTGGCATCGACAACACTAATCTTACACGAAGTATAATCCGTCAAATTTCCATTTATGTTTCCAGTAACACGTGCTTTAACTCTGAGCAGGGGGTATACGCTGCTCTTTAAATTGTGGTGATGTAGATCAATAAGATTGCCTTGCTGGTCAAAAAATTCGGCCTGTAAAGAAAAGTTTCCCCTGCGGGCACGGCTGTTGTTTTTAATCGTGACAAAACAGCTTGTTTTTGTCGGCTGAGTAACGGAATTTAAGCGCAATACCTCCTCACTGATTTCTAGTTGATTTAAGGATTCTTCTTCCTTAGTTAGCGTT
Source organism: Gammaproteobacteria bacterium (assembly GCA_002402085.1). Classification (GTDB taxonomy): domain Bacteria; phylum Pseudomonadota; class Gammaproteobacteria; order Pseudomonadales; family UBA3067. Next base: position 4,450 of record NVVB01000097.1, read on the forward strand.
ATTCGGCTGAGCGCAAGCCCGCCTATAAAACAGAGAAGCAAGCCCGTGGTTACGATACTACCTAATTTTGTATTTAAAAAGTTTGCACTTTTAGTTTGGCCTTAATGGCAATGAGGGCATTTAAGTTGATGGGCTCTTTACAAACAATACATTCGGTCATAAGTTAGGCGCTATTTTATATTTAAGGCTCGATACTGAGCTGACGCTTGTTAATGCCATCCGTGCTCATCCAGACAATTCAATGTATTCATTGTCTCCTCGAGGAGCTAAGTATTCAGTGCTGACACTTTAGCGTTAATTTTCGATGAATTCGCTGATTTGCGTAAGAAGTGGCCTTATTTAGCGCGGCGCTAACAATGCGTCAGGGAGTTTGGGTGTTGTGCCGGGGGAGAGTCTTCGTATTACGAACTAAACTCCCATTTCATTTTGCAACTCTTTTAATTGATCAAGAATATGGATGAATTTTTTGCCAAAACTTGTGGCGACATACTCCACTTTTGGTGGCACTTCGTTGTACTCAATTCGTTCAATAATACCAAACTCTACATTCTTTCTTAGGCAGTCATTAAGTACCTTTGTTGTTAAGCCTTCAACACTGCGTACCATTTGCCCTGGTCTGTTAATGCCTTCAGACAAGAGCTGATATACGGTAAGCGACCATTTACATCGAAAAACGCTTTCTATCATTCGAGCGCTACGCTCTGGTGGCGACTTTCTCAAATATAATTTTTCTTTAGAAATCATGAATATATACCTATTAGTACTTACCTTACCTAATTGTACTTACTTTCTCAATATAGCCAAGGGTTGTAATCTTTATTTTCAGTTTATACATTTATATAAGGATTAACAGATGGAAAACACAACGCAACCAATGGCTCTTGTTATTGGTGGTTCCAGCGGGATGGGGTTGGAGAGCGCAAAGTTATTATTGAAGCGTAATATAAAAACAGTAGTTGTTGGCCGAAATCTAGAAAAGCTAAATCACGCAAGAGATGAGCTTTCTGAATTTGGAGACGTCAGTACAATGCAGGCCGACTTATACAATCCAGATGACGTTCAGCGTATTGTTGACTTTGCCAGTAGTAATAACGAGCCTATTAAATATTTACTGAATTCGGCTGGGTATTTTAAGCCCACCGCCTTTATTGAGCATGAAAACAAAGACTATGATATATACCTAGAGCTAAACCGTGCAATATTTTTCATTTCTCAAGCAGTTGCCAAAAACATGATCGCCCACGGGGGCGGCTCTATCGTTAATATCGGATCTATGTGGGCAAAGCAAGCAATAAAGGCGACTCCGTCCTCAGCATATTCTATGGCGAAAGCGGGCCTGCATTCCCTAACGCAGCACATGGCAATGGAATTGGCCGATTACAATATTCGAGTTAATGCAATTTCCCCCGCTTTGGTGGCGTCAACCATATTCGAATCGTTTATTGATCCCGGCGACATGGATGACACTCTTGCTAGTTTTAATGGTTTTCATCCTATCGGAAGAATAGGGCAGCCAGAAGACATAGCGAAAGTAGTGTCGCTTTTGCTAAGTAGCGAAACCAGCTGGGTTACCGGCGCAATTTGGGACGTCGATGGTGGGGTGATCGCGGGTAGAAACTAGACGTTGAGTGAGTTTGATGTCGCCCATGGGGCACTGATATGTGAATGATTGATTATTGGGGAAGCCATAGTATTACAAAGAATACCATGGCTTCTTTTGAGACATTAAAAGTCCGCTATTCGTCTTTGGTGGGCGTACCTTCCCTTAACATTGCTTTCAACTCTTCAGTATCATGTCGAATTAATCCTACGCCGTTAGTTATAAACGACATCCCTATCCCAAACCACAACTTTAAAAACATAAATTTAAAGACGAGTGAAAATATTTTGACGTGCTCATTGGGGATCGTTAGATTCGAGATCAATGTCTTCTAAATACTTTATTAACGAGCGGTTAAAAAATATTCCATATAGTTTTCAATATTCCCCCAGTGAATAATAATGCTATCCCGATACTTTTTCTAAGTAATCCAAAAATATAACCTCCAGTTAATGAAGTCTGTTCAAACCGCACTAGCGTATTGAACATGCCTTGGTCTGTGTTTAATTACTAGGCTTCGCTAAAGCCCTGAAATAAAATGAGGGCTTGACGATTTTTTATTTTAGTACCCTTCTGTACTATCTAGAGCTGCATACATCATCAATATGAATCGAACGAAGAAGGGCGTGTAATTGATATCAAACTCCCCTCCTTATCAGCCGAGCTGAGAATCGAAACTGGGGCTCACGATCCGTAGTGTGAAACCCTTATCCATATTTTTTACTTACATTATTTTGGTATAAGTCATTGATGTTTTTCTTGTAARGKMNAYCYAKTWRWWTNNATTRSTYSYAWWTWAKYCYNNNNCNTAGRTGCATWYMWMMNAMTTSKYWGGNTRNCAGMRWMSRCKCGMKYMAKTYKAWAWSWKSCKWYKKTWWTRARWWYRYMTWTMTTAAAATTCATGTTATCTTCGATGAACTATGGCTATCTGACGATACCCAGTTTAAATACTCAAAATGGAAGCACCTGACCTCTACGTGATAGAAGCATTCCCTAGCGCCTGTGACAAAACCAGTAAAAAATTAAAATGGATGCCCCGTTACTTTTTATCGTCACTTCCCATTACCACAGCTTCCACCAAGGTCGCTTAACCGTGGTTGTTGTAACGCTACCTTTTTGTGAAAACACTACCGGATTTGGCTGCGCTAACGATTCAGAATCCTCGTCATGTTTGAAGCCAGTGAGCTCTGACGCGAGTAATAGAGGATGATCAAAATCGAATCCCAAGCGTTGGGCGTAACCATTAACGTGGGCGCCCCCAATATTTTAACTTGGTGTTGTTATAAGAGCCGGCTTTATACAAACTCACCGTCTATGTAAAAGGCATTATGTTTTTCGAATTCAGGGCAAATGAGGTGGCTAGTTGAATTTATCGCGGCGGCAATTTCTTTAACTGAAGTTATAAACTTCTCACTATTGTCTTTTGAAGAAATTTCGGCGATCTCGATATCAATGGTTAATTCATCTTTCTCAATAATTGATAATGAAAGCTCAAAGTCAGCAGTCGATTTAGCGTGCGCAATATAACTCATCTCTCCCAGCATATATTTCTCTAAGCTCAGTTCGCTTGGCGGGAGTCGCCCGTATTGGCATTCCAGTAGAAAAACGCGACCTTCGAGCCAGTTGAACAAAGAGATCCAGGAGGATTCTGTCATACCAAAGAAATATACTTCGATAAGATCGCTAGGCGCTCCTTTTAAGTGTTTTTGTAAATCGATGTGGTTCTCCTGCTTGCACCGGGGCTTTACTGGATTCAAGTGCTTAACTTTGCGCTCAGCCGCTGGAGCTTGATGGTAACGCCGTGCTAAGTCTTTTTCGTTTGGTTGTAGGCTACGTTGGCTTTTCTTCGTTGGCAAGCATCGCTAAATATTTGGTAAATCGCCGCTGTCTAGTGTCTTGTTTCTTCGCACTAGTCAGTCCATACGCGATGACATAATGACTCGATTTAGTAAGCGTTGCAAAATATCGTTTCGCCTTCGGGTTGCTATCCAGTGCTGCTAAGAAATCCGTCGGCACTTTCATTTCGCTGGCCGTATAGGCGCGCTCCCACCGACCATCTTCCTGGGCGGCACGCACATGCACGAGGCCTGGCGCCATCATCCGGCCTTCGTTGATCAAACGCTCTACATGGGCTCGGTTTCTTTTGGACCAATTGCTTCGCGCCTTTCTTGGGGTGACCCGCTGGAGATAGGCTTGGTCATCGATTGACTTCTTAATGCCATCAATCCAACCCCAGCATAGCGCCTCAATCACAACGTCATCCCAGGTCACACTCGTGACTCCAGATTTGATCTTGAATACCTTCACCCACAACTCACTTTCGCAGGCGTGATTGACCTTAAGCCATTGGCCAAAATCATTCGGTGTTGCAAAGGAAATTATTCTCGATGGATCGGGTTCAGGCATAAACTAGATTCTCTTGGGTATACCGTGGTATTGAAATGCGCGTTATCCAATACCTTGTTGGATAGTGTTGGGTTAACACCGTCTTTTGCACCCACGATACCGTTTTATTCAAAGATATACTAACCAGATAATTCCCTTGTTTGAGCGTTAGGAAGGGTGGGAGTCGATCTGTGGGCAAGGTGCCCTACAGCACTTTAAAGCATTCACTATTTCGGCAGCATTAACCCTCGAYCTTTACTAAAGGTTTCWATTTACCCGCCGTTACTAATTAGATAGGAAGMYCCCCGRTTTAATCGCCTGATCTTGCGGTTTCTCGAAAGCTATCTAGGGAGTTGGCGCATGACAAATATAACGTTCGGGCTTCCTTCTGTCTCTAGCTTAGAGAGCCGTGCAAGCACGAACAATGCCTTAGCAGGCAGCAAAGAATCAACGATAAACGGTACCTCGGTATTCCCTAAGGAGGAGACCCATCTAGGTGTGCGGGTAAGCGCTGAAGCTCAATATTTATTTGAGGTAAGCCAGCACCTTTCATCCCTGAGTGACGAAGCGCAAGATCGGACATTGGCATTAATGCGGGTAAATGAGAATAAAAATATTGTTAAGGCGGCTAATCATTTTWATGAACARCAGGCCGCGAACTTCCCCACTCCAGACAAGGATGAGATCAATCGGCTAATCGCTGAATCAACCGCTAAGGCGCAGAAGATACCAGAAGCGTTAGCGAGCAAGCCATTATCCCAGTTCACCGTACTGCCTCCCACAACCCAATTATATCGGCTTGATGGCCCCAATGAATTTAATGCATCCCGGCTCTCGATCAACAACCCGGCCTTAAACAGTAAAATTACTGAGTTAGAAAAAGCGGTGAATTCAGAATTAGAGCCGCACGAGGCTCGATTTCTAGTGTCGGCAATACGCGACGCTGTCGGCGCATCTGAGCATGAGACAAGATCAATCGATGAGGTGGTTCATCTTCAATACACCATCGAAAAAGCCAGCGCCACCATAGCGAAGCTCGATATTTCTGAAGCGCTGAAAAAGTCCTTGCATGAGGTGCTAGATCAACGCGTATCGCATCAGTTAACCAGGCAGGAAGCGTTCTTGCGGGATACCGAGTTATACCTGAAGGACGATCGCTTAAATAGATTAGCCGGAGAGCGATTGCGAGCCGATCTAAGTCACGGTACGGCCGCGAAAGAGTTTAATCAAAAGCTAACGGCCAACTTAGCGATTACAGAGACCTCTATTTTTGACGCAGACKATATAATTACTGAGCTAGCATCACAGAGCCAAGCGCTAGGCACCCCAACGCAACCGCAAATAAAGCTCATGCTGGATTTTTACCAACACAACGCCACCGATTTCCAACGCTTACTAGACAAGGTTTATGTACTTCCGCAAAAGAGTCTCGAAATTGATACAAGCGTACTGGATGCAGGCCATCACTACGCCTTGAAGGTCATCGAGGAGATTAGTGGCTATGGGGGTAATTAGTCGTGCAAGTAGGGGCGGTTGCTTAGGCCGCTAACCTGTCGGCTTTGTGTGATTTTGGGAAGGAGTAGTACTTCTCGTTATTCTCACTGGCAGATATTATTAGATTACAAAATATTCGAGGTCATCCATTTGAGGTTTTTGAATAGGCCTGGCCCGCATTTGAATAGGTGCGGATGTATCAATGCGCGTTCGTTAAATGCGGTTAGCAACTAAAAATGGTGCACTTAGACGTTCGAGTTCGCGGCAGGTGAATTAGGTGTTTTAACTTCGGGCGTCATATTTAAGTTGGGGGCTGCAATAACGAGGTTTTGCTTACTCTTTATTGCAGGGTTCTCTGTTATCCTCAGCTACGCCTTCCCCCCTCTTTTTTATCCCTCCAGTTCACCCGCAACCTCATTAGAGTCCTTGGGTCGAAGCCAAATAAATAATGCTGAAATTAACAGCAGTGCCGGCACGTCACCGACTAGGTGCATTAGCTCTCCCATCGCTACGGCGTCGTACGCCATCGCTAAGCCATGCAACAACATCGAGACGACCGTAAAATCGATAATAATGCGATTTCGAATGGGGTCTTTGACAGCCATTAATAATGGCTATGCCGTTGGCTGTAAACATGAAGTGGATGCGCTGTTGTTGCTTAATCGGGACTGACTGGAGTTTCGATGTCCAAATAACAAGGGTTTTTAAAATGCAAATTGTTCTAATCCAGCAAAGAGCGCACCCGCTCTCTTTCCTGAATTGAATGATCCCGAAATTGAGGAGCAAGCACTTGAATTTAATGGGCTTTAATGTAGCCTTGGGCTTGTAAGCGAAAGTGTTTTCTGAGCGGAGAAAGAGAGCAGTTGCGCTCTTTCTGGGTAAGGTGTGGTTTAGAAGTGCAATAGAAACGACTGATAGTATGAAGCTTTAAAAAAAATGTTTAAAATGACGAAAGTGAAACAGCGCGCTCCGGGAAAAAGGAGCGCGGGCATTAGAATAAAATGTTAACAATACAAGGATGATTCCGTGCGAACAGAGAGTCAGCAAGAAAGGATAATGAGGCTCCAGAATGCAGTAAATGCAATATTAATGCACGAACCTGCTAATAGTTTTAAAAGCCTAATTGAAGTTAAGGAAGATCTATTCAAAGGGTTTAGGTTGGTTTATTCGACGAATAATCTTGATTCTGATTTTTCACACTCCTCCCTGAAGGAAATTGAAAAAGATTGTCCAACACTTAAAAAGTATTTCTATGGAACAGGGATATTGTTCTATTCAGATGAACTCTACAATGCAACAAAGAGAAAAGGACGCGTTGAAATACCAATTGACTATTCACTTAGTCTTGACTCAAATGCGGCTGAAAGGTTTAGAGTTTGGGAGAATGGTGGTTCTCTAGATAAGGAGGAAGGTCGTTTTTCGGGGCTCGTTAAATTCATAAAAGAAGGCAAAGAACAAGGCTTTAATTTTGACTATTCGTTCTTCATTGTTGAAAACTTGATCGATTCCATGAAGCCTGAAAATCATAGGCCTTTTAATACAATCAGAGCTTTAAAAAGATTTGATCATTTAGAATATGAAAAAGATTCTTTTAATGTGCAAAGCCCTAGTTTTTTAGAAAGCACCGAGGATTCGGGCAAAAGGGCAATAGAGACACTGTACGCCTTTCATTCCAGCAAGGAAATAAAAGGGTTTCTAAACAGAAGAAAAGGGCTATATCTCATCCTGTTAAGAGCAGTCCTACTAAGGGAGCAAAAAAACCTTAGCTTAGAAAAACAGCTTGAAATACTAGTTGAGTTCTCACTAGATGCGTTAGGAGCCTTCGCAAAAACCGAAATCTATTTTGCTTGGAAATTACTAAAGCACGGAAAAGGTTTAAGATTTTTTGACCCAGTTAGTCAATTAGGTAAGAAGTCTCTTCATCGAATCAAAGGTATGGCTTGGGACCTGTTCGCTGTAAGGTATCAGGAAACATTAGCCAGTAAGTCAAAAATTGGCGATTTTTATGTCCCATTCTTTGCATCATTCGACAATAGATTTGTTGAGCTAGCGCAAGCATGCCCTATTCGGGCTGTTTTAATAGATGATGTCGACAAACGTGTAGTGACTATATATCTTGATGAATATGAGTTCATGGTTGACTTGAACAAATCTATAAGCAGTGAATTAAATTGTAGGCTCCAAGATCCTGATGAGAAGATAAAGCGAATGTCGGAAAAACCGGCAGAAACGGACCTAGATAAGAGAGCTACCGAATTGGAGCGGGAGTTGGAAAGTATTGTTAACAAGTCAAAGCACTCGGACGCAGAAAGCTGCGCCGGTGTTTGAAGCGTTAAAAGGAAAATATGAAATTCTTAGTCACTTTGCTAGCATTATCGATCTCTGGTTTTTTATCTGCCTCAGAAGAGATTAAGTTTCATGATGGAGGTCGTAATAACACCTATGTTGTTGAGCTTATCTCTTCAGAGGATATAGGTGAAAAAAGAGGGTTGGAGATTATTGCAAATGCTGCGACAAAAAAATGTGGGGAAAACCCAACTCAATATGGAAAGTACCGATTCCACGGCCAAGAAAACCTAAGCAGTAATGATAGCTCTGGAGAGATATCCTTCAGAATGATTCAACAACTGTATTGTGGAAAACTACCCGAGATAACTCAGGAAACGACTAAGCCTTTAAATGATCAAGAAAAAAGTAAGCTCGAGAGACAAGCAAAGAAATTCACAGGTTTATATCTAAATTCTATAGCGAAGTCTGATTATAAAAAAGCATATTCTTTTCTTTCAGTCGTAATCAAAGAAGATAAAACCATTCCAGGAATGGGTAGACACTAAGAATAATTTGGCCGAACCTTTAGGTGATCTCCTTCGAAGTGAAACCTGGAGAATAACAATGTATGTTGATCCACCGTCGTCACCAAAAAAAGGTGTATATATTGCAACTGATTTTGATAGAGAGTATGCCAGTTTACCAATATATTGTGGATATTTGGTGTGGTACTTGGAAGGAGAGGAGCTAAGAGTTATTCGTGAAGATATTGGTAGTATAAGTTCGGTTCAATTTAGTAAAATAAATGCTGAAGATCTACTAACAATAAAAACAAAATTTAGGTGTAAGCCTTTAACAATATAATGCACCGGAAAATTTGCACTGGCGCCTTGCCTTCGCTGCACTCTAGTAAAACCAGTCACCAGTGTAAATTTTCGGTGATCACGGCGTTACATTTTGATATGAACATAGATTACGAGGCCATCACTTAAGGACACCCATTGAATTCAGGCATATTTTCACAGAGCATCCAATTTACAGCACCTTAAGCACCTAAGGATAACCTTATTTAACTGGTGGAAGGAATTAAGTTTAAGTGGATGTCCTCAGATCTCACCTCCTCAGATATCATCTCTCAGATATCATCACATTCCTCTCAGATTTCTCACTGTTATATCGACATCGGTGTCTCGGGTGTTCGTTTGAGGGTTGAATGCAGCAGGGGCAGCAAGATTGAAGTGGATGCCCGCTAATACTCACGGTCCTGATACTCGCAAAGACCCCAATAAATATCAAAGCGAATAATGAGTCTTTGAATCAAATAGCTTATTGGGTAGTATTCAGTCCATGTAAAAATAATAATTAAGTGGCAATGGATTTATGCAAAGCACCTTTCAAGTACAAACACCGCCAGGGGTCTGCCAGATCCAAATCAATAACGGCACCGCCGCCCAGCCTCAATGGCAGGCCTTAGGCAGTGGTATTTTAATTCATTCGGAATGGGTTTTAACGGCAGCTCACGTGAGCATGATGAGCACCGAAGCAGAAGATTTTCGCGTGTTGATTGGCGAGGATAAARACTTAATTGGCTATTCAGTAATTGAGCAAATTAATCACCCCGTGTTCGAGGCCGCGCCCAACGATTCGGCCAATGCGGACATGGCCTTGTTGCAACTAGGCAGCCCGGCCCCTCAAGAGCAGGTGATTGATTTCTTATTGGATTGGGATTGGTATCAGTCCCGAACTAAAAATGCGCATTTGAATTTAAAATTTATGGGCCGGCCCTTTGAGCACGGCAAAGTCGTCGAGGTGGATAACCGCAGCATTTACCACATGCCCAGACAAGCGGATGACCCAGACGGTATCTTGGCCATCCAAGTGGAAGGCACCGTGGATGTCAAAGGCGGCATCCCCGATGGCTTCAGTGGTGGCCCGGTACTAATTCAATTAAGAGGCCGTAAACAGGGCTATGCCTGTGTCGGCATGACGGTGCAAGGCGGTGCCTTGGCAGGGCCGGCGGTGACGACGTCCTTCGCGTTAAGTACCCATTTGCTGTTGTCCTGGTTGGACTCAGTGGCCAAGAAAGAAAGCAATAAAGTAACAATCACTAGCGGAACGTTTTATCAAACCATCGACGCCAAAGACGATGAAATCTTTTCCGTATTTCGCTGGCACTCCGACTTCAGTGCCCAACAATTATTACAACAAAACCAAATCGCAGATTTACTCACCTGGAATACCGCGCTCACTACGCTGGTGGGGCGAGACGATGAGCGGGCTAATTTTAATGCCTGGGCAGATCAATCAAGCGCTCATTCAAAATTACAATGCCGAGTCCTCCACGGCGAAGGCGGGGTGGGTAAAACCCGCTTTGTGGCCCAATGGGCCGAGCAACTGTCTCGCCAAGGCTGGCAAGTGGTGGATGGCAGTAAAACCAAGTTTGATAAAATCACCGAGTCGATTCAAGAACAACCTAGCCCTTGGCTAGTGATGATTGATTACCCTGAAAACAAACAAACCCAACTGCACGAAAGTATCCGCAATTGGTCCCACGCCCGTGCTAGAAACCAACCCTTGTTAATTGTCCTGCTGTCCCGTTACGGCGAGAAATATTGGTCAGACCTCCTCACGAGTTCTCTTAATGCCACCGAGATGACCACGGACTACATTGAACTCCGCCCCTTGCAAACAGAGCATGGTTATCAATTGCTCAACGAGGTATTGGCTGTACTGGGGCAACCAAAAGATCGCGTTTCAGAACAAGATTATATTCACTGGATCGAAGGCGCAGATATCAGCGAGCAAGAAAAAACCCATTATTTGCAATATCCCCTGATGACCTTAGGCCAAGGCCTGTGTTTAGCCTTGGACCCAAACCTTAGCTTGGCGGCACTGTCCCATCAACAAGTCATCAGTGAACTGGTAGCGCGTGAACAAACAAGAATGAAAAACGCAGAACAACCAATGAATTTTGATGAAAGCCAAGCAGGGTTTTCCCTGCGCTTAAGCATGTTGGCCATACTCTTGGGGCCCATTCATCTCGATACCTTGGAAGGGATGAGTGTAGAGGATTCAATAAACCGACTAGGTTTGCCAGAAGTGCCCCGCATCGAACCGGTGTTAGGGGAAAAACACCTTGATCTTTTAAACAACGAAGCTATTGATCCGCTAACTCCCGATGTCTTCGCCGCCGGGTTTGCCCTAAAGGTATTTAGCGACATGAGTACTCGAAGCCAAAAACAATTCCCCAATTGGCTAGCGACAGTGCTCGATAAAACGGACATGAGCGAGGCGCTGGAACGCTTTGGTCAGCGTTACCATGATGCGTGGCGATGGTT
>NVVB01000098.1 GCA_002402085.1 Gammaproteobacteria bacterium
ATTTAACAGCACCCTTTAAAACCCAGCACTGGGACTCTGAGGATGCATAATCAAATTCAACATCACGGTCCGAACTAATATCGCCATTACCGTTTACAATACCTACATGCCGTACTTCTACTCCTGGATCGGGCTGAAACTCAGAATCAATAGAATCGAATATATTGGCAACAGGAATATCATTGACTTGTTCTAAATGCTCAACCCTCAATAGAGCGTAGTCATGTTGATAAACCCCAAAGCTGGTAAGCGTATTATCCTCTGGAAAATAAATATTACCCACCATTAGCCGCTCCTTGGGCCCGCTTTTAAAGGCGTCCCCACGAATAAACACATCTGGATATTTCTCGTTTTCTTCTTTGTTATACACCACATGACGAGCAGTCATAAAAGTATCCTTAGAGACAGCAAACGCGGTCCCTAGCCATTTATCCTGACCGCCCACCTGACTCCAAACTGCCACAGGCTTTGCATTGTCGTAGTCCATTCGCTAGCGCTCCTTTTAGCGTTACTTCTTCCATTTCGCTTTAAACTTAATGGCAGCATTGGCTTTGCTCGACACTAAACAAGGGATGCCAGCTTTGCCACCGAATCCAAAATTTAATTCAATTTCAAATTCATCCGGCTTGTTTTCCTGCAGCGCTGTTTCAATTTCCTTGGCTACGTTTTGAATTGTGGAAGTCAGTACTTCGAAAACCTCATCCATTTTATCGGATAGCGCGCTAACTTCCTCGGTACCGTCATAGGAGACTTCGCGGGAGTTACTCTCGGGGCATAATGTATCGTCAATCTCCACCCACATGGAGGTATCGCCTACTTTAATCTTTTTAACACTCATTACTATCTCCTTCAGCCAATCCAGAGGACCGTGCCCTAGACTATTTTCGTTTTCATTATTGATGTGTGTCATCTAATTGAAAGAATCCGGCACACACGGCCACATGTTAGGCATAAATAGAGGCTATAGTCGAGTCACTATTCATTAACAATGATCAGCATAAATACCGTCCAGAAAGCGATATCAAATTAGGCCACATTAGGGAATGTGCTGCACAAAAAAGAGCGCGTGATTACCGTATACATGGCTCATTACTTGCCGCCGTCACAGGGGCCTAGAGCATGCCGTTGTGTAAACTTGTGGGCCCGCTAGCGGCACTACCCTCTAACTATCGTCGCATAAGGCCACAGCCAATTGACTACGCACAGTAAAATGCGCGATATTAAATCCACAAGGGGAGCCACCCTGCATCTACCGGCCCCGTTGAATTCGATAACCGTGTCTTTTTGGCTGTGTTAATTGAGGGAATAATATGAATACGCCACTTCGCTGTACTGTTCACCTAGGCGTTTTCGTCGCGCTAAATTTGCTTGCGTCATTGGCCTGGTCGGCCAAAGTGCCGCAACCCATCGCGTGGCAGTCGCCTGCGTTTGCATTTTCTGAGTAYGGTTTAGACGCTAACAAAGTAGCCGATTTAATTGGCGATGGCAGTTTACTGATTCATTTGCCTCCTCGGGACATTGCGCTTTGGTCTCAAGGGGCGTTAAACGAATACCCTGATGCACGAATCACCATGAGTCTAGCGGTTTTTGAAAGGCCTTCCTCACTCGATGGCTCGAACTCGAATCCAACTGAATCAACGCCCTCCCCCCTGACAGCGTTGGAAGAAGTGAGTCAGTTATTTTATTTAGAAAACAAAGCCAATATTGTTCCCGAGACTGTTAGCGTCACTGAGCTATCACGAAGCGGGAATCACACCGTCTATGAAACCGTGTATAAAGTGAATGCGGGTCTGTTTTCCTTGCGAGCATCCTCCCAGACACAACAAAGCGTTCACGACAACGGCGATATCTCCTTTCTTTCCATCAAGGGKTATGTGGATGTGTTTTTTCAACACTTTGAGTTTATTGCCTTAGCAGACGATCGTGTCTTAGTGATCGATTCTGAATGGGTTAATCTGGATACAGCGCCCTTCTACATTCAATCAGCACTTAAGTCCATGCCAGAGTTTGATGTCATGGCGGCCAACCTGTCCGCGTGGGGGGCGTTACAACCTTTCAAAGGAGACCTACTAAAGGAGAACGAACCTCGAGTGCCTATCGAAGACTTGCCCACTCAGCCTACAATCCCTTTGTATACGGCCAACCCTGAATCCCGACAGCTACTCACTGACCTTGGGCAAATTGGCGAGGTAACGCTGATGCAGCCGGTGCAATGGTATAACGATAATGGCAGTCGCCAAGCGATTCTATTTAGCAGCGGAATTTCCTTATTGCCCATACCACTATCAGTTGCTCAGCCTTATTTGATTGATCAGAATAATTTACTTGAGTTCATGCCCGGCGGCGAACACTTAGTCGTCAATGAAATCCCGAACGGAGATCAAGTGCAACTGGGCTGGAAAGCCTGTCTAGTTATCTTTTGTATGCCGATGGAGATTCTATACGATGTAGTAAAACAGTCGGATGAAATCTATCTACAAGGCAACGCCAGCGGTGATTTGGAGCCAGTACTCGGAGCCCAAGAAGTAGTTGCTATCGAAGTAGAAGGCGGTGAGCATACGTTGACGGTATTAACGCAAGCATCACGCTTCGGCGATAGTATGCCGTGGATGCTTAAGGGCTTAGTAAAACGATACCCCATGTCCAATGTACTTTCGTCTCTACCCGTTGTCATACTGGCTTCTGAATCACGGCGAAAGTGGGTTCTTTCCCAAGTGGTGAATGACGACCGCTTAGTGGCCCAGTAAATAGGTCGCTCCAAGACCGCAGCAATCTAGCGGGGTTTATCCTTATAAGCCGTCATGTAATCACGAAGCCTTGCGCGAGTCACTTTAAATACAGCCTGCATACTGTTACTGATATCAAGGCACTGTTGGAAATTCTCTTCCTGTGAATCAGTCTCTAATGACGACGCTAACTGTTTCAATGCTACCGCACCAAATGAAGCACTACTACTTTTTAACACATGGGCTTCATTATTGAGCGTTTGGTAGTCGGGCTTTTCGATTGCCTCAGCAATTAAGGTAATACGCCCCGCTACTTCAGTAATAAACAATTCTATCATCCGTAATCCGGCTTGCGGCCTTACCTGCAAGAGCTGGCTTTCTAAGAATCGAAAGTCCACTACCACCTGATCTACGCCATGGCTTTTGACCTCTAAATTATCACCGGTCTGATTTAGGGCCACTATATTTGAAGGCGAATTATTTTCCTTGGCGGCCTCTATCCAGTATCGAACGGATTGCAAAAAGGTGTCACGCTGCACAGGCTTTGACAAAAAGTCATCAAACCCCGCAGACAAACATTGTTGTTTTATATTGCCAATCACGTTCGCGCTCATTGCGATGATAGGAATCGACCGCGGCGAGTGAATGTATTTATCCATCGCGCGTATTTTTTGAACTATTTCAAAACCGCCCAACTTGGGCATCTGAAGGTCCAACAAAGCGATGTCCACATTACATTTTTCGAACTGTTCTAGGGCTTCAAGACCATCTCTAGCGCGCGCGACGGTGGCCCCAACTCCCTCTAGTTGCAGGCAAAATATTTCAAGATTGGTATCACTGTCCTCAGCGATCAGTACGTGTCGGCCATCCAGGATCAACGAGGCCTGGTCTACTTCCGTAGTTAGCGAAGCGTCCGTAACAGGCCCACTAGGCAGTGGATTAGCCTTGGCTGAGGGATTATTCCTTGCGCTTATTACCGAGGGCTTAGCAACCAAGAGCGTTGAAGCCAGCACATCAGCCTCCATAGCATCGAGGCAACAGGTCCACAATAGCCGAAGACTATAGGCGTCTGCACAGGCAACTACTTCAACGTTTGTAGAACACAAGCCACCGATCTCATTGGCCGAAAGCCCAAAGACAAGCATTATTATGGACCGATTCATGTTTTCATCGGCATTAAAGTAGAAAATCAAACTATTGATATACTTTAGTAATTTCGCCTTCGGGAAGGAATTTGAATCAAAAACAAACAATAGTTCTGCATCAATGGAAAAGCAATCTGACACCTGTTCACACGGCAGAAAGGCCGCACCACTGTTACGAATAGCAATTTTCCATTCTGAGAGTTGATGCTCCAACATCGCTTTAATGGGTTCGTCAGAATAAATAATGGCTTGCTTGAGCTTATTAATAGTCGCATGTTCAGAGGCTGCATTCGACGCTTGCAGATGAATTTTAAGCCAAAAGCTAGCGCCTGTAGGTTGACGAGGCGTGTAGCCAACCGACCCACCCATCAATGCCGCCAGCTTTTTGCAAATCGAAAGGCCTATTCCATAACTGCCATATTGCGGATCAATTTTCTTACCCATTACATGTTGGGTAAACAACGTATGAGCAATGTCTTCGTCTACCCCAGGCCCATTATCGTTCACCTCAAATACCAACGCGTTATCGCTGTCGATTCGAATGTGAATATCTATTTCACTCTTATCACTGTATTTGATCGCATTGGAGATGTAGTTACATAATATTTGGCGCAGCCTCACGGGGTCAGCATTAATTTCTCTTGGAACGCTGGAATCGATTTTTAGTGTGATATCGCTGTTTTTTTCATACGCACACACACGATAAATTCCGTAAATTTCATCTAACAACTGAAACAAATCAATAACAGTCGCGTTTAAACGTAAGGCATTCGCATCCAGACTGGCCATGTCCAAAACATCATTGACAATATCCAATAAACTCGACGAAGAGTTTTTCGCAAGGTTTAGATAATACAGTTGCTGATCACATAAATCGGTTTGGCTCAAAAGATCCAAAGCCCCTAAGGTGCCTTGTATTGGCGTGCGGATTTCATGACTCATCGAAGATAAAAAATCAGATTTAGCTTCGTTGGACTTATCAGCTTCAATTTTATCGCGAATTCTAGAGCCTTCTTTCATTTTTTGACTTGTAACATTTTCAATCACCAATACAAATATTTCAGTGCCGTCCTGTTGACGAAACGGCTTCGCCTTCACTGTCCCCGGAAACTGGCCTCCATCGCGCCGCTGAAAAATAGTTTCCACCGGGCTCGATAGATCTCGTAGCAAAGTCATTACCGATGAGGTCATTGCTTTTTGGTCACTACGATGTGCTTGCAGATGAAATAGCTTTAGCCCGAGCAAGCACGCATTATCGTAGGCAAACAGCCTCTTAGCGGCGTCATTTAACGCGACTACATTTCCTTTTGAATCGACAATTAGAGTCGCGGACGGATTAGTATCGAACACTACTGCGAAATCGATTTCTACGCTATCGTCCATCATCCTTAACCAGTGCTACGTTCAGCTCCGAAAATCGAAATCAACATCCCCAATAGATCTGCTTAAAGCAATCGAACGCCAAACGAAGCGTAAGCAAACTAGGCACTCAAGCAGAATCACGATCAACGTATAAAATCAACATTGAGATTTTGGGAATAATTTTCCTTCTACCTCATTGTTAAGTTTAAACAAATGTCAGGCCTTCGCTGCATATCCATGACGAAGCTGAGAAAAATATTTTTCAGCCTCAAGAAATCCATCTAAGGTATCGCAATTAAAGAAGAAACTAGGGCCGCAGTAGTAAAGTGTTTCGCTTTCTTCCTGGTCGAGCAGTGTTAAATCTTCAACACTCGTCACCAGCTCTGCATTACGATGAATGCGCTCAAATAATTGAGGAGTAAATATAAAACGCCCAAAATTCCAGCACTTGCAACTCTGTAACTTAGAAAAAGAGATTGAATGAGAACGGTATTTCGAACCCACGCTTGCAGACACAAAGCCAAGCCCTGTATCACTGATTTGCTGCTGATGATTAAACCACGCTAAGTTAAGTCCAATTACATCCCCTGATGCCTTGTTAGCATTTTCGATCATATCACGCAGGCAGTAATAGTATTCTGGAATAACGACATGAGAAGCCAGGCCTAAAACGAAACTGTTGTTTCCGACTAAGCCCTGACAATCGAGCAGAGTATCCCCAAGCGATTGTTGGCATTGAGAGTTTTGCCAAATGATAGTCAACTCCTTACCATAATGTACGCCAAGTCGTTTAATGAGCTGATGTTTGTAATGACTCGCGATGGAGCGCTGGGACTCCCAATGCTCTGCGTCAGCCTCTTGCGCGGTAGAGGTGAAAATAAAGGTTCTAATCCCCGCTTGCCAAAACTCCTCCACCAACTCATAAATTAAATTCCCGCCCAACTCAGGCAGCGCTGCYCCCAGGTTCGTCGCTGTAGYYGTGCCTGACTTAGCGGTGCCCAGTTTAGCGTTAGCCGAGCCTAACAAACGGTGACGAGGTGAAATYTCCAAAGGAATAATRGCCGTATCAATTGTATTCATAAATAATCTCTCGTTTCAAAAGCCTTCACTAATACGCATGTCTTATCGGCGCAGATAGTGGGTTTAAGTCTCTATCAACGACTTTTGCAAACCCTATACCAGTCTCTCTAATCCCCTACACATCAGCTTCTATCTCCTCCCTCAAGAGCACAATCACTGGGCATTCCCTTTTTCCGTCGCAAAATGAAAAGCAAAATACACAATTGAGCAGCAACACAGGCATTTCGAGACAAAATCAAGGGAAATTAATGGGTACAACCTTTGCAAGTTCCAAGGAAACGAATTTGTGGAAGATAACAATGCGACAAAAATCAAAACCAACACAAAATTATTCTTTACCAATCCATGAACAGATTTCTCCAATCAATTCACCGTTGTATTCAGAGAAAATCATCTGCGGTATCTATTTGATTGGCTGCCTACCGATCATCCTATTACATTGCCTCTACTTACTGATAAGGAATGAACCGCTTTTAAAAAGCGTTTCATTTCAAGTCGACGACGTTAGGCTCATCACACTAAAACAATTCAATAACTCACTACCAGGAAAAACAATCCCCTATCTATTAAGCATAATTAGCGGAGACCTTTCCTTAGTAGGCGCAAAACGATACAAAAACTACGCCCAACGTTGCGAAAACCTACCCCCAAACCCCAACTGGTCCACACCCGGTTTGTTTTCAATTCTAGATGCTTGGTACTGGGTTGGGCTCAACACCAACAATAGTGAGAGGCAATACGCACATTACCTACGAACTAACACACTCTKCGAAAAACTCTCATTACTACTAAAGATCGCTATCAACTACCTTATCTATAACAATTCAAACTTATTAAGCTGCTCAAAGTTTAAAATTTTCAATATCAAAATCAATAACGTCAATCAAAAGCAATGCATCGAGTCGATCATTCATTATGCGACGTTACCCATTACTTTTCCCGCTGTAGTTAACTTCGTCAACGCCAACAATTTAAATATCGCGTTTACTCACAACACCTATCAAACACTATTGCAACGCAGCGACATGGTCTTATCGGATGGCTCGGGCGTGCGTTGCGCCTGCATGATCAAGCATGTCTTGCTGAAGGATAACCTTAATGGCACTGATTTATTCGCACCCTTRTGCGAAAAACTGGAAGCCCAACAACTCAAACCATTTTTTTTAGGGGCAACACAAGTCAACCTCGACGCAATGATTTCTCACTTAAAACAAGACTTCCCTAACTTAAACATTGCCGGCTTTCACCACGGGCATTTCGACCCAACCTATACGCAAGCAATCATCGATCAGATCAATGCAAGCAACGCAGACTTCGTCTTTGTGGGTATGGGTTCACCGATTCAAGAACAATGGATCGATGAAAACAAGGCCAAACTGCACTGTAAAGTCATTATGGGTGTAGGCGGGCTCTTTGATTTCTATTCCGGGAATATTCAACGCGCACCACTGTGGATGCGGGAAATCGGATGTGAGTGGCTGTGGAGAATGTCAATCGAACCCCAAAGGCTTTGGCGCCGCTACTTGATTGGCAATCCACTATTTCTATTACGAGTAATGCTACACAAAGGAGAAATCTAAGATGAATAAGACATCAACGCCATTTGCGAAATCAACTGCCTATTTCATACCAAACTCAATATTAAGTAAGCGCTACTACCCCACGGCTAAAACGCTCTTGGACATTTGCATATCCTGTACTGCATTGGCTTTAATATGGCCGGTACTTGTTCTAGTCGCCCTACTTATTAAACTGGATTCCAAAGGCCCTATCTTATTCGCTCAACAACGCGTTGGATACAACGGTAAACATTTTACTCTTTTGAAGTTCAGGACCATGCATCACAATTGCGAAAGCAATGAATCCCTCAATAAAACCTACCAAAGCGATCGAGCGGGTATTTGTTCGAAATATAAACGAGACCCCCGTGTCACATGTATAGGGCGAATTTTAAGAAAACTTTCGATTGACGAAGTGCCTCAGTTAATCAATGTCTTGCGCAATGAAATGTCTCTCGTCGGCCCACGGCCTGCGCTTGTAAGCGAAGTCGAAAAATATGATTTACGTGCGCTAAAACGGCTTGATGCCATGCCTGGCATTACCGGTCTATGGCAGATCTCAGGCCGAGCAAACCTTTCTTTTAGCGAACAAATCGATTTAGACCTGCATTACGTAGAACACGCAAATTTATGGATGGATACAAAGATAATCGTGCTTACCATTCCCGCCATTATTCGTTGCACAGGCGCATACTGAGACTGACATGCCAGGACTAATTTATGACAAAACATGTTCCGCTTCAAAATTCCTCAATGCGCTTATCTCAAAGCTAGGCATCGAACATTGGGCAACTCAATCCACGCTAAATTACCAAGTGAATATCAATAAGGTTTGCTCAGGCCAGCCTGGTAGCAAAGCCTTCAATTTAGAGATACTGCACTTAAGTGATATTCACATTGAAAGCATTCCAGACCACGGTGCGTCTTTAATTAGGCAATTAGAATCATTAACGTTTGATCTAGTCGTATTAACCGGTGACTATAAATTGAACCGCTGCGCAAGCAATAAAAACACCCTTAAATTGCTTGCGCCACTACTCAACAGTCTACGTTGCGAACATGGAATAGTCGCCGTTCAGGGCAATCACGACACGCCCGAATTTATGAATCAATTAGTAAAACACGACGTCACTGTTCTCGATAACCGAAGTACCTTTATTAAAGTGAATGGGCAGCGCATCAATATCGTTGGAATTTCCGATCCACACTACTGGCAAAAAGATGACTTACCCAAAGCAATGTCACACTGTGCGAAGCAATGCCCGACCATCCTACTGGCTCATTCAGCCGAGAGATCGGCGTTGGCCCAACACTTCCCCATAGACCTTTATCTTTGTGGACACTCTCACGGAGGCCAAATCTGTCTTCCTTGGGGCAAACCCATTATCAATAATTCAAGATGCCAACGGCGTTTTATCAATGGCGCTTGGTTCAGGGAGTTTTACCAGGGCTACACCTCAAGAGGCGTCGGTACGACCGGATTCCCCCTAAGAATTCAATGCCCCCCCGAAATAGTAATACACACGTTGTTTAATAATTTAGCGGAGACACCATGAAAGCGATGATACTGGCGGCTGGACAAGGCACTCGCATGCAACCCTTAACGTTTGACACGCCTAAACCTTTGATCCCCTTTCTGGGCACACCGGTCATGGAATCCATTATCTGCCACCTAGAGTCTCAAGGTATTAAAGAAATCATCATTAACACCAGTTACTTAAGCGAAGAGATAGAACACTACTTTCAGTCGGGTCAACGTCAGGGCGTAGCACTGGCCTATTCCTACGAGGGCTATAAGGATACCAAAGGCCTACATTCCAATGCCTTAGGGTCCGCTGGGGGAATCTCCAAGATTCATCATCAAAGCGGGTTTTTCGACGATAGTTTTATCGTATTGTGTGGTGACGCGCTAATCGACATCGATCTCCAAAGTGCCGTCGCGCAACACAAAAAAAATGGTGCGCTCGCAACGGTTATATTAAAGCAAGTGGACCCGGTCGATGTGCATAAATACGGCGTCGTAGAACTCGCTAACGATGATCGCATTGTTAGCTTTCAAGAAAAGCCTTGCCAGTCCGAGGCGAAATCATCGCTCGCCAATGTCGGGATCTATATCTTTGAACCGGAGATTTTAGACTATATCCCTCAGGGCCAAGTGTTTGATATTGGAGGCGACCTATTGCCACTTTTAGTCGAAAAAGAAGCCCCGCTGTACGGTTACCAAACCGACTTTAATTGGATCGATATAGGAAACCTGGCCGATTACCTTAAAGCCACCCAAAGCGCACTGAGCAACCCCAACGATTTCATCCCCCTACCAGGTAGCCAACATCCAAAAGGCCTCCACTGTGGTATCAATTGCGTAATCAAATGTGCAGAGGATAATATCAAGGGGGACGTGGTAATCGGTTCAGGCTGCATTATCGAAGAGGACGTTGAGTTAGTCGGGCCATTACTCATCGGCTCCAATTGCGTTATAGAATCCAACACGAAGCTCTCCAAATGCATAATTTCCGATTACTGCCACATTAAGAAGTACGCTAGAATTCATAACAAAATAATCTATAAAGACTATTGCATCGATCAATTCGGCAAGTATTGGTCATTGAGTGAAAGCAAGCTTGATTGGTTAATCAGCGATCGTCGCAACACAGGCAGTTCCCATGAGCTGAGAGACTTGCTCAGCACGCAGAAAAGAAACATAAATAACGTAGTGTACGTTAACTTCTAATGCCCCCCTTTCAGCTATCTGAATGTTCCCGCTGAATGGTCCCGACTTTGCGTGGCAAATTGCGACGCATAATCCAAACCAAGTAATTTGAAAAGCCTTTTCAGATACTCCCCCCATTAAACATCCAAAATAATTACGTTATCGCCTCGCTTTGCCAGCCAAAATGCAAGTCTATATGACTTGCGTGCGTCGAATTCCGCGCGTTAGGACCTTGCAATTGGTTTTGACCAGTAATCGGTGTGATAAATACGGACTTAAAGTGAACATTAAAACCACAATGGATTGAATATTGCTTATCAGTCTTTGGTATTCGATATTAAGGACGTAATTCAACATGGCCAACAGGTTTCAACAGCTCCGCCCTCTTTGGCACTACGCTAGATATTGCCTAATTTACGGCCTTGTGCCTCTCACTGTAAGTTGTAGTCACTCGATAGAACATCAAAAAGATCCCTCGCTTGCCCATACCAGCGTTGATTACTTTATTCCCGAAAAATTTTCAGCAATGCTGACTAACAAATTTCGCCATAATCCAAAACAAGAAGAAAAGCGAGACCGTACAGGGATGCCTTTACCTTTAATGAAGCACACACGTCCCCATATCGCAGGATTAAAGCCTACCTATCGAACCCAGTACGCCTATTCCGAGAACTGTTTAAATGCCCCCTCACCGCTGGGCGCAATGCCAACACACTTTTGGAGTGATGACCCGTTAAACCGTGTTTTACTCGACCATCAAAAGCCAGCCCGAACGCCCTGGGGCACCAAGCGTACGCTGCCGCTTTCTCCGGGTGATTTAATCGAGGTATTAATCTTCGAAGGCGAAGAGTTCAGCGGTAATTACGTGGTCAATTTGGATGGCAATCTGAATTTACCTTTTACCACGGCCATTCCCATTCAAGGCTTAGACACGTCAGAAGTCGAAAACAAAATTGCGATGCATTTAATCAAGAATGATTTATTTAAACCCATCAATTTAAAAGTCAGTGTACGCACGTTGCAATGGGCGCCAATTCAAGTATCAGTCGCGGGCGCGGTATACAACGCCGGGAGACAGTTAATCAATGATAAATTGCCTAGCCAAGTCCATAAAGACCGCACCGTCGCTTATGGCGGATACCCTGCGACACGATTTTTATCTGAAGCATTAAGAGCCGCTTCTGGTGTACGGCCTGACGCAAAAGTTAGTAAAGTCATCGTAATTAGAGACGGCTGGCAAATGGATATCGATCTAAGCGGTATCTTCTCAGGCGCGCCCGTACACGATATCCCTCTGATCGCTGGCGATCACGTGGTGGTGCCCACCACTGGCTGCTTTCAACACGAACTAGTCAGGCCTTCTCAAATAACCCCAAAAGGGTTTCGTGTGTATATCTCAAACTTAATTACCCCGTCAAAGAACAACTCAGCAGCCAACGTTGGCAAATACTCAACCAGCCTGCCCTACGGCACCAAGCTGCTCCAAGCCGCTGTCTCTGGAGACTGCGTTGGCGGAATCTACTCCACCGACGCCTCACGCAGAGTAGTACTTATTAGTAAAAACCCGCTCACGGGCCAAACCGAAGTAATACTGCGCAGTGTCGAGGACCTGATTAATCACGCCAGTAGAGACGAATTCAATCCCTATGTACTGCCGGAGGATGCGATTGCCTGCTATGACTCAACAGTAACCAATATAAGAGATATTGCTAGAACACTCGGCGACATTGTATCCCCGTTCACTCAATTCAAATATCTTTTCGATTTAATTGATGCGCAATAAGAACCCGTTCTTTACCCCCTGGGACGAGCCGACAACGTCCACTGCGCTGGTGATTTGGAAGAAATCACCAAAACAGCGCTGGCGTAAATATTTTTTATTGCTCTTGCTAGCCTACATAGGCATTGCAAGTGGTTTAATGCTGTACTGGAACACACCCAAAGGTTACACCAGTCACTTCTCATTAATGCTGCCCGGCACAGGCAATAGCTCAAAGGTCAGCTTAGAACGTGTAGGAGAAGCGCAAAGTGCGTCTACTTCACCTTACGCAATACAAAATGTAAACCCTTCGGTGAATTACAAACAAATACTGCTCAGTAATTCGGTACTCGTTAAGACTGCTCACAAACTCAACCTTGACGAAAGTGTTTTTCAAAAGCCGAAGGTCAAACTCGTTGACCGAAGCTCTATCATTCAAATTAGCGTGAAAGGAATAAGTTCAGTGGATTCAAATCGACGCGCCTGGGCATTGTATCAATCGTTCACAGATCAGCTGACAGCCCTTCGACAAGATGAACAACAAAAAAGAGCGCAAAGCGTTAAAAAATCTCTTTTTGTCTACACCCAGACCCTTAATGATGACAAGCAACGACTGGTGGCCTTCAAAAAGAAAACTGCACTGATCTCTCATAAACAGTATGACGATTGGACTTCCTCGGCAGAACAGTTAAGGCAGCAGATTGAATTATTAAAGGCCGACCAAACTAACATTCAAGGCTATATCGACCAGTTATCGTCTAGCCTAAGCATCAACCCAGATCGAGCAGCCGACGCATTCACACTCCAAGCAGACGAGCTATTTCAGTTATACCAGGCACAATACCACCTTAGCGAGTCACAATTAGCAAACCACGTTTCAAAATGGGGCAACAACCACCCCGCCGTAATCAACGAAAAAGAAAAACGTCGCGTCGCACAAGAGCACTTATTAAAACGTAGTTTAGAACTAGTCGGTTTAGACAATCTATCCACGCTTAAACTGATCAACCTGGGTAAAAGCCGACTTAAAAGCGGCATGTTCGAAAAACTAATCCTCTCCTTCGCAGAATCGAAAGGACTGAATAATAAAATTGTATCGCTTACTGCAACGCAAAAAGAATTAGTTAGCAAAATAAGTTTATTTTCGGATCATGTCGCAAAACTTGATGATCTCGAACGAGAACTTAATCTTTCTGAAGCGATTTATACCTCCGCAGCAGCGCAACTCGATCTCAATCAAGTGGATATATACGGCTCCTACCCTTTAGTACAAGTCTTAGCCAAGCCCAGTTATCCAAAAGCACCGAGCTCTCCCAATAAAATAATTTCATTACTGGGCGCCATAATGGCGGCTATTTTATCCACCTTTAGTTTAACTCTATTATGGTATCGGAAAAAATTGCTCCACAAGGTACTTGCGAACTTGTAGTATGGTATGCACTTATCTATACCTACCCCATTTATTTACTAGGCGGCTTGTATATTTTAGCGCCCGTACTGGGATGGCTATTATTTGCATTGGCCCTCTATTACTGGGTACGTTACCCCAATATAAATGGCCACAATAAAACCCCGTCCAACAAACCCATTACTATCCCCACTAATGTCACGATATGGTTAATCGCCATGCTGGTAATGGAAGTCGCCCTTATCATCGGCCACGCTAGCTTCGACTTGGGCATCCCTAAACTAATTAAATCAAGTATTGGTTGGGCGAAGGGCTGGGCGTTATTAGCAATATTTATCTTCGTCGGCGCGGTACTGCCCATTCGAAATGCAATCATTTATCGAGCCTGCAATATCATTGGCTTGCAAACGCTTCTTATTACGCCATTTCTTATACTCTTCTATTTTATTGGGCTCCCCGGTACCTTGTATATCTCACCGCTTAGCATTATCGGTGGGCCAGGACCCGAGTTTTTTGAAG
This sequence comes from Gammaproteobacteria bacterium, assembly GCA_002402085.1. Lineage (GTDB taxonomy): Bacteria > Pseudomonadota > Gammaproteobacteria > Pseudomonadales > UBA3067. The sequence goes on from NVVB01000098.1 coordinate 14,269, forward strand.
TACAGATCTATGGCATTAACCCAGAGTCAGGCCTTCCTCGCTGGCGTTATTTTGCGCCATGGGCGCCAGCCGCAGGACTACTGGCCAATATCTATTTCATATTTGCGATGCAAGATGCATCGCGAATCTGGAGAATACTTGGCATTACCGCCGCACTAATGATTTGTGTTCTTTGCCAATCGCGTGCGGGGTTTGTAGTGATACTGGTCACCGCCCCCATTGTGTATTTATTAAGGAAGTTATCCAACCCCTATATTCTATTGCTCTTGGCCGTGGGCCTGCTCTTTACATCAATCCTCGCCGACACATTACTATCAATACTCAATAACGCCTACGATGACTTCAAGAGCGCCCGTAGCGGCTCCTCTAGAGTCCGCGACGGTCTTGCACGAATCGCCATTCAACGCTGGTCAGACGAAGCGCCTATATGGGGCCATGGTATCGTCGAGCGCGGGCCCCACCTCGTGGAATACATGCCCATTGGCTCCCACCATACCTGGTATGGACTTCTTTTCGTTAAAGGTGCTGTTGGTTTCGCCGCCTTAGCCTTGGCCATGTCATCCACCTACATCTGCTTGCTACGTAAAGTCGTCAGCCAGCCCCAAGCTGGTGTAGGAATTGCAATGTTAATCATACTGAGCCTGTATACATTAGGTGAAAACCTTGAAATTCTTTCGTATTTATTTTGGCCAGCGTTAATCATCATCGCATCATGAGACGAGGCCGCCCCTACGGCAAGCCTTTACACAAACGCCTCTCCCCAGCGGCAATGATGAAAGCAGATGACACAGAAACACGGGGCTTGCACTTTTTATGCTTTAACGCAGACCTTGCTCGTCAGTTTGAATTTATCCAGCAGACATGGGTAAACAACGAAAAATTTAATGGTTTATATAACGACCTTGACCCATTGTTAGGTACCCGCCCGAAAGAGCATGGCCTCACGGGCGATGACTTCACCATTGCTCAAAAGCCAATGCGGCACAAGCTTAAAAATATTCCGCAGTTTGTCACAACTAAAGGTGGCGCTTATTTCTTTATGCCAAGCATATCTGCGCTCAAACAACTGACAAACAACAACCAGTAGCACCCCGAATCACACGCACTCCGATGTA
>NVVB01000099.1 GCA_002402085.1 Gammaproteobacteria bacterium
GAGGGATTGTTGAGTTTAATTTTAAAGATTGAATTATTGTTTTCGTAGGGTAATGCTTAGCTATGGAGAGCAATCGATGTGGACCGAGTCCCCTGCGATTAAAGTCTGCTCTAAAGGGGCGTGCGTTTTCGCCGGTTAACTGACGACAGTCAAGCGGCGGGCTTAGGCAGGGTTCTATTTGATTTGTTAAGTGTGTTCATTGCTCGGAGTATTCGGCCTATTTTGACTGAGCTGCTCAGCGAAGCTTTACTGACCTACCTCAACGCCGATAATTATGGAAGACTCTCCTCGCTCGGTGGTGGGGCCATCGAAGCCGATAGAAAAGTCGTTTGCGATAAGAACGCGGCCGTTGAGTGAGGTTTGAAATGTAACCGTTGATAGGTCTGTGAAGGTCAGGGTGACGCTTGGGCCTGATTGAGTCCATGTGCCGGTTTCGTTAACATTTACTGGGCTCAGAAATGTATTGATGCTGGGCGATGCTATGTTCAGCTCAGCCTCATTTTCTACGCCCGCAAGGTTAAAACTACCGTTACTGCTGATACCCAAGGTAAAGGATTGGCTGGTCGTTCCAACGGTTGTGAAGGAAAGCTCCCCATCACCTCTAAGTATGGTTCCCATTTGAGAAAGTAAATACGTTCTATCACCTACGTCATCGTTGGTTGCTGCCGCTTCTAGCACGGCGATGCGGGCGTCATTGTCATTAATTGCCGTTATCAATGCATTGAAGGAGGCGTTAACGCTGCTGGCAGTCGCAGTTTCACCGCCATTGAAAGGGGTAACACTCGCTTGGCCGGCAAGCAGTGTGGAGGAGGCTAGCAACAGCGTTATAGAGAAAATCGAGTGCTTTATCATTTCGGTTACCTAAGGGGTGAAGTGGATACCATTGATTAATGTTAAATTAGCGTTTCTCGTGTATTGCCTGTAGGGGAATGCTGTGGGCGGTGATGTTGGTTTTTATTGCCATTTTTTGCCATCGTCCCAATTGAATTGATCCCAAACTGCATCGACCAACACGCTTATTTGTACGTCTGCAGAGAGTGAAGGAAGGTTGATGGGGAATGCACTAAGCGTGACAGTTGTGTTTGATAAAAAACCACTTGAAGGCGTGTAGACGCCTTCGATATCGACGATGCCCAGAGTCGGGTTGCCTCCAGTAATGCCGTTGACCGCGTAGCCGACGGTGTTGTTGCTCAGCCCGCTGACGGTTCCGGTGAGCGATGCTGATTCATTAATATCAATGATTACGGCGCTTGAGCCGATTGCGACGGTAAATGTTTTGTTTAAGGGAAGAGACACCGCTCTTGATTCGTTGGGGGATAAGGCTTCGACAGACGTGCTGCCTTGATAGAGGGTGTCTTGACCATTGATAGCCCTTACGCTCACCAAGAGGTTCTCATTAGGAATTACGTTGAGTCGCATCACGCCAGTCAGTGAGGAGGTTGACGCTGATTTTACTATGGCTTCTCGGCTGTCGCGCACTTCAATGATTAATGTTTGGATGTCAGAAGGGACGGTTTCATTTTGACCGGCGGATACCGCCTGACTTCGAGTGGCGCCCCCGGCCTTGGTGAGCGCATCGCTTTGAGTCATGGAAACCACCAGTGTGGCGTGGTCGGGGATCGAGTTGCTAGAGCCGCCACACCCTGCAAGGCTTAACGTTAATAAAATACTGGCAATAAAGTAACGGCTATTTTGAAGTGTTGTCATTCTGATGATTCCTAAGGATTACTTAAGTTCGGTTCGAATGCCTATTGAAAAGTTGGTGGAGGTGTAGTCGTCTAAGTCTAGTATCGTTTCGAGTTGTGCAAAGCCACTGAGTCCACGCGGTAGGCCGATGTATGAGCCCACTAAGAAATTGAAATAATCTTGGTCGAATTCGTCTGTATTAAAAGCAATTAAAGAGGCGTCTGGATCAGCAGCAAAGGATGAGATTACCGGAGCGGCTTCTTCGTCCAATTCGTGAATCCATGTAATGGATATTTGGGGGATTAGTGAGCCCCAACTAAACCCGTACGCTCTGCGAGTTTCAATGGTAATGTCCGTTGACGCATTTTGATTCTCTTGATCATCAACGATTAACTCAAAGCCGGTGCTGCCTTGTTCTTCATACCCGTCTACTTCGGCGTTGATGTACGTAAACTTACCCAAGGCCGTTAACTCGATGCCGTTGTTGTAATTCCAACTATAGGAGGTGTTGAGGCTTAAGCCCCATTGGAATGCATCGGTTGATGAGTTTATTTTTTCGATAGAGGGTGCGCCGCCTAGAAAGAATATAACGTCACGGCTGGTTTGGTAGTCATAAATCCCTGTATAAATGGATGCGTCGAAAATCCATTGGGGTTTATATAGATAGCTTCCAAATAACGATAAATTATAGTTGTCAATTTCTATGCCGCCTTTTTGAGGATTTAAGGCGAGCTCAGAATAGGCCAGCTCTAAGGCGGTGCCGATGATGAATTTATTGGTATAGCGGTAGTTGCCACCCAATAATAGGCTAATGGTGTCGTTTTCGTAGCCTGAATCTTGAATAGTCGCGTCTTTAGTCGCATGTAATGTGTAAACGCTTGCAAAGGCATCGACACGTTTTAATAATTCATTAAGATTATCAAATTGTCCGTTTTCTGAGTCCGTCAAGTTTGAAGGGGAAAAAGACGCTTTGTAAAAATAGGATTCATTTTGATAGACGTCGCTATAGTCCCCGTAATAATTACCACTATCGCTCTCGAAATAAGTGGCGTCTGCTTGGGTGTTTTTGGATCGTTTCGCTGGGCGCGCGCTTGAGCGATTGGAAACCGATCTGATTCTTGAGGTGTTATTTCCGGTGGTTATATTTTTGCTTAGTGAGGACGCGTATTTAGGGGATAGTTGTTCGTGAAAATTATCTAATTCGCTTTGGTTGGCTTGGTTCATTGATGAACAGATCACGAGAAGATTGTCTTGTTGGGGGCTACGTTGGCCATCCGCTAGATTGCCTAATGAGCTGCATGCAGATAGCAGTCCTGTTTCAGTGGCCACTTGGGGAGTTGTTTGCTGAGAGCTCTCGAGCACAATGTCTAATGTTAATTGGTCTGGCGCAGCAGCTAAGCATTGAAGGGGCGCAATCAGAATTGAAGTGGCTAAATAAATTAACGGTTTTAATAAATGTTGTTTTTGGATCATAGCAACTCAACCATTGAGTGTTGTTATTAAGTGCGAAGCTCGAGTGGAGCTGTGCGTGTTGTTTTTATATTGATTCTGATCTTATAAGAGCACTGATTTAAATACAATAAAACGGTTAATGCTGGGCGGGTGTAATGAAGTTGCCCCTGGTGAGGTTGGCTTGATTCTATTTGGGTCTAAATTGATCAGGATAGCGCGTATTAATGCATTGTCGCAGTAAGTCTTGGTTATCAATCAATATAAAAGGTTTGGGGAGATAGCCGTAATCCAATTTAACTATTCGCGTCATAACTATAGGGCAAAATTTGAATTTCTCAACCTGACTTTAATGGTCATTGGTGTAGGGTTTTATTCGCCATGATAATTATTTTGTTGGCGCGAGAAATGGGTGTGTTAAATAGTTGTGTTAAATTTTGTACGATTAATGCAGGTTTCTATAGAGTCCGATGCAGTTTTCAGTTTGTGCGCTGCACGCTTAGTAAGTCAATACGCTGCCTGTGAAATTGGACGATTGATGCGCTCCGATGACTAACGTTTGGCCGTCAGCCGAAAGACTGATACTTGAACCCAAAGAAAGAGTGGTTTCAGCGTTATTGCCTTTCACATACGTTTGTTGATCCCAGATTGCGTCATTTTGGCTGTATACATAAGCAGCGCCAGCGCTAGAGAGGTCGTTGCTTGATTCACCTTCGCCGTTTTTACTGGCGCCAGTGGCATTGCTGTCCTCCTTGTTAGCTCCTACTGCAAGCAAGCGCCCTGACTCTGATAGGCTAATACTTTGTCCGAAATTATCTTCTGCTTCGGTGTTGCTGGCTTTTATGTATGCCTGCTGGTTCCAGACTGAATCAATGAGTTGAAAAATATACACTGCACCGGAGTTTATACTTTCATTATCTTCCTCTTCACTACCGTTGGTGTTCACACCGAACACGCTACTGTCTTCCTTATTGGCGCTAACAGCCAGCGTTTTACCGTTTGCGGAAAGGGCGACCTGATGGCCGAAATTATCATTTTCGTCACTGTTGCTCGCTTTGATGTAGGCTTGTTGTTGCCAGGATGCATCAAAGCGTGAAAATAAATAAGCGGCGCCTGCGCCTGGGGCGGTATTATCTGATTCGCCTGAGCCGTCTGTGCTAATGCTGTTTGAATTACTCGATTCGGATTCTGCGCCTACGGCAAGGGTGTTGCCGTCAGCAGATAGGCTGACACTTGCGCCAAAATGATCGGCTGTGCCAAAATTGCTGGCTTTAATGGTGTCGTGTTGGAGCCATGTGTTTTCTTGGCGAATAAATACATAAACTGTTCCTGACTTTTCAAAAGTCTGTTGTTCAATTACGTCTTGATCCGAAATAATCTCAATGGGATCACCGTCTTCGTCAATTGCACCGACGGCTAGAGTGTCGCCATTTTCGGAGAGGCTGATACTCCAACCAAATTGATCGCCTGCTTCGGTGTTGCTCGCTTTGATGTAGGCTTGCTGAGTCCAGGTTTGATTGCTACGCACGAAGAGGTAGGCGGCACCGGCATCGGTGGCAGTTAGGTGTGTACTGTCTTGTTCACTGCCCGTTGCACTAATTTTCGCGGCTGCGCTACTTTCTCTGTTCGCGCCCACTGCTAAGGTATTACCGTTGGCGGATAAACTTAGGCTCCAAGCAAATTGGTCGCCGGCTTCAGTGTTGTCGGCCTTTATATACGCTTGCTGAGTCCATGTGGCGTCGGTGGTGGTGCGGGTATATACGTAGGCTGCTCCGGAATTAATTGCATTATTGTTAGCCGTTTGCGCACTGCTGGAGGAAATACCTTGCGCACTACTGTCCTCGTTGAAAGCGCCTATTGCTAATGTTAGGCCGTCGGCTGATAGTGACAGGCTTTGTCCGAAAGAATCTTTTTCATCTGCGTTACTTGCTGTCTGTTCGCCAATGCTCTCGAGTAACAGTTCACTAATGCCAAGTTCGTTCGAGCTGACGAGTTTGCCTGTGGCGTTATGTGCTTCGAGGCGATAACGTGCATTTAACCAGTCAGTTAAATGCACAGGTAATTCAAGTGTGGTGCTGGTTCCGGTGAGCTGGGCTTGATCAGGGATTACGCTGAACCCCGATTGGGAGTCAGGATTGGCCATTAACTGATAAAAGGTGGCGTTGGGAAATGCTAGCCAATCAAACTGAATGGTTTTTGTGGTTGCGACGCGATTCGATATTGTTAAGGATGGCGGTTCGGTGAAAGCAATGGTGACCGAAAACTCCTCAATAAATGACGGCGCAACGGTGGGGGCGGCGCTTACAGTGACCACCGTTTCTTCGCTTAGGTTGAGCGGCGCCGTATAGACGCCGGTGTTGTCTATTGTTCCGATGGAGGCATTTCCTCCCGGGATTTCATTGACGAAATAGCTTAGCGCGTTATTTGACAATCCTTCCGCGAGTGCGTCGATCTTCAGCGTTTCGTTGGGTTGGACGTCCGTGGCGTTAATTTGGGCTGTGAATGAAAAGCTTTGTTGGATTGTAATAGCGACAGACCTTAATTCTTGGCTCAGTAGAGGGGTGACCGATATGCCTCCTTCATAAAAAGTTTCTGTTTCATTGCGTGCAAATACTGTAACGGTTAAATCAGCGTTTGGGTTGACTGTTAAACGTACATTTCTTCCTGCGGTGCCAGTGCTGGCAGATGAAATTAAGTTATTGTTTTCATCGCGGACTTCTACTATCAGCGTGCTTATTTCCGCTGGAAGCGAGGCGTCATCATCGCCTGACGCGATACTGGTTGAAATGAGGATTGCGGTCTGGTTTATTTCTTCTTCTGTGCCGCCACAACCTGAGGTGTTAATGATTATTAAAAGGCCGCAGAGTGATATTAGTTTTTTTGTGAGCATAACAAATCCATGTTTGCAAAATTGATACAGCACGTTGATATTTAATAGAGGCACGATCGAGCTGACATGTCCGATTCTATAAGAGCACTGTTTTAATCGCAATAAAGTAATTGGGTGCCGCGTAGTGTATTTTTTTGTGGGGTATTAGATAGGGTTGGTAATAAAGTGAGTTGAGGGTTGCTTGTAAATAAGTTGAGGGGCTGTTATCGACAAGCAGCTTAGCTTGGTGAGTGATCTTTGTTGGCGTTAATTCTCTGTAGGCTGGGTTTATTAGGCCGTATTAAAAGGAGGAAATAGTCGATACCGGAATGGCCTAGAAGTTTAGTATTGTTAACTGGGCTATGGTGAGAGGGTTTTATAGTGGTAGTATTATTAGCTCAATAGCTTGGACTATTTTTGTATCGATCGGTAAAGGTTGAGTGGTTTGGTTAACGGGTTTTTGGATGTAGGCTGAGCATTGTTGGATTCGCTGGATTATTTGACTGGCCAGTTGAACTATAAGTGAGTCAGTTCTAACTGGGCTTGTTATTTGGGCCTACTCTATAGAATAGATGGATCGGTAGGGTTAGATCTGCTCATCGTTTCAGAACGGTGCATCCGGTTAGTTGGATGACGAGGCTGTACTCGGTTGGAGTCTAGGGTTTGGTTGTTAATGTTTTATTTGTCAGGATTGGAGCTTAAATATCACCGATCAGTATACATATGCCTGTGATAGTCACGTAGGCCTTGCTCGCCAATCGCAGGAAGACTCCTATGGTTCTATGCCTGAGTTGGGCTTTTGGGTAGTGGCTGATGGCATGGGCGGACATGACAATGGCGAAGTAGCGAGTGCCATAGCCGTTCAAGGYCTTTGTCAAGAAATTCAAAGAGGTACTGCCCTTGAGTACGCCATTGAGCTTGCTCATGAGGAAATATTGCAGGTCAATAGCAAACGCTCAGATTCATCCTCGGCAGAAACCAAGACTGCCATGGGGACTACCATTGTTGCGACCAAATTCACTGATAATCATTATAAAATTGCCTGGGTAGGCGATAGTCGGGGCTACCTTTTTGATGGTCGGCGGCTTCAAATGCTCACCAGGGATCATTCTTTAAAGCAGCAGCTATTAGACATGAAAGCGCTGCAACCTGAAGACGCTGATAATTTCGCACATGGGTCTACTATTACTCAGGCTTTAGGGATCGAAGGCAATGGCTTCTTACGCGTGGATACTGCTGAGGGTGCATTAAAACAAGGCCAGGTACTGTGTCTATGCAGTGATGGTTTGACCGACCTAGTGCCTGATGACCAACTTGAGAAAATATTAGCTAAGCACATGGCCAAAGGGCGCGAGAGTGACTACCAGGCTGCGCTTAATGCGCTGATCCAAGCCGCGTTGAATGCCGGCGGGAAAGATAATGTGACGGTTCAAATAGTAGGACTAGGACCGGACGCTAATAGTCAAAATAAAGCTTCTGGCTCTTGGTTGAATCGGATTAAGGGCTATTTTAGATAAGTGAGCTGATACAATAAGCCCACTGACGAGTGACTGTGTATTCAGTTGGCTACAGTCAATGGTTTTTGATTGGTCGTCTTACATATCATTAGTAATTTACACGAAATTCTTTTAATTCAACCTTAGTTAATGCTTATGAAATCAAATACTTTAAAGCGGTTCTTGTTGAGTTTGTCGGCGATTACCTTACTTGCATGCCAGACTCCTGGATCGCAATCGACGCAATCAAAATCCGAGGACGGTGTTTCCAGTACCAATAAGCAAGCGGATCATTTGCTTACGGTGGACTGTTTGCTGCCGGGGCAAATCCGTAAATTAGGCGCTGGCGCGACTTATGTGACTCCGCGCCGCCCGATCAAAACGTCGGCGAGTAGTTGTGAAATTAGGGCGGGAGAATACGTTGCATTTGACCGTGCGAATTTCGCCACGGCATTGAAAATTTGGTTGCCGTTGGCTCAAGGGGGCGACCCAGCTGCCCAGACTTATGTGGGCGAGATCTATGAGAAGGGTCTTGGTGTGCCGCCAGATCATTTTGCCGCTGCTGAATGGTATCGACGCGCTGCGAAGCAAGACCATTCGCGTGCACGCATTAATTTAGGGTATTTGTATGAAAAAGGTTTAGGCGTAGAAAAGGATCTTACTAAGGCGATTAATTTATACCGTCAAGCATCCGGTATAGAGAGTGATGACCTTCAATTCGCCTCTGTTTTACAAGCAAGCCATGAAAGCGAAATTGAGCAGGCGGTGTCTACGTTAAAGACGCAGCTAGAGCAACAGAAAAGAAAAGTGTTAGACCTTAGAAGTAAAATTAAAAAGTTAGAAGCGACGTTAGTTTCTCATCAACAGGATGTTGACAAAGCCCGCGTGGCAATGGCTGAAGCCAAAATCAAGTTATTGACCGCCCAGCAGAAGCAAGGCAATGGCAATGTTGACCCTAAAAAACTAAACGCGCTCCGAAGTAAGTTGTCCCAGAAAGAACGCTTATTTGCTGATCAAGAGAAAAAGCTTGCAGTAATTCAAGGCAAAATGGATCAGCAAAACATTCAAATGAATGCTGCATTAGTATCCGCAAAGCAAAAAAATAGTGCGCTGCAAAATAAAATAAGAATTAAGGATCAAGAAGTTGATAATGTAAAAAACCAATTGGCCAAAGTGTCGTCGGAATTGAGTGAGTCGCGTGAAGCGGTCCAGAACACTAAGGTTAAATTGTCCGCCAAGGTTGAACAGATTTACTCCGATCGAGAGCAAATTCTGCTCGAGCGGAAAAGCCTGGCGAGCAATTTTGACGGCCAACTCGACGACATGGTGAGGCAGCTAGAAGTCAGCCAAAAAGCGTTACTATCCAAAGAGGCGGAAGTTTCATCGCTTCAGGATGAGAATCAAGGGCTTCGACTTAGTTCGGGCGCAAAGCAGTCTCAAAATAATAGTCAAATGCTCGGCATGAAAAGAAACCTTGATGTGGCGAACAAAGAGCTACTGCAACTAAAGTCGACTATTAGCGGGCAGCAGCAAGAGTTTAACCGTCAGAAAGAGCAGATGGTTGCGTCTATGCAGGATCAGCAAGATGAGGAAACCAAAGCGGCCATGCAACTTCGGGATCGTAAAATCAACGATCTGAATTCACGCCTAGTGCAGCGTGAACAAGAGGCAGAGTTTGAACGCGAGCACATGCGTAAATTGGTTTCAAAAATGACTGAACAGGCGGACAAGGTCAAAACCCTAAAAAGTACTGACCTGCTTAAGTTGGCTAGCGCAGGCCCGATTATTGAAATCATTGACCCGCCTATCTTTATCACACGAAGTTTGCCGAGTATTAGGTTGCCCTCCAGCGCCCGTCAAAGAGAGGTGCTGGGTAAGGTGTCTGCCTCTTCAGGTTTGGCTGGGTTTTACATTAATGATGTGAAACACCCCATTGAAGGTGAGGGGATATTTCGATTTAGTGCACGACTTACAGAGCAAGAGTTTGAAAAGCCCTATCAGGTGGTCGCGGTAGATACCCTTGGGCAGCGAACTCAGTATCAGTTTAATCTGATTAAAGACGGTGAAGGTGCAGTCCAACGAAGCAGTAAAGAAATCATTCAATCCAATAGCAATGATTTTGGCGCATATTATGCGTTGCTGATTGGTAATACTGAATACGARCATTGGTCCGATTTGGTCACRCCCAAACAAGACGTCACGGTGATCGCGAAGCTGTTAGAAGAGCAATACGGCTTTACGGTTGAAGTATTGACTGATGCAACGCGCTATGAAATTTTGACCGCTATTCATACCTACAAAGATAAAATGTCAGAGAATGATAATCTGTTAATTTATTATGCGGGTCATGGTGACTTAGATAAAGTGAATAAAAGAGGCCATTGGATTCCAGTCGATGGTGAGGCGGGTAACCCCAGTCAATGGATTAAAAATGTTGATATAACCGATATGATCAACACTATTCCCGCGAAGGATATCTTAGTCGTGGCTGACTCGTGTTATTCCGGAACGTTGACGGGCTCGTCCATTTCACGTGTAGATCGACAAATCTCTCCTGATAAAATGAGCCAGTATTTAAGACTACTGTCTCAGGCTCGCTCTAGGGTAGTGTTAAGTTCGGGTGGGGAAGTGCCTGTTCTGGACGGCACCCCAGGCAGTAAGCATTCAGTATTTGCTCAATCCTTTATTGATGCGCTCGAGCGCCTAAAGGAGCCTGTGGCGGGTTATCGGCTATTTATTGATGTGGCTACTGATGTGAGCAAAAAGGCGCAGCAGCTGAACTTCCCACAAGAACCACGTTACGCGCCGATTCGACATGCAGGACATGAGTCCGGTGACTTTATCTTTGTTCCTAAAGGCTGATGTAGATTAGATTGTGATGCTCTTTTCAGTGCAGTGAGACTGAAAAGAGCCTAATCACGACGGGCCGATTACAAGCGCCGCTTGAGTCTAAGCAGTGTTTGATCATTGGGGCTGATTTCCAACGCTTTGGTTAATAACCTTTCTGCGAGCTGAGTATCATTAGCATCCAGTGCTGCTTCAGCCTGCTGAGTCAGCACTTTGCTGATTTGGCCGATACCCGCCAAAGCTAGGGCATTATTCGGGTCGATATCCAAAATCTGTGTGAATGCGTAGTGGGCATTAAACCCATCAGGTTCGACCAAACTACCAAGATCCAAATGTAAGTTGGCGGTTTTGAGTAAGCGTTGGATTTTTGCTTGCTCTGGGTTTATGCCTGATGACTGTGGTGCCGAAAATACCTGTCGGGTCTGTGCTTGTGTCGCGTCAGCGACGTCACTTTGGAAGTAGTAATAGCCCCAGGCAGCGATATTGACCACCACCAATCCAGCGGCGATGATGACTCGTTTTTTATAGTTCTTTTTCTGTTTGCCTGCGTTTCTAATTTTTTCAGGGTCAGGGCCGCTTAAGGTTTGTAGCGCATCCATGAATTCGGCTGCATCTTGATAGCGATCTTTGGGCTTTTTAGCGCAAAGCTTTTCAAGAATTGGCTGGAGTTCCTGAGACTCTTTGGGTAATTTGGGTAGCGGGTCTGACGCGTGCTTGAGTGCTACGGCCAAGGGGTCGTTGGCATCGAAAGGGCGTTTGTTGGTCAGCATCTCAAAGAATAGAATGCCTAAGCTGTACAGATCAGACTGGGCTGTGGCATTGCCGCTGAATTGCTCGGGTGATGTGTAACGGGGGGTGCCAATAAACATGCCCGTTTGCGTTAATTTGGTATCAGATGATAAGTCTTTAGCAATCCCGAAGTCAGAGATGACCGGTGACCCGCCTTCTCGTAACAGCACATTATCGGGCTTAATGTCACGATGGATGATGCCCTTTTTATGCGCATAAGACAGTGCGTCGGCAAGATGTAGAGCAATCGAGATCGCTTCGAGTTTATCGAGGCCTTTTTTGGTCTTCGACATTTGCTCTTTCAGGGTGCCGCCTTGGACATACTCCATAATGATGAAATAGCGACCGTTACTTTCTGACGTATCAAATATCTGAAGGATGTTTTTATGGGACAGGCTGCCTGACATTTTGCCTTCATCTAGAAAGCGTTGAGTAATGCTGGCGTCTTTTGCTAATTCAGAATGAAATACTTTAATGGCGACATGTCGATTTAAAGAAATCTGTTTGGCCAGATAGACGGTAGCCATTCCGCCTTCGCCTAGCTCTGAAATAATTTCATAGCCTTTTATTTCAATATCGAAGGGCATTGACCGGTTGAACTCCATACGTAATCAGGGTTGTTTAGCATGGCTAAGGTTAATGGTAGAGCTATAGGGAGTCAATGAAACTAGCCGGGAATGACTGTCTTTCTAGGTACGTTTAACAGTAATCGAATCAATACCTTCCCTTGGTGTAACGAATGTCTGATTTATGGGCCTTAAACCCTGAGAATCCGAATGACGTTGTTTATTTGGCTCAGTAAATAATTCGGTTTGTGTAGTGGCTTGTACGGTATTTGAGACCCCCTCGTTATGTTCAGAGGGGGGGGCGTCGATCGTTAAACTCAGCCGATGAGATGAAACTGGCTAGCCATGCCTTGATCCCGCGTGGGGATAATCGCTTGATAGGCATCGGATGCGTACCAACACTTCGCGCTGTTTTTATCCGGAAACTGTATGACTACCTTGGTGAGAAATTGTGAATCGCCATGCAGTACGTCAATCTTCCCTTTGGCAATAAACTCCCCGCCAAAATCAACGAGAGACTGAGCCGCCAGGGCGCTATAGGAGGAAAGTAAATCGCTATCAATGGGGGTAAGGTCAACAACAATCAGTGCGCTCATAAAGAAAACTCCGTAATTGGTAAGTGTTGACAGAGCTTAAGGGGGTTTAGATAATTGGACAATATCAATTAAMTGGATGCTTTGTTTATAAATATGAACAGTACTAAAGCTATGCCACTGCTATTGGTTTTTGCACAGGTGGCCCGTTTGGAATCGTTTACCGCCGCAGCGGATAGCTTGGGAATGAGTAAGTCGGCGGTAAGCCAGCAGCTTAAGCGTCTTGAAGAGCAACTTGGGCAGCAGCTGTTAATCCGTAATACTCGGGGGATGGCGCTCACTTCGGTGGGTGAGAAACTATTTAGTCGATGTGAGCTATTGCAGGATCAAGTCGATCTTGCGCTCCAAGAGCTGGAATCTAATAAGGCGTCTCCATCGGGGGTATTTTCGATTACCCTGCCTCATTCCTGTGAAAGGGACGTAGTGATTCCTGCGTTGAGGCAATTGTGCATTGAATACCCCGGTATTGAGCCGAATGTAGTCGTGAGCGACCAAGTCATCGATTTAGTCCAGAATAAATTAGATGTAGCGCTGACCTTTGGAGATTTACAAGATAGCCAATACCGCGCTTTACCTATAGGCGCTACGGGAGAGATATTTTGCGCCAGTGCAGCTTATGTGATTCAGCACAATCCGGTTGAGTGCATTGATGATTTGCAGACACTTGGTTGGATTCGAGCGCCATGGCAGCAGCAAAAACTTTTCGCCTACGAGAACGCGGCGCCCGTAACAAAAATTGAGATCATGCTTAGCGCCTGTGCAACCACTAACGCGTTGTCGAGCGCGGTTGAGATGGTACTTAATCATATGGGCGCGGCATTATTGCCGAGTTTTATTGTCGCGCCTTTAATTGCGTCGGGTCAGTTAGTGCAAATTTTGCCAGCGCATCAGGGCAGGCAATGGCCTTTTTACATGGTGCACCGTTTCCAGACTGAAAAGCCTGTACATGTGACGCGGTTTTATCAGTTGGTAAAGCATTACTTTATAAAGGTGAATTGTTAATGAAGGGCATTGTTGCGGTGATTTAGTGATTTGTAAGGGGGATACCTTAGGGGGCTGCTTTATTGTTCCCGAGTAATGGTTACATCCTTTTGGTCCAATAATCAAAAACTTTCCCTTTTATAGTAGGGTCTTTATTTTTGATAGAGAAGGACGGTCTACGGAAGTATTTAAAAGGGTTGTAAAGGCGCTTATACGTCAAAACCCGCAGACCATTAACATGGCTGCGGGTTCTGATTTCAATGAAGAAAATGTTTGTTAGAGCGAGTCTAATATTCTCTTCGGATAACTAGTTAATTTCTAGTTATAAGTAACACGGAAAGTAGCTGATCCAGCGTATGCGCCAGCGATGTCTTCTGCTTCAATGTGCGCAGTAGCACCAACACGTAAGTTAGATAAGTCACCAGAACCGTCATAAGTAGCAACACCAGAACCATTCATGTCGCCGCCGAAAGACCAAGTATCAACAGTAATTTGTTTAGTAGTCACGTCGCCAGAGCCTGTAGTCATGACGATGCTGGTTTCAACCACTGATCCAGTCACTGCAGAGCTGGGCTCGCCAGTCGAAGTAAATTGAGCCGCAGTTGAGTCAAGGGCTGCAGTTACAACATCAACCAATTGTCCAGATTCAGTGTTGGCGAAGCTTAGTGCGTTAGTTTCAGTGATAGTAATAGGCGCTAGCAACGTCATGCTGGCGTTGAATGATTCGTCTGCAGCTGATGCACTGTTAATCATGCTGATGCTAAGGCCAGCAGTAGCAGAAACAAGGGCGATTTTTTTAGCGATGTTTTTAATAGAAACGTTTTTCATGTTGTGA
>NVVB01000100.1 GCA_002402085.1 Gammaproteobacteria bacterium
ATTTATGTGTTGGACTTCGATGGTGATGTTCAGGCAGCAGGGGTAGAGGTGCTTGGCACCGAGATAACGACAATTCTCACATTGGCAACGGAAAAGGACGAAGTTGTTCTTCGGTTGGAAAGTCCAGGTGGTCAGGTACATGCCTATGGTTTGGCCGCTTCACAGCTAACGCGTATTGCCGATAAGAAAATCCCTTTCACGGTCTGCGTCGACAAAGTTGCAGCCAGCGGTGGTTATATGATGGCTTGTATTGCGGATAAGGTTGTCGCTGCACCCTTTTCTATTCTGGGTTCTGTGGGTGTTGTTGCGGAGCTTCCCAACTTTAATAAAGTTATGAAAAACCCAAAGAATTCGATCTGATAAGAGCCCGCCGCAACAAAGCGAATGTTCTTTTTGTCCTTGGAGTTAATTATTCTATAGGCTCTGAGCATATACTCTATTTACACATAACGCCGGCAGCGTGTGGAGCGAAACCGCGTAGCGGTGAAGCGATCACAGTCGCTTGTTAGGCGCAGTACACTGAAGCTTCAAGCTTATAATAAAGTTGCACATATGGCCTACCATCTAATTCTCTCTCTTCTTTTCGGGACAAAGTAGCACCGAGTTTTTCGACAGCTTTACGCGAACGAAGATTGATTTCACCCACTCCAAACCAAACTATATTGACCGTATTGAATATATGCTTCAGCATAAGTTCTTTCACCTCGTCATTAATACCACTTCCCCACACCGCTTTCTCCAAAAAGGTGTAACCGATAGATATTTCTTGTTCCTCAGGATGCCACTTGTAGTAACGTGAGGAGCCTATGACGCGACCAGATTCATGGTCGATAATAGCAAGTGCTCCACCACTAATAATGGCACCTTCGAAGAACCGCTCTTGAAAAACATCCTTTTTGTAACGAGATGAATCAGGGTGTATTTCCCAAATGATAGGATCGGATGCCACCAGATAGAGAGAAGAAAAGTCTTCTCTCAGCAAGGGGCGAAGTGTTACTTTTTTCCCAACTAAAGTTGGTTGAAGATTGATTTCCATCAGAGTGATGAGTTCTCCATGTCGCCTAACGCGGTTGCTGCCTTTGTTAACTGTGAATCTCGTTGTAGAGCTCAATGGCAACCACCTTTTTGCTCCATGGTTTTTCTATTGTATGTTGCGGTGGCCTGAACCCCAATTTCTCTTGAACTTGAAACTCTGATAGTTCAGTACATTTGTAGTCAATGTCATAGGAGCAGAGATCACCATTTTGATCGATAAGCGAACCAATTAATGTGCTGCCACTATGGGGAAGAACACTAACCAATACCGATCCATTTATTACCACGCCAAACCTTTCGAGCTCGCTATAAAATCCAACCGGAGCTACTGTACGACGCTGATACTTATCGTTCAGTTCTCGAATGCTTTTTCTGGCTCGATCTAGCTGAATGCTCATATACAGTTAACGCCGCGCACAGCCACCGGAGGCTATCGGCGCGCTTTTTGTGGAAAACAAAAAACGTGACAATGGCCGGAGGTCAGTTGCTGCCCTTTGTTAAATTTATACTTCAACTTTGTAACCTAAAGCTAATTCATCTCCAGGAATACCACGAATACCCCAGTTTTCTTTTGGTGTTTCATAGATGGTAATTTCTATATCTTGCGCATTTATTCCKGTAGCAGTGTTTATGKTTTTAAATAGCTCACGTATCAGTAATTTCTTGGCTTCAATTGAACGTCCTTCAAACATAGAAATCTCGAYAATTATGTATTTTTTTGTGCGATCAYCTGGGTATATGAAATCTTCACTATTTAGTGAGATAAATCTATGAAATTTCTTTTCTTTCGGATATTCGAGAGCGTTCATTACTGCATCATGAATAGCGCGTGAAAGAGCTTCTCGATTTTCTTGGAGATTATCCCTCAATCCGTAAATCTTAATTTGAGCCATACTCTCTATTCTTCCTGAAATTTAACGCCAAGCTCAAGCGCGCACGTAGTGCGTCGACTTGGAGCGCCTTGTTAGCAGTTGTTCAGAGTGCAGGACTAACTTTAAAGTCATTCTTAGCCTCATTATCTGTTGAGCAATATTCCACAATAAGTTTTCCGGATTCAGGGCTATATATTCTAACCTCAATCGTTCCTTTCTCTGCGTAAATCAATGTTCCACCATAAGTCGTTTCAGGGCCGAAGTCACCAGCCGGCACTTGCTCGCCTGCACCAATGTAGATACAGCCAGATAGAACTCTTACATTTGCTGAGACAAATTTCGAAGGGCACTCTGACTCGCCAATATTTTGATAAATATCTACTTCATAGCCTCCGTCACAACCAAGGCCGACGAACAATACATTCCCTTGATTAATTTCCGATATTTCATCCCTTGGGATTGACCACCAATCTGCATCATCACCGCAGCGATGCGCTAACGCTGCTGGATCAAATACCGCAATCGTAGCGGTGTCCGTTCCGAATTTTGATCTAGTATATGGATCGCTCATATTTTTTGACTGCTAACATTTTATTCTAATGCCCACGCTCCTTTTGCCAGGAACGCGCTGTTTCACTTTCGTCATTTTAAACATATTTTTTAAAGCTTTAAACTATCAGTCGCTTATATTGCACTTCTGAACCACACATTACCCAGAAAGAGCGCAACTGCTCTCTTTCTCCGCTCATAGAACACTTTCCCTAACAAGCCCAAGACTACATCAAAGCCCTTTAAATTCAAGTGCTTATTCCTCTATTTCGAGATCATTCAATTCAGGAAAGAGAGCGGTCGCGCTCTTTACTGGATTAGAACAAGTTGCAATTTTAAAAAACCCTATTTTCTGGGCGCAGAAACTCCAGCTAGTCCTGACATAAAGGAATTAGGCGTCTACCATCGAGCAATTCTTAAAAATAAGGGGTAAGAAATATTAGGGCCAAATATCATATTGCCATTTCACGCTTTCGGCAGTCTAGTAGTAGGTGACTGCCGATCAATGAAATTATATTAGCTGGGGAGCTGCAATGTTTGGACAATCATCCGGCGAAGTGAATACCTTCGATATAACCGAGATGGGTTATATTCAACGCATCGTGGTAGGCACAACGCCCCTACACAATGCCTACCGAAGAAGACAATCAAAACAAAATGAATTTGGTCAATCGTTGCCTGACCGACTACCCCAAAGGAAGAATTATCGRCATAGAGCGCCGCTTTTCAGTGATTCGAATTGGTGAACACCAAGTCGTACTCGAATCAGTGGTGTACCACATTGGTTTTAAAAAAATCCCTTTATGGTCAACCGAATCTAAAACTAGAAAGCCAGCCTTTGCAGTCGAGCCAGCAAAAGTTGACGCTATTATTAAAGGGCTTTAAAAACCACAGCGCCCCAACTTTGAATTGAAACGCTGTGATTAAATTATCCCAAGGTTACTCAGGCTTGTTTCATTTTACGTTACTTTAGCCTTTGGAAGGCTAGAGTAAAACGCCTAACAAGGTAAGCGACTCAATAATCAAGCCTTGTACAAGTGCTTGATCAGAACAGTTTCGAATCCAATCATTTTTATCCGCAGCACCGCCAGTGTCACAACCATCGGTTTTACGTTGAATGCCGTTATTAAGTTGATTGAATGCTTCTACATAAAGACCTCGGTCTACTTTATCAATAACTGAATTGACTCTTTTACCAAGCGTATTACGCATTTTTCTATTTTTGAAGTCGCTCCTAGGAATCGCGTTGACGGCACCCAAAAGTTGGTTCAATTTCGATAACGTTGCATCCTGCTGGCTTATCGCGATCAAGGTAATGTTGCTCGCATCGCTCTCTGCGATGCCATCATTCACCGTTAGGCTAACAATGTATTCACCGGCTAAATCTACTGTGACGCTGCTATTAACAGAACTCGCATCAACTAACGTCGCAGCGCTATTGACCGGGGCTGAAACGATTGCCCAGAGATAACTCAACTGATCCGAATTGACGTCACTACTCGCACTTGCGTCCAAATAAACCACATCACCGACCATTACCGACTGATTCATCCCTGCGTCTGCTACTGGGGCAACATTTTCAAATGAAACCACCGTAATGTCCGCGACGCTGCTGACCCAGGAATCGCTCACTGTAAGGCTAAAGCGATATTCACCGTTTACGTCGGCGCTAAAACTGGGCGTGCCAGAAGTCGCATCGCTCAGAGTAGCTACACTGCCAGCAGGTTTGCTAGCGATTGACCACTGATAGCTAATCGTATCGCCGTCGTCGTCCCAGCTTTGCGTGCCATCAAGGGATACAAGCGTATTGATTACAATAATCGATTGATCATCGCCGGCATCCGCAACAGGAGGCGTATTAAAGGTGCTCACTAAAACAGAATCAGTCGCACTGACATTACCATTTGCATCCGTCACCACTAAATCCAATTGATAGTCGCCTTCGAGGTCAGGCGTTATGCTTGCGTTGGACTCCATTGAATCCAGCAACACAGCATTACTGCCAGCAGGCACTGACACCAAACTCCAACTGAAACTCAAGGGGTATTCGCCATCTGGATCAAAACTAGCAGTGCCGTCCACTACAGACATATCACCCATATGAACCGAAAGATCTAAACCCGCTGCAGCCACCGGTGCTCGCGCCACATACGGTGCGATTAGTGCGGAGTAAGGCTTGGCAGCGATATTAGGGAGCACAGCACTGCCCATCGCATTAGCGCTTGAAAGGTCAATCACATCGCTCTCAAAACTTGCCAAGGGATCCAACAAGCAAAGCACTAAGACAACACCGAGGTCACAGCCGGCGCCGTTGTAGACCATAAATTCTTGAGGGATTATTGAGAAGCTACCATCACCATTCCCTGCATATAGATAAATCTGACCGCCGACTTCATCAGCAACGATTAAATCCATAATGTTGTCGCTGTTTAAATAAGCGTTATCAATCGAACGGCCATTAGGAAAGCCAGGCACACCGACCCCCATCTCCGGCCCAGAGGTAATCGCAGTACTGTTAAACGTACCATCTCCCAATCCCTTATAGAAAGCCAGTCCTTCTGCATTGCTTAGGCTGTCTGCAAAATTAGTGACCACTAAATCTACTTTACCATCGCCGTCAAAATCAGACGCCGTCACGCCTTGAGAGGTTTGATGCCCCGCTTCAACGTGATCGGCCTCAAATGTAGYCGTCGTAAAACCGCCCAAGCCATCACCCAATAAGATATCGGTTTTCCAGGTGTAGTAGTTTCCTACAACGACTAAATCTGCATTGCCGTCACCATTAACATCCTCTGCATCAACACCCCAAGGCAATACTGACGTTGTGTTTGCAATAATAGGCGCGGCAAAGCTGCCATCGCCATTACCGAGATAAAGAGAAAGCGTATAGCTGTTAGAAACACCTAAAACAAAATCGAGATTGCCATCGTTGTTAAAATCAGCGGCGGCCATGTCCCCAATCCATTGAGCGCTTAACGAGAGCTGATCAATCACAGCCGCAGGCGCCACTATATTGGAATCAAATAAATTATTACTGTAACTTTTTGATTGCAGCTCTATCACGGTCTTACCGAGCAGAGAACTATAGCCGGCCGAAACAAAGTCTGTTAAGCCATCATTGTTAAAATCCCCTAGTGCAGACGAAACCGTGTTGTCGATATCCGTTAACGCCGTGGCGTGCATATTGAGAGAGAAATCAAACATGCCCGGAGTACGGGATTTAAAGACGCCATTCTCGTCGATTCTTAAATACAGGCTTGAAGCACCGTAAGCGGTAGTCGCAATGAAATAATCACGGTCATCAGGGCTTATTTGAGTCTCCTCAAGACTTGCCACAACAATGCCATTCCACACCGCTTCAAATGGGTAATCCTCACCCAGAGCATCGCCAAACTGAAGATTACTCCAGCCTGAGCCATAATCAACGTCAGTTGAATAATAGTAAGGCACCGCGGAAAAACTGAGCACCGGTTCGTTGCCCACATGTATCAAGGAAAGCGGATTGTAATTACCAGAAGACCAGACTAAAGCACTGGACCAACCGGCACCTTGGTTTTCTGCGACGTAATAATTAGACGAAGACGTTCGAGGGTAATCAGTTCGATTGGTATAGCCGATCGCGATGGTACCGTCATCGGCAATGCTGATATCACTGTAACTCGCAGCAAACGCTTCGGCTACGACATCAGTCACCCAGCTCACGCCATCAAAATAAGTGTGCAACACATGACTGGCACCGGATTCATTACTGGTGTGGGAAATATGCGGATAATTATTTGCGTCAAATACAATTTTTGGCCAATAACCTATAGGGTAGGACTCATCAAGAATCACTTCCCTGTCCCAATTAGGACCGCTTGAATTAACATCCTTATTGGCCCAAAGAAGGTTAAAATCWTTCTGAGATACCACTCGCATAGTGCCAGCATTATCTTCAACCAAATCACCGGTGCCAAAGGTTGGGTACTCCAACTGCCAGCCAGCATCCGTTTCTATTAATACGTATTCGGCAGAACACATGACATATGCTTTGTCATTTGAATCCAGCTCGAGTGCATAATTATTTTGAGCGTACACGGTTGAAAACGGAAAAACGATTTCATCCAGCTGCCACGCGTCATTCGACAAGCGAGCGATGTACATACGCTTGGTGTCTAAAGAGTCGTTGTCATCATGAACTAAAAGAACAACCGGCTTATTATTGGAGTCAATGGTAATGTCGTAATAAGTTCGAACCGGATAAGTAAGCCCCACCATGTCTTCGGTTACGGTCAAAATGGTTTGTTCTGTCCATTGCGTGCCATCGAAATAGTGATAATAAAATTCCGCGGGCTGGTAAACCCCGTTGGAACTACTGGCAAAGCGGTTTGACACCACATGCAAACCACCGAACGCATCTTTGGCTACTTTAGAAGACAATGGCAAATCACTGCCGTCGAGCCCACCTTTTAATGACTGCAGAGTCCATCCATCACCCGCCGCGGCTTGAATACCTTCTCTTACTTTATTCTGTTCGATATTGATGGCATTGGCAGTCACTGCATAACCACTGCTGGCGATCGCCGAACTAAGCATTAGCTTAGTCAATAACGATGATAATTTTTTTGGTCCTTTAAACTGCATTACTGTTTTCTCCTAGCGAGAAATAGGCGATGAAACGTAAACCACCCCCTTCAGGGGCGATTCATTATTAATAATTCAAATTAAATTACGGAGACGTGCCCAAAGGAAAACTGAGAGTGGGTCTACAGAAAAAAAGCATCAATACTTCGCCTTTCTGTACAGCCTAAGGATTATTTTTTCGGGAGAAAAGCCCGCTAAAAGTCCTTCAAACGCAATTATCCAACATATTTTCTAGCACTATATTCAAGCCTAATAAGAAGACATTAGGCTGGTCAATATTTAACCGATCGTAACTTCGAGGAACTATACACGCGTCTATTTTATTGCGCAACGGCGTTTGAAATAGCCATTGCTTACAAGTCTCAGGAAAATAATTGCGTCAATTTATAAAAGGAGCGACGTTGTTTTTATCTTGGCTTTCTCTTTACATAAGCATCATTTTAATTTCATTATTCTAAAGCATTCAGCCCTGAAAACTTCTGAATCACAGCCCTATTGAGCGGCTCTCCATTATGCCAAACAGGCATAATAACTCCCGTACTTTCAGACGCTTGGAATAACCAACAACGCCATGTTCGCAACCCCTTACATCCACTCTTGGCGTTGCTTTGGCCTGTCATCCTCCAGATTCCACATAACTCCCCAGCAAGTCGACGCGCTGCTTGGCACACGCTCACAATAAAGAACGGCCCCTTTTGGGAGCAAACAGTGACTCATCCGCACAAAAAATTACCCTCGAATTACAAAAATCACTCAAAGAGGTTCGAAAACGGCTTAATTTTGACTCGTAATAAAGCTCAAGCGTTGAAGACAAAACAGCGTCAAACTTACGCTATCGGTTAACGCTACCTCTCCACATCCTCAAAATTGATGAGAAACGTCAATTTCTACCGCCTATCGCCTTATCGTCTATACCTTGACCGCCTCAAGCTTTACTGCCGAAACCTCCAAATGCCTACCCCTCTAATACCTACCCCTCTAATGCCTAGTTAGGAGGTTAAATATAGGCCATCATGCCCATAGCAATGCACCTAAAAATGCACCTAAAAATGACAGTAAATACCGAGAGGAAAGCATCCAGTTGATTAGATACTCAGGAAGACTTTAGAAAACGAAAGAGTGGACTGCGATAATAAAAAAACGCTCAAAATGAGRAGGTCATTGCGACTTAAATTGGCTCCGRCAAYAACCAAAGAGCCTGYCGTTTTACAAWTGAATTCAACCTATTCGATAASGTAAAAAGATTTTTACCCAAACAGCGATAAAGTCAGTATCGTTGAATACGCTCGGCAYTCACCACATCACTAAATTACTAAAGCAACCCTTTAATGACAACGCCGAGTGAATCAAAACGAAATAAATATAATTCCTTACCTTCAATATTTCGCTCCGCTTCATCAATCGAATGCTGATAAAGCTATTTGGGAACATCTRAAACTATTTAACTATTTGGGGACATCCACTTAGTATGCCACTACATCCACTCAGTGCGAGACATTTAAATGAGTGTCCTTAAGTTGATTTTTGACTCGTCAACCAGCAGAGCAACACTTTTACAAGGTATTAATATATGCTGACTTTAAGTCTTCAATTCCAACGGAATTTAAATAATTATGTATGTTTTTGCTAAACTCTGAGTCGGAATCAGTTGATTCATACTTAACTCCCATAAACCTTGTCCCCGTCACTTTCGTTATCATCGGGCTGGCCTCTTCCCTTATTCCAAACTCCATTTTTAATTCTCGTGGAATGTTCATTTCGAGTATTTCTTCGCCGTTAACTTCGACGATCTCCCAAGTTCCTTCATTAGAAAGGATGCCTCTTGAATGATCAAAAAATGAATRWKMYYMKRTYYYWYSMKYYTYMKTRWWWAACATAGACAACCCAAGCCAATAGAAACCGTCGGCTATATTTGTTTGCTCTTGCGCTTTAAAGCTGTCCAACCATTCTGTAAGCTCTCCCCCACCTAAAGAGGCTACACCCAAACAACCAGTACCGCAGAATTCGGGCACCACTACTCTAGTTGTTTTAGGAAATACGGCATTACAGCGATACCTTATTGCCCCCTCACTAAAAGTAAACGAAGTCGCCCAAGAGAAACTATCGCCTAAGATCTCTTCGACTAATTTACCAGAAATAGATTCTTCTTCTACATCTACACAAGCACTCTTTACAAAAGGGCTATTACGTACGAGCGTGTTTTCTTCATCTATTAGATACTTTCTTTGTCTCTCAGTTGTTGAAAACCTCCATCCTGTATCGGTCATTTCGATATACACATTTCCACCTTCGTCATAACTGTCGTCCACACTGTAAAATGTGACGGAATCAGCATCGAAAATAAAGGCTTCGACAGAGACCTCGCCGTCGTTCTTGAGCCTAAACTCAGTATAAGATTGCCCCGTCCTGAAGGGAAGAGGCTCAAACACCCCGTTTTCGATTGGAAGGGAAACGCTTGTCGCTGGAGTCTGACCAGTAGATTTCTCTTGCTGACAGCCTGCTAAAAATATAGCGAGGGCAAATATAATTTTATTCAATATTTTATCTCAACTACTGGTGTTACAAAAAAAGGAATCCGACTATGCCGCCAAAGCGGTTAGTCGCTCGAACCCTATTGCGCCCGGACTCTATATTACGGCGCATAAATGAAGCCCTTAAAGCGTTTCGTCACCAATCCCTAGGACATCGAGTCATCGAGAGCGCAGCCTACTATGCAACGCAAGAATAACTCTATTACCTAGCAAGATAAAGCCACGGACTAACGGCCCAAATATATGCAATATCAGCGACCCAACTTTCGTTAGGCTTGCTAGTATAGAAAATGGGATGAGGCTTCTTCGTAACATACTATGCTAATCCAAAGAAAGCGTTGCACACATGCACAGCTTGTTTTATTTGCGCATAGAATGGCAACGCTATGCGAAAATTGAAGCCACGAAACATAGTCCTGCTCTGCGACTTGTTATTTATGTTTTGGTGTAGATTTAACAAATACCGCTCCGCCGACGATTATAAATATTAATAAAAATGACGCCGACCATACCTGGGTGTACATAGACAACCCCAGTAGTAACAAGCATGACAAAACACCTGAAAACAGCCCGAATCTGACATATTGAACTTGTCTGGAAGACATATCATTATATTTTTTAGTGACGCGATACCATGCAGAAATGTAACCGACCGCACCTAAAAGAGATGACAGTCCGAATATTAATGCAATATATGTAAAGCTGACAACTGTTGCATATAAAAATATACACCCATACACACCTAAGATAAGGGTGATGGGAAACAGTATGGCTGCTACAGCTCTACAAGAGAATTGAAACATTCTATTATCGATAGTCAACACGACACATGGGGGCACCCACTTTATTTTTTCTTTCAATATCTTAGACATATTTCTTCAAGCGTCATACCATCAGTCACTTATATTGCATCCCTAAACCCCGCCTTGCCCAAGACTACATTAAAGCCCCTTGAATTCATGTGCTTACTTCTCACTTTCAGGGCGACTCAACTCAGGAAAGAGAACGGCACGCCATTTGCTCGACTAGAACTAGCTGCACTTTAAAATGCCCTACTTTCAGAACATAGAGCCCCCAGCTAGACCTAACGAAAAGACAGCAGCACCCACGCTTGGTTGCTCGCAGCCGTTGAAACACGACTTTCAGGCGCGCGCATCAAGACTATACTTTTTCAAAAAGTCAAAATGAATGGCCCAAAAAATTAAACTTTCCTGCACTCCCGATGACGCAGGTGCCAATTCATCAGGAAAGGAGCACCAGCGTTATGACACCCCCTCCCAGATCGACATTATTTACGCCCTGCATAATATTCAAATAAAGCGGCAATCTTGTTAGTATCTCCTTGATACAGGGCAGTAACACTGATGGACGAGCCGGAAACGGGTAAAGCGCAGGTTAGCCTTTACGAACAGGAGTAGTTAACGTGRATATAAWTAGAGTTTCGGCATTTTCGCACAACAACAAAGGTGGAAACCCTGCCGGCGTAGTCWTTTGCGATRARATGCCGGAKGCTAAGGAGATGMTRAMAATAGCCAAAGACGTGGGTTATTCTGAAACAGCCTTTTTACACCAATACAATGACGGTTGGCGAGTGCGGTATTTCGCACCGGAAGTAGAAGTGCCATTTTGCGGACATGCGACGATTGCAGTGGGTTACGTACTGGGAGAAAACAACGGTGAAGGCAAATATACACTGTACCTCAATGATGGCAATATCGATGTCTCTGTAGAAAAGGCTACCGACAATACTACTTACGTATCGCTGAATTCCCCTCCGACTTTTTCAGAACCTGCACCGCCAAAATATGTAAACGATATCTTAGAAGCATTCGGCTTATCCATTGATGATATTGATTCGAAACTTCCAATTCGTTTTGCCTCTGCCGGAGCAAAGCACTTGATCATTGTTTTAAGGGAGCATGAGAAATTATCGCGCATGCGCTATGAATTCGAAACGGTTAAATCTTTAATGGCGAAAGAGCAGCTGGTTACAATTAACTTACTATGGAAAGCGTCATCCAATCAGTTTCATTCCAGAAACCCATTCCCGCCAGGCGGTGTTTATGAAGACCCTGCAACGGGTGCTGCGGCCGCGGCCTTTGCAGGGTATTTACGTGATATAGCTTGGTCAGGAAGCGCATCATTCAGTGTGTTACAAGGGGAAGACATGGGCGCGGCATCTCGGCTGCTTGTAGACTATCAGCCTGAAATCGGTTCAAGGGTAAAGGTCTCCGGATATGCTCATTATATTTTTGAACAAAGCGAACCCGATCCGGCTAGCGATTTGAGTCGCAAGCTCACGTCACGCATAAAAACGACGTTTGGGCCATAGACATGAAATACATCGATGTAGAATGGATGCATGAGTTTGAGGATGAGCCATTTCGTTTGATATCTGAAATTGGCGACGATCATTTTGAAACTCGAAAACTCGCGCTATTTAGAAATGGTCAATTTGGCTTCGCGTCAGCACAGTATCACGCTGAAAACACAATGCTTGGCACCGTAGAAGCCCCGTCATTAGAAGAGATAAACACTGACAAAGAGTTCCAGGGAAAGAATATCTCTAAACAAGCATTTGAATTGTTATGGCAGGAATATGTTTCAGCCGCTTCAGAACAGTAGCCCAGGCAAAACAAACTAGTAAAGCGCTCACTTAAAACTATTGCTTTCATTATTATTTCCTCCAATGCATGCAACGCAGAAAACCAATTAAACAACGCCCCCCTATATGCCATCCCCCTAATCACCAGATTCATTGCCATAAAAAAACACCTCGAAAAATGGCAAGCAGAATCTACCCAACGCTGGTTTTTATTTACCATTCAACCAATGCATTCATTTTAACAACATACTTGTGCCCTTTGGGTACGAGCCATCAGGTTTTATAAAAAGAACCCATTGGTAATGATCACTCATAATCGCCTACTCACAGATATCGAAAGAGAACGCCGACGCTAGAAGCTTATTTCAGTCGACTAGTCGAGCTTTACGGTAATCAATATTTGCATCACCTTACATATTACCGCGTTGATTCAAAGACTTACTCATCACCTCGGCATTTAATCCGCGCCTTTTGAGTCTTTTTCAACGATTGAAAAACATGGGATTTCCCCAGCAGGGGGTCAGGCACTACTTCTTGACCCGCTACCCGACGGTTTTCGGGGTGCAAAGGAACTCAATCATGAGCCATTTAATTTCACTAAAACAGCCCTCCTTCGAAAAGGACGGCCTTGAAATCCAAACCTTTCCTTATCTTTTAGAGGACGCCTTTCAACAAACACAAGACGCTGTGTTCAGCGATTTTACCCCGGCGAGAAATGCAAGCAATCGCAATGCCAGAGGCTTACGATTGGGTGTTTTGGTCAACCAACAATTACATTGGACTGATAAAAACACTTATCAAATATCCGCTGCGTTTAACTCCGAGGAGGCGGGCAAAGTCCGGGAGATGGATCTAATCCCCGAGGCATTTCTACGCACACCCCAAATTGAGCGTCTGATCAAAGAGGCCTTTATACTTAATTTCGGCGACATCGCAGAAAGCAATCAACAAGCTTACCTGGTGCAACTCAATGCCATTCGCTATCAACCCACCGTGTCCACCACCGCCTACCCACCGCCGGACCATCCCCACCAAGACGGCTGTGACAATACCGTCGTGGTACTGCGYAAATCCCCAAGTATTTTAGGTGGCATGTCGCGGGTTTACACCCTTGATGAAGATCCGCTTTACGAGGTAAACCTAGCCCCCGGCCAGGCATTGTTTGTTGAAGACGATCGATACAAGCATCAAGTATTACCGATGATGCTGGATACTGGAAAAATGTCTGCGAGTGAAAATAATTGTCGGGATATTTTAATTATTCAAATTGATCCTGTTCGTTGTTAGACTGGGGTTGGTTTGAAAGCAAAGGGTTAGGGATTTAAGTTTCGAGTTTCGAGTTTTGAGTTTTGAGTTGCTCTTAACTTGAATCCCCATTCAACTACTTAGATTCAAGCTATAAAATCAATGGTTTTTAGGGCGCCTAACATTAATCCCCGTACTGCTCTAAAGAAATGATGCTCCCGGAAAAACTTTTAAGCACAAGCGGCTATTGTTCCAGTGTGAGCGTTCTGTTTTCAAACCAGCAAAAACACAAAGGGACAAAAGCCAAAGAACAAAGGGCCAAACTTCCTTCGCCGCTAGTCTGCGGCCACATCTGCATTAGTGTTTTTTTCAAGAGTCCTGGCCACGCGAAAACCCGAGTTGATGAGCGTACCATCGGAGAAGTGCCTGAGGCGGGAGGCGGAACGCAGGAACCGCGCAGTAAGGCTCCAGGCACCGCCGCGAAGAACGTGCGTTCCGCAACCCCCATCGTCCTCTTCTAACCATGGGGAGCCGTCTACAGGCGCGCCGTT
>NVVB01000009.1:0-42830 GCA_002402085.1 Gammaproteobacteria bacterium
ATTCAAATACAATTCGTGATGTTTGGAGCCGATATGCTGAGCGATTTTTTTCGCATGTTCGGCTTCATTAAAATCTTTCTCATGGAAGCCGATGGTAAACGTATCTATTGGCTTGTCACTGTTGGCCTGCAAGCATGCGGAGACCAAAGACGAGTCGATGCCGCCGGAAAGAAATGCGCCGAGTGGAACGTCAGCAATTGATTGTTGATTGATGACGCCATTTAATGTTGTGTCGAGTTGGCTTAAGGCCTGTTTTTCATCTTGAATTAATTGACCTGAGAACTGTGAATACGTGCCAGCTAAAGACCAAAAATTTTCTTGTGTTTGCGTGAATCGGTTTTCAACGAGCTTGTCTAGCTTAAGCGTAACAATTGTTCCGGGCTCAATTTTATGAATGCCTTCGAAGATAGAGTGAGGGGCACTAATATAACCATAGCGAAGATAAGTTCCGAGAGCGGACATGTTTATCTTGGGTTTTTTGTTTTCTTTTTGTGCCGCTGTTGCCATCGTTTGGTGACCATTAATCGCCAATATAGTCGCATGAGTGAAAAGCCCGCGAGTCCAAAAAATAGCCCGGAGATAAGTGATCCGGTTAAAAGTGGTTGCCAGAAACCGCCAAAGTCTTCTTTTAGCCAACGCCATGATAATTCAAAATTAAATTCGCCGTCGGGTAATCCCAGCACTAAAGTGCCTAATTTGTAGGCGAAGTAAAATATAGGCCAGTAAGTCAGCGGGTTGCTGATCCAGACTAAGCAGGTACTCAGAGGCAGGTTGACGTTGAAAGCAACCGCCAATACAGCGGCCAAAACCATTTGAAATGGAATAGGCATAAATGCTACGAAGAGTCCTACGAATACGGCACCAGACACTGAGCGCCGATTAAGGTGCCAGAGGTTGGGGTCGTGAATTCTGCTGCCAAGCACATTTAATGATCGATTGTTTTTAATCGATGCAGGTGACGGCAAATATTTTCTAATGAGCCTTCTTGGCATAAGGTAATTACTATTCAGTGGTCCTTGTGTGGCCCGCCATTATGCCTGGGAATTGAGGGGGACTCTAGACCTGTAATGATTGAACGTGGGTTGTTGGAGCTTACCTTTTTAGCGGTGATATCTTTATTCAATCAGTGGCGTTTGGGCTGAATTGCATTGTTTCGCCTTATCGGGAACACTGGTTCGCTTGAGTCTTATCGTTGTCCACTATGTTGAGACAGTATGCAAATATGGATTATTGCTTTTGGGCTCGGCTTGCTCTTAATTCTTGGTATACAGAGTAGCCCATCCCTGGTGCTTTTGTGGGGATTGCTGGTTGGTGCCATTCTACTTGTAAAAACTGCACCTTGGTTAAGGTGGGTTTCGGGCATGAGCGCTGGACTCTTCTGGGGCCTGATCAACGTGGCTGCATGGCAGGAGGGGCGTTTGCCTGAGTCTCTGCAAGGGCAGGCCGTAGTTTTGTCAGGCACGGTGGTGACCGTTCAGGGGGGTGACCCGCGGCGAACAAAGATCACTTTTTTAGTGGATTGCTTAGCCCCTTATACGGAGTTTAGCGCTTCGTTACCCCCTTCTTTTATAGATCAAAACTGTCGGCAACCGTTTAAATTGGCTCAGCTCTCGTGGTATGCACCTGTGCCAGAAATAGCGCCTGGGCAGCATTGGCAGTTTGCTGCGAAGCTGAAGTGGGGGCATGGCTTTGCGAATCCTGGGGGTTTTGATTATGAGCGCTGGCTGATGCAGCAGCGTATACAGGCGGTAGGCTATGTCCGAAAGGAGGTTCAAGCCAGGCGGATTGAGCGTTTGCATACGCCCGAGCCCACAAGCGGTGATTTATTGGATTCCTGGTGGTTGAGGGGGGCGAATTGGCAGGCCCGATTTACTTTAATGCAAGCCAATCTCAACGGTGTTCGCTTTCGCGTGCAATCAAACCTTGTTGATTTTCTGGCGGATTCCGAGTTTAGAGGCATTATTACGGCCTTGGTGATGGGGGACCGAAAAGGAATTTCTGCTGCCCAGCAACAGGTTTTACGGGATACCGGTACGGCTCATCTGATGTCTATTTCTGGTTTACACATTGGCTTGTTAGCGGGGTTGGCCTATTGGCTGACTAAGGTCTCGATTGGTTTATTCCCTAAATTAATGACGATTTGGCCGCTGCACAAGTGGGCGCTTACTGGGGCGTGCTTGGCAGCCACGGGTTACGCGGCTTTGGCTGGGTTTTCCACGCCTACCTTGAGGGCGGTGTTTATGTTGTATGTGTATGGCTTTTACAGCTTTAGAGACTTGCCCCAGGAGGGCTTTCGGTCCTTGTTGATTGCTGGTTTATTGGTGTTGATCGTGGCGCCGTTTGATATTTTCAGTGTGGGGTTTTGGTTGTCATTTGTTGCGGTGGGGGTAATTATTTGGTGTGTTCAAGGGCGCCTGAAGCAAGTGGAAATAGGGACGGTATGGCAAGAAGATGAGCAAGCCCTTGGGCGATTTAGTAGACGGCGAATTTATTTTAAATTGGCTCGCTCTATTCGTGAATGGGGCGTGTTGCAGTGGGGGATATTCGTAGGTCTATTGCCTTGTAGCTTATATTTTATCGGCCAAATATCCTTGCTAGCGCCTTTTATTAATCTGCTGGTTATTCCSGTGTTCGGTTGGATTATTGTGCCTTTGAGTTTGCTCGGTAGCGCATTAATGACGGTGAGTCCTGTTTTAGCGCAGGCGATTTTTGATTTATTGGATTGGCTTTTAGCTGTCATGTGGCCTTTTTTTGAGTGGACTGCGGGGCAATCCGCGTGGATTTTTCAGAAGCCTGCTTTGGAACTCTGGTTGGAGCCGATACTGTTGCTTGTTCTGACGATTACCTCGCTTTTAGTGTTGGCAGCGAAGGGCTTGCCATTCAAGAGTGTTGGCTTGGTCTTGGGCGGTGGGGTCATTGTTTTTGTCAGTGCGAGCGCGGGCTCTTGGGAGGGCAAACGGGGCAGCGATGGCTGGTTTAGTGGGGGTGGCTTCGGTGATGAACAGATCCCAGTGGGTGGGGTGGATTTTGCATTGTTGGATGTTGGGCAAGGTTTGTCTGTAGTGATACGGACGCAACAACATAGCCTAGTGTACGATTTGGGCCCCTCTTATGGCCCTAATTTGGATGCTGGGCGTGCGGTGGTGGTGCCGTTTCTTAATAGTGTCGGGGTTCGGCATGTGGATGCGTTAATTCTAAGCCATGATGATACGGATCATACCGGCGGTTTTGAGAGTTTTGAGCAGTATTTTAATGTTGACCGTGTGTATGCGCCGAGTGCTGTTATTAAACATTTTTCGGAGCATAAAAGCATGAAACAGGGGGTGTCAGTAAATTGTTTAAAGCCCCTTGCTTGGCAATGGGATGATGTCAATTTCATGGTCTATGCTGTAGCACGACCTAAATTTACGCAACAAGACGCAAGCGCGACGGATAATAAAATTAGCTTGGGTCAGGTGAAGCCCAGAAAGCGACCTAAATGGGCTGATAATAATCAATCGTGTGTACTGAAAATATGGGGCGATGGTTTCAGTGTTCTAATTCCTGGCGACCTAGAAAAGAAAGCAGAACGCGCCTTAGTGCAAGCATTTCCTTTGTGGTTTGACTCGTTAGCCGAGGAGGTTTCCTTGCGCGCAGATATTTTGGTTTTGCCTCATCATGGCAGCCGTACGTCATCTTCAGCGAGTTTTTTGCAAGCCGTACAACCTAAGCATGGCTTGGCTTCGGCAGGTTATTTAAATCGCTTCAAACACCCCTATAGCGGGGTGGTTAGCAGGCTGGAGGCGCAGGCAGTACGTTTGTTTCGCACCGATCAAAGTGGGGCGTTGCAATACYGGCTACGYCYGGGCCAGGCGTTGATTGAGCCGGAGCACTACCGGATTGAATCAAGGAAGCTGTGGCACCACCCTTAGTGATTGATTCGTAGGTGTTAAAACTGATACCTGGAACGTGTGCTGCATGAACAGAGCGTGGTAGAGTGGGGCGCTTTTTGATTAATGGGTAATAGCGGAGATTCAGTGTGTTTGAGATAGTTAAATCTGGTGGTTGGTTAATGATTCCAATCATCCTTTGTTCAATCACCGCGGCGGGAATATGCATCGAGCGATTTTGGGCCCTAAGGCCTGGCAAATTGGCTCCGAAAGATTTGGTCGCTCAAGTTTGGGTGTGGATCAAAAGTAATCAATTGGATGCGCGCCGGATTCGGGAGCTGCGCGATAGCAGTCCGTTAGGCGAAGTGTTGGCGGTGGGTTTAATGAACTCGAAACATGGCCGCACTATTATGAAGGAAAGTATTGAAGAGGTGGCGCACCACGCAGTCCATGAAATGGAGCGATACCTTAATATATTGGGCACCATTGCGGCCATTACACCGCTGTTGGGTTTGCTCGGAACGGTGATCGGTATGATTCGAGTATTCACCGCCATTGTTGTGGAAGGCTCGGGGAATTCGGCAATATTAGCCGGGGGCATCTCTGAAGCATTAATTACTACTGCATCGGGTTTGACCGTCGCTATACCAGCACTGTTTTTTCATCGTTTCTTTGTGCGTCGTATTGAAGAGATATCAGTGGGCATGGAGCAAGAAGTAATTAAGTTGGTGGATGCCCTGCACGGAGAGCGTGATGTGGATGTGAGTGGGGCTGCTTAGTGAAGTTCTATCGAGTCAAAAAAGAAGATGTTGATGTTAATTTAACGCCACTGATTGATGTGGTGTTTTTGTTGTTGATCTTCTTTATGGTATCTACCACCTTCACTAAAGAAAGTCGTTTGAATTTAGAATTGCCTGAAGCGCAAGGCACGCCTCCTGCAGCAGAAATTAAAGTGTTGGAACTCACTATTTCCTCCGGTGGACGATACTCCGTYGGAGGCGCATCTTTGGTGAATGATACTCGAGAGATGCTTTCTAAAGGCTTACTTGATGTTGCTAAAGGTGATACTGCGCAACCCTTACAAATCGTTGCCGATGCACAAGCACCCCTGCAATCTGTGATTACTGCAATGGATGTGGCCGGTAAGTTGGGGTTTGTACAGGTTAGTTTTGTGACGATGCAGCCGGGTTCTCAATCTTCTAAGTAAGGCGGTTCCAATAACCCGGACAACGTTGGGTTCTTTTTGAGCCCTCGGCGGTTYCAAACGTTCTCGAGTGCAGATTATTCAGCTGCCTAATRCCCTGTTGCGCTTGGTCTGAGAGCGGCWGGATATGCCTAATGGTTTTCGAGCGAATAAGCCTAAGCCCTYCATTTCACAAGCACACCGCATAGTGCTACGTTTTCTTTGYCTACTTTRTTGAATGCTAATTGCATTAATACGCTGGCAGGGATCAGTCAGCATCAATGAAACGTAAGTCTTTCCCTTAAGCATTATTCGCGCCAGCATTTGCTTAAAACGCTGTTTGTGAGCTTTCTTTTATGGGTATCGAATAGCTTAATGTCTGTCAAAATAGGCCAATATCTTACGCTTTAATGACTGCGTACAGGTTTTGGTTGATCTGCTTAAAGTCGGGCGGTATAAAAACTAACGTTCCGGGATGAGACCTTAATGGCCATGCGTATGGCGCTGGGTACATATTCAAGCCGAGTAAACGCTAGGCGGCAATGAAGTTTTGATTAGGTAGATAGTAATGAGTTTTTACGAAGATAAAATATTTCCTTATGCATTAGATATTGCTCTGGCGGGTGTGAAGCAGACGCGCATTGATGTGATTTCCCAGGCGCAGGGGCGCGTGCTTGAAATAGGCATTGGTAATGGCGCGAATCTGCCTTTTTATTCGAAAAAGGCAACTGAAGTGGTGGGGATTGAGCCTTGTTCTGCGATGGTGGATATGGCTGCAGAGCGCTTGGAGAAACTTGCTAGCCAAGGAGAATTAGCGCTTGAAATGGATCAGTACAATTTACAGGTAGGCAGTGGCGAAGCATTGCCTTACGAGAATGATAGCTTTGATACTGCCGTGGCTTGTTTGGTGTTTTGCACGATTCCCAATACTGAAATTGCTGCGCAGGAAATGTATCGGGTACTTAAACCGGGTGGCAAAGTGCTTTTTTTTGAGCATGTGCAAGCCTCTGGCGGCATGAAGAGGACGCTTCAAAAGCTATTCAATCCAATATGGAAGCCGTTAGCGTGTGGGTGCCACTTAAACCGCGATACTAAATCTTTGTTTAAAGATGCGGGCTTTAGAATTGATTCTATCGAGGAAGTGGACCATCCAAAGATGTTCCCACTCTTCTCGTCCGTCATTTTGGGTGAAGCGGTTAAAGTGTAGCGATTGCATGCTCTCATGCGATTATTGGATTTAGCGGTTGCTGATTGAAGTCTTAGTGATAGACTGTGAGAGATCTTGTTATTCCAAAATAGTGTTAGAGCGGTTTTATTGTGGCGCCTGTTTTAGCCGGCAGTTTTAAGACATTCGCTTTAAAACGTTGATTTTTAGGGATGTGGTGATTCAAACTTTATGCGTGTGAATAATCGAAGGCCTATGGTTATTGGGTTGTTGCTGGTTGGAATGATTGGCCAACTACTCACGTCTGTTGTTTGGGCCTGCCCTATGGGGTCAGCGCTTAGTGGTTCTGAAGATATATCCCTAGAACTTGTCGTTCAGCAGGACGTGTTTAATTCTATTCCTGCTACGGCCGCTATTACTCCTGATGTCGACAGTGCTCCATCGAATTGCTGCCAAGAAGCCACCGGTTGTATTACGGGTGGCTGCATGGGCATGGCGTTATCTGAGCCACTGCTTTCTGTGATTATAGCCAGTCGATTTATAGTACGAGCCGGTGCCTTGGACCCCTCGTTTGTCTCTCTYCCTCCCTCCTCTGTTTATCGTCCCCCCATTACGGGTTAGTGCGCGATAGCTGGCATTTTATTTTGCCTTCGCGTTTTTCTTATCGCGTATTCAACGCATTTTTCATGGTCATTTTTAGCCTAGATTAGCTTCAGACTTGAACGATTGAATTCTTGTCGTGGGCGATTTTTGAGTATGACTTACCTTCCTCCTGGTGATGCTCCTTGAGAGATCAGTGGTTTCGGTATTTCGAATGAGAACAAAGTAATGAATGAATTTATTGGATGTGGCAGGGCGTCTTGGGCAAAGAATCGGGGGATTCTGGTTGGGTTTCAATGGCTGAGGCATAGCGTGCCCATCGGTGGTTTGTGGGGGCTCGCATTGAGTCTTGTGATGGCCTCGTCGTGGGGGCACGCGGAGACAGCGCCACGCGCATTAATGCTTAATCGTGCGGTTGAACTTGCGTATAACTACGACCCATGGTTGGAGAGTAATCGTTATTCGCAGCAAGCCATGTTGGCCAGAGCGGAGGCGGCTTTGAGTTTGCCGAATCCTAAAATATCGCTTACTTTRGCGAATTTYCCGACCGACAGTTTTGACTTTAATCARGAGCCGATGACGCAATTTCGGGTGGCCGCGAGTCAGCAATTCGCGCGCGGAGATAGCTTGGYAATTAGCAATAAAAAGTTTCAATTGTTAAGCAGTCAATTTCCTTACCAACGTCAAGATCGTCGCGCGAAGGTGGCAGTGATGGTCAGCCGTCATTGGCTTGAGGCTTATCAGGCGCAGGAAAGTATTGTTCTCATTGAGACTAACCGGGCTTTATTTGAGCAGCTTGTGGATTTGGCTCAGTCGCGTTATTCCTCTGCCGTGGGGCGTTCTAGGCAGCAGGATTTGATTCGTGCTCAGTTGGAACTGACTCGGCTCGAGGATCGTTTGGTGTCTTTAGAGCAGGCCAAAGACCAAGCCTTAGCTGATTTGTCCGTGTGGATCGGTGGCGATTATATCGAAAGTGATTCGCAAAACGCTGCGCTTGGTTTTTCGCAATACAAGCAATTGTTAGCCGTGGATAATCATCTGCCTGATCTTGAGCGCTCTAACAGCAAGAAGGATGTTGCTGGGGAAGGACTCGAATGGTTCTTGCGAAATCATCCTGTTGTGAAAGCACTGGATAGACAAATTGCAGCTCGAGAAGCAGAGGTCGAGTTATGTGAACAGGACAATAAAATTCAATGGGGCGTCAATATCGCCTATGGCTTGCGTAATGATTTACGCGGTGTAGTGGATCGGCCGGATTTCCTTTCTTTGGGAGTGGATTTTGATTTGCCCGCGTTTACGTCTAATCGTCAAGATAGCCAGCTTCAAGCTGCATTGGCGGGGGTCTCTGTGGGCCATGCTCAAAAGAAACTGTTATTAAAAAAGTTACACACCTCTTTTTATTCCACGCGTATTGAATTGAAAACCTTGACTGATCGGCAATTGCTTTATGAAGGGCAGTTGTTGCCTCAAATGCGCGAGCAATCGGAAGCCTTGTTAACAGCTTACACCTATGACGATGGCGATTTCTCCGAAGTGGTGCAGTCTCGAATTGAGGTGTTAAATACTCAAATAGAGACGCTTAATATTGTCGTTGATCGACAGAAAAGTATTGCCAAATTAAATTATTTTTACGTTGCCGGAGGGTCCGGTGGTGCGTTTGATCAGGACGCAGGATTTGTTGATCCTTTAGGAGGGTTTGAGAATGAATAAATCGAACGGTTCAAAAACTCGATTGTATTTGGGGGCTTTTTGCGGATTGATTTTGGGCGCGAT
Source organism: Gammaproteobacteria bacterium (assembly GCA_002402085.1). Classification (GTDB taxonomy): domain Bacteria; phylum Pseudomonadota; class Gammaproteobacteria; order Pseudomonadales; family UBA3067. Next base: position 8,591 of record NVVB01000009.1, read on the forward strand.
GCTGATGATGGGCATCAGCCAATTCAACGTATTTGAGCAGTGGAGCCCGATGATGGAGCCTTATGCGGACTCTGGGGAAGACATGCAGGACGGTGAGGATAAAAAATCTCAGCCGCTCTATTGGGTCGCGCCAATGGATGTTAATTTTCGACGTGATAAGCCCGGTCTATCGCCTATGGGCATGGACTTGATTCCTGTGTATAGCACCGCAGCCGGTGAAGGCGGCCCTGGCGCGATTAAAATTTCTTCTGCTGTGGTGAATAACCTAGGCGTGCGCACTGCGTTAGTAGAACGTAGGTCGTTGCAGGGAGAAATACGGACGGTGGGCTATGTGCGTTACGATGAAGATAAATTAATTCATATCCATCCTCGCATAGAAGGATGGATTGAGCGGCTTTATGTCCAAGCGGCTGGAGATCCAGTTGAAAAAGGCCAGCCTCTTTATGAAATTTATTCGCCTACATTGGTTAATGCCCAAGAAGAATTGTTGTTGGCCTTGGATCGTAAAAATAGTCGTTTAATAGCTGCGGCTGAGCAACGCTTGCATGCGCTACAGATTTCCTCTGAAACCATTGCGCAGCTAAAGCGAAGTCAGCAGGTCAATCAATCAGTGACGTTCTATTCGCCCATCAGTGGCGTGGTGGATCATCTTCAAGTGCGTAAGGGTTTTTTTGTGAAACCGGGTACCACCATGATGGCGATTGGTTCGGTGGAGCAAGTCTGGGTAGAGGCAGAAATATTCGAACGCCAAGTGTCTCAGATATATAAGGGCGCGGCGGTGACCATGACCTTGAACTATTTGCCCGGCAAGGTGTGGTGCGGTGTAGTGGATTATGTCTATCCCGTTATTGATGCCAAAACGCGGACTATGAAAGTACGGATACGATTTTCTAATGAAGCGGGTGAATTAAAACCCAATATGTTTGCGCAGGTAGTGATAGAGACGGAGAGTCAGGCGGCGGCATTATTAGTGCCCAAGGAAGCGTTGATTCGAACCGGTCGAATGAACCGTTTAGTTATTGCGCTAGGGGAGGGGCGCTTTAAGTCGATCGAGGTGAAGGTCGGACGTTTTGGTGCGGACTACGTGGAAATTTTGAGCGGAGTAACTGAGGGCGAGCGAATCGTTATTTCATCGCAATTTCTCATTGATTCGGAATCCAGTAAGACCTCCGATTTTAAACGCTTGGATTCAGTCTCAGCGGACATGAACGACGGGGATAAAAAATCGGAGCGCATGCCATGATTGTTGCGATTATTCGAGGTTCAATTGAAAACCGGGTGTTTGTATTGGCGGCCACTGCGCTGTTAATTCTGGTGGGTATATTTGCAGTTAAGAATACGCCCATTGATGCAATTCCGGATTTGTCTGATGTGCAAGTGATTATTAAAACGCATTACCCCGGGCAAGCGCCTCAAGTCGTGCAGGACCAAGTTACACATCCCTTGACCACTGCAATGTTGTCTGTGCCAGGGGCGGTGACGGTGAGAGGGTTTTCATTTTTTGGAGACTCCTATGTCTACGTTATTTTTGATGATGATACGGATCTTTATTGGGCGCGCAGTCGAGTGCTGGAGTNYCTCNKTCNGRTYGWMRYGTYYKKRMMCRSGYCNGMYCKGCYGSAKCWSRKMSCCRAYSYTNSCGSCGYRGGSTNRSGYCKWCRWGTATGCATTGGTAGATCGCACTGGGCAACATGACTTGAGTCAATTACGCAGCTTGCAGGATTGGTTTTTAAAGTATGAATTACAAACCGTGCCTGGGGTCTCAGAGGTGGCGACTGCTGGCGGGATGGTGAAACAGTATCAAGTGATTGTAGAGCCGGATCGCTTGCGAGCATTTGGATTGCCTTTGTCGCACATTCAAACCGCCATTCAACGCGGTAATCAGGAAGTAGGTGCGTCGGTAGTGGAAATGTCCGAAGCCGAATACATGGTAAGGGCAACGGGTTACATCCAAAGTGTCGAGGATTTAGGCAATATTCCGCTGGGAGTGAATGACAATGGCACGCCCTTATTACTTAAGGATGTGGCTGATATTACTGTAGGGCCGCAAATGCGACGGGGCATTGTTGAGTTAAACGGTGAGGGGGAAACCGTCGGCGGCGTGGTGGTAATGCGCTATGGCGCGAATGCGCAAAAAACCATTGAAAAAGTGAAGATGAAACTGGAAGCCCTTAAAGCGGGATTGCCTGATGGGGTGGAAATAATACCCGTTTATGATCGCTCTAACTTGATTGAGCGCGCTGTTCGTAATCTGTGGGAGACACTCGCTGAAGAGTTGTTTATGGTGGCGCTGGTCTGTGTGTTTTTTCTATTCCATGTCCGCTCTGCGTTAGTCGCTATTGTTAGTTTGCCCGTAGGAATTCTGGTGGCGTTTATTATCATGTATTGGCAGGGGCTCAATGCCAATATCATGTCWCTGGGSGGKATMGCYATTGCSATMGGWGYAATGRTYGATGGWGCGATTGTSWTRRTTGARAATATGCAYAAGCAYATGGAGCGTGAAGAGGTTCCGGATCAAAATCGATGGCAGTTAGTTTCCGATGCGGCGGTGGAAGTGGGGCCTTCGTTATTTTTTAGTTTGCTTATTATTACCGTCAGCTTTTTACCGATTTTTACGTTGCAAGCACAAGAAGGGCGAATGTTTGCGCCGCTGGCTTATACCAAAACCTATGCCTTAGCGGCCGCTGCAATTCTTGCGATTACTTTGGTGCCCGTTTTAATGGGCTATTTCGTTCGTGGGCGAATTGTTAGTGAACGTCAAAATCCTTTGAACCGTTTGATGATTGGCTTGTATCGACCGGTGTTGGATGCGGCATTAAAATTTCCAAAATTAACCGTCGCGTCGGCATTGCTATTGATGCTGATGACTCTTTACCCGATGAGTCAGTTAGGCAGTGAGTTTATGCCTGCCCTAGATGAGGGGGATATTATGTATATGCCTTCTACGTATCCGGGGATTTCAATTGGCAAAGCGCGYCARATWTTGCAGCAGACYRATAAGTTATTRMGYACGGTGCCCGAAGTAGARAGTGTGTTTGGTAAAATAGGCCGRGCAGAAACTGCTACAGATCCGGCTCCATTGACGATGATTGAGACGTTTATTCATTTTAAACCGCGTGACCAATGGCGCGCTGGATTAACGCCCGAGGATTTAAAGCATGAACTGAATCAACTGGTGACCCTGCCTGGGTTGACCAATGTGTGGGTGATGCCCATTAAAACCCGGATTGACATGTTGGCCACCGGCATTAAAACCCCCGTGGGGATAAAAATTGCCGGCCCTAGTCTTGCCCAAATTGGTGCTATTGGTGAGCAGCTGGAAGCGATTGTGAAGGATGTGCCTGGCACCGCGTCCGTTTATGCAGAACGAGTCATTGGCGGGCGTTATATAAAGGTGGATATTCAAAGGGCTCGAGCCGCGCGTTATGGGTTAAACATTGCTGATGTGCAGCAGGTGATTGCGACGGCCATAGGCGGTACCAATGTGACGCARACGGTTGAGGGGGCTGAACGCTACCCTGTGAATATTCGTTATCCCCAAGAGTATCGAAATACCCCTGAGGATTTGTCCTTGTTGCCTATCGTGACTCCTTCCGGGCAGCGGATTTCCTTAGGCGATGTGGCTAATGTCTATGTGGAGGATGGACCGCCGAGTATTAAAAGTGAAAATGCGCGTTTAAATGGCTGGGTCTATGTCGATATTGCGGATGTGGACGTGGGCAGTTACGTGAAGGAGGCACAACGCTTTGTGAATGAGCGGATCGATTTGCCGGCGGGATACTCCATTACTTGGGCGGGACAATATGAATACATGCAGAGAGTAAAAGAAAACCTGACGGTAGTGGTGCCTTTTACCTTAATACTCATTATTGGCTTGCTCTACCTGAGTTCGCGCAGCATGACTGAGGTGTTGATGATTCTTATTACGTTGCCTTTGGCGATGGTGGGCAGCATTTGGATGATGTATTTCGCGGGTTATCACTTTTCTGTGGCGGTTGCCGTTGGCTTGATAGCCTTGTCCGGGGTGGCGGTTGAAACCGGTGTTCTTATGTTGCAGTACCTGAAACTAAATTGTGCTGCCGAACCCTTTGATCCCAATAGCTCGGTCAGTCAGTTGGAGCAATTGCGTGACACGGTGCGAGAGGGCGCTTTAAAGCGGATTCGTCCGGTCATGATGACCGCTATTGCAGACATTGCCGGGTTGGCACCCATACTCTTTGGTTCGGGCACTGGTTCTGATGTGATGAGCCGTATAGCCGCGCCCTTAGTGGGCGGTATGGTGAGTGCGGTATTGTTAACGTTGATCTTGTTGCCCGCGGTGTTTTTGCTTTCAAAGCAGTTGCTTGGCCGGCAAATATCGACAGAGGTTGAGGGGAGCGCTTAGGGGGGTAGCGAAGCGGTTGGGGGGGATTTGGCGTTGGCAGTGGCATCGCGCTTTATGTTCAATAAAGGTGCGCGCGAATTGAGGGCAGGGCCGCGCATAAAATCGTTAGATTTCGGTTTGATTCTTGGTCGTATACGGATAAAATGGCGCGCCTTACCAGACTGATATTGAGCGTCATTGAGATGCGGCTTCGAGTGGTGCTGGTGTTGGGTCAGAATAGCCAATGTACATTACCGTACAGTGCTGTTTGGACAGCGAGTTTAATTTGATTAATATCGCCATAATGGTGGGCCGTTTGTAAAAATGCGAGCCCTCAGCGATTTAATCGTAGCATTTAATGATGTAGTAACGATATAAGCATGAATGAAAAAAACACGGGCGAAATCAAGTACTTATCTTTCATTGAGGGTCGGGAATACGTGAAGGCCGGACTGGCTTTACTGTTTTTGGCAGGGGTAATGATGTTTGCCCTGTATGGTTTAGGCTCTGGGCACGTCAATATTATGTTAGTGGTGGCTGCGGTGATCGGCGGCTATATGGCAATGAATATTGGGGCGAATGACGTCGCCAATAATGTTGGCCCGGCTGTCGGCGCAGGTGCATTAACCTTGGGCGGGGCTATTTTGATTGCAGCCTTGTTTGAGTCTGCTGGTGCGTTATTGGCTGGGGGCGAGGTAGTCAATACCGTTAAAAAAGGCATTATTGACCCGATGGCGATCACCAGTAGCGACACTTTTGTGTGGTTGATGATGGCAGCGCTGTTGGCCGGTGCGATCTGGCTTAATATAGCCACCGCGTTGGGCGCTCCCGTGTCTACTACGCATTCGATTGTTGGCGGTGTGATGGGCGCGGGCATCGCTGCGGCCGGTGTGGATATTGTTAACTGGGGTAAAATGGGCGCGATCGCTGCCAGTTGGGTGATTTCTCCGGTAATGGGCGGCTTAATCGCGGCGGCTTTTTTGTATTTGGTTAAGCGGACTATTACTTATCAAGAAAACATGTTGGAAGCAGGCAAAAAAGTAGTGCCGTTGCTTTCAGCAATGATGGCCTGGGCTTTTTCAACGTACCTTATTCTTAAAGGTTTAAAAAAGATCTGGAAAGTCGAGTTTTTGACTGCGGTAGGACTTGGGGCTTTGATTGCGATTGCGGTCTATTTTATAGTGCGGCCTATGATTGCGAAAGCAGCCAGCTCGTTGAAAAATGATAAAGGCGGTGTTAATCAGTTATTTACCATGCCTTTAATCTGTTCAGCAGCGTTGTTGAGTTTTGCTCACGGAGCCAATGATGTGGCCAATGCGGTGGGGCCTTTGGCGGCGATTAATGACGTGTTTGCTTCCGGCGGTATCTCTCACAAAGCGGCTATTCCTCTCTGGGTCATGATGGTAGGCGCGGTAGGCATTGTTATTGGTCTGGCTTTATACGGCCCTAAATTAATAAGAACGGTAGGCTCTGAAATTACCGACTTGGATAAGTCGCGTGCATTTTGTGTGGCCATGGCGGCGGCTATTACGGTAATTATTGCCTCTCAATTAGGCTTGCCGGTGAGCTCTACCCATATCGCTGTGGGAGGGATTTTTGGCGTTGGGTTCTTACGTGAATACCTCAAGTCAAACTATCAAGGTATGGTGGATGAAATTAAGCACCATCAGGATGGAAAGCCTGAGGCAATCACGGAATTCATCACTCAGTTTGAAGCGGCTGCACCTGAACGTAAAAAAGCCATGCTGAAAGAAGTGAAGAAAAAATCCAATAAAGCACACTTGAGTAAAAAGGAACGTAAGCGTCTTAAAAAAGCCTATAAAAATGAATTGGTCAAGCGTTCTCACTTCTTAAAAATAGCGGGAGCTTGGGTCATTACTGTACCGGCCTCTGCGGCAATGGCTGGCATGCTGTTTTACATGATTAGAGGCATTATGCTTCCTTAAAAAGGCTGTATTGATGTGTTTTCAACTTTAATAAAGTCAGTAATTTATGAGCTCATCTAATAACACGCTTTCTAGCGAGGCATCGAGCCTCGATTCGAATTGGTTGGTTTATCGACGGTTATTAAGTTACACGGCGAAATATTGGCTGGCTATTTCGGTGGGGCTGTTTGGCTTTGCTATTTATGCCGCTACTCAAGCGGCCTTCGCAGAATTATTAAAATACATTATTACCTCCGTGGAGCAACAGGATCTTTCTGCACGGACGCTGATCCCCTTTGCSATTGTTAGTATTTTTTTATTTCGTGGTGTGGGCAGTTTTCTAGGCAATTACGGCATTGCTTATGCGTCCAAAAATATCATCCATAATTTGCGTTTGCAGATGTTCAATAATTTAGTCTATTTGCCCCGTCATTTTTTCAGTGCTCAACCCCCTGGGCATTTGGTGGCGAAGTTTACGTATGATGTTGAACAGGTATCTACCGCAGGCAGTGACGCGATTAAAATAGTGTTTCGCGAAGGCCTTACGGTGATTGGTTTGTTGATTTATCTTTTTTATCAGCAATGGTTGTTGTCGCTAATCTTCTTAGCCGCAGTGCCWGTGATTGGCGTAACGGTGGCTTTTGCCAGTGGTCGTTTTAGAATGTTAAGTAAGCGATTGCAAAAGTCAGTGGGAGACGTGACGCATGTGGTGTCTGAATCGATTCAAGGGCAGGTGGAAGTAAAGTCTTTTGGTGGCGAGGATTACGAGAAAAAACGATTCTTCCGAGCCAGCCGCTATAACTTGCGACAAGGTATGAAATTAGTCGTAGCAGGTGCGGTGAACACACCTGTGATCCAGTTTATTGTCTCTTTAGCCTTAGCGACTTTGGTGTGGCTGGCATTAGGCGTAATGAATGGTGCGAGTGCCGGCGAATTCGCGGCCTATGTGGCGGCGGCTAGTATGTTGGCCAAGCCCATCCGTCAGCTGACTCAAGTGAATCTTAAAATTCAACGGGGTATTACTGCTGCTGCGTCCGTGTTTGAGTTAATTGATCAAACCCAGGAACAAGACCTTGGCACCTATACAGTGGATCGCGTTTTGGGTGCGATAGAATACAAAAATGTAGTGTTTGCTTATGGTGATGAGGTGGTCATCAAAGGGGTTAATCTTTCGGTGGCGGCTGGCCAGACGGTGGCATTGGTAGGACGTTCTGGCAGCGGTAAATCGACCTTGGTACAGTTGTTGGCGCGCTTTTATGAGATTAAAGGCGGTGAAATTCTTTTAGATGGACACCCCGTTACTGATTATAAATTAAGTGTACTGCGTGAAAATGTTGCCATCGTAAGCCAGAACTTTACCCTGTTTAATACCACCTTGGCTGAGAATATTGCATACGGAATGGATGACGTCAGTATGGATGCAATAAAAGTAGCGGCTAAAAAAGCCTATGCCTTGGAATTTATTGAAAAGCTTCCCCAAGGCTTTGAAACCCCGGTGGGCCATGACGGAATGCAGTTGTCTGGAGGGCAGCGGCAGCGTATTGCCATTGCGCGCGCGATTTTGAAAGATGCACCGGTTTTGATTTTGGATGAAGCGACTTCTGCACTGGATACAGAAAGCGAGCGTTTTATTCAGTTAGCACTTGAAGAAGTCATGAAGGGCAGGACTACGTTTGTCATTGCGCATCGTTTGTCCACGGTGGAAAATGCAGACTGCATCTATGTAATGGATGATGGTCAGATTGTTGAAAGTGGTCGGCATCAAGATTTAATGGCCAAAGCGGGCGCGTATGCTCAGTTGCAGAATTTGCAATGGAGTGACCATGCAACGGGTTCTGAAGGCTCCCCTACTGAGCAAGGTTAATGATACCCATGCGCTTACTGCAACAGAAAGTGGAACAGGCCTGGTATCGTCCTTTAGGTTGGAATAAGTGCTTATTGCCTTTGAGTTGGGCTTTTGAGCGACTTGCCGCAAGGCGGCGCGCTCAATTTGCGAGTGGCCAACGTGCGGTTAAGCGAGTGTCAGTGCCTGTGATTGTCGTGGGCAATATTTCTGTTGGCGGCACTGGTAAATCACCTCTCGTTATTTTTTTAATTGAAGCGCTTCGCCAGCAAGGCTGGACTCCAGGAGTCATTAGCCGAGGCTACGGCGCGTCAGTGAAAGATTTCCCTTGCGAGGTAAGCGGCCAGGATGCGCCGGACGTGATGGGCGATGAGCCGGTGATGATTGCACGTCGCACCGGGGTGCCTTTAGTGATCGACCCCAATCGGAGCCATGCGGCTGATTATTTGTTATCAAAGACCTCTTGCGATGTGATCATTAGTGATGATGGTTTGCAGCATTATGCCTTGGCGAGGGACATTGAGATTGCTGTAGTGGACGGTCTTAAGGGCTTAGGCAATGGTTGTTGCTTACCGGTAGGGCCCTTAAGGGAACCCCCGAACCGGTTAAATGAGGTCGATTTGGTTGTCTTGAATCAAGCCGGTGACAGCAGCCCGCTGGACGGGTATTCGGTCAATTCTGATTATTTATATAAGATGGATATTGCGCCTGAAGGACTTTATTCGGTCGCTTCTTTGGTATCGTCATCGTCTACGGCGATGGACGTTAATAATCTAGGGCCTAAGGTGCACGGTGTTGCGGGCATCGGTAATCCAGATCGTTTTTTTGCAAGCCTTCGCAAGCAAGGTTTTGACGTTGTTGAACATCGTTTTCCTGATCACTATCAGTATCAGAGCGGTGATCTACAATTTGGTGATTCCTTAGCGGTTGTGATGACTGAGAAAGATGCGATTAAATGCACTCATTTTTGTTTGGATAGTCATTATTATTTGAAGGTGTCGAGTCACGTAGACGACTCGATGATGTCGCGCTTAATGCCGCTTCTTGCGCAAGCTAAGTTAGATTTAAAGCAACGCCAAAGCGCTTAAATTGCCTGGAAACCTCAGGCTGCATTGTTTACGGGTTAATGTGCAAGCCTCTGGGTTGATTGATGCATTGCGACCGGATTGATTGCAGTCAGGTGTAATTTTAAATAAGGTTTTTCGCAACGCTGTTGTGAAAGAACCTGTGAAAGAAGCTATGGGAGAAAATAATGCTGGATAAAAAAATATTATCAATACTCGCTTGCCCTGTCTGCAAAGGTAAAGTGCATTATAAAAAAGAGCAGCAAGAAATCTGGTGTAAAGGCGACGGCTTAGCGTTTCCCGTCCGCGATGGTATTCCTGTCATGCTGGAAAATGAAGCCAGAGATTTAAACGTAGATGAAAAATTAACAAAATGAATGACTTTGTTGTAGTAATCCCAGCCCGATATGGTTCTACTCGATTGCCGGGTAAGCCATTGTTGGATATTGCTGGTAAGCCCATGGTACAGCATGTTTATGAGCGCGCTAGCGAAAGTGCTGCGCAGCAAGTGTTGGTGGCCACCGACGATGAGCGTATTGTTGAGGCTGTAAAAAGCTTTGGGGGCGAGGTCATGATGACCGCTGCGGATCATGTTTCTGGCACGGACCGTCTTGCCGAAGTGGCCCGTAATTTAGGCTTAGGTAATAGCGATATCGTTGTGGGTGTGCAGGGCGATGAGCCTTTGATCCCGCCCGCGATTATTAATCAGGTGGCGGAGAATTTAGCCAAGCATTCAGAGGCCTCGATTGCGACACTGCAAGAAAAAATTGAAGACCTTGAGACCCTGAATAACCCGAATGTGGTGAAGGTGGTGCGTGATCTAAAGAATATGGCGTTGTATTTTAGTCGTGCGCCGATTCCTTATGCACGTGATGAGTTTGCTGAGCAGCGATTTCCTACCGATAGTGACTATTTTCGGCACGTTGGCATGTACGCGTACCGAGTGGAGTTTTTAAATCTTTATAGCGCTTGGGCACCGTGTGAATTGGAGCAGCTGGAAAAACTAGAACAGTTACGAGCGCTTTGGCAGGGACATAAAATCCATGTTGAGACTGCATTGCAGTTGCCGGGAGCAGGCGTTGATACTCCCGAAGATTTACAGCGAGTGCGGGATATTCTTGCATAGGGGGCCGCTATGATTAAGGTTCTATTTGTGTGTTTGGGCAATATTTGCCGTTCGCCCACCGCGCATGGCGTGTTCGAGCATTTAGTGGCGCAGGCTGGTTTAAGTGATTCAATTCGCGTCGAGTCGGCGGGCACTGGCGCCTACCATGTGGGGGAGCCTTCTGACCCACGTTCGGTTCAAGAGGCTTCAAAGCGAGGGTATGACTTAAGTGCTATCCGAGCACAGCAAGTGAAGGCTAACGATTTTCAGCGTTTTGATTATATTCTTGCTATGGACCACAGTAATCTCGCCGATCTAAAAGCGCTATGCCCCGTTGAGCATCAGAGTAAAGTCGCGTTGTTTCTCGATTACGGTCAAGTGTATTCAGAACAAGAAGTACCGGACCCTTATTATGGTGGCGGTAAAGGCTTTCTTAAGGTCTTGGATTTGGTGGAGGATGCATCCCAGGGCTTGTTGGCGGTATTGATAAAGTCCGGTGGCGAAACTGATCAAGTCTAGTGGCGCTAAAAAGGCATTGTAAAAAACAGTGAATGAAGTCAGTGAATACGCTGACTAAAGTAATAAATTAAGAACAAAGTTAAAAAACAGCATGCCCTCAATTGAAGAAAATGTGCCGCTTAAATCGTTTAATAGTTTGTCAGTGCCGGCTACTGCGCGCTTTTTGGCTCGAGTGGAGTCCATCGCTGATGTAAGGGCGTTGCTGAGTGATTCAGACTATTTAGATTTACCTAAGTGGGTGCTAGGCGGGGGTAGCAATATTGTTTTGTTAGAAGACTTCCCTGGTCTGGTGCTCTGGAACCAAATTAAAGGCATTGAGGTCTTAGAGCGCGCGGATGACGTGTTAATTACCGCTGGGGCTGGAGAATGTTGGCATGACCTGGTGCGTTTTAGCGTTACCTCCAATTGGAGTGGCTTGGAGAATCTGTCGTTAATTCCAGGCTCTGTAGGCGCTGCACCGGTGCAAAATATTGGTGCTTATGGCGTTGAGCTAGCGGATGTATTTGAGCATCTGGAAGCCGTGGATCTAAAAACAGGTGAAGCACGTTTGTTCAGTGCTCAACAGTGCCAGTTTTCCTACCGGGATAGCATTTTTAAACAGGCGGGCAATCAATATTGTATTGTTAGTGTGACGCTTAAGCTGGCAAAAAAATATTCCCCTACGCTTTCCTATCAAGGACTTAACGCTGCCATTGAGCAAAAGGCTTGGTCTAATCCGACCGTCGAGCAAATCAGTGATTTAATTTGTGAGATTCGGTCAGCCAAGTTGCCTTCCCCGGCTCTGATTCCCAATGTAGGCAGTTTTTTTACTAACCCTGTGATTGCTGAACACGAGTTGCAGCGCATACGCGTGCAGCATCCAAAGATCATTTATTTTCCTCATCGCACGGGTTTTGTAAAAGTAGCGGCCGGCTGGTTGATTGAGCAATGTGGCTGGAAGGGGCGGCGTGTAGGGCAAGTCGGATGCTATTCCAAGCAAGCTTTAGTGTTGGTGAACTACGGTGTTCAAAGCGGTCAAGAGATCATTCAATTTGCCGAGCAGGTGCAGCTTGATGTGAAGACTGTTTTCGGTCTTGAATTGGAGATTGAACCGCTTCTTATTGATCGTTTTTTTGAGTCTTGAGCCTTGGTTTTAAAACCAAGCTAAGCATAATCTCCCTTCAAACAAGGTTCTTCGAGGCCTTGGCTTCCCCAAGATCAGGGGAGTCTCCTATACTTTAAGCGAGGTTTTTGATTCATCCGTTGATATAACTCGTTGTAATAAAAGCATGGAGCTTCGCGGTTATAAAGTTTTAAAAAAAATAGGCCATGGTGGTATGGCGACGGTATATAAGGGCGTGCAAAGCTCTTTAAATCGTCCCGTTGCTATCAAGGTGTTAGACCGTGCATTGGTGAGTCATTCTGAGATTCATGCTCGTTTTGAACGTGAATCGTATATCATCGCCAAATTAGATCACCCTAATATTATTCGTGTCATCGATAGAGGCTTAACGCCTGAGGGGCAGCCTTATTTTGTAATGGATTACATTGAGGGGCTAGACCTAAAAGCGCTGATTAAAAAGGACTCGTTAAAGATCTCTCAACGTATTGGTATTGCAATTCAGCTTTGTAAGGCGCTTTCTTACGCACACGAAAACAGCATCGTTCATCGTGATTTAAAACCAGCGAATGTACTGGTCGATAAAAGCGGCAGTGCACGTATGCTCGATTTTGGCATCGCGCACTTTTATGAGGATGAAGAAGAACGTAGTGCGATGGAAACCAAAGCCGGTGATGTGATGGGGACGATGGCGTATATGGCGCCTGAACAAATGCAGTCAGCAGATTTAGTCACAGCGCAAAGTGATATTTATTCGTTTGGTGTGGTGTTGTATGAGTTGCTGACCGGCAAGCTACCCTTAGGGCGATTTCAAATGCCGTCGGTGGTCAATCCAAAGGTGCCTAAATCATTGGATAATGTGGTGGATAAATGTCTTGCCCCTGACCCTGCTGCGCGGCCTGTGTCTGCCAATGTTATTAAGACCCGGTTATTAAAAATCCTTAAAGGCGCGCATATAGCCCCGGCTGAAAAACAGCGCGCCAGTGAAACGCTTAAAAGTGCAAAAAATAATTTCTCGCTACTGGATGTAATTAAGGACGATAAGTTCGGTGCTGTGTATTTGTTTGAAGATAAGCAAAAACATGAATTACTGGTGATTAAGAAGCGCCAAAGTACTAATACGGGTTTTATTCAAAGCAAATTACTGTCCCAGTTGACTCACCCCAATATTGTTAATGTCATTGGCACCAGCAAAAATGAACGCGTGTTTATTATTGTCATGGAGTACCTTAAGGGAGGGTGTTTGCAAGACCGGCTAATTCGTCCGTACCCACTCACAGAGTTCAAAGAGGTGGCTTTGCAAATTTCGAGGGCGATTAACTTTGCGCACAATAATCGAATTTTACACGGTAATTTAAGGCCGAAAAACATTCTGTTTACCGAGCACAGTGTGGCAAAGATTGTCGATTTTGGCTTTGATGAACATTATGGCGGTGAGCGTGATAATTGGTATGAGGTTTTAGGAGAAGAGCGCACAGGTCGAATTGATATTTATGCGGCAGGGCTGGTGTTTTTTCAAATGATAACGGGGGAGAGCGGTAAACCGAAAGCCAAAAATGGTGAGCTGATTGAAAGTGCACTGTTTGATGAGATTCCAGAACGACTGCAAGCTATTATAAAAAAAATGACGGCGGCTAATGTCGAAGACCGATACCAAAGCTTTGTGCCGATTATCGATGAAATCGAAGCGGTTTATATTGAAAAAGAAGAGGTTGTGGCACCTTATGAACCGGTGATTCGTCAGCCGAAAAAGAAGAGTATGATGCCGGTGATTATCACTCTGATTATTGTATTAGGTTTTTTGGGGACGGAAAGTTATTACCTTTATACCGGTAAACCTAACGTGGTGTTTGATAAGATTTCTGAAATGAGTGATCAGGCCTTTGACTGGATGCAGGGGCAATACAAAGGCTCAAATCTTTGGCTTTTTTAAATGCGGATGATAATCGAGCTTAGCTTGCCGGTGGTCCTTAGCGGGAATAATAAAGTGCTTCAAAACGCTCAACTGAAAAGCCTCGCATGCGCGTGCCTCCAAACACTAATAAGGGAATGCCCTTGCCTCCGTGCTGTTTGTAGAGCGCTTGTGCGGCTGCTGATTTTTCGATGTCGTAGTCTTTAAAGGCAATATTGTTCTTTCGTAAATATTGTCGCGCTTTGCGGCAGTACCCACACCATTCAGTACTAAATAACGTGACAAGACCTTTGCCTACTAATGGCTTTCCCTTGTCGTCGGTTGGAGCCGACGTGGAGTCTATGATTCGTTGCAAATGTGCGGGTGTACCTGAGGATGGCGAGTACTGATCATTGAATTGGCGTGAGGTGATTTTCTTTTGGGTGTTTGGTTTTTCTGTGGAGAAATGGGTCTGGCCTTCGTCGTCGACCCATTTGTAGACTTCCAAGGCAGAAAGGTGGGGGGAGAATGCACTTGCCATTAGCAGGCAGGTGCTGAGTAGTATCCCTAATAATTGTTTTAGGCGCGGGGCTTTTCGTAATGGGTCTTTTTGCAATCGACTTTTTTGCATTCGATCGTTAGGTAAGAGGCTTAATAAATAGTTCATAACACCTAGACCGTGCACCTTTATATTTGCTGTTCTCACAGGGAGTTTTCTCGCCAGCGGATTGATCATGTGAGTTTAATGCAGCCTATCTGAGCGAACCAGGGCACTCAATAACCTGTTGCCAAAATGATCTGTTTGAGTGACGGTGGGTGGCTGGGCCTATGCCGAGAGCAGGCCCAAGGTTTTTTGTTGGGTTCGAGCGCGAACGCTTGCTATTTAAGCTGAGTGATTTCTTTTAAGTAGTCAAATAGCTTCTTAGCGTGCCCCGTTTTTACTGAGGGCGGAATCTCTGGTTTTAGATCCTTTCTTGCGCTACGAATCAGTTGACGCAACTTCTGACGGTCACTGCCTGGGTGTTCTGAGATCAGTGACTCGATGGGTGTGTCGTCCCCTTGTATTATTTTCAACCAAAGGGCTTTGAGTTTTTCAAGGCGATGGGCTTTATTCTGCGGAGCCAGTACGACGGCTTCAATGGCTGCTTCAATGGCTGGCACGTCGGAGTCACGTAAGACCTTACCAACGTATTGAAAGTGTCTGCGTAGCGCTTCTCGGCTGGTGATGCGCTTAGCTTCTTCGAAGGCGGCGATTAAGCGCGGTGAAAGCGGCAGTGCGGCTCTTTTTTTAGCCGGCATGGCATATATCTTTCGASCTAAGGCCTTTAAGTCTTCCATTTCCCGTTTAATTTGGGATTTACTAATGAGGGGCTCTTCAATGGGTTCGATGCGCTTCTTTTTCATGTTTTGCTAATAGATTCACGTTTGCTGACAGGGAATTTGATTCTTTTGAACACGACTTCGCTTGCGGGTATTGGTTTTCAAGCTTGGGTTCGCACACGGTGCTCAGCCATAAGTACACTTTGGCCTACCGGTACGGTCTTGTCTACAAACACCTAATCTCGTCTACAAACACCTAAAGATAGATCGCCGGCGTTTGAATTAACAAGACTTATAGGTACACCAGGGTGGCAAGGCCTAGGAATGCGGTGAATCCTACCACATCAGTGATGGTGGTGAGTAATACTCCCGCGGCTAAAGCGGGGTCAACGTTGATTCTATGCAGTATCAAAGGCAGTGTCGCACCCGCAATGGCAGCAACAATGAGGTTAATTGTGGTGGCTGCAGCAATAATCAGCCCAATGGATAGRTCGCCCCACCATARCGATGCGGTGGCRCCAATGATGACWGACCAAAATAGCCCATTGAGAATGCCRACGGCGGTYTCTCGATATAATAAGTGCCGCGCATTTGCGAACCCCACGTGCCCAAGCGCCATACCTCGTATCACTAGGGTTAGCGTTTGGCTACCGGCAATGCCGCCCATACTGGCGACTACAGGACTAAGAATGGCTAAGGCCACGACTTTATCGAGTGTCAGTTCGAATAAACCCATCACGGCGGCGGCGATAAAGGCGGTGAGGGTATTGACCCCCARCCAGACCGCGCGTTTTCGGCTGGTGAGCATAATCGGTGCGAAGATATCGGCGTCTTCGTCCAGTCCAGCCATGCTCATTAATGAATGGTCTGCGTCTTCTCGAATAACGTCCACGACGTCATCGATGGTGATCCGACCTAATAATTTATTATCTTGATCGACCACCGGTGCCGAGACTAAATCTTGGGTTTCGAACAGAATCGCCACGTCCCGATCTTTCATTGTGGCGGGAATCGCTTCGGTATCGGTGCTCATTGCTTCACGAACTGTCATACCCGGATCTGAGGTCAGCAGCTTGTTGATGGGCAGTAGCCCAACAAATTCTTCTTGCCGGCTGGTGATCAGTAGATTGTCCATCATTGGCGGTAACTCTTTGTGACGGCGCAAATATCGAAGTACCACGTCGAGAGTAATGTTAGGCCGCACCGTGATGGTGTCTGTATTCATCAAGCCGCCAGCGGAGTCCTCGGGATAATCCAAAATACTTTGCAGGCGTTGGCGGCGTTGGTCGTCGAGGGATTGAATGACTTGCTGAGTGATGGTCTGGGGCAGCTGCTGAAGAATGTCCGCCAGGTCATCGGTGTCCATTTCTTCGATGGCTGAGACCAGCTCATCGGTTTGCATGTTTTTAAGGAAGTAGGTGCGAATGTCTTCGCTTAGGTATTGGAGTACGTCACCTTCGTGCTCTTGGTCAATCAATTTCCAAATCAGGTTTCTTTCCCGAAGAGGTGCGGATTCGATTAAGTGAGCCACTTCCGCGGCAGGCATGCCATTGAGCATCTGCCTTATTTGTAGAAAGGTCCCGCTGCTGAGCGCCTTGTTAAGTTGATAAAGGCGGGTTTGCGATTGAGTTTTTCTAGTGGCTTGCGGCATATTGCTCCCCCCCCTTAGCGGTTAGGCGGGCTGTGTTAAGTTATTCAAAATGGACCATTAGCACGAATGAGGCATTTAAATTTTAGGGCTGGAACAGTGGGCGGGTTACAGGGTTACAGGGTTACAGGGTTACAGGGTTACAGGGTTACAGGGTTTGAGCGGTATTTCTGGCTGTTTATTGGGCTGGTTTCTGTGACCGGATGCTGATGTTATTGTCGCTTTAGTCGTATGTAAGGCTTATTGGTCTTCTTCAAAGCGGTCATTGATTAAGTTTAATACCGCCTCCATGGCTTCGTTTTCATCGCTTCCGTCGGTGACAATATGCAGCTCAGTACCCTGGCCTGCAGCTAACATCAGCAATGCCATAATACTTTTTGCGTCGGATTGTTTAGCATTGATCTCCAGGTTAACGGCGCAGTCGTAGGCGGTGGCTGTAGCGACTAATTTTGCAGCAGCACGGGCATGTAGGCCTAACTTGTTAATAATGCTAGTGGCTTCCCGGCGCATGGAAATTCCTGTGTATTATTCGAAATAAGCCTTGTTCTAGCCTTTATTGATAGAAGACGAGGCTGGGATTATGTTGGTTGCTGGCTCGCACATTAGTCCGCTCAAGCTATTGATAAGTTACCGGTTAATGACCTTGCACGCTACCTAATAATGCGCAAATTTTCAATTTCGGCTTGGCGTTGGTTAATCGCTTGGTTGGGCTGAATTAATGATTAAGTTAATTCGCGGTGGCGGACTTGGACGTTTGGGTATTCGGAAAGAAAGTTCTCACCCAGTTTTTCTGAAATGTACACGGAGCGGTGATGTCCGCCGGTGCAACCAATGGCGATGGTCATGTAGGTGCGGTTGTTGGCGTGGAAGTGGTTCAGCCAATTATGTAAAAAAGTAGCGATGTCGATTTCCATGGCTTTGACGCTGCCATGTTTTTCAAGGAATTTCGCTATCTCAGGGTCTTTGCCTGTGAATGCCCGTAATTCAGGTTCCCAATAGGGATTAGGTAAACAGCGTACATCAAATACGAAGTCTGCATCGGAGGGCACCCCATGCTTGAATCCAAAGGATTGGAATTGCAGTGCAATGGTGGTGCCGTGAGGCTCACCAATCCTAGATTTTATAATATGACGTAATTCGTGGATGGTAATGTGGCTGGTGTCGATTTTTAAATCGGACAGCACGGCGATGGCGGAGAGAATGTATTTTTCTTCGCCGATTGCTTCGGCTAGCGACGTCTCATTGCTTGTTAAGGGGTGCTTACGTCGTGTTGAGCTAAAACGTTGCAGTAAGGTGTTGTCATCGCAATCTAAATAGACAATTTCGTAGTGGACGTTGTTCTGTTTTAACTTTTCGATGATGGAGGGGAATTGCTCCAACTGGCTAGGAACGTTACGTGCGTCTATGCCTACCGCGATCTTTTGTAAGTGGCTGCCGCTGTTGTGCAGCTGTTGCGCAAGTTCGGGTAAAAGTCCTGCCGGCAAGTTGTCTACACAGTAGTACCCTATGTCTTCTAATGCTTGCAGGGCGGTGGTCTTGCCTGAGCCTGATCGACCACTAACGATGATAAACGTCATAATGACGGGTTGATCATGTGGTTGGGGTGGCCGGTGGGCTTTTCTATCCGTGCCAGGCGGAGAGGGAAGTTTTTTGTCAATTCGCTATCCATGTAAGGTTATTGAATGAGTATTGTAGAATGCTTGGCGCCAAATGTGTGCGATTGAATAGGCGCTTAATACTGCTTAGGACAGGTGAATTAGGTTGTTTCGTTAGCCCGAAGCGCTGGCGTTATCTTGGGCATTTTCAATAAAGTCGTCTATGAATGCTTGGTAAAGCTGTTCCGGATTCTTAGAGGCTCTCAGACGTTGTCGGAATGGCTCATCATTGAATAAGGTCGCTAATTCGCCCAGCAAGTCTAAATGCTTTTGCGTCGCTTCTTTAGGAACGATTAACACAAAAATCAGGTCGACCAAGTTACCATCAATGGCATCGAAGTCTACGGGGTTTTGCAGGTAGATTAGACTGCCTAACGTCTGACCGCAATGACTGATTCGGCAATGCGGAATGGCTATTCCATAGCCAATACCGGTGCTGCCTAGTTTTTCCCGCGATAATAAATTATCGAAGAGCTCGATGGGATCAAGGCTGGGGACTTCCTTGCTGATGTAATGCGCAATGTGTTCTAAGGTGCGCTTTTTGCTTTTACCTCGCACACCCCAAAAGGTACGCGAGGGATCTAGTATGTTCTTTACATGCATTGTCAATTACTTAACTTGTTGGTGTCGCGGTTTTATCGACTGCCGTTGCCGTGTAAGCGGCCGATACGTTTCTCTTTCTGCTTGATTATTTGACGATCAAGCTTGTCTGTCAATTGATCGATCGCTGCGTACATGTCTTCACAGTCGGCGGTGGCGAAGACTTCTCCGCCATCAAATCGCACTGTGGCTTCCGCGTGATGTACGAGCTTATCGATACTTAATATGGTGTTGACGCTACTGATTTTGTTTGAGTGTCGCTCAAGTTTGGTGAATTTATCCGCGACGTACTCATTAATTGCGCTGGTGATTTCTAAGTGTCTTCCGCTAACTTGTAATTGCATAGTTTATATTCCTTATTCCTATGTGGGTCAAAATTATTTGGGCCAATCTCGCCGGCTCAAAATAAGGTAAGTAAGGGTTATCGAGATTTCTACACCAATCGTTTACGTTCGTTTGATGGTGGAATTGAAAGTGCTTCTCGATATTTTGCTATGGTTCTACGGGCTACCTTAATGTGCTGCTCCTTCAGTAGGTTGGCAATCTTACTATCACTGAGAGGTTTTTTAGGGTTTTCAGCTGCGACTAACTTTTTCACTAACGCTCTGATGGCGGTTGAGGAGCACTCACCTCCGCTGTCAGTACTGACGTGACTGGAGAAAAAATACTTAAGTTCAAAGACTCCTTTAGGAGTATGCATGTATTTTTGGGTGGTCACACGAGAAATCGTTGATTCGTGCATTTCGACTTTTTCGGCGATCTCATGCAGCACCAAGGGCTTCATGGCTTCTTCGCCGTATTCAAAAAAACCGCGCTGATGTTCGACAATGCGAGTGGCGACTTTTAAGAGCGTTTCATTACGGCTGACCAGACTCTTGATAAACCATTTAGCTTCTTGAAGGTTGTTTTTGAGGTAGGTGTTGTCGGCACTATTGTCAGCGCGCTTGACCATTGATGCGTAGTCATTATTGATACGTAACCTTGGAGAGGCGTCGGAATTCAGTTCAACAGTCCAGCGGTTATTGACTTTTTTGACGATTACGTCAGGAACAATGTACTCCGCTTCAAGGGGGGTAATTGATGCCCCGGGGTGTGGCGTAAGTGTTTGAATTAGCTCAAGGGCTGCTTTTAATTCGGGCTCTTTTAGTTTGGTTCGCCGCATTATTTGAT
Organism: Gammaproteobacteria bacterium; assembly: GCA_002402085.1. Classification (GTDB taxonomy): domain Bacteria; phylum Pseudomonadota; class Gammaproteobacteria; order Pseudomonadales; family UBA3067. The sequence goes on from NVVB01000009.1 coordinate 28,793, forward strand.
TGTAGTCGCGACTGCCTAGGAGTGCTAAATGATCGCTAATGATTATTTTGGCTTCATTTAGCCAGGCGGTGTCGTCGGGTAATTGGTTGAGTTGTATCAGTAAACAAGATTGTAGATCGACGCCGCCAATGCCAGGTGGGTCGAATTGTTGAATGCGGTGCAGGACTGCTTCGACCTCATCAAGGTCGACTTCGATTGTTTGATCCGGGTCTTGTTCATTGGTAACGCTGTCACGGATATCTTCCATGCTAACGGTTAAATAGCCATTGTCATCAATGGCTTCAATAATGGCGTAACCTATGGCCCGATCTAGGTCGCTGAAAGGCGTTAGGTTAAATTGCCAAATCAAATGGTCGTATAAGGTTTCGGTGGCTGCATTACGTCCTTCGAAGCCTTGGTCGTCTTCAGCGGGAGCATTTGAGGCACTGGACTGCGAGGGCTGATAGGTGTCTTCCCACGAGCTGTCGACGGGTAACTCATCAGGCATTGATTGAGTTTCGTTGATATCTATAGGGGACTGGTCGGGTGTAGTGCCGTCTTCAGCGTTTGATTCGTTATTGGATTGAGGCTGCTCGTTAGGCGGGCTTGCGGTAGGTTCATTGTTGGCGTTGATCTCTTTGATGCTGTCAGCGCTTGCTTCTGAGCCGTCGTTGCTGTCGGTTTTTGCGTCGTTGTTGTGGTCTTGCTCATCGACTTCCAGCATTGGGTTGGAATCGAGCGCTTGCTGGATTTCTTGTTGTAGATCTAAAGTTGAAAGCTGCAGTAAGCGAATGGCTTGTTGAAGCTGGGGAGTCATGGTCAGGTGCTGACCAATTTTAAGCTGTAAGCTGGGTTTCATATTCTTTAGTTAATGCTTTCTTGATGAACCAACGATTCCGTACCTCGACCATTCTGGGGTGTCTATTTAAGCAATTAACATGCCCAACGTTCATTATAGGCGGTTAAAGTTGAAATTGATGCCCCAGATAGACATCCTTTACTTGTGGATTTGCTAATATTTTTTCGGCGTTTCCTTCTTCAATGATGACGCCTGCATTCACGATGTATGCTTTCTCGCAGATATCCAAGGTCTCCCTAACGTCATGATCCGTAATCAGTACACCGATGCCTCGGTCTTTGAGCTGAGTAATGACTTGTTTAATGTCATTGACGGATATYGGGTCTACTCCAGCAAAAGGTTCGTCGAGCAAGATAAACGCAGGCTCCATGGCCAGTGCTCTCGCGATTTCGACTCGTCGCCTTTCTCCTCCTGATAGACTTAATCCTAGCGTATCGCGAATGTGGGCGATATGGAACTCCTCCAATAAAAGCTCTAGTTTGTCGGATCGTTGGCTTTCGTTGAGTTCTTTGCGGGTTTGTAATATGGCTAAAATATTGTCTGCGCAGGACAGTTTGCGAAAAATGGAGGGTTGTTGGGGTAAATAGCCAATCCCAAGGCGAGCCCGAGCATGCATGGGGCGCAAACTGATATCTTGATCGTTAATAGTGATTGTGCCCCCGTCCAGGGGTATTTGGCCCACAATCATGTCAAAACAAGTGGTTTTACCCGCGCCATTGGGCCCCAGTAAGCCGACTACTTGGCTGCTTTCGATTTGCAGCGAGACATTTTTTACAACTTGGCGGCCTTTGTATTTCTTTTCTAGATTGGATGCTTTAAGTRTCGCCATTGAGAAGGGGCTCTTTAATTTCTGAAGGCGGGGTGGGGGTGGGCTTTTCTGCGTGTGGGGCTGCCGGCGGAAGAAAAGTAACTTTGACACGAGAGCCTTTTACCCCAGAGGCATTTAGGACTTGAGTTTTAATGTTGTATTGGAATTGACTGCCTTGATGGGTGCTTTCGGCTAGGTCAATGTGAACGTCGTCTTGGAGTTCAAGCGTCTCTTTCGGGACGTTATAGGTAATTTGGTTAGCTCGCGCATGAATGGGCGGTTTTTTTAGTTCGGGTTGTTGTTGGAAGTGCGCTGGTTTTCCTATGGCGACTACGCTACTGACTCCGGCGCCATCTTTGCCGCGTCTGATGGTGATTTCATCGGCCTCGATAATGAGTGAGCCCTGGCTTAATTTTACTTTGCCAGAATAAACCGTAAAGCCATTTTTGTAATCGGCAGTGGCATATTCGGATTCGATGTGAACCGGTTGCAGGCGATCAGATTCTAATGCCCAGAGTGGTGGGCTTGAAATAAACAGTAAAAGGTAGAGTGGGGCGTAAAGAGCCACTTTAAGAAGGTTTTTAGGTTTAGTGCGGTGTGACATGTTTGGCTCGTACTTTGGACATAAATTTCAGAGAGTCGTTGGCGAAATCAGCTTGYAGACCTAGGGAGCGTATCGTATCTGAGGTCGTTGCGATAGTGACTTGATCTTGGGTTTCGGCGTATTTACGGTCGACGTGCAGCGTTAAGTTTTCTGCTAGCATTTTGACCGGAGTTCGTTGCGTTCCCGTTTCGCCAAATATTGTCACGTCACCGGCTAGTTCAATCACATCCATTTGAGTGGATTGTCCGGTTTGAGCTTGGATGAACCAAGTCGGTTTGTTGGGTTGGAATAACTTAATAAGAGGCTGTTGTAATTCGGTTGTATCCCCAGTGGGGAAATGGTCTAAGCGATTGGCCTCAATGATGTATTTGAGAGAGCCATCGGCATTAAAGACTGAGCTGGAGAATTTCTCAATGGTGTAGTCAGGGCTTTTGTTCTGTACCAATGACGCAGAGGGGGGAGCATGACGAGGCTTTTGTCCAAAGTGCTGAATGAAAACCAGCACCAATAGGATCAAAAGTAAGCCTATGCCTCGCCAATTGTTTTGCGTCATTGGATCGATCTCATCACTCTATTTCAGTTGTACCCAATTACAGGTAGCCGGCATGTATTGCATCCAGCTTGCCTTGCGCCTGGAGAATAAAATCACACAGTTCGCGCACGGCACCGTGCCCGCCTTTTCGTTCTGTTTGTCCGGTGCTGTGTTGCAATACGAAGGGGTGAGCGTTGGCAACAGCGATGCCCATTCCTGCATAACGAATAGCGGCTAAGTCGGGGAGGTCGTCGCCAACGTAGCATACTGCGTTGGGCGCGATGTTAGTTTTTGCTAAGAGTTCTTTGAGCGCGACTATTTTATCTTCCCGGCCTTGATAGAGGTGTTCAATGCTGAGGTTGTCAGCACGCCGTTTTACCAGGGCGGAGCTGCGACCCGTGATAATGGCCGTTTCGATGCCTGAGCGTTGCAGCATTTTAATGCCTTGGCCATCTAAGGTGCTAAAGCCTTTTGATTCTTGGCCATTTTCAGAAAAATACAGTTGGCCGTCGGTAAGCACGCCGTCTACATCAAAGACTACTAATTCAATCGTAGCGGCAATTTTAAATAAATGTTTCATGAAACTACATCACTCCTGCTCGGAAAAGGTCATGCACGTTGAGTGCGCCAACGGGCATGGTTTGATCATTAACAACGATTAAACCATGCACTTTATTGGCTTCCATGGTTTGTACCGCTTGGGCTGCGAGCACGTTGGACTGAATGGTTTTGAAATTCTTGGTCATGGCTTGTTTGATAGGGGTGTCCAATGTGATGCCTTGATCGAGTCCTCGTCGTAGATCTCCATCGGTATAAACCCCAATCATGGCTTTGTTTTGATCGATGATGCTGGTCATACCCATGCCTTTTTTACTCATCTCAACCAATGCATCGCGGACTGATCCATCGACTGGCGTGATTGGGATGTCGTTCCCTGAGCGCATGATATCGGCAACGATTAATAGCAATTTACGTCCCAGTGCGCCTGCGGGGTGGGACATGGCAAAGTCTTCGGCAGTAAATCCTCTGGCTTCCAATAGTGCAATCGCTAACGCATCGCCCATCACTAATGTGGACGTGGTGCTAGAGGTGGGGGCTAAGCCTAATGGACACGCTTCTTGGCTGACACCGATATTGAGATTAATGTCGGCAAAGCTTGCGAGTTTATTGGTATCACTGCCGGTAAGACTGATCAGCGGCGTGTTGCGACGCTTTATCAAAGGTAGGATGGTCAGGATTTCTTGAGCACTGCCGGAATTGGAAATGGCCAGTAGGACGTCGTCATGGCCGATCATGCCCAAATCCCCGTGGCAGGCTTCGGCTGGGTGGACGAAAAAAGCGGGAGTGCCAGTACTGGCGAAAGTGGCGGCAATCTTATGGGCGATGTGCCCAGATTTACCCATCCCAGTGACCACCACTCGACCTTTACAATGCAGTAGCGTTTCACAAGCTTGGCTAAACGAAGCATTCAGACGTTGCTGTAGTTGTTGGATTTCATCTCGCTCTATTTCGAACACGCGGTGTGCTGATTTAAGGTAAGGATCCATGTCTTGTTTGTTTGAAGTTTCGGTCAAGGTAAGAGGCCCTTCAGATTGTGCTGGTTTGGCACTGTGGCGTTACCAACTGGGCGACAGTGCTTGTTAATTAATATGTTYTAAATTTAATGRCATGAAAATAGAACGTGRTGAATTTATACCGAAGCCAGAAATTCGGTTTGGTAAAGCATTACATAATAGCCAGTATAAACTGCCAGTAATAGGATGCCTTTTATGGCGGTTATTCTAGGTGACTTACCTATAAATGCTAGTGCCAAGACCATAAAGGTGAGAAATAACATGACCAGGTAATCTCGATCCAAGATGTTTGCAGTGATGGCGCCAGGAGCAAGTAGCGCGGGCAAAGGCAGTACTGTTAATAAATTAAAAATATTAGAACCAATGACATTGCCGATGGCTAATTCAGTATGGTTTTTTAGTGCGCTGGCGATGGCGGCTGCCAGTTCTGGCAGACTAGTGCCGACCGACACTAAGGTGAGCCCTATTAGGGTTTTACTGATCCCTAAGCTTAAGGCTAATTCGCTCGCGCCCCAAACCAGTGATTTTGAACTAATAATTAACACCACCAAGCCTAGAGCGGTCTTCCCGAGTGCAGACAGGTTGGATGTGGGGGGTTCGTCGGCCTCCGTGGGCTGGCTGGCTTCGGTGTCGTGAGCTTCATCGGGGAGATCGGTCACTTGATCATTTTTTTTGAATTTAAATTTAGCTAAGAAAGCTATAAATAGAAGGAATAGCCCACTTAAAATCAGCCCGTCTATCAGGTCGAGGTCGTAATCGAGTAACAATATCCCGCATACAATGGTTACGACGATAAGTATGGGTAAGTCCTGGGCCAGGTTTTCTTTGCTAATCACGATCGGTGCGATCAGTGCCGTTACCCCAAGCACTAGGCCTATATTGGCGATATTGGAGCCTATGGCATTGCCAATGGCTATTTCAGGGCTGCCTGATAGTGAGGCCGTGATGGATACTAATATCTCGGGTGCTGAGGTGCCAAAGGCTACAACGGTTAATCCGATAACGAATTTAGAGATGTTGGCGTTGGTTGCCAGGCTTGCTGCGCCGTCGACAAATTGATCTGCGCTCCACACTAGAAAAATAAGGCCTAGAATTATAGCTAGGGACACAGTGAGCATATAACGTCATCCAAGTTAATCGAGGGTTTAAAAAGGCAGTCTGAAATAGTTTGCCATAAGTTATGGGCTATTAGTTCTGGCTCATTGGCGCAGGAGTATAGGCTGGTGGAGACTAATTGCTAGGGATAGTTAGTCTGTTTTAGTCGAATGTCTCAAGCCAATCTACTGCGTGCCAGTTTACTTAGTAACAAGCTGTTTTGCACCAACCTGCTTAGTATAAGTGCCTTCAATGGTTTGTACTGATTCTTGTTGGGTTTGAGAGGTATATAGGTAGAGATAGCTTTATTTATATGGGGTCSTAAATTAGGMGTRGTTCTRTCGTTGCTTGTACGAGCGGAGGTGTCGAAGTGGCATGCTTTTCCTGGGTACGGGGGTTGATAGGGCCGAGGGAGTTTTAGTTTGCTTTGGTGGTGTGATGCCGAATAGTTTTCAGTCTGATTCGCGCTTGATTAGTCCCTCTGTTAACAAAGGGGGCAGGTCGGTTAGCTCGGGCTCGTTTGATCGTGAGAGCACGGTTAACAGTTTTGGTTCGCTGAGTCCTGTGGTGAGCGAGGCGTCGGAGAGTTTTGTTGAGGTACAGTCCCTGTGCTTCAGCCGTGGAGCGCGGATTATCTATGACAATCTGACCATGGCCTTTCCAAAAGGCAAAATTACTGCGGTGATGGGCCCTAGTGGAACAGGTAAAACCACACTGCTGAAGTTAATCGGAGGGCAGCTTAGGCCAAGTTCGGGGACGATCGTTGTGGATGGTGTAGATATAGTCCGAGCCGGTCGTGGTGCGTTGTTTGCGGCGCGAAAACGCATGGGCATGTTATTTCAAAGTGGTGCGCTTTTTACTGACTTGTCTGTATTTGAAAACGTTGCTTTTCCAATTCGGGCGCATACTGATTTGCCGGAAGATATGATTCGCGACATTGTGTTGATGAAATTGCATTCAGTGGGGTTGCGCGGCGCTAGAGATTTGATGCCTAGTGAAATGTCAGGAGGTATGGCAAGGCGGGTCGCTCTGGCCCGCGCTATTGCTTTGGATCCAGAAATGGTCATGTACGACGAACCCTTTACGGGYCAAGACCCCATTTCGATGTCAGTGCTGTTGCAGTTAATTCGCCTTYTAAACGACAGTTTGGGGTTGACCAGTATTATCGTTTCTCATGATGTACAAGAAACCTTAAATATTGCGGATTACCTCTACATTATTGCGGATGGCCGAGTGATTGGTGCGGGAGAGCCTGAGGAAATTATGAATTCAGATTCGGCGTTGGTGCGCCAGTTTATGCTGGGTTTGCCCGATGGCCCGGTGCCTTTTCATTTTCCTGCACAGAATTACCGTGACGAACTTATTGAGGGGGGGCACTAGCTTGTTACGTCAGATTGAATCCTTCGGGGCGCGAGGATTGGAGCGGATAGAATGCCTGGGCCGTTCCGGGGTGTTTCTTTATCAGGCGCTGGTAAGAATGCCTCAGCCACGTGTAGGGCTGCCTTTATTGATTAAGCAGTTGTATTCGGTGGGCGTGCTTTCCTTAGTCATTATTGTTGTGGCAGGTTTTTTTATTGGCATGGTGTTGGCCTTGCAGGGGTATTCCATTTTAGTGCGCTTTGGGGCTGAGCAAGCTTTAGGGCAAATGGTTGCATTGTCGATAGTTATGGAGCTTGGGCCGGTGGTGTCTGGGCTGTTGTTTGCAGGGCGCGCAGGTTCGGCATTGGCCGCAGAGATAGGGTTAATGAAGGCCACTGAGCAACTAGCGAGCATGGAGATGATTGGTGTGGACCCTTTGCAGCGGGTGATTGCGCCGCGATTGTGGGCTGGTTTTATCTCACTTCCATTATTAGCGATGATTTTCTCGGCGGTGGGCGTACTGGGTGGCATGTTGGTGGGGGTGGATTGGCTAGGCGTTGATAGTGGGTCGTTTTGGGCAAACATGCAAAGTGCGGTGGATTYCCATCGTGACGTGCTGAACGGAATTATTAAAAGTATTGCCTTCGCGGTGGTAGTGACTTGGATCGCGGTATTTCAGGGTTACGATTGCACGCCTACGTCCGAAGGGATTAGTCGTGCTACAACAAACACCGTGGTGTACGGCTCGTTGGCAATCCTAGGCTTGGATTTTGTATTAACCGCTCTAATGTTTGGAGACCTTTAACGATGCGATCACGTAATGTGGAATTAGCAGTGGGCTTATTTATGATGGCCGGTTTTATTGCGTTTGTGTATCTCGCAATGCGGGTTAGTGGCTTGGCCTTTGATGGCGGTCAAGAAGGGTATCGGGTCTACGCTCGTTTTGAAAATGTGGGCAGTTTAAAGCCGCGCTCTAAGGTCACTCTGGCCGGGGTGGAGGTGGGGCGTGTGATTAAAGTGAGTTTAGACTCCGAAGACTTTGTTGCCGTGGTCGAGATAGAAATTAATGCTGATGTGGATAATTTGAGCCTCGACAGTAGTGCTTCGATTATGACTTCCGGCGTGTTGGGCGAGCAATACGTGGCGCTGGAAGTGGGGGCGGAGGAGGCTTATTTAGCCGCGGGGGATGAAATTGAAGACACTTATTCTGCGTTGGTGCTTGAAGAATTAGTGGGCAAATTATTGTTTAACTTTAAGTGATGCCGGCGATTGCTCTAAGTGTAACGTTGAGCGGCAGAGCAGGGTCAGTTAGGAGTGAGTTATGAGTGCTCAATTTAAGTCCTTCGAGGTACGGCAGACTGATTTGCAGACTATTGTGGTGGTGGGCGATATTGATGCCAGCTCAGTAGTTCGGGCTCGTGAGGAGGGCGAGATGTTGTTGCGATCGGTCGGTCAGGTTTGCACAGTGGACTTGACCGGTTTGGGGCCGGCTAATAGTGTTGTGATGTCTATGTTGCTGTGCTGGATTCGCTTAGCGAGTGCTTTATCAGTGGAGTTATGCATCATTAATGAAACCCGGCGGTTTTCTGAATTGTGCCGAGTCAATGGGCTTGATCGGATTTTATTTGGGCCTAGAGGCTGAAAGCTTGTGTTCAGCAGCGTCATTGGGGTGGGTTGAAAGGGCCTTGGGCGCGTAAAGGGGTTCATTATTAGGCGCTAGTCGAAGTTTTTGGTCAAATTTGATGGGTGGTGATTGAAACCCTGTGTTCTAGGCCACGCGTATGGTTTAGAATCTCTGKTTTTTGAGCTGGGCTAGGGTGCACGAATTACGCTGGTCCACTGCTAAATTGGCTTGCCTTGCGATCAATGATCCTCGGGGACTTACTGTTAAGCGCTTCAGGTCTGTTTTAAGGTGATAGCATCTGTGGGTTTGAATGTTAGAATAGGGGTTCGATTGAGCTGATTATTCGCTAAGGGCTCAATGCCAAGTGATGAGTGAAGGGCTAGATAAATGGAAGCTGCACAAGTAAAAACGTTAATCGAGTCGGCTATTGCTGATTCGCAAGCGGATGTTGAAGTACAGGGCAACAGTTACCGAGTGACTGTCGTGGGGGATTGCTTCGAAGGATTGAATGCGGTAAAAAAACAACAATTGGTTTATCGGGCGTTAGGTGATCAAATTGCTGATGGTACTATTCATGCTGTGACCATGCAGCTCTATACCGTTGCAGAGTGGCAAAAAGCTAAGAAGCTGATGCTTTAATGGACCGCTAAAAAAGGCCGTCCACACCAACGATTCGTCATTCAAATATCGAACTCTTTTCTATGGATAAATTAGTAATTACCGGCGGCACTCAGCTCGACGGGGAAATAAACATATCAGGCGCAAAAAACTCTTCTTTGCCCATTTTGGCGGCAACGTTGTTAGCGGATGAGCCGGTGATTGTACGTAACTTGCCTCATTTGCAAGACGTTACCACAATGCTTGAGTTGCTGCGTGGCATGGGTGTAGAGCTCATGATGGATGATCGGCTTGGGGTGGAAGTAGATGCCAAAACTATTACCCGTACGCATGCGCCCTACGAATTAGTAAAAACCATGCGTGCCTCGATCTTAGTGCTGGGCCCAATGCTCGCGCATTTTGGTTACGCCGAAGTATCGTTACCTGGTGGTTGTGCGATTGGTAGTCGACCCGTGGATATTCATATCCAGGGTCTTGAAGCCATGGGTGCGAAAATTAAGGTTGAGAATGGCTATATCTATGCCAAGTCTAACGGCCGGTTGAAGGGCACTCGTTTGGTGCTGGATATCGTTACCGTTACAGGGACAGAGAATTTGATGATGGCTGCTGCGCTCGCGGATGGGCAGACGGTCATCGAAAATGCAGCGCGCGAGCCTGAAGTGGTGGATTTAGCGCTGTGTATTAACGAAATGGGCGGCGATGTTCAGGGTGCCGGCACCGATACAATTACTATCAATGGCGTGAAGCGATTACACGGTGCGTGTTACCCGGTAATTCCTGATCGTATTGAAACGGGTACTTATTTGATTGCCGCCGCGGCAACCGGTGGGCGCATTAAGCTCAAGAAAACAAGGCCCAAGCTATTAGATTCGGTATTACTTAAGCTGGAAGAAGCGGGTGCTTACATTGATACCGGTGATGATTGGATTACCTTGGATATGAAGGGCAATCGCCCTAAAGCGATTGATTTGCGTACCTCCCCTTACCCTGGCTTTCCTACCGATATGCAAGCTCAGTTCACCGCGTTAAATGCGGTGGCGGAAGGCACGGGCAGGATTACCGAGACCGTGTTTGAWAATCGTTTTATGCACATCCAAGAACTTAATCGGATGGGCGCTAAAATTAGCCTTGATGGTAATACCGCGATCTGTGAAGGGGTTGAACGATTGTATGGTGCGCCGGTTATGGCCACTGATTTAAGAGCCTCTGCCAGTTTAGTGATTGCAGCATTAGTCGCCGAAGGAGAAACGGTGGTGGATCGGATCTACCATATTGATCGAGGCTACGAGTGCATCGAAGAAAAGTTTTTAATGCTTGGCGCAAAAATTCGCCGATTACCCAGTTAGCGTAGGAATTTAAATGACAGACACGGCGTCGAGTAACCCGGCACTAGTACCTTTTGATGGCATCACCATTGCGCTGTCTAAGGGGCGTATATTAGAAGAAACATTGCCTTTGCTTGCGAAAGCAAATATCACCTTGTTGGAAGACCCAGGAAAAAGCCGTAAATTGGTGTTTCCAACTACCCGTGATGATGTCCGCATATTAATCATTCGTGCTACCGATGTGCCTACCTACGTTGAGTACGGTGCAGCGGATTTGGGTGTGGCAGGTAAAGACGTGCTTATGGAGCATGGCGGTGACGGTTTATACGAACCGCTGGATTTAAAAATTGCCATTTGTAAATTGATGGTTGCCGAGCCGCTTAATTCAGGGCCTACGAAAGATCGTCCTAAAGTAGCGACTAAATTCGTTAATGTAGCAAAAAAATATTTTGCTGAAAAAGGCCAGCAAGTTGAAGTTATTAAGCTCTACGGTTCGATGGAGTTGGCACCTTTAGTAGGGCTGGCTGATTGCATCGTTGATGTGGTGGACACTGGTAGTACATTGAAAGCCAATGGCCTTATGCCCACCGAGCTGATCGCCTCGATTAGCTCCCGGCTTGTAGTGAATAAAGCTGCAATGAAAATGAGACATGAGTTAATTCAAGGGATTATTAACCAGATGAAAGTTGCTGTTGATGAGGCGCAAGCCTAAATCCCCAGTTTTTGACGTCATTGCCTGTCAATGAGCCTGGCATATTTGGCTGGCTCGCTGTTTTGCATTGGTTCGGTTAAGACCGTGCCGACCTTGCCTTATTTGAACCACGAGTGTGTTGTGTGGTTTTTCTGTTGAACGTTAAGTTAAGCGTTAATGTAGTTTGACGTGTTGGGCGCTCGCGCCCAATTCTGTTTTACCTATTCTTCGTGAGCCAAATCCTATGTCGAAACAAAGTTTGCAGGTTGTACTGCGTGAATTGGATTCTTCTGCTGAACGCTTTAGCGAGCAATTAGAGGATTTAGTGAGTTGGCCCGATAGTGACGAAAAAAATGTTCAGCATACCGTTGAAGAAATTCTACTCGCAGTAAAGCAGCGCGGTGATCAAGCCGTATTGCAGTACACCCAAAAGTTTGATTCCTTGAGCGTGGAATCAGTCGCCGCGCTTGAAATTGATAGTGCGCGCCAACAACAATGTTTAGATGGTATTGATCCTTTGGATCGGCAGGCATTGCGTGATGCCGCGGAAAGGGTTCGCAGCTTTCATGAAAAGCAACTGCAACCGTCGTGGTCTTATGAAGAAGACGATGGCACGGTGCTGGGGCAGCAAGTGCGTGCTTTGGATCGTGTTGGAATTTACGTGCCTGGCGGCAAGGCCAGTTACCCTTCTTCGGTATTAATGAATGCGATTCCTGCGAAGGTTGCGGGGGTTGAAGAAATTATAATGGTGGTGCCTAGYCCAAAAGGCGAGCTAAGTGATCTTGTGGTGGCTGCGGCAATGATTGCCGGCGTTGATCGCATTTTCACTGTGGGCGGGGCGCAAGCCGTGGCTGCATTGGCGTTCGGGACGGAGACAATTCCTGCGGTGGATAAAATTGTTGGGCCCGGTAATGTCTATGTGGCTGAGGCGAAGCGGCAAGTGTTTGGGCGTGTGGGCATTGACATGGTCGCGGGCCCTTCAGAAATTTTAATTCTATGTGATGGTAAAACTGACCCGGATTGGATTGCGATGGATTTGTTTTCCCAGGCCGAGCACGACGAATTTGCCCAGTCTATTTTGATTTCACCCGACGCGRAYTTCTTGCARGCGGTGAATCAATCGATACAGCGTTTAATTGTTCAGATGCCGCGACGAGAAGTAATTAAAAAGTCGCTTGAAGGCCGAGGTTGTTTAATTAAGGTCAAGGATTTGGACGAGGGGATTGAACTCACCAATAGAATCGCTCCGGAGCATTTTGAATTATCGGTTGATAACCCCCAGCAGTATTTGCCGAAAATAAAACACGCAGGCGCGATTTTTATGGGCCGATACTCGGCCGAAGCGTTGGGCGATTATTGTGCTGGACCCAACCATGTTCTCCCTACCTCAGGGACTGCTCGGTTTTCATCGCCTTTGGGGGTGTATGATTTCCAGAAAAAGTCTTCCATTATTTTTTGTTCCAAAGAAGGCGCTTCGAAACTTGGTGTCACCGCTCAGCGATTAGCGAAAGGCGAAGGGTTTGAAGCGCATGCACAAAGTGCCGCCTACCGAATAAATAAAACGGATACGTAATAGTCTACGCGCCCCGAAGGAATACTGGGCGTGAGTCGCTAGCGTGTTGTTAGTCATAAAATAAAAATTAATTCTATTCTATTCAGTTGTCCATTGTAGGCGTCAAACTATGAAGTGGTTCAGTCGTACTTTAATAGCTGCCCTTGTGGTGTCGGTTCTTGTGGTGTTAGTGGCGGGACCATTTGCGAAGTGGGCATTAAAAGATCAGTTAGTGGCTCGTGGCGCGGAACGCGTTGATGTAGGGCGGGTGTACCTCAATCCGCTAACCGGTTATTTAGCGCTGTCTGATTTAAGTGTCCATTCGTTAGGGCAGCGATCCTTAGCGTTGGAAAAGCTCACTGTTAATGTCGCGTTGCTCGACTTGATTCAACGACGGGTTCGGCTTTCAGAGGTTTTTATAACGGGTTTGGATCTGGCAATAGAGAAGTCAGAGAGCTATTTTCTTGTGGGGGTTCCCCTCCCAGTGCATCAAGAACCGCCGGCACAGACACTCGATCAATCGTTAGTGACAAAAGAAACAGTTCCCGGCAGGGTTTCAGAACCTATGGCTAATGAGTCGCCTGAAGAAGCGCCAGAAGGGGCTTCGCAGTGGCACTGGGCTGTAGATCAAATGAATATCGAATCGTCTTCGGTGAAATATGTGCAGGCAGATGTTGAGCTTGAGCTGAATGTAACTCAGCTGGAATTACAGGATATACAATCGTGGGATAGGGAGTCCTTGGGCCAACTTCGTTCGCAGCTTGAATTGCATATTATTGCTGGGAAAGGCGTGTCGTTGGGGGTGCAGTCATTGAGTTTAGAGTCTGAGCTAGGGCTGTCGGTAGACTCGAGTGAGGATTTGGCGTGGCAAGGAAAGGGGGCGCTCAAACTAAGTTCTATAACGCTCGCGGCAGAGCCTGCTCAAGCGGACGTTACATTGAAAAGCTTGGGTTTTGCTTTTGACGTTAGCGGCCAAGCCAGTGCGATCGAGGGTTTGCTTGATATAAAAGCACAATCCCTGAGTGTGAGGCACGTAGGGCAAGAGTTGTTAAGTGTGGTTGCATTACAGGCATCACAATTAAAACTCACGTCTTTAGAAATGATCAGCCTGGATCAATTGCAAGTAGACGATATTCGGGTGGTGGCYGCTGCGRATAGTGGTATRGAKAGCAAAAAAGATAGTTCTGTAGATGGCGCTGAACTAAGCGCTAATGATGGTGCKGGAAATAATGCCGAGCAGTTGTTAGCGGTGCAAGAATTAAACGTATCAAACATTGAGCTTACAGGGCTTAACCAATTGCTGGTTGGCAGCGTTGCTGTCAGCGGCCTACAAGCTCATCTTGTTAGGGGCCAGGAAGGTCAATTACAACTGCCTGARCTTAAAACGATTAGCCAGTCCGTGGGGSAAGCTCAAGGCT
>NVVB01000009.1:42841-86489 GCA_002402085.1 Gammaproteobacteria bacterium
CNAGAGCAAGAGCAAGGAATAGTGCCTGATCAAATTCAGTTAAAGCCCGCTGAGAGTGCTGAGTTAGAGAAACAGCTGTTTTCATGGCGATTGGTGGATCTTCAGTTGATTAATAGCGGCTTGCTTACGTTTATAGATCACGGTGTGAGCCCCGCAGCAAGTCATGTTGTTTCTGAGCTCGAGGTGCATGGCAAAGAGTTTGTGGGTGCAGATGGCGTGGGTGTAAGGCGTGTTCAGCTGCAAGGTAAGTTAAATCAGTTTGGAGCCTTTAGTGCGCTGTTAGAGACTGAGCCTTCGTCTCAGGCAATGAAGCTAAGTGCGCAGGTCAGTGCCCTGGAACTTCCTGATTACTCTCCTTATCTCTCTGGGGTTTTTGGTTATCAGTTTAAAAGTGGGCAGTTATTTCTAGAAGCTGAAGCGATGAGTGAAAATGAACAGATCGCTGGGGATGTGGACGTGCGCCTCAATAATGTTCATTTGCAGCCCTTCGATCAGGCGGTAATTAAGCGAGTCTCGAAACAGTTGGCCATGCCTTTGGATAAAGCTCTGAGTACTTTGCGAGACAAGAGGGGAGACGTAAAAATTACCGTACCCATAAGCGGCTCTCTGTCCGAGCCGACTTTCTCTCTGAAAGATCTTATGCGTCAAGTGACCGTTAAGGCTTTAAAAACAGCCACCGTGTCGGTGATTAAGCGGGCGATCCAGCCCTACGGCACTGCGATTACTGCGGTGCAGCTACTGACTAAGGCGGGTAAGCGGATTACTGTGATTAAGGTGCAAGACATCGACTTTGCTGTGGGCGATCAAGGTTTGGATGAACTCGATCAGTTGCAGCTCAATAAATTGGCCGAACTGTTAAAACAAAAAGAAAAGTTGCGACTTAATATCTGCGCGTTTACCAGTCGTATAGAAGCCGATTCGCTGTTGTTAGAAGATGCATTGCCTGAAACTCGGGAATCACTTGCATTGGCGTTGGCATCAAAGCGTGGCAAAGCGGTGAAACGTTATCTTAGTGATGAACAGGGCATTGATTCCCAGCGACTATACTTGTGCCAATCTCAAGTAGAGTCTAAAAATGCAGCATCTTCGCGGGTTGAATTGAGTTTGTAGGCGTTTAGGTGGCTTTATGTTGAACGACGAATCGTACATTGGGCGCATTAGAAAGTCCGTGGGCCATGATCTTCTGTTGGTGCCTGGYGCGTGTGTTGTGCTAGAAGATGACCGCCAGCGGGTTTTGCTGCAACAGCGAGGAGACAACCATCTTTGGGGCTTGCCTGGCGGCAGCGCTGAGCAAGGGCAGAATTTTAAAGCGATTGCGGTCGATGAAGTGAGGGAAGAAACAGGGTTGCAAGTGATGACGGATGACTTGGTTGGGTTCGCAAGTTTTTCGGACCCTCAGTTGAATACCTTGCATTATCCCAATGGGGACGTGACCCATTATTTTACGTTGTGCTTCTGGGTTCGGCGATGGCAGGGCAGCTTGGTTGCCGATGGCCTTGAAACGCTTCGTTTAGAGTTTTTTGATGTCGACCGTTTGCCTGAGGAATGTATGCCTGCCGCTAAAAAGGTACTTTCTTTTCTAGCCGCCTATAAAAACACTGGGGATTTCCATGTCGGTTAGGCGGTTAGGCGGTTAGGCAGAGGTCGGTTGTTTGTGCCTGGATTATTGCGGTGCTGCCTGAATAGAGATTATTTTAAAGCCAGTACGGCTATGAGAGAGTTATAGAACACTATGGCAGAACGAAAAGATATCGTGCGGGTGTTGGATGATCTGTTGCGGCCGCATTTATTTAAAGACTATTGCCCTAATGGTTTGCAAGTTGAGGGCTGTACAGAGATAAACAAAATAGTCTCAGGGGTTACTGCATGTCAGGCCTTAATCGATCAGGCCATTGAGCAGCAGGCGGATTGCATCTTGGTGCATCACGGTATTTTTTGGAAAGGTGACTCCAGCGTGATCTCGGGACTCAAAAAGAACCGAATCAAAGCCTTACTTGATAATGATATTAATTTGCTAGCCTATCACTTGCCTATCGATGCCCATGATCGCATGGGCAATAACGTGCAGCTGGCCGCTCGGCTGGGGATTGAAATCATTGGCCCTATGGCGGGCACAGGCTCTCCTGAAATAGCCATGGTGGGGCAGTTGGCGGAGCCGCTACCCATTAAGGTCTTTGGGCGGCGAGTTGAGGAAGCCTTAGGAAGGGTTCCACAGCTTATTGAGTGCGGGGATCATCAAATCAAAAATATTGCTTGGTGTACGGGGGCTGCCCAAGGGTATATCGAGCAGGCGTGTGACTATGGCGTTGATGCCTATCTGAGCGGTGAAATTTCTGAGCCCACCGTGCATGTGGCCCGAGAAAATGGTGTGCATTATATTGCTGCGGGGCATCACGCGACTGAGCGTTACGGTGTTCAGGCGGTGGCTGAATATTTGGCGCTGACGTTTGGTTTGGAACACCAATTTATTGATATTGATAATCCTGCCTAGCTCGGGATGCCTTCAGGCAATCTTCTTGAGTGAAAATGTTTTTAGCGAAGCGGTTAACTAAGCTGTCAGAAACTCTCTGTGGTGGTTATAATCGTGCCCTTTGTTTATTCGGTCCTAAATTCAAACCCAGTAATTATAGGTAGTCCATCATGTCTAAATTAGTAACACCACACGGTAGTGACGAGTTAAACACGCTGTTATTAGAGGGGAAGGCCTTAGATGACGCCCAAACTGCGGCTCAGGCACTGACTCAAGTAAAATTAAGTTCTCGTGAAGTCGGAGATTTGATCATGCTGGGCATAGGTGGCTTTACACCTTTGAACGGATTTATGGGCAAGGCCGATTGGCAGCGCGTTTGTGATGAAATGATGTTGGAGAATGGTCTTTTTTGGCCGATCCCCATTACTTTGTCAACGGATAAAGCGGTAAGTGACGACCTTTCTGTAGGSCAAGAAGTTGCCTTAGTAGATGACGAAAGTGGAGCGATCATGGGCTCCTTAACCATTAGCGAAATCTACACGATTGATAAAAATCATGAGTGCCAGACTGTCTTCACCACGACTGATATTGCTCACCCTGGGGTGAAAATGGTGATGGAGCAGGGTGATGTTAACCTTGCTGGGTCCGTTAAAGTRTTTTCTCAGGGCGAATTCCCCACTAAATACGCTGATACTTACATGACTCCCACTGAAACTCGCGCCTTATTCGACGAGAAAGGTTGGGGTACGGTCGCTGCTTTCCAAACACGTAATCCGATGCATCGTTCGCATGAGTATTTGGCTAAGATCGCCGTTGAAATCTGCGATGGCGTGATGGTGCATTCTCTGCTTGGTAAGCTTAAGCCAGGAGATATTCCTGCTGAAGTGCGTCAAGAAGCGATCTCCGTATTGATTGATAACTATTTTGTAGACAACACCGTTGTGCAATCCGGTTACCCCCTAGATATGCGGTATGCCGGTCCTAGAGAGGCGTTACTGCATGCTTTGTTCAGACAGAATTACGGTTGCTCTCATTTGATCGTAGGACGTGATCATGCGGGTGTTGGGGATTATTACGGGCCTTTTGATGCGCATCATATCTTTGATCAGATCGCTAATGACGCACTGCAAACCCAGCCGTTACGTATTGATTGGACGTTTTGGTGTGATAAATGTAGCTCCATGTCATCAATGAAGACTTGTCCTCATGAAGCGGCTGATCGTGTTCTAGTGTCGGGTACTAAATTGCGCAATGCCCTCTCTGAAGGCGGCGATATCCCTGATAACTTCAGTCGTCCTGAAGTGTTGGAGGTGCTGAAGAAGTACTACGCAACGCTCAACAAGAGCTAGTCGTATAGTAAATATTTTACGAGCAGGCATTTTGTGGGTCAATAAGGCCCCCAAAAGGTTTGATCTAATCTCGGTGGCTGAATAAGTCGCCCGATTGGGTGCTCGAGCTGGCGGCTAGGGACGTTGAATAACGTGCCTGGCTTGCTTAAGCGTATGGTCTTTGAGTCAGTTTAATTCTGAAGCGAGAGCGTTGAAATTAATTCTTATTTCCAGCAAAAAGAAACCGCCCACCTAATTAAAGGTTCTGAGGGGGATCTTCAAGTCAAAACTCAAGCGCCGCCTGAGCTGGCGCGCGGTCTAGGTGTGGTGTGCCATCCTCATCCCCAATACGGCGGGACGATGGACAATAAAGTAGTCCACACTGTGTTTCGAGGCTTTCGAGACCATCAGTTGCAGAGCTTGCGCTTTAATTTCCGTGGTGTTGGCGAGAGCCAGGGTGAGTATGCCCAGGGGCTAGGAGAGCAGCAAGATCTAGCTTGTGTTGTAGATTGGGGCGTGGCTGAGTCGGGGTCTATGCCGTGGTTTTTGGCTGGATTTTCATTCGGGTCCTACGTGGCCGCCGCTTATCTATCGAAGTGCGCGAAAGCTAATTTACCACCCTGTCAGAGACTTATTTTAGTCGCTCCCCCCGTGCATCATTTCGATTTTGCAGCATTAGGCCGCTTTCCTTGTCCTGTGGACGTGATTCAAGGCACAACGGACGAAGTGGTGCCTTTGCAAGAAGTGACTCGCTGGGTTGAACGGCGTGAGCGTGAAGGCGATGATATCAGTTTGCACTTGATGGACGGTGTCAGTCATTTTTTTCATGGCGCATTGCCTCAATTGAAAGAGCAGGTTTTATTGGCGTTAGAAAAATCTAATCCGTAAGCATTTAATGTTCGTTTTATGATGGTTAGTAAGCCATCGTTAGGAATCAGTAGTTAAGTATGAAAAGCGCGATTACAGAGGGTCCTTTAGGCCGCTATCAGAGCGACTTAAAGAAAGATGGCTTCAGCTATGACGTCGCCCAAGAAAAGGCTGTGGCGCACCTGCAGGACCTATATGACGAGTTGATCAGTCAGAACAGTCGCGACAGTGGGTTGTTTAAAAAGATTTTGCGTCGTTCGAAGGTAACTCCCTCCATGGGGCCGAAAGGGCTTTATTTTTGGGGCGGTGTGGGGCGGGGTAAGACCTATTTAATGGATGTGTTCTACGATAGCCTGCCTTTTTCTGACAAGATGCGTATCCACTTTCACCGCTTTATGCAGCAAACCCACCGCCAGTTGCGAGACCTCCAGGGTAAAAAAAACCCGTTAGAAATCATCGGTCGAAACATCGCTGCAGAGGCGCGCATACTGTGTTTTGACGAGTTTTTTGTGTCAGACATTACTGATGCGATGATTCTGGGTGGTTTGATGGAGCAACTATTTAAGCAGGGTGTAGTGTTGGTTGCGACTTCAAATATTGAGCCAAATGACCTCTACAAAGAAGGGCTGCAGCGGGATCGGTTCTTGCCTGCGATTGCGCTTATTAACCAGCACACGCGAGTGCTGAACGTGGATGGCGGTACGGATTATCGGCTTAGGACGTTGCAGCGCGCTGAGATATACCATTTTCCTCTGGATGCCGGGGCTGAGAAGAGTCTGTCGGACAGCTTTCGACGGTTGGCGCCCGATAAAGTCATAAAAGGGCAGTCTATCGATATTGAGGGGCGTCCAATTACCACGCGTTATCTTGCCGATGACGTGTTGTGGTGTGATTTCCTGGATCTGTGTGACGGCCCTCGGAGTCAGAATGATTTTATTGAGATTGCTAAAGAGTATCACGCAGTGCTTTTGAGTGATGTGCCCCTTTTGGGGGTGGGGACTGATGATCAGGCGCGCAGGTTTGTAAATTTAGTGGATGAATTTTATGACCGGAATGTGAAGTTGATCATGTCTGCAGCGGTGAGTATTGATGAGTTGTATAGCGGCGGGCGGCTGGATTTTGAGTTTCAGCGAACCCAAAGTCGATTGTTAGAGATGCAGTCTTTGGAGTATTTAGCGCGCCCTCATTTGGGTTGATTCGCATATAAGGGCCTGTTTGGAATCCCCWGAGCGCATACCCTATCGGGCTGCCAGGGAAATTGAGCTTGATCGTGAAGCTGGGTCGTCTATGCTCAGGGAATGCGAATTGTAGCGCTTGTTTTTGTGTTGGTGGTGAGTTGTGGTCAGTGCTGAGATTGGGCTGGCTTTCGGTGTGAATGCTGAGTTAACTCGACGCGGACAGGGTAACGGCGCCTAGGATCAAGTATTTAGTTTGATTTTTACTGGATCGACTCTTGTCAACGCGAGTCTGTTTCGGTACTATTCGCGCTCTTAATTTTTTGGATTCTCGAGTAAGTGCTTTGAGGCAAATCGAATGAAAACCTATAGCGCAAAGCCAGAGCAAGTTAGAAGAGACTGGTTTGTTGTTGATGCGGCTGATAAAACATTGGGCCGTTTGGCGACTGAAATAGCATCCCGTTTACGGGGTAAGCATAAACCCGAATTTACTCCTCATGTTGATACTGGCGATTATATCGTCGTTGTTAATGCTGAGAAGGTGAAGGTCACTGGAAACAAAGCTACTGGCAAAATGTATTACCGCCATAGTAATCACCCTGGTGGACTTAAATCGTTGAGTTTTGAAAAAATGAKTCAACAAAAGCCGGAGCAAGTCATTGAGTTGGCGGTAAAGGGGATGTTGCCCCGAAACCCTCTGGGTCGAGCGATGCGTCGTAAGCTTAAAGTTTACGTTGGATCTTCTCACCCTCATGAAGCTCAGCAACCTCAAGAGTTAGTTCTCTAACAAGAAGGCAATATTTTGGAAACAAATTACGGAACAGGTCGACGTAAGACGTCTGCAGCGCGGGTGTTTTTGAGACCCGGTACTGGCAATATCGTAATCAATGATCGCTCATTGCAAGAGTATTTCGGTCGTGAAACGGCTCGAATGATAGTTCGYCARCCACTWNANTTASKGKWGATRKGTTMKAMANTTTNGATRTYWWYGTTACKGTWAAAGGCGGMGGTMYTRRTGGWCAAGCYGGYGCWATTCGTCACGGMATTACWCGTGCRCTGATGGNNTATNAYGANGAMACNTANCGTCCKSCWCTACGWAAAGMMGGYTKKGTWACWCGTGATGCRCGTGAAGTGGAGCGTAAGAAAGTTGGCCTTAGAAAGGCTCGGAAGAGACCTCAGTACTCCAAACGGTAATATTTTTGCCTTGGGGGTTGGTTTTTTCAAGAACTTTTATGTGTGCAGATGCTTTTTTCTTGTGACTACTTAATGAAGCTTACTTTTAGTAAGCGGCATTAAGGTGAAGCGTTAGGGAATGGTTTTATGGACGCGAATAATTTAGGTGGGTTTCTACCGGTTGTTCAGTACAAATAGTTCGCTAAAGATAGCTCGCTTGAGATAATGGTTTTGTCAGGCGATTTATTGAGTAGTTTTATTAGCGCCCAGGCTTGTTCTTGGGCGTTTTTTTATGTTGGATCTAAGCTTAAAAGACCACTATTTTTTATGGAGCTTTAGGCTGTTTTACTAAATAACTAGTAAATCTCGGAGCAATTATGGGTGTAATGGCAAAACGTTCCTCGATGACTTTTTACTCGGATGGCACTGGTCAATACAGTCACCGTGTGCGAATTGTTCTGGCTGAGAAGGGTGTTTCTGTAGATGTGCTGGATGTTAATCCGGCCAACAAGCCAGAGGATTTGGCGAGTATCAATCCCTATAATTCACTGCCGACCCTCGTGGATCGTGATTTAGTGCTTTATGAATCTGGGATTATGATGGAATACCTGGATGAGCGATTCCCTCACCCACCTTTATTGCCTGTTTACCCTGTCGCTAGAGCGCAAAGTCGTTTGTTGATGCATCGCATTGAAAAAGACTGGTGTGGACACGTGAATAGCTTAGTGTCAGAGACTGACGAGCAGAAATTGGCCGTTTTACGTAAAGAGTTGCGTGAAGGGTTGATTACGGTGGCTCCTATATTCGAAGAGATGCAGTTTTTTATGAGCGATGAGTTTACGCTTGTGGATTGTTGTGTGGCTCCAATATTGTGGCGTTTGCCTGCTTTCGGGGTAGAGTTGCCTGAAAAGGAATGTGAAGCAATGTTAAATTATGCTGACCGATTGTTTGAGCGCGAGTCATTTCAAGCGAGTTTGTCAGATGCTGAACGTGAGCTGCGACTAAGGGGCTAGTGTTGTGCTTACCATTTATGTTATATACACACTCACTTTGAGTAGGTATGGTTTGAATGGTGTAGAAAAATGAATTCGCGTCGCCCTTATTTAGTACGAGCTTTATACGAATGGATTGTTGATAACGGGATGACTCCCTATCTTTTGGTGCATGCTGACACCGAGGGGGTCGATGTTCCTGTGGAGTTCGTAAACGAAGGACGGATAGTCCTAAACACTTCACGTACGGCCGTTAGAGAGCTTAGGATGGGTAACGAGTTGGTTACTTTCTCTGCTCGATTTGCTGGTCGGCCCAAAAACGTTTGTATTCCTGTTCGAGCAATTCTTGCTATATACGCCAAGGAAAATGGCCAGGGAATGTTTTTTGATSGGGTGGATGATCCGGGTCCTTCTGGTCCTGTGGAGCCTGAAACAGAAAAGCAGGTACGGCCTGTTTTGAGGCTAGTGAAGTAAAATTACAAAACATTACACGTTGTAACGTTTAAGCTCTTCGTGAAGAGCGGGTGAAATACTCGTTTTATCTTTGAAGAGCTTTATGATAGGGCTTTTATTAGCCCTAAATGCTTTACCCTCACCCTAAGCTGTTAGTCTTTGTTATAGCCCTTTGTGGATTTGCTTGCTGATTTATGGCCCGCAAAAGGTTTGGTTTTTCAGCTCTCCTGCATCTGTAGATTTCTTCTTATTCGATCTTTGAGCTGAGGTGTAGAGCTAGCTGGGCTGTATCTCTTCAACCAGTGTGACTATCTTTTTGACCCCGTAGATCTTGCGAATGATTTCGACTGCCTGTTTAGTTTGTTGGTCGGTCAGTAGGCCCATCAAATAGATTGTGCCATTCTGGCTGGTCAGTTTGACTCGCGAGCTGGGAAATTTAGGGGTGAACAGCATTGATATGCGCACTCGCCTGGTTAGCCATAAGTTACTGATACGGTCGTAAGTCGAGTTAGGGGCGGCTATTTCTAGCTCGTTATAGACTCGCCGCACATGGCGGATATCCCGAATGACTTGGGTGGACCTTTTCTTTAGGTYTGCCGTTTTCACTTGCCCAGTGAGTAGTACGTAACCGTTGTAACTGTTGATCAATATATGGCTGTCTTGAGGGTGAAGGGCTGCTTGGGAGTTGTATAAATTAACCACCGCTTTGTTTTTAATACTGCGATCTTCGATCCGTGCGCCTAGTGTTCGTTTACTGTGGTCTTGATCTGTAAGCTGATTGGCACTTGCGGCTATTAATAGGTTAGTGCAGCCGGAGCTTGCTAATAAAGCGCCCATAAGAACGATAAGAATCATGCCGTGTTGAAGGCTGGTGTATCGATTCCTTCTGGGTTTGTTCCAGCAATCCCCTGAAATCATGATTCCGGATCACCGAAAAGCTGGCTGTCTACTAGTGAGCACAGGGTGTGTAGGATAAGCAGTTGCGCTTCTAGAATACGTGCTTCGTTGGTTGCGGGGACGCGAACTTCTATGTCTTGAGAGGTGAGTAATCGGGCTATGTCGCCGCCTTCTTGGCCGGTTAATGCAATGACCATAATTTCTCTGTCGTGAGCGGCTTGTACCGCTTGGACTATATTGGCGGAATTGCCACAGGTGGTGATTACCAGAAGCGCGTCCTTTTCATGCCCGAGCGCGCGAATTTGTTTCGAGAAGGTTTCGTTGAGTCCGTAGTCGTTGGTAATCGATGCGATCGTCGAGTGGTCGGTCGTGAGCGCGATGGCGGGGAGTGAGGGGCGTTCGGTCTCGATACGGTTTAGCATTAATGAAGAAAAGTGCTGAACTAGACTTGTGCTAATGCCGTCTCCGCACGCCAAAATTTTTCCGTCGCTTAATAAGCATTGCACTATTGCTGAGGCTGCGTGCTCAATGGTGGGCGTGAGCTCTTGCTTAGTAGCGTTAAATAGCGCTATGGATTCATCAAAAATAGAGTCAATGCGTGTATTCATAGGTGTTTTAATATTTCTAGGATGCCCAGAAAGCATCCTTAATCCAGTTGATGTTAAGTGTGCCGCGGTCGGGCGTGTTGGATTTTGATGTCTGTTGCTCTGATTTAACCGGATTTACCCCTACGACGTCAAATCTACAGTTGTAATGCCTCGCCCATTTGTTTTTTTGCAGATAAAGCTGAGCGGTTTTTATGATTTTCTTTTGCTTGGTGGGGGTAACCGTTTCAATGCTGGAGCCGAAGTCGGGTTTTTTTCGGTATTTCACTTCTGTAAAGATCAAAATGTTTTCATGCGTAAAAATTAAATCTATTTCCCCGAGCTTGCAATTAAAGTTTCGGGCAACGAATTTGAGGCCTTGGTTTCGAAGGTGTTGTTCCACCAGTGCTTCTATTTCTTGTCCCTTATTGCGGGAGGAGGCGTTTTGTTTGGTCATTATTTTTAAGCGGTGCAGGGCTGGGGCCAGCTTGGTTGTCGACGGATTGAATGACTTGGGCTTTGCCTTTGACAATTTTTGCCCACAGTAAGTTTCGTTGGAAGCGATTTTCATCATCGAGTGTGAGTACGCCCGTTGCGCCGTAGACTTTGCTAGAAGGGGCGGCTGCGAGTATGGCTAGACGTGGGTGGAGGCGATAGGCGTCGACTCCTAGAGCGAGTAACCGCTCGTAGCGACTAATGGGCGTCGGCCAGGCGTTGAGGCTTGCGGGTTTCACTGGGTCGCTGGTTTCCAGCATCCAGGGGATGTCGCAAAAAATAATGCCGTTCATGTCGCGATCGCGGTCCGAACTTTTGGTCGGTCCTTGGTAAAGGTGGGCGGTGGCATAAACTGGGACTTTATTTGCGTAATAGAACGCCAGGGTGGGCTTTATTTGTCTCGCTTGTTTCGGAGTGGCTAACAGGAAAATATAATCGATGTCTTTGCGCCGCCGCACTGAAAACTCAAGAGGGACCTTTAGTTTTCGTCGAAGGAGTCTTGCGCGCTGTTCACTTTTGTCGACGTTCAGTAGTTGTTTGACGGGCTTTGAGAAGCCGTGTTTAGGGTCGAACTCATTGCTTGAAACGACTTGCCCGCCCAGCTCTGTCCAGTAATGGATAAAGGCTTGTGATACTCGGGCCCCCCAGGCAGATTTGGGGTGCAATATAGCAACGTTTTTGTGTCCGTCTTGCCAGGCTTTAAGGGCGACTTGGCGTGCATCGTCTTCGGGTAATAGTCCAAATTGAAATATATTGTGTGGCGCTGAAACGCTTGGCTTAATGTTGGCTGTGGGGCTTGATGTGTGTGTGAGAGYTGGGGTGCCTAGGTTKCTGCTTGGGTTTCTGCTTGGTTTTTTTGCGTAGTTAAGTGCAAGAATAGGAATCGCTGGGCTAGGTATTTTTAATATGGAATCAACGTGTTGTTTTTCTAAGGGGCCGATAATGAGTTCTGCGCCTTCGTTGAGGGCTTGTTGGTAGAGTGAATCCATTGGGATCGCTTGACTCGTATCGTACAGTTTTATTTCGGGCGCATTTGATGAGGATTGTAGTGCCGTATAGTGAGCCGCTAGAATGCCGTTTTGGATGGCGTGAGCTGGTTTCGCAAGCTTGCCTTTAAGCGGCAAAAATAGCGCGATTTTTTTGGGGCGCAGGTCGGCGTACTTTGAAAGCAGTTTTAAGTTGGGCGGTAAGTTGTGAGCCCCTGCGTGAGTGCTCCAGCGAGCAAGCCAAAGGTTAAGGGCTTGGTATTGCTGGTCGATGCTATCTTGGTGCGATTTATTAAGGTGGGCAAGTTCAAGCCAGCCCCGAAATTCGTTAGTGGGCGTGTTGATGGCAAGTGTGTCTAGGGCTTGTATCGAAAGCCGGTTTAAGTTCTGCCAAATGATGACTTCATTTTCGATTTGATTTTCTGGATTAAGTAGGGGGTTGAAGTAGACCCTTTCTCTTGCGCTGGCGAGAAAGTTCCCTGCTGCTTGGTATGCGCGCGCTTTGATTTCGCTTAATTGGATTTGAGACGCAGGATCCAGTCGGTCGAAATAATCAAAGAGGTTAAATTGATTGCTAGTTAAGGCGTTCAAAGCAATGTTAGGCAGATTGTTCGATAGGGCTATTTCGGCGTATTCGGTAATGTAAAAGGCTTTCAGTGTAAGGGGCAGGGCGCTAAAGGATAAGCTGGATAATATCTTCTGAGCCTCTGGGTTTCGATTTTCAGTTCGCAGTTGTTTAACTGCATACAGTAGATATTGTTCTCTCTCTGGAGCGTTGGAATTACGTGCTTTTTCGAATAAAGACGCTAAGTCGGCGGGAGGCTGGGTGATGAGTGTGCCGGTTGGTTCGCGGGTGTTGACGTCCGAGGAGGGCGTTACGCACGCGCTAGAAAGTAACGCTACGGCCAGTAAAGTAAAAAAAGTACGCAGCGAAAAAGAAGGAGGCGTTTTCGTCATGTTTTGGGGCTGCTTTAAGTTTAAAGTGCTTTAACGTTAAAAATATAACGAATTGCTTATTGTCTAAACCGCTAGTGTCGGCGGTATAATGTACTGCTATTCTTTCTAGGGGCTGGATAGGGCTGTGTTTATTGGTAGATCGTTCGCAGTTTATTTGCGAGTAATCACTAGCGGACAGTCTAATGGCTTTCTGGTAACGAATTTATCACGCACTAAATTAACCAATATTAGAGAGTTGTCGTATGCCCACCGAGTCGTCTACTTCGGCATTATTTGTCGTGGCCACCCCTATAGGAAATTTGAATGATATCAGTCAGAGAGCTATAGATACACTGAATATGGTGGATATAATCGCTGCTGAAGACACTCGTCACAGTCGAACTCTATTGGATTTTCACAATATTACGACTAAATTAATATCCTTGCATGAGCATAACGAAAAAGGCCGGTCAGCGTCCTTGGTTGAGCAAATTAAACAGGGTAAAAATATTGCGTTGATATCCGATGCAGGGACCCCGCTTATTAGCGACCCTGGTTTTCGGTTGGTGGGGGAGGCTCATAAATGTGACGTGAGGGTAAGTCCAATTCCTGGGCCTTGCGCGGCGATTGCTGCGTTAAGCGCTTCGGGTTTAGCCAGTGATCGATTTTGTTTTGAGGGCTTTTTGGCTTCAAAGTCTTTAGCGCGCTCGGCTCGTTTACGTGAATTACAAGACGAGCCGCGCACTATGGTTTTTTATGAGGCGCCGCACCGGATTAAGGAAAGCTTGAAGGCCATGCAAGAAGTCTTCGGTGTAGATCGCCCGGCGATGCTGGCGCGAGAAATTAGTAAAACATTTGAAACCATTAAGCGTGGGGGCTTAGAGCAATTAGCTCTGTGGGTGGCGGAGGATTCAAATCAGCAGCGGGGTGAAATCGTTGTGTTGGTGGAGGGTGAACGTAAGGTGTCTAATCAAGAGGTCTCTGCTGAGTCGAGTAAAATTATGGATGTCTTGCTGCAGGAACTCTCTAAGAAACAAGCCTCTAGCCTGTGCTCACAAATTACCGGGGTTTCTAAAAAGCTGCTTTATCAGTACGCGTTAGAGTTAAAATAATGAATTAAGCTTGAGCTTTTGAGTAGGTAAGGCTAATCTTGCTCGGCAGAGTCGGCTAGGCAATCGCCTTTGAATTTATTCATGGGAGGAAAGTCCGGGCTCCATAGGGCATAGTGCCAGGTAACTCCTGGGGGGCGCGAGCCTACGGAAAGTGCAGCAGAAAATATACCGCCTAAGTTCAGCGGACTCTCCTTTGGGGGATATGTTGGAACGGTAAGGTTGAAATGGTGCGGTAAGAGCGCACCGCGCGCGTGGTAACACGTCGTGGCATGGTAAACCCCGCTTGGAGCAAGACCAAATAGAGACCTTATAGTGCTGCCCGCATTGGGTCTGGGTAGGTTGCTCGAGGTATGCAGTGATGCATACCCTAGATGAATGATTGTTCTCGACAGAACCCGGCTTATCGGCCGGCTCTGCTCTTTATTATAAAAACCCCCATCTTTAGAATAAAAAAGATTCACTCTTAAAGTGAATTCTAGCTTATTGCTCTAGCTTATTGAAAAGCAAGCGATTGGCTGTTTCTTATCGCCTTCTTGTTGCTAAACTCCCTTCAGTTTGAAGTCGTAACTCCTTGAAATTAATGAATTAAATTAAGCCTTAGTGATTGGTTGATCGCCTTGACAAGGGTCTTTTGTGTGACCATAGTGTGTAAAGGTGGGTCATAGTGTATCAAAGTGGTTCAAAGTGGTTTAAATCACGTAATTATGACTAATATTGATTCAGTGTGAGTGACTAGATCGTGTTTCGAGGCATCAGCCCTCTCAATTTAGACAGTAAAGGCCGTATCGTGATGCCTTCTCGTTATCGAGATCGGGTACGCGAAGAAGCGGATGGCTGTTTGATTTTGACGATCGACACGGAAGAACCTTGCTTGCTTCTATATATGCTCAAAGATTGGCAAGAGATCGAAAAGAAAGTATCCGCCTTACCTAGTTTTAATAAAGCGGCGCGTCGTATCCAGCGTTTGTTGGTGGGTCATGCCACGGATGTGGATATGGATGCGAATGGCCGGATGTTAGTGGCTCCGGCGTTGCGCCAATATGCGCAATTGGAGAAGAAAGTAGTATTAGTAGGGCAAGGAGCCAAGTTCGAGTTATGGAACGAGAGTACATGGGAAGCCAAGCGTGATGAATGGCTTGAAGAAGCGAATGGTGATTTGGAAGGCATGCCTGAAGAATTACTTAATCTATCAATTTAAAAAGTGAATACATTGTTCCAACATACTTCTGTTCTTCTTAAAGAGGCCATTCAAGGCTTGAATATACGCCCTGACGGTATTTATATCGACGGTACATTTGGCCGAGGTGGGCATAGCCGCGTTATTTTGGAGGGCTTGTCCCAAGAGGGACGGCTATTGGTGGTGGATAAAGATGAAGCGGCGATTGAATATGCGCAACAGCAGTTTGGTCAAGACCCGCGGGTAATCATTCGTCATGGATCATTTCAGGAAATTGGCGGCTATGCGGAGCAGTTAGGCTGGACTCGAAAGGTAGACGGCGTACTTCTAGATTTGGGCGTTTCATCGCCTCAATTAGATGACCCGGATCGAGGCTTTAGCTTTTCCCAAGATGGTCCCTTGGACATGCGGATGAATAATGCCAACGGATTAACATTGGCAGACTGGTTGCAAAAAGTTTCCATGGAAGACCTCGCTTTAGTACTTCGAAATTATGGTGAGGAGCGTTACGCAAAGCGTATTGCAAGAGCCGTTGTTGAAAAAAGTAAAGAGCAGGCAATCGAAGGCACTCTGCAGCTGGCAAAGATTATTTCCGAAGCCCATCCACGCTGGGAAAAGCATAAGCATCCGGCGACCCGAAGTTTTCAAGCGATGAGGATTTTTCTGAATCGTGAGCTTGAGGACTTGCAAGAGGGTTTGGAATATATCGCACAAATATTGGCAGAACACGGCCGATTAGTCGCGATTAGTTTTCACTCTTTGGAAGATCGGATTGTTAAACGCTTCATACAGTATCAAATTAAAGGCGATGAAATCCCAAGAGGGCTGCCGATTATGGATACTTGGGAGCCTCGATTTAAAAAGGTGGGTAAGGCGGTTAAGGCTTCGAAAGAAGAAGTAGACGGTAACCCACGAGCCCGTAGTGCCATTATGCGAATTGCGGAAAATTTGGTTGTCTAATAATAATTATGGCCATTACGCAAAGTTGGAAACAGCGCCATTGGATTATCTTTTTGGTGGCCGTCAATATTACGTCTGCGACGGGTGTTTCGTATTGCGTTCATTTGAGTCGAAATATAGTCGCTGAGTTACAAGCGTTGAAGCAAGAGAGTAATGCCCTTGAGGTCGAGTGGGGGCAATTGTTGCTAGAGCAAAGTGCGTGGGGATCTTACCTGCGCGTTGAAAAAATAGCGTCTAGTAAATTGAACATGAAAGTGCCTGGAGCAGACGAAATGATAATGGTGGGGCCTTGAGCGACACTGCCGTAAATAAGACGTCATGGCGATTGTATTTTGTCTGTTGCGGCTTAGTGCTGTGCTTTGTCGGAGTCTCTGTTCGCGCTATTTATTTGCACGCGTTTGATCAAGGTTTTTTACAGAAGCAAGGGGATGCTCGCATGGTTCGGGTTGAAGAAATCGCAGCGCATCGTGGCTTGATCACTGATCGGCGTAGTAAGCCTATTGCGGTCAGCACACCAATGGAATCTATTTGGGCGGTGCCTAAAGAGCTGCTCCCCGTACAGGATCGCTGGGAGACGTTGGCAAAACTCATGGGGGTTTCTTATCGGCATTTAAAAAACCAACTGCTTGCAGGGCAAGGTAAGCAGTTTGTTTATTTGAAACGTCATTTACCGCCTGAAAAAGCCCAGACTGTGTTGGATTTGAACTTGCCCGGCGTCTATAGCGTAACGGAGTACCGACGATTTTACCCTTCGGCGGAAGTAACTGCCCATGTAGCAGGCATTACCGATATTCAAGGCCATGGTCAAGAAGGTTTGGAGTTGGCATTCGATGCGAACCTACAAGGTAACCCGGGTAAAATTCGTGTGTTGAAGGATCGGAAAAAAAGAGTCTTTCAGAATCTTGATATTATCGCTTCTGCTCAGCCCGGTGAAGACTTAAATTTAAGCATTGATCTGCGTGTCCAGCATTTGGCTTATCGTGAGTTGGTTAGGGCGGTTAAGCTTAATCGAGCCGACTCAGGATCTATTATCGTGGTCAATGTTGAGACAGGGGAAATTTTAGCGTTAGTTAACCAGCCCTCATTCAATCCTAATAATCGCCAAAATTTAAAAGCCAGTCATTTACGTAATCGAGCGATTACCGACTTATTTGAGCCAGGTTCAACCGTGAAGCCTTTTACTATATTGGCGGCATTAGAGTCGGGAAAATATAAGCCTCACAGTCTTGTGAATACCAATCCGGGCACTTTGCGAGTGGGTAAAAAGTTGGTGCGCGACCATCGTAATTATGGCGTACTTAATTTAGAAAAAATTCTCGTTAAGTCCAGTAATGTCGGGACCTCAAAGATTGCTCTGAGTTTACCGCCAGAAGATCTTGTTAATGTATTTAGTCGCTTAGGGTTAGGCCGCCCGACGGGAAGCGAGTATCCGGGGGAAAGTCTGGGCGTATTACCTTATCGTGATCGTTGGCACGATATAGAACGAGCGACATTATCTTACGGGTATGGTTTGTCGGTGACCGCCTTACAACTTAGTCATGCCTACAGTGTTTTGGCCGCAGGGGGCGTAGAACGACCCTTAACGCTCCTTAAACAAGAGAAAGCGGTGCCTGGAGAACAGGTGATAGAGCGTGCGCATGCGCAAGAAGTATTGAGAATGCTTGAGGGAGTCGTGAGCAAAGAAGGGACTGCATCCCGCGCTAAAGTAGCGGGGTATCGCGTGGCGGGCAAGACTGGCACGGTTCATAAGGTTACCCAAAAAGGCTATGCCGATGATCAGTACGTGGCATTGTTTGCTGGTATTGCGCCGGTTAGCGATCCGAAATTCGCGACGGTAATTGTTATTAATAACCCCCGTGGAGAGGATTATTACGGCGGGCTAGTGGCAGCGCCTGTGTATTCACGGCTGATGTCCGGTGTTCTGCCGTTATTTAATATTGTGCCCGATGACGCTGAATTTCGAGTGGCTAATCCTGCTGCSTTCACAAGTGTTAGTACGCGGGTACCAGCGGTAGGTACTTAATTAACATGCTTGAACGAAGAATAAACAGATTAATCCGCATTAAATTAAGTTTCAATAATGATTGAGCTGAAAGAGTTATTAATGGGAATAACAGCCAACACAGTTAAATCTGAGATTCAAATCTCTGGGCTCACGTTAGACAGTCGTTGCGTGGTGCCAGGTGATTTGTTTTTTGCGCTGCCTGGAACTCAATGTAATGGGGCTCAGTTTGTTAGCGATGCATTGGCGCGAGGCGCGGCGGCGGTATTAACGGAATGTGATGCTGAGGCGCTAACTGAAGTAAGCCCGGTTGCCGAAATTATTAATATTGAAAAGTTGACGGATAAAGTAGGTGAGATTAGTGCGCGATTTTATGGGGCTCCTTCAGCGGATATGACCCTTATTGGCATTACGGGTACGAATGGTAAAACCTCATGTGCTTATTTTTTGAATCAAGCGTTGGAGTGGTTGGGGGAGAGCAGCGCTCTCATTGGTACGTTGGGATACGGGAGCTGGGATAAATTACAAAAGACTCAGCACACTACGCCTGATGCAATCACTCTTCAGCGAATTTTAGCCGAGATTAAACAGACGGGTGCTCAATATGTGGCCATGGAAGTTTCTTCCCATGGTTTGCAGCAGGGGCGGGTTAACGGATGTGAAATTGATGTCGCTGTTTTTACCAACCTAACGCATGATCATTTGGATTATCACGGTGATTTTGAACAGTATAAAGCGGTTAAACAGCAATTGTTCTTAAGGCCTGAACTTAAATCGTGTGTTTTTAATATCGATGATTCAGTGGGTGCGGAGTGGTTTGAAAGCAGTCAGGGCAAATGTACGGCTGTTAGTAGACACACTGGTAAAGCAGATGTCTATTTAGAGAAGGTCTTGTTGGGCGATTTTGGGCTCGACATGGTGATACATACGCCAAAAGGGCTGTGCACCCTAAGCAATAAAAATTTATTCGGCGAATTTAACGTAGAGAACTTGTTGTCAGTGGTGGCTGTGTTGCTTGAACTAGGGTTCTCTGTTGAGCAAATTGAATCAACAATTCCCAAGTTAAAAGGCGTTCCAGGGCGACTTGAGAAACTACCGAATCAGTTGTCGGAAAATCAACCGGCTGTATTTGTTGATTATGCCCATACTCCCAACGCCTTAGATAACGTATTGCGAAGCTGTAGGAATCTAGTGCCGGATCATGGGCRAGTTATTTGTTTATTTGGTTGTGGTGGTGAGAGAGATAAAGACAAGCGCCCTTTGATGGGAGAAATCGCGCAGCGCTACGCAGATGCTGTAGTGATCAGTGCAGATAATTCACGTTCGGAGAATACCCTCGATATCGTTAAAGATATTTTGACGGGAATGTCTGATTCAGAACATGTCAAAGTCATTGAGGATCGCGCTAAGGCGATCGACTATGCGATTTCTTTAGCAGGTAAAGGCGATTTGGTGCTGCTGGCGGGTAAAGGCGCAGAGACGACTCAAACGCTTAGCCAAGGTCAATTCGAGTTTAGCGATTTTCAATGTGCGTTGGATACATTGAATAAAAGGGGGCTTCACTAGTGAAACTCTCTCAAGCGGCAAGGGCCATGGGCGGCCAACTATGGGGCCAAGACATTGAGTTTAGTTCCATCAGTACTGACACACGTACCTTACAAACGGGTGATGTATTCCTTGCTTTGCAAGGCCCAAATTTTGATGGCGCGAGTTATTTCCAAGAGGCCATTGAGAAAGGCGCGGTCGCAGTGGTAGCTCAAAGCCGTGAAGGCGCACCGTGCCCGGTAGTATTGGTGAAAGACAGCCGTTTGGCGCTGGGGCGATTGGCTCAAGCGTGGAAGGCTCAGACCAAATTAAAGTGTGTGGCATTAACCGGTAGTTGTGGCAAAACCACGGTTAAAGAAATGCTGGCTTCGATATTGAACTTTGAAGGCAATACCTTAGCCACTGAGGGCAATTTAAATAACGACATTGGCGTGCCGTTGACGTTATTGAAAATTGATTCTGAACACCGTTATGCGGTGATAGAGCTAGGTGCGAGCGGGATGGGGGAAATTGCCTATTCGTCTCAATTAGTGAAGCCCGATGTGGCATTAGTGACCAATATTGGTTCTGCTCATGTGGAGGGTTTTGGTGACTTGAATGGTGTTGCTCAGGCTAAAAGTGAAATATTTTCTTCTTTAAGCGATCAGGGAACGGCAGTTGTCAATCTTAATGAACCTTATGCCGAAGGGTGGCTTAAGTCCCTGGGTGATAAAAAAGTCTTGGCGGTGGATTTTAAGCCCAATCAGAAAGCCGATATTTATCTGGAGAATTGGGCTTTTAATGGCGGTGCAACGACCAAGTTGTGGATTAAATTACCGTTTGATGCGGTGGAAGTGAATTTGAGCTTTTTAGGGCAGCACAATGCACAAAATGCTGTTCTTGCGGCGGCGGCGGCATTTGCTTGCGGCGCTTCACGTGCGTCAATTAAGAAAGGCTTGGAAGCGTTGAGGCCGATTGCCGGTCGTTTACAAGTTAAAAAAAGCGTTACAGGAAAAACCATTATTGATGATTCTTATAACGCTAACCCTCACTCTGTTCGGGCGGCAATAGATACGCTGGGTCAGTACGAGGGCAAGCAAGCACTGATTTTGGGCACTATGGGTGAGTTGGGTTCAGAGGCTGCGTCTTATCACCATCAGGTAGGGGAGTATGCGCGACTCAAAGGGCTTAAAAAATTAATTGCCGTTGGTGAGTATTGCAACGATGTAGGGGCCGGGTATGGAAAGACGGCGCAGCTATTTGAAGACAACGAAATGTTGATGGCTGATTTAGAAAGATTAATTAACGACGATGAAGTCGTTTTAGTGAAAGGATCTCGAAGTGCAAGAATGGAAAATATTGTCAATATGATTGTTGAAAGGCTCTAAATTAATGCTCTTACTATTAGCCGATTATTTAACTCAGTTTAATCACAATTTTTCTGTGATCCAGTATCTCTCGTTAAGAGCGATTATGGGGGTGCTCACTGCGCTGGTTTTCTTATTGGTCTTTGGGCCAATTATGATTCGACGCTTGAGCTATTACCAAATTGGTCAATCCATTCGAGATGATGGTCCTCAGTCACACCTTTCTAAGGCCGGTACGCCGACTATGGGGGGAGCGTTAATACTCGTGGCTATTGTCGTGAGTGCGCTGTTATGGGCGGACTTATCGAACCGATACGTTTGGGTGGTTTTGGTTGTTACCCTGATGTTTGGGATCGTTGGTTGGGTGGATGATTATCGTAAAGTAGTGGAGAAGAATTCTGTTGGTTTACCTGGGCGCTGGAAATTATTTTGGCAATCCATCACTGGCTTGGGCGCTGCGTATTATCTCTATGCCAGTGCGGTAACGCCGGAACAAACACAAATGATCGTGCCTTTGTTTAAAGATGTTGTCATTGATATTGGTATTTTCTATGTTGTGCTTTCCTATTTTGTCATTGTTGGTTCCAGTAATGCAGTGAACTTGACTGATGGCTTGGATGGCTTGGCGATCATGCCAACAGTGATGGTCGCGGGCGCGTTGGGTGTGTTTGCCTATTTAGGGGGCCATTATCGTTTTGCCGAATACCTTCATATTCCCTTTATTGCAGGGGCGGGTGAGCTGTTAATTATTTGCGCCGCCATGGTAGGCGCAGGTTTGGGGTTTTTGTGGTTTAACACCTATCCCGCGCAGATATTCATGGGGGATGTTGGTGCGTTGGCTTTGGGCGCTGCATTAGGGGTTATTGCGGTTATTATCCGGCAGGAATTTGTGCTCTTTATTATGGGCGGGGTGTTCGTAATGGAAACGGTGTCCGTTATTTTACAGGTGGCCTCCTTTAAATTGACGGGTAAACGAATTTTTAAAATGGCACCGATTCATCATCATTTTGAATTAAAAGGTTGGCCAGAGCCTAAAGTTATTGTTCGATTCTGGATTATCACCGTTATTTTAGTATTGGTTGGGTTTGCAACTTTGAAACTGCGTTAAGGATTTTAAATAAACAATGGCGCAGAACAAGCCTTATTACTTGGTAGTTGGATTGGGGAAAACAGGGGTTTCCTGTGTGAACTTTTTACGAGCCAGAAATATAGCAGTCAAAGTGACTGATTCACGATTGAGTCCGCCTGAGTTGGATTCGGTTCGTGGTCTTGTGTCTGATGAAAATATTTCACTCGGTGGTTTTGATTACAGTCTTATTGCTGGGGCAAGTAAAGTAATTGTTAGTCCCGGAATCGCCATGAATGATCCCTTCGTGCAAAAGGCGATTGATTGTGGGAAAGAGGTCGTCGGAGATATTCAGGTATTTTCTGATCACAGACAAAACCCAATGGTTGGAATTACCGGTGCCAATGCAAAAAGTACTGTGTGCAGTTTGGTACGAGATATGTTGGTCAGTGCCGGAAAAATAACGGCGCTGGGAGGCAATATCGGCGTCCCTGCTCTTGACCTACTGGGGTCGGAGGCTGACGAGGCGGATGTTTTTGTTTTGGAGTTGTCTAGCTTTCAATTGGAAACGGTACGCGATTTACCGCTTCAGGTCGGTAGCATATTAAATATTAGTCCAGACCATATGGATCGTTATGAGTCTTTGGCAGATTACGTGAAGGCCAAACAGAACATTTATAAAAACGCGCGTACGTTGGTTGTGAATCGAGAGGATCGAGCGACTTACCCTGAGGTATTAACGGATGAGCAAACGTTAATTAGTTTTGGCATGGATGCGCCAGAAAGTAATCACTTTGGCATTCGTGAAATTGATGGTGCACGGTACTTTGTGCACGGACAGAAATCCTTGCTGGCGGTTAATGATGCGAAGTTACGGGGTGCGCACAATTATTCGAATATATTGGCGGCCTTCTGCATCTGTGAAGGTATCGGGGTTGATTTAGATAAAGCGAGCGATGCAGTCAAAGAATTTGCCGGATTGCCTCATCGATGCGAATGGGTGGGGTGTTTTGATCGGGTTGACTGGATTAATGACTCTAAGGGCACCAACGTTGGGGCGACCCTGGCGGCGATTGAAGGGTTTCAGTCCGAGACTTCGGGCGAGATCCATTTAATCTTAGGAGGCGTGGCGAAAGGCGCAGATTTTTCTCCCCTAGCGGATGCGCTCAGCGATCAGATCGGTTCGATATTCCTTTATGGTGAAGATGCGTTAGCCATTCAAAGTTGTCTTGATCAACGCGAAAAGGGTTCCGTATCGTGTGTTCAAGTCCAGTCATTGTCAGAGGCTGTGAATAGGGCGAAGCAAGTAGCGCTAGAAGGTGATTTGGTACTGTTTTCCCCCGCGTGCGCTAGCTTTGATATGTTTGATGATTTTGAACACCGAGGCAACGCGTTTAAACAATGGGTGAATGAACTGCAAGGAGGGACATTGAACGAATGAATACTTCGAATGATCTTTCCTTCTCCGCACCCTCGTCTGGCGCCATGAATCGACAATCGGTATTGTTTTTATGTGCGGCGAGTTTGGTGTGTATTGGCTTTGTAGTGGTGTTTTCAGCGTCATTAGATATCGCAGAAAGCTTAGCCAATAATCCACTGTATTTTGTTAAGCGCCAAGGCACTTTTATTATTCTTGGCTTAATGGTGAGCTTTATTGTCTATCAAGTTCCCATGGATTTATGGCAAAAAAACGGTGTTTTGCTGTTTCTTGTTTCCTTTTTGTTGTTGGTGATTGTGTTGATACCGTTTATTGGCCATTCGGTGAACGGAAGTCGTCGCTGGATTCCGTTAGGCGTGACTAATTTTCAGCCTTCCGAGATCGTTAAAGTGTTTATGTTGATCTATTTGGCGGGTTATATCGTTCGCAAGAAGGTTGAGATGGAAACGCTGTGGTCTGCTTTTCTGAAGCCTATGGGGGTTCTTTTATCAATTATCATACTGCTGCTTATGGAACCTGATTTCGGCTCAGTGGTGGTGTTGGTGCTGGCCTATTTAAGTATGTTGTTTTTGGGTGGCGTGAAAGTTTCTCGGTTTTTTGCCTTGGTTGGCGTGTGTGTAGTCGCGCTTGGTCTGCTGGCTTTTTCTCAGCCTTATCGCGTGGCGCGACTAAAGTCATTTCTTGAACCGTGGGAGCATCAGTTTTCCTCGGGTTATCAGTTAACACAAAGTTTGATTGCATTTGGGCGAGGAGAGTACTTTGGTGTTGGTTTAGGCAATGGCGTGCAAAAATTGTTTTACTTGCCGGAGGCGCACACTGACTTTGTTTTCGCTGTACTTGCTGAAGAGTTAGGGTTGGTGGGTAATTTGTTGGTTGTTGGTTTATTCCTTTGTCTATTTATTACTGGGCTAATGATTGGCCGTAACGCTGAAAAAGTAGGGCGGTTTTTTAGCGCCCAATTGGTCTACGGGCTCAGTGTGTTAATGGCGGTGCAAGCGCTGTTTAATTTAGGCGTGAATATGGGCTTATTGCCCACCAAAGGGCTGACTTTACCGTTAATGAGTTACGGCGGAAGCAGTATGCTGGTTAGTTTTTTTGTGCTGGCGATTATCGCGCGGGTAGAACGTGAGACTCGAGAAATTGAAGCGCAAATGGTGCCTTTGAAGAAGCCTAAGAAAACGCCGAAGAAGTCTGAAAAGAATACTGTAAAGAAAACCCCTATAAAAACGCCAGATAGCAAGGCGAGTAGTGCTAAGTCCGAAAAACAGGCGAAACATAAAGTGGTGGTAGCGTAATTCATGGTTGAGCTGGATCAAGCGAAAAAACAACAAATACGTAAAGTGCTGATTATGGCAGGGGGCACCGGTGGGCATGTGTTTCCTGCTTTGGCCGTTGCACGTGCTTTGATCGAGCAAGGTGTACAAGTAGAGTGGCTGGGGACTCGCCAAGGTATTGAAGCGAAAATTGTTGAAGCCGAGCCGAATATTGTCATTCATTACTTGAACATTGAAGGGATTCGAGGCCAAGGGGTGAAGCGCTTGTTGATGGCCCCTTTAAAAATTAGTGGCGCTATTTATCAGGCGGTGAAAATTTGTAATTCGATTCGTCCTGATGTTGTACTTGGAATGGGCGGTTTTGTTACTGGCCCTGGAGGCGTTGCGGCACGTCTTAGTGGTATCCCATTGGTTATCCATGAGCAAAATGCTGTCGCGGGGATGACCAATAAAATGTTGTCCTATATTTCGAATAAAGTCTTTGAAGCGTTTCCCAACACCTTTCCTCGGCGTGCTTGGGTAACTGAAAATAGAATATTGGCGACCGGTAATCCTGTGCGTGTGGATATTGAATCCGTGTCGAATCCAGAGCAAAAGTATTGTGACCGAAATGGGCCTATTCGCATCTTAGTGTTAGGGGGCAGTCAGGGGGCCGTGGCACTAAATAACTTGGTGCCTGAGACGATTGCAAAAATTGATATTGATGACCGACCTCTAATTAGGCACCAAGTAGGGCCTTTGAATCTTGATGCAGCGCAACGCGCTTACGAAGAAAGGTCCGTGCAAGCGAATGTGGTGCCTTTTATAGACGATATGGCCGAAGCGTATCAGTGGGCTGATTTCACGATTTGTCGTGCTGGCGCGTTGACGTTAAGTGAGCTGCAGCAAGCTGGATTGCCCGGAGTTTTAGTCCCGTACCCGTATGCGGTTGATGACCATCAAACGCGTAATGCGGAGGTCTTGGTTCAGGCGGGTGGGGCAGTCTTAGTGCAGCAAGCAGACATTGATGTAGAGCAGTTAAAACGTTTGATTATAGATATGAGTTGTCGAGATAAGTTAATAAAGATGGCGGTTGCCGCTAAATCAAGTGGAATTCCGAACGCTACCGAAACGGTGGTCAATCAATGTTTGGAGTTTGCTAATGCCTGATAAATCGAAAGAAAATAATTCAATGGTGAATAAGTCAAGGCCAATTAGTTCAATGTCGAATAAAGCAAGCGCTGATAACATTGCCATTACGCGCGCGTTTATTCCCGAAATGCGTCGTATCNNRAACGSATNTSASWTTGWGSGYATWSRMRRRKCNGGYAKRYGTNRRMKKGCWRRGGTSTKGTWGMRKCMAKGCWRTAAAGTGTCTGGCTCGGATTTAAGTCAAAGTGCAAATACGCGTCGCTTATCTTCCTTGGGTGCTGAAATCTTTATGGGGCACGCAGAAAGCAATCTTAATCAAGTGGATGTGGTGGTTACCTCAACGGCTGTGACGGAGGAAAATCCCGAAGTTATCGCCGCGCGTAATAATAGAATTCCTTTGGTTCCTAGAGCTGAAATGCTGGCTGAGCTAATGCGTTTTCGTCATGGAATCGCGGTGGCGGGTACGCACGGAAAAACCACTACCACAAGTTTGATTGCTTCCGTCTTTGCAGAAGGAGGCCTGGACCCAACCTTTGTAATCGGCGGGCGGCTTAATAGTGCGGGTACCAATGCACAGCTTGGCGCCAGCCGCTATCTAGTGGCTGAGGCGGATGAAAGTGACGCTTCGTTCTTACATTTGCAGCCCATGGTTGCGATTGTTACTAATATCGATTTCGATCACATGGAGACTTATGAAGGGGATTTTTCCAAACTGAAAAAGACCTTCGTAGATTTTCTTCATAACCTACCTTTTTATGGTGTGGCGATTTTATGTGTTGATGACCCGGTTGTGAGAGAAATTATTCCGAGTGTGTCTCGACCGATGATTACCTATGGCTTGACGGATGATGCGGATTATTACGCGGATCAAATTAATCAGGAAGGTGCCAGAACTGATTTTGTGGTGCATGGCCCTAAGGTTGATGCGCTGCCTATTAGTTTAAATATGCCCGGTCGACATAATGTGTTGAATGCCTTGGCAACTATTGCCTTGGCTATTGATGAAGGCATTAGTACGGAGTCGATTCAACAAGCGTTTCAAAAATTCGCAGGCGTGGGTCGACGTTTTGAATCCTATGGCGAAATGAATATAGCCAATGGTCAAGTGATGTTCGTTGATGATTACGGCCATCACCCACGTGAAGTCGATGCGACTATTAAAGCGATTCGAAACGGCTGGCCTGATCGTCGATTGGTGATGGTGTATCAGCCTCATCGCTATACTCGGACGCGGGATTTGTACGAAGACTTTGTGCAAGTACTTTCGGACGTGGACGTGTTGTTATTAATGGAAGTGTATCCAGCCGGTGAAGCACCTATTCCGGGGGCGGATGGACGTAATCTATGTCGCAGTATTCGTCAACGAGGTCAAGTGGACCCGATTTTTGTAGAACGTCCTGAGATGCTTGAAGGATTAGTGGGACAAACGTTGCAGGACGGAGATATTTTGCTCACCCAGGGCGCGGGTAATATTGGTGCTATTGCGCATGAGTTTGCGCAAAAGAAATTACAGTTTAATTAATTAGTGGAACGTTGAATAAAAAGTGCTTGATCAATCTTTAGTGAAACAATTAGGGAATGTCGCTGTTTTAATGGGCGGGAATTCCGCGGAACGTGAAATCTCCTTGCAAAGCGGCAATGCTATCTTGGGTGCGTTAACCGACGTAGGGGTTAAGGCGACAGGCGTGGACGCTAAAGAACTGGATTGGGATTTCTTGCGTGGCTTTGATCGTGTGTTTATTGCTTTACATGGTCGCGGTGGTGAAGACGGATCGT
Source organism: Gammaproteobacteria bacterium (assembly GCA_002402085.1). Lineage (GTDB taxonomy): Bacteria > Pseudomonadota > Gammaproteobacteria > Pseudomonadales > UBA3067. The sequence continues at coordinate 70,025 of NVVB01000009.1, forward strand.
TGCAGGGCGCGTTAGAGCATTTAGGTCTTCCCTATACCGGAAGCGCTGTTATGGCATCTGCATTGGCCATGGACAAAATACGCTGTAAACAATTATGGACCGGGATTGGGCTACCAACACCAAAATTTTACACCCCAGCGGATGAGCAACAACTTAAGGCTGTGATTGATGAAGCTGATTTCCCCTTTATTGTTAAGCCTTGTCGGGAGGGGTCCAGTATAGGCATGGCGAAAGTGGATTCAGGGTTAGCGGAGTTAGTGACGGCCTTTCGAAATGCAAAGCAATACGACGAGGTATTGATAGAGCAATACATTAGTGGCGCTGAATACACCGTAAGCATTGTAGGGCAAGAAGTCCTGCCGCCAATTCGATTAGAAACGCCGCATACGTTTTATGATTATGACGCGAAGTACCAAGCCAACGATACTCAATATCATTGCCCTTGTGGTCTACAAGGCGATGCATTGGCTGAGTTAGAGCAGTTAGCCTTGTGGGCCTTTAATAGCTTGGGCTGTGAAGGTTGGGGGCGAGTGGATTTAATGCGCGGTGCGGATCAGCGCTTTTATGTCTTAGAGGTGAATACAGTACCCGGGATGACTAGTCATAGTTTAGTGCCGATGTCAGCTAAGCAAGCGGGCATGAGCTTTTCTGAATTAGTAGTTTGTATTTTAAAGGAAACCTTGGCTTGAATAAGCCCGATAAGAAACCCGCCAAAGGGACAAAGAAAGTACGCCAGGGACAACCGCTTGAAGCGTTGTGGGCAAAGTTTTCGATGCGCCATTTAGTAAAGCAGTACCCAGCGTTTGGGTATGGGTTTGTGGCTGTTTTAATGTGCGTGGGTTATGTCTTAGCGAGCTTCGGCGTTACCTATGTTGGCGATCAGTTTCCGGTGCGGTCCGTGCAGGTGGGCGGGCAGTTTGTCCAGGTAGAAAAGCGGCATGTTGAAGAAGTGTTAGACCGCTACGTCAGTGAGAATTTTTTTAAAGTTGATTTAACGGGTGTTCAGCAAGTACTACAGGAATTGCCGTGGGTTTACAGGGCTTCTGTTAGAAGAGTTTGGCCGGATAAAATTTATGTCTCAATTGATGAAGAAGTGCCGGTAGCTTGGTGGCAAACGAATAAATTAATTAATGCTGACGGGCACATTTTTGCTCCTGAGCACGTTGGCAAAGCTCAACGGCTAGAGAAATTGCCGAGATTGTCTGGTCCAAAAGGATCGTCGAACGACGTGATGGCGGCATACCACCAAATGGGACGAATATTGTATCGCGGCGATTTTGAAATTACACAGTTGGCGCTCTCTGATCGTCGTACGTGGCAGGTACAGCTTAATAATGATGCCACTGTGTCGGTGGATAGAAATAGAAGTTTAGAAAAGTTACGACGTTTTGTTGCATTTTATAATGCTGAGTTAAAACAGAAAAACGAATCGATTGAGCGAATAGATTTACGCTATGACAATGGGATAGCCATTAGCTGGAAAGAAACTCCGCTATTGGCTTTGAATGAAACATAGTGCTTTGGACGGGGCTGCCCAGCATAAAAGCACATTTTTTAGCTTCATGAAATTAATAGAAACCTATGACTGATACTAATACAGAACAGATGATCGTCGGCCTTGATATTGGAACCACAAAAGTCGTGGCGATTGTTGGGAAATTAAATCCTGACAATACGGTGGAAATTGTAGGTACAGGGTTTCACCCCTCAAAAGGACTAAAAAAAGGCGCTGTGGTGAATATAGATTCCACTGTAGCGTCAATTCAGCGCGCGATAGAAGAAGCTGAGTTAATGGCAGGCTGTCAGATACATTCCGTGTATGCAGGAATCGCCGGAAGCCATATTCGGAGCTTAAATTCCCATGGCATTGTTGCGGTGAAAAACCGGGAAGTGGATCAAGCGGACATCGATCGAGTGATTGACGCGGCTCAAGCCGTTGCAATCCCGGCGGATCAGAAAATCCTACATATACTGCCCCAAGAATACATTATTGATGAGCAAGAAGGGGTTAAAGAGCCTTTAGGCATGTCTGGTGTGCGGCTTGAAGCGAAAGTGCATTTAGTGACGTGTGCGGTGAATGCAGCGCAAAACATAGAGAAATGTGTGCGACTGTGTGGGCTAGAGCTTGAAGATGTGATCCTTGAACAATTGGCGTCCAGTTACGCAGTGCTCACCGAAGATGAGAAAGAATTGGGTGTGTGCATGGTAGATATTGGCGGTGGCACTACTGATATCTCTGTTTATACCGAAGGCGCTATTCGTCATACCGCGGTGATCCCCATCGCCGGAGATCAAGTCACTAACGATATTGCCATGGTGGTACGTACACCGACTCAAAACGCCGAAGAAATTAAAATCAAATACGCGTGTGCATTGACTCAGCTCGCAGGCCCGGATGAAAGCATAAAGGTGCCGGGGGTCGGTGATCGGCCTTCGCGCGAACTTTCTCGTCAGGCCTTAGCAGAAGTGGTTGAGCCTCGTTACGACGAATTGTTTACCTTAGTGCAGGCTGAGCTGCGGCGTAGTGGCTTTGAAGAACTATTAGCGGCCGGCGTCGTGGTGACGGGTGGCTCGGCAAAAATTGAAGGTGTCATCGAGCTGGCGGAAGAGATTTTTCACATGCCGGTACGCTTAGGCATCCCTCAGCAAATTACCGGCTTAGCAGACTCAGTAAAGAATCCAATTTATTCCACGGGCGTTGGTTTGTTGCTGTACGGCCAGCGTCAATTGCACGAAGGACATCGTATTTATCAGCCTGACGAGTCYCAAGGCTCGATATTTGCCCGCATGAAAAAATGGGTGCGTGGGAATTTTTAGGCAGTTTAGAATTTTTTATTTGTTTTAGTTATGAAGTTAATATTTTGTTTAATAGTTAATATGGAGATCAATCATGTTTGAGTTAGTCGACAATGAACCCGAAAATGCAGTGATTAAAGTCATTGGTGTAGGCGGTGGCGGAGGGAATGCTGTTGAACATATGCTGGCAAACCAGGTGGAGGGGGTAGAGTTTATTTGCGCCAATACCGATGCTCAAGCATTAAAGAACTTATCATCACGCACTTTACTTCAGCTAGGCGGCCAAATTACTAAAGGATTAGGCGCAGGTGCAAACCCTGAAGTAGGTCGAGATGCGGCGATGGAAGACCGTGAGCGTATACAAGAAGTGTTGGCTGGTGCCGACATGGTCTTTATTACTGCTGGAATGGGTGGCGGTACGGGTACCGGTGCTGCGCCAGTGATTGCCGAAGTAGCGCGTGAATTAGGCATATTGACTGTTGCTGTGGTCACTAAGCCTTTTTCATTCGAAGGGCGTAAACGACTTAAGATTGGAGAGTTAGGGATACAGGAGCTTGCTCAGAATGTTGATTCCTTAATTACCATTCCTAATGAAAAGCTTTTAGCCGTACTGGGTAAAGATACCAGTTTGTTAGACGCGTTTAAGGCTGCCAATGATGTGTTGCTAGGCGCTGTTCAAGGTATTGCGGACCTGATTATACGTCCGGGTATGATTAACGTGGATTTTGCTGACGTGCGCACCGTCATGTCTGAAATGGGCATGGCGATGATGGGTACCGGTATTGCAAGTGGTGAAGGGCGTGCGAAGAAGGCTGCGGAAGCGGCTATACACAGTCCGCTACTGGAAGATGTTAATTTGCAAGGTGCGCGAGGCATTCTGGTTAATATTACTGCCAGTGAGGAAATGGGACTCGGTGAGTTCTCTGAAGTTGGGGATACTGTAGAAGCATTCGCATCCGAGAACGCCACGGTTGTTGTGGGTACGGTCATTGATAATACGCTTGAAGATCAAATCAAGGTGACTATCGTTGCGACTGGTCTTGGGCAAATTGAGGAAAAGACTGTACGTTTGGTCGAGCCTAAAGTTGCGATGAAGTCGGGTGGCGGCGTAGATTATCGTCAGTTGGACCGACCAACGGTATTTAGGCATCAAAATAAGACTGCCGTTGCCGCTGAAAAATTGTCTGAAGATCTAGAGTATCTAGATATTCCAGCCTTTTTACGTCGTCAAGCGGACTAGTATTGAAGCGTCTGCGTTATAAAGATGCAGGAATGTTGACTGGGTGCAAGATACCTGAGCATGTTCACTTTARCGTGCTCAGTCCCGGCTGTTTCTTTGTTTGCAGTGCGTAAGCTTTTATGCATCTTGATCTCATTGGAGTATTGAGTGCGTATTTAGGCCTAGTATTTTACGACGAATGATTGGTCTTCGTTTCTGGTTTTGGTAGTATTCGTTGCTGTGTCATATTTCGCATTTTCCGAAGGAACTATTAAACCTAAATGATTAGACAGCGTACGCTTAAAAATTCCATTCGCGCCGCCGGCATAGGTCTGCATACTGGTCAAAAAGTCTTCTTAACACTGCTTCCAGCCCCTATAGATACTGGGATTGTGTTTCGGCGAACAGATTTAGATCAAGTGGTGGATATAGCTGCTCGAGCCGAAAATGTTGCTGATACTACGATGTCCACGAGTCTATCGAAGGACGGTGTTAGTGTGTCGACTGTGGAACATCTGCTTTCTGCGATGGCTGGTTTGGGAATTGATAATGCCTATGTAGAGGTCAGCGCCCCAGAAGTCCCTATTATGGACGGTAGCGCAGGTCCTTTTGTGTTTTTACTGCAATCTGCCGGTATTGAAGAGCAGAATGCCGCTAAGAAATTTATTCGAATCAAAAAGAAGGTTCAAATTAAAGAGGGCGATAAGTCAGCTACCTTTGTGCCTTTTAATGGCTTTAAGGTGTCCTTCTCGATCGAGTTTGATCACCCCGTGTTTGAGGGGCGTGCTCAGACTGCGAGSTTTGACTTTTCCAGCACTTCCTTCGTAAAGGAAGTCAGCAGAGCCCGTACTTTTGGGTTTATGCGGGATTTCGAAGCGCTTCGTGCGCAAAACTTAGTGCTGGGTGGTAGCGTGGATAACGCTATTGTTGTGGGGGATTACCGTATCCTCAATGAAGACGGCCTACGTTACGAAGATGAGTTTGTAAAACATAAAATGCTCGATGCCATCGGGGACCTTTATTTATTGGGTTATAGCCTGGTTGGTGAGTTTCAGGGCGTAAAATCTGGTCATTCTCTTAATAATGCACTTTTACGTAAATTGCTTAGTGAAGAAGATGCCTGGGATGTGATTACTTATGATGATGCCGATCAAGCGCCTATTTCTTATATGAAGCCTTTACTCGCCGTCGAATGATAATGTGCTGATTGACTGGGGCGAAGTGAGCCCTAGTGCTTCACTCGAGAGGGATCTCGGGTTTTGGTTCGCTCGGTTGTTTTTTATACGCTTCGGTTTCTTAACTGGCGATCTAAAGTCGTTTAAATTGAAGTGCTTAGACTTTTTTCTCTGAAATAATATAGTTTTGATACTTCGGTGGAATTGGTTTTTGGCGGAAGCAGAAATTCTGTGCCATAGTCAATTAAGGGCGATGCCTTGAGGCCAGCTTGGTAAGCGCCTCTTTAAGCCCTTCGTGATCGACTAGTTCTGCTGTGATAAGCAGTGTTTCGGCACTTTCGGCTGAGGGGCGTATGGAAGGTTTTCGTTCTCGCTTTACTTTATTTGTAGCAAGATGCCGAACTTTGATGTGTATTTTTTCTAACTGATTGAAATTTTTAGATTTTAAAAGTTTTCTTAGAAGCTGGGACTGTGCGAAACGAAGTTGGGTTGCGCCGATGCTGCTTTCGACCTGGAGGTACAAGTCTCCCATGTCAAAACGCATCACGTGCACCTTTCCAAGGAGCGACGGCGCTAGAAATGGATTAATTTCTTCTTCTAGTTGGCGTAAGTAATCCGCTTGAGCAAACACCGGGTTGAGCGGGTGTTCTCTACGTAAAGATTTGAAATTTTTGGCTTTTGGTTTGAATTTCATGTTGATTGAGTCTTGGCTATTTGGACGCTGGCTGTTTAGGGATTAACTATTTAGTGCGTAGTAATGCAGCTATTTCTCTGTTCGTGATTCCGGTAGTGGAATTCAGCGATAGGTCCTGCCACAATCAGCTCCGCTGCTTGATANTTNNNTAAGGCTGCGATGACGTTTTCAAGCGTTTTATTTGGGATAAGAATTATTGAGTAAGCAAGACCCTAATGAATATAATATTAATTAACCCTAAGAGCGGTCGTTCTCAAACGTTGGCGCTTGGCCCTCTTACTTATGGGCTGGTCGCGCTAATGTTGCTGTGTATTCCCGTCGCTATCGGGTATACAGCTTATCATTGGTCTTCGATTGTTTCTCCTACTTTATCCAAAAAGACAGCTCATATCTGGGCGCAAAAACTCGACGTTCAAAAAGAACAACTTACAGAGGTCATTCAAGAAAATGACCAAAAAATGACTGCCTTGACGTTAAGTGTGGTGCAAATGGAGGCGCGCCTACTTCGTCTTGATGCACTTGGTGAGCATCTTACTGAAGTGGCTAACTTGCGCAAAGGTGAATTCGATTTTGGTTTGTCCCCCGCCATGGGTGGCCCGGACGGCGGTGAGTTAGGGGATACCTATCAGCGCCTCGACTTTATGGCCGCGTTAGATGAGTTAATGTTGGAGATTGAAGGCAAAGAGCAGCAATTGGAAGTGCTCGATAGCCTGCTTGCTAATCGTCGCATTCAAGATGACGTGTTCTTGGCTGGACGCCCCATTGATCGTGGTTGGATGTCGTCTCGTTATGGGCGTCGAACGGACCCTTTTACGGGGCGGCTCGCGTGGCATAAAGGCGTTGATTTTGCAGGTAAGATGAATTCACCTATTAATGCAGTTGCTTCCGGTGTGGTGACTTGGTCTGGAGATCGTCACGGATACGGTGACATGGTGGAAATCAATCACGGCGGGGGCTATAGCACTCGTTACGCGCACAATACTAAAAATTTGGTGACTGTGGGTGATATTGTACGCAAAGGTCAAGATATCGCGTTAATGGGAAGTAGTGGGCGGTCTACTGGGCCCCATGTACATTTTGAAGTGTTTAAAGACGGTCGTGCAGTGGATCCAGCCAAATATATTTACCGTTCTCATCGATAAATCCCTCCCTAGGGCTTGAAATAAAACAAATTCCCCCCAACTCTGTGACAATAGTTACTGAACTATCACGCCTAATCAATGTAGTATTATGCCTATTTTTTTAAGCGCGCCAAAGCGGGGCTTTTTACTGGGGTTAAGCTGCACTGACGAGGTGCTGTCTAAACCACTCAGTATCCAGTGCAAACTCTCTATATTGATTTTTGCTAGAGTTTTAAGGTGCGTTAAATCTGTTCTAGTGGTTTGGTGTTACGGCTTGTGCGCTGTGAACTAGAGCAGGTCAAAGTAATAATTAGTAAATGGTACGTTAGGGGTGGTTTGAGACGAGGCCGGGTGGGCGTCAAGCATATTTGCGCTGCTGTGAGCATCTCAATGAAAAACAACTAACCTTAATAATCAATTAACGTAAATCAGGCGTAGAAAAATAGCATGGTTGGAAGCATTGTTCGTAAAGTATTTGGGTCAAAAAACGACCGCCAAGTAAAAAAGATGGGCAAACTGGTCAAAAAAATCAATGCCCAAGAAGAAGCGTTACAAAAGCTTGATGATGAGGCGTTAAAAGCCAAAACGGTAGAATTTAGAAAACGCTTCGATGCTGGCGAAACTCTGGATGAGTTGCTCACGGAAGCCTTTGCTGTGGTTCGTGAAGCGTCGGTTAGGGTCATGAAAATGCGTCATTTTGATGAGCAGATGATCGGCGGGATGACTCTGAATGACGGCAAAATTGCCGAAATGCGCACAGGGGAAGGTAAAACCCTGGTAGCGACCTTGCCAAGCTATCTCAATGCATTAAGTGGCGAAGGCGTGCATGTCATCACGGTCAATGATTACTTGGCCTCTCGTGATGCCTTGTGGATGACCCCCATTTTTGAATTCCTGGGTATGACGGTCGGGATTATTGGCTCTGGGCAGAGTCATGAAGAGAAAAAACAAGCCTACGCCAAAGACATCACCTATGGCACCAACAATGAATACGGCTTCGATTACCTGCGCGACAATATGGCCTTTAGCCTAGATGCTAAGGTGCAGCGCGGTTTGAATTTTGCGGTTGTGGATGAGGTGGATTCAATTCTTATTGATGAAGCACGAACACCGCTCATAATTTCCGGCCAAAGCGATGACAGTTCTGCTTTGTACAAAAAGATGAATCTGTTAATTCCTAAGCTGGATCGCCAAGAATTTATTGAAAGCTTGGAAGAGCGAGCTGAGGACACCGGTCACTACACGTTTGATGAAAAGTCTCGCCAAGTAGAGCTTACCGAGCTTGGGCATGAATTTGTTGAAGAGTGGTTGGTCGAGAATGGCTTATTGGAGGCCGGTGATAGTTTGTACGCGCCCACTAGCCTCGGGTTGTTCCATCACTTGTATGCGGCCCTGAAAGCTCACGTAATATTCAAGAAAGATGTGGAATACATTGTTCGTAACGACGAAATTATCATTGTTGATGAGCATACGGGTCGTACCATGCCTGGTCGGCGTTGGTCTGAAGGCATTCATCAGGCTGTAGAAGCGAAAGAAGGGGTGAAGATTGAGAATGAAAGTCAAACCTTAGCCAGCACGACTTTTCAGAACTATTTCCGTCTCTACAATAAACTTTCCGGCATGACCGGTACGGCGGATACTGAAGCCTTTGAGTTYCGTCAAATTTACGGTTTAGATGTAGTGGTAATTCCTACTCATCGGCCGATGGCTCGAAAAGATCATAATGATTTGATTTACATGAGTCAGGAAGAAAAGTACGAAGCGATTGTTGAAGATATTGAGGAAACCACTAAAAAGGGACAGCCCGTGTTAGTGGGGACTGCCTCCATTGAAGCTTCGGAAATCGTTTCTAATGTCTTGGAAAAGAAAGGCATCGTACATTATGTTTTGAATGCGAAGCATCATGAACGGGAAGCGGAAATCATTGCTCAGGCTGGAATGTCCAGTCGAGTCACGATTGCTACCAACATGGCCGGACGTGGTACGGACATTGTGTTGGGGGGTAATTGGGAAGCGCTTACGGATAAAGACAACGCCGATGAAGTGGAATTAAAGCGACTCGAAAAAGAGTGGCAGAAACGACACGACGACGTGCTCGCGGCCGGTGGTTTGCACATTATTTGTACAGAACGTCACGAGTCCCGACGTATTGATAACCAGCTTCGAGGACGTTCGGGTCGCCAGGGTGACCCTGGATCATCACGCTTCTATTTATCGATGGAAGATAGTCTGATGCGAATATTTGCATCAGAAAAGGTTAAAAACCTAATGCAGACCTTAGGGATGGAACGAGGCGACGCTATTGAGCATCGCTGGGTGAGCCGCTCTATTGAAAATGCGCAGCGTAAGGTAGAAGGGCGTAATTTCGATATGCGTAAGCAATTATTGGAATACGATGACGTGGCCAATGATCAGCGCCGAGTGATTTATCAGCAGCGTAATGACATCCTTGAGAGTGGTGATATTTCCGAAAACATTGAGAGCATCCGCAGTGAAGTGTTAGAGAAATTTATTGATCTCTATGTGCCTCCTCAAAGTATTGATGAGCAGTGGGAAATTGGCGCGTTAACTGAGGAGCTGTTGAAAGATTTCCGTCTTGAATTACCGCTTGAACAATGGCTGGCGGATGATAAAGCGCTGGATGAAGCAGGCCTTCGAGATAAAATCTCAGGAGCCGTGTTTCAGGCCTATGCGGATAAAGAAGAGAAAGTGGGCGGCGAGATTATGCGTCAGCTTGAAACCCAGGTAATGCTGGAAGTGCTAGATCGTCATTGGAAAGAACATCTAGCCAATATGGATCACTTGCGTCAGGGCATTGGTTTAAGAGGCTACGCGCAGAAGAACCCTAAGCAAGAATATAAGCGTGAAGCGTTCGAATTATTTCAATCCTTAATGGATAATATTCAACATGAAGTAATTAGTGTTTTGTCTCGCTTGGAAGTACGTCAAGAAGAAGATGTTGAAGCGATGGAGAATCAACGTCGTCAGGCTGCTGAGGCCAGTGGGGATATGGAGTTTACCCATGAAGAAGGCAGTGCTATTGATGACCAAGCCAAACAGACCCCAGCTGGGGACGCTAAAGAGGACGGGCATACGCCTTTTGTTCGTGACGGTAAGAAAGTGGGTCGTAACGAGCCTTGCCCGTGCGGCTCAGGTAAGAAGTTTAAGCAATGTCACGGCAAATTGAACGGTTAAGGCAGGATGTGGATGGCTGAGTAGGGCGTTGTTGTTGAATGGCTGTTTGAATCGTTGTTCGAATAGCCTTTAAAGCAGCTTTAATATAACGTCATCGGGTCAAATCGCATGCAATAATTCTACGATTGAGTCAAGGAATAGAATCAGTCGTAGAATTACATACCGCTAGGCCAACCTTAATACCCCTTCTGATTATTCGAAAGCAACACTGTTTAATACCCCGGTATAATCTTTACTTATGTAGCTCATTAGAACGCAATCACAAAACCCTGCTTTTCTAGTCGTTATCCTGCTGTCGTTTAAGTACTTCCTGTGAGGACCGAGCTGAGTGAAGGGAATTGAGGTATATTGTGGTGGTGAGCGTGCCAATTTAACCGACAGTACTATTTTTTCCTGCGGCATTATTTTATCCGACGGCATTATAGTTGCTATGTGGTGTTCGTAGGCAGGGCGGTGGTGTTAGGTTCACGTCACATCCAATGTGTAGATCAAAATCAAATTTGCAAGTACAGGTACAGGTGAAGCATGGCAGTTGGAGAGTTTGTGGAAGCAACGTTGCATCCAGTGAAGGGCGTTAAAATTGGTGTGGCCGAAGCTGGGATTCGATACGCTGACCGTAAAGACGTCGTAGTGTTCGAATTATGCGCTGGCGCCACTAGCGTGGGCGTATTCACTCAAAATCGCTTTTGTGCCGCCCCCGTTCAGCTGTCGAAGCAACATTTAGCCCGTACCCAATCACGGTATTGGTTAGTTAATACCGGTAATGCCAATGCGGGTACTGGGCAGCGAGGCCTGGATGATGCGCTGGAAAGTTGTCTTCAACTTGCGGGTTTAACCGGTGCGGATGTACACAGTATTCAGCCTTTTTCTACAGGTGTTATAGGTGAATTTTTGCCTATGGATAAATTGTTGCCGGGCATTAAACAAGCGTTGAGTAATTTGGATGAAAATCATTGGTCTCGCGGGGCTGAAGGTATTCTCACCACGGACACGCGGATTAAAGCCGCCTCTCGACAATTTAAGTATCAAGACCAATTGATTACGGTGACAGGCATTGCTAAAGGTGCGGGCATGATTATGCCTAACATGGCCACCCTGCTGAGCTTTATTGCGACCGATGCGGCCGTGGAGCAATCGGTATTGCAGGACATATTGACGATCGTTGCGAATAAAACCTTTAACCGAACCACGATTGATGGTGATACCTCCACCAATGACAGTTGCATGTTGGCGGCCACCGGGCGATCCAAGACGGAGCGCATGATCAGTTCCGAATCAGCTCTGTATCAACCTTTATTCGATGCTATTTACTCGGTGTCTCTTGAGTTGGCTCAGGGCATTATTAAAGACGGCGAAGGGGCAACTAAGTTTGTCACGGTAGAAGTGACAGAAGGTAAGGATGAAGCCAGTTGCTTAGACGTTGCGTACACTGTGGCTCATTCGCCGCTAGTGAAAACCGCTTTGTTTGCATCGGACCCGAATTGGGGGCGTATTTTAGCGGCCGTAGGGCGAGCGCCGGTGGATCATTTAGAAATTAACCGCATCAAAATTTACCTTGATGATGTCTGCATTGTTAGTAACGGCGCTGTGGACCCGGACTACCGAGAAGAGCTGGGTCAAGGCGTAATGGATCAAGATGAAATTACCATTCGCATTGTCTTAGGTTTAGGGGCTGCTTCAGAAACCGTATGGACCTCTGATTTGTCTTACGACTACGTAAAAATCAATGCGGAATATCGGTCTTAACAACAACTCATGCATTAAAGATTACTATCTGTGGCTGACAACAAAATAATAAAAGTAGCGGTAGGCGTGCTTTTTGATCAGGACGATAAAATTCTGGTCGCGTGCCGCCCAAAAGGATTACACCTGGAAGGTTTTTGGGAGTTTCCGGGGGGTAAAGTAGAAGCCGATGAAACTACCGCCGGCGCATTGCAACGTGAATTTGAAGAAGAATTAGGCATTCAAATAAAGCCTCAGCAACCGCTGATTTCTATTGCGCATCAATACCCAGAAAAAACAGTGCTGCTGGATGTATGGCGAGTGGCATTGGAATCTGGACAAGCGTTTGGAAAAGAAGGCCAAGAAATAAAGTGGCTTGCGAAATCACAGCTCGTTGAATATACCTTTCCAGAAGCCAATCAAAGTATTATCAAAGCACTGCAATTACCCAATGACTATTTAATTACACCCGAGTGCGGCGCTGATAAAGAGCAGTTTATTAAGAAAATAGATCACGCTATACAGCAAGGTGTTGAATTAATTCAATTACGCAGCAAAAATTTATCTACGGATGACTACCTTTCGTTAGCCAAACAAGTCAGTAGTCTGTGTCAGAAAAAGGGTGTTCAGTTAATGCTTAATTCTGATTGCGCTTCTGAGTCTATTGCTGGGGTTGGCTTGCATTTGAGTAGTGCGGCATTAAGCCGATTAAAAACCCGGCCCGTGGATAAAACCGTTTGGTGTGCGGCCTCTTGTCATAACGAGCAGGAACTAGCGCAAGCGCTTGCCTTGAACGTTGATTTTGTATGTTGTTCGCCAGTGTTGCCAACACCCTCTCATCAAGACGCTGATCCGATAGACTGGCAGCAGTTTGCGGCATTGTGTCAGCGTAGTACCGTGCCTGTGTATGGTTTAGGTGGGCTGAATCATTCTCACCACAAGCAAGTGGTGGCGCTCGGTGGGCAAGGGATTGCGGGCATTCGCGCTTTTTGGCCCGGTGAGTAGGCAATCGATCTAGGTTGGTTTGTGTTGAAGTAACTTGAAGCCTGTTTAGGCAAATCCGCGATTGTTAAATCAAAAGTTTTCTAACTTAAGAAAGTTCGGGTTAGTATGAAGCCATACTTTCCGATAATGATTGATTAAACGCCATGACAAAATTATCAGTTCTAGACCTCTCGCCAGTCATCCAAGGCAGCACTCCTTCCCAAGCACTTCGTAACTCACTGAACCTCGCGCAAGCAGCAGAGGGGTTCGGCTATGAACGGTTTTGGGTCGCTGAGCATCACAATATGAAAGGCATCGCCAGTGCAGCGACCTCGGTGGTGATTGGGTTTATTGCTGGCGGTACGGAAAAGATTCGCGTGGGCGCAGGGGGCATAATGCTGCCCAACCATTCTCCGTTAGTGATCGCCGAGCAATTTGGCACGCTTGCTTCGCTCTACCCTAATCGCATCGACTTGGGGTTAGGGCGTGCTCCTGGTACCGATCAAGAAACCTCGCGGGCTTTAAGGCGTACACTGAATGGCAGTGCCGATGATTTCCCAAATGATGTTATGGAGTTGCAGCACTATTTAAAAGATGCCGAACCCGGCCAACGAGTGACTGCGGTGCCCGGGGCGGGTACTAATGTACCTTTGTGGATTTTAGGGTCGAGTCTTTTTGGTGCGCAGTTGGCCGCCCACCTAGGGCTTCCTTTTGCATTTGCATCGCACTTCGCCCCCGCTGATATGGAGCGAGCATTAGACTTGTATCGAGAAGGCTTTAAACCCTCAGAGCAATTACAGCACCCCTATGTCATGTTGGGTTTTAATGTGTGTGTCGCTGAAAGCGATGACGAGGCTCATTTTTTACGTAGCTCTTCGTTGCAATCCTTTCTTAATTTACGGCGTGGTACGCCAGGTCAGTTACCGCCACCCATTAAAAATTTCGAATCAGGCATGAGTCAGCAAGATCGCGCGATGATTTCGCAGTTGAGGCGTTGCTCCGCCGTGGGGTGTTTGGATACCGTCAAGGAAAGCATGGCCAGTTTTGTGGATAAAACTGGCGCGAATGAATTAATGCTGGTGTGTTCTATTTATGATCATGACAAAAGAGTACGATCCTTTGAACTCGCGGCACAAGCCGGACAGCAGATCTTTTAAAACAAGAAAGGATTCCCCTCCGGTTTAGTCGAATAGCATTGCGAAAAACTTTGTTCGGTACTCGGGGTTTAAATTGCGAGTCGTATCGTAATCTACGTGCTCATTGGGTGCGTGGGGTTTCATTCGAATTCCCCACAGCGGGTCGACACTATTGGGTAAAAATGAGTAACGAATATCAATCACGTAATTGGCTTGATTGGGCAACACCGCAAGATAATCATCCGAGAAAACTCTAAATCGTTCTAAGTCGATGGCTTGTTGGTTGCCCTGAGTGGTATCAAGCCAAGGCAAATCCGTGGCGATGTCTAGCTTCTTAACCGAAGTGCCGGGAATAAGCCGTTTATCTAAACCAATTTTCACCGCGTCAACGTAATAGTGGCCGTCATGCTCGTAGATGGTTTTCCACAATACAATATTGCCAAAGCTAGGCTTGGCCGTCATGCGTAAAGGCGTGTGCCCTCGTGAGTGGGCCAGCTCGGTGGCGATGTCTTCTGCTCGATCGCGTTGGACGACACCGAGTAAGAGGTAGCTTAAACCGTAGGCTAGTGCGAGCTTGGCAAAATTACTATTACCACGAAAATAACCCAAGAGCACCAGCGCTAACATGGGCAAGGTTACCAACGGGTCCACAACAGAGACATTGTTCCAGGTAATGCGGGCGTCGGAAAAAGGCCAGAACAAACGCGTACCATAGGACGTACAGCCATCTAATAGCGCGTGGGTGCCGTAGCCCAAGAACGCGTAGAGGTAGACTCGCTTAAAGCTGAGCTTCTTCTTGAATAGGAAATAGAAAACTGACGCGCAAATTAACGCGCCGAATGGAATGAATGCTAAGGAGTGAGTGAAGTGACGGTGAAAATCCAGGGCCAGTAAGGGGTCACTTGAAGAACGAATTAATACATCCAGGTCGGGAGCCATGCCCGATAAAAAGCCAATCACAAAGGCGGCTTTTTGATAGCGGCGCTGGTGTTCAAGGGATTGCGGAAGGCTGGCGCCAAATACGCCTTGAGTGAGAGGGTCCATGACTACTCCGAAAGTATTTTTAAATCGTACTGATGTGCCGTGTGTAAAGTGGGCCTGTATATGGCCCGTTGCTGTTGGATCTTAGTTGATGGATCTTAGTTGATGGATCTTAGTTGATGGGGCTTATGTTGATGGGTCTTAGCCCCCTGAGCGTTTGACTTTATAACCTTGTTTAATTAACTCGGCTTCAACGGCGTCTCGCTTATCGCCTTGAATCTCTATCACGCAGTCCTTCAGGGCACCGCCAGTGCCGCATAATTGCTTAAGCTTTTTGGTAAGCGCTTTCAGCTCTTTTTCACTTAAAGACAAGTTATCGATTAATGTCACGCCCTTGCCCTTACGGCCTTTGGTTTCTTGTCGTAAGCGTACCCAGCCTTCCTTTTTGCCACCGCTGCCTGACTTGGCTTGCTCGTTGGTGTCGGGACAACGACACTTTTTCAGGGGGTAGTCGCATTTGGGACAATGGCTGCCTGTCTCGGTGGAATAGACTAATCGATCAGTGTTTTTGCTCATGATGTTTTGGCTTGTTGACGAGTAATTGGAAGGCGTTGTTCGAATGAGTTCGTTTGCATACCGATTCATCCGCTTTAACTGGACTGAGCGCCTGTTTTTAAAATAGTTATCTTGAGCGATAGTCTACCCCAAAACTCGTCAAAACTCAGCGATGAGGGTGGCTAGGCACGATTTCCGCTGTGTCTCTGGTACACTGCGAAGACACGGTAAATGGGGTGTTTTCTATGGTTAGGACTTATTGGCGGTTTGTGGTCAGTGTATTCAAAGCAGTGATTAATGACGACTGCTCTAAACACGCCGCGGCACTTACTTACACCACGCTATTTGCCATTGTTCCGTTACTCACTGTGACGTTTAATATGTTCGCTCTGGTGCCCGCGTTTCAGGGCGCGGCAGAGCAGGTGCAAAGCGTTATTTTAGAAAATGTAGTGCCTAGTTCCAGTAAAGAAATCGAAACCTATCTCGCGGGGTTTATCAGCCAAGCGCGCAAGCTGACCTTTGTAGGCTTTGTGTTTCTCGCCGTGACCTCGTTTTTACTATTACGTAATATAGATCGGACACTGAATCAATTTTGGAGTGCAAGCCAATCCAGGAAAGGTTTGACAGTATTCCTTACCTATTGGACCGTGTTAAGTCTTGGGCCATTACTCTTGGGCGTAGCATTAGGGATTAATGCGTATCTGGTGTCATTGACTATTCTGGTCGAGAAAGTTGATGTCATCGGTTTGCTGCCTTCGCTGTTGGAATACAGCTCTTATGGGTTATCGATATTAGCGTTTACGTGTATTTATTATGTCGTGCCTAATGTACCGATTAAAATAAAACACGCCATAATCGGGGGCGTATTTACTGCCTCGGTGATTGAG
>NVVB01000101.1 GCA_002402085.1 Gammaproteobacteria bacterium
AACCCCTCACCACGGTAGCCAAATACAGCACAGAACTTTTCAATGCGGTAAAACCTATGGTTACGGTGGTGTCTTCCGGTGAAGTGCCTGACCACGGCCATCCATGCGTGTCACTCAAATTTCCGTAATCCGTTTGGCGCTAATCCTGTTCTCGTTACCTATATTCGCAATAGCAGCATTAGTTGATTGTTCGGCGACAATGAGGGTGACCGGCGGACAAGATAGTTGACGTCAGACAGTTGATGGATTTGGTGGAGCGAGACCTCAGGCGTTGGGAGTGGGCGAGAGAGTAGTAATGTCTTCAATCTGGCGGGAAGATCAATTGTGCCTGCGTTTGTAGCGACCTGTGTGGTCTATATCAGTTTGCCGTTTAGTATCAATTCGATAATTGTCATACTGCCCTTTGCCTGCCTGTTGGGAATGGCAGTTCGTATAGCATTTGAGCGGATGAAAAAGTATTTCTAGTCCGTGTGTTCGGCGACAATTAGGGTGACGACCGGACAAGATAGTTGACGCCGAACATCCGTGCTAAGTCGAGTTGGCTGCCATTTCTCGAGAATAATAGCTTGGTTGTGGTTCATTTGATTTTAGGTGTTTCCTCCTGGTGCTAGGCGAGCGTGCAATAAACCATAGTTAGTAACGGGTGGTTTAGACCTGTTTTCAGCGTTTTACCTACCAAAAACCCTTTAAAAACAATAGAATAGCCCAGAACATCATGTGACATTATTAACTAATGAGCAAAATTCACCTTGCTAGCAGAATTGATTAATGTATTATCCACCTCCTTGCGGAACTTACCATAATGGTAAATACTCTTAATGTTAGCCAGTATAATGGCTCCCCACCCCCGGATAGCGAAGATGGCGACCATTCAATAGATGGCGGCCCTTTATACCCTCCTTCAGATGTTCTGGAGATTTTGAGCGCAGGGGAGGATGCAATTACATTATGGACAAAGAGCTGCATCCGTGATGTTCAGAATATGAGCATGGATAATGCTGATGTCGCAGCACTTATTGGTACTGCACTCAGCCAAGGGAGATATACCAACTCCCAGTGGTGTGTAGCCAAGTCAGGAGGGGCCTGGGTGGCTTGCGATGCATATAGTGTCACTCGGGAAGAGTGGATAGGGCATGCGCATAAATACATGGATATTGAGTATTACGTTAAATTTGCAATTAATAGATCCGGGAAGCTGATACTGACGGTTTCCTGCCATGGTTCGAGAGGTTAGGAGGATATATGGCTAATATCGAAAATAGATGCCCTATCTGTGAAGAGGGTGAGTTAACGGCCCATAATAGTTTTGAAGAGCAAGACTATCGCGGTCAAACCGGCAATATTCCCTTCGTATATTCCGAATGTGCTGCTTGTGGTAGTGAACAGGCAAGTACCGCGCAAGCTCGTGCCAATAAAAGAGCAATGCTTGCGTTTAAGAAGGACGTCGACGGCCTATTAACGGGCCAAGAGATTAAAGCTCTGCGGAGGCGCTATAACTTGACTCAGGCTCAGGCTGCTTCAATTTTTGGTGGCGGCCCTGTAGCGTTTTCAAAATATGAATCTGATGATGTCATGCAGTCCGAGCCGATGGATAACTTATTGCGTGTCGCTAGCCAGATTCCCTATGCTGTAGCTTGGTTGGCTCAGCGGGCAGGTGAGCAGACTGTTGCTACTAACTTACTAAGAGAAAGCTTCTCTGTCTTGCGAACACAAATCAGCAAACAGTACGTCAGTGGACATTTCTCTGATGGATTTAACCTGAAACGGTCTAACCCGTCAGTGATGCGTTACGAGCAGGCCTCGGCGGCTAATGACATCGAGTACCCAGAGGCCGTGTTTGGTTGATCTTATGGAAAATAGAATCGAAGCATCGCCACTACAGTTAAAGCAATTGTTGTACTCGAAAATTCAGGTTGAAGCTGTTGATGCTCCCCCTGAAGATATGTGGGCTCCAACCTTCAATTTTGAAGGAATCGTGATTAATAGTGAAGTTCTCCTCGTTGTTCAGGAGGGGCAGGAAGAAGATCCAAGAGATTTTATGATGCTTCTTAAGCTGTCTATTAGGAATGATTCAGAAGATGGTGGAAAACTGTCTCCATATACGTTTGATATTCACAGTCAAGCATGGTTTGAGATGGCTTCAATTTTTGATATTGAGAAGCGTGAGTCTCTAGTTCGTATAAACGGTGCCTCCATGATCGTCAGCGCGATGAGGGAACTGTTAACTCTGCTAACAGCTCGATCTTCTCATGGCCCAATGACTTTGCCTTCATTACGTTTTTTGGCAAATGGCGAACCTGAGAAGCAGCATTAGCTGACCAAGGGTGATGATTATTTCAAGGAAGGTATGAGGCTTAAGAAATTACTCACTCTCGATTTCATTCAAGAATTTCAGCGGCTCTTATCGACCGATTTTGAGCATGAGTTGCTGGTCGCCAGCCTTCGCAATTACGCC
This sequence comes from Gammaproteobacteria bacterium, assembly GCA_002402085.1. GTDB lineage: Bacteria > Pseudomonadota > Gammaproteobacteria > Pseudomonadales > UBA3067. The sequence continues at coordinate 2,456 of NVVB01000101.1, forward strand.
TCACACGGCAATCCCCTCCGTTTCCATAACTTTGCCTTTTCAATGCGCGAGTTGGTTTTACAAATTATTGAAAGGCAAGCCCCACCCAAACTAGTAAAGCAGGCTGTATGGTATGAGCGTGAAAGTGAGCTGCGTGAGGTAACCAGAAGACAGCAGTTAAAATACTGTGCTCAGGGGAATATCTCTGATGACTACTTTAATGGTGACTTAATATCAGAGCTAAATGAGGGCATCTCAGAGTTTTTAAAAGAGTTTCAGTTCTTCAATAAATATACCCATATCACTGAAAAGTACTTTAACGCCTCACCAGTTAAGTTTTTTGAGGATGCAAAAAGCGTGGTCAGTATTGCCAGTGAGGCCTTAAAACAGTTAGACGACATAGAAGACCTTATTCTAGAGTCGCTAACCGAGAAGATCCATGATGCAGTGGTTTCTACCGCTGTTGGATCAGTGCCAGAAAGCCTTTCAATATTGGCAAATCATGTTTTTGTTGATTACACCGAGGTTGAAGAGATAGAGGTTGTTGATATTGGCTCTGAATATATTCAGGTTAGGGCTACTGGTTCCGTGAATGTTAGCCAGGAATATGGGCCGAAAGATGACAGGGTAGTTATGAATGAAAGCTACCCGTTCTCTCTGGGTATGAAAGCCGCTGTTGGAAATCCCAATGAGTTTACAACTGATATTAATGAGCTGGATGTCGACACCTCATCTTGGTTCGAGTAGGTCTAGGTTCTATGAAAGGGAAGAAGCTAAAGGCTACAGACATAAAGCTCCTTGATGATGTGTTCGCAATGCATGGCGGCTACGTTTTGGATTTCTCGAACCAGTCGTTTGCTGATTTCTTTGCTGATGAATTTGGGGTGGATATATACAATTCTGTTTATGCGGAGGGTGGTGGGAGCAAGGCAAAGCGGCTGCGTTATTACCTCCGGCATGCGCCGATTGCTGATGTCATTAAAGCATTGCTAGCTCTTTGGGATTATCGAGAAGTTTCGCGCCGACGTTCAGGTGAGGAAGAGAAAATTCCTCATGCAAAGGCTGATTTTTGCACATTGATGATTCGCCTTGGGGGCGTGTTGCCGGACGAGCCAGCTAGTGAGGCTGGCAAGCCTAAGCAGTCAAATTTGGATGCTTCAATTGCGAAACAGTTGCTGGATAGATTAATGGCAGTAAGTGTTCTGGAACCACAACCAAGGGGATATGCATTTGAGGTCTTTTTAAAAGAGCTTTTTGATGCAAATGGCCTTGCCGGCAGGTCTTCATTTCGGTTGGTAGGTGAGCAGATTGACGGTAGTTTCGAAATGAATGACGAAACATACTTGCTGGAAGCCAAGTGGACCAACCTTCCTGCTAACGCGGCAGATCTACGCTCGTTTAATGCGAAGGTGGAGGATAAGGCTTCGTGGTCTCGCGGGTTGTTTGTCAGTAATAGCGGCTTCTCTGAAGAGGGTTTGATAGCCTTTGGTCGGGGGAAAAGTTTGGTTTGCATGGATGGGTTGGATTTATTTGAAATGCTCCAGGGGAAGTTGACCTTCGCTGATGTGCTAGCGAGAAAGGTGCGTAAGGCAGCTGAAACTGGCAGGCCATTTGTTCGCCTCAGAGAGCTTCAATAGCGACTGAAATCACCAGGGGCGAGTTTGATGCGAGATTCATATCTAAGGTTCTTCTCAGCGGGCTACATATCCAAAGAGCAATTCTTTGAATTTGGTTTGAAAGAAACTATCTACGTCTCTGCTGATAAAGCTGAGCGAGAGTGGGAGCTTCTCAAGAAAAGAATATACGGTAACGAAAAGGTTTTCATTCGCGGATTCAGTCGGGACGCTAACGGCACGCATTTGTTCCAAGAACTATATAAGCATCTGGTTGGTAATAAGAGCGTCGCTAAGGACTCGACTAATAATGCAGAGCCCACAAAAATTATTCGTGAGTTGACCGGTTATTCAAAAATAAAAAACGCTAGGCATGAGCCAATACGCAATTATCAGATTTCCCACATATTTGGCCGCACAAAGAACGTTTTTGCGTTTACTGCTCCCTGGAATATTGTCTATATGCCTAAAATACTCGACCCCTTTACAGGTCATGAGGCTCAGGGCGAGTTAATTGATGAGTACACTGATTTGTTTCAGCGGCAGGGCTACCAAAGGTTCGGCCGATTGATAGACGACTTCAATCAGCTTATTTCGAGTGCCGATTTTTTAGATCGCCTAAAAACAAGCCTTAATGCAATGGCTTCGGATAGTTCGTTTACACAGCAGGATATGGAAAAGCTTCGGAAATCTGTCAGTGAGGAGTTTGCTCCGATAGTTATCGGCGGCTAGCCCAGAAAGTGCCTCCTGTCTGTTCACTGGTTTGTATGGACGGGGGTAGATGGCGAGCTTGGGTTACTGTCTGAAGCTAATGCACCCACGATTTTTATATGGTTTTTCTTGCTATTCTGCGTAACAACATGCAGTCTAACCCATCATACTGCACCTCTATATATGCAAACRGTTGGTACAAATAATGATCAGATGCAACCTTTCCCGCTACATGGGTGAGCAAAAGATGAATATCTCAGATGTTGCTCGTCAAACTGGCTTGAATAGAAGCACGATTTCATTGCTTTATCATGAGACGGCAACGCGGGTTGATCTTGATACGCTAGAAAAACTCTGCCAAATTTTTAACTGTAGCGTGGGTGATATGCTGGAGCTGGGTGCTGGAGACCAACGTTAAATGGATAAACTCTGGAAGCAAATAACCCCATCAGATTACGCATGGGAGCGCGAGGCACTAGCCTTTGCCAGGCAAGCTCTACCTGACCACGACCCATATCGCGCCTGGGCCAACTTTGAATTCATAGCCCTCGACGGTTCTATCAATGAAATTGACCTAATGGTGCTCACGCCCAAAGGTTTATTTCTGATAGAAATAAAATCTCACCCCGGCGTAATGAAAGGTGATGCGGGTACCTGGGTATGGGAAAAGCCCGGTGGTGGTCGCAAGGTATTTGATAATCCACGCATCCTCACCGATCGCAAAGCTAAAAAACTGGCCTCATTGTTACAGGTGCAACCCTCCGTTAAACGCAGCAAAGAGCGAGTGCCTTTTTTAACAGCCCATGTTTTTCTCTCCGCCGAAAATTTAATTAACAAACTCGATGGCCCAGCTCGGTTCAATGTTTGTACTCGCAAAAACTTTCTCCATGATATTACCCACATGGATGAAAACTGGCACCACCGTAAAATGAATACGCCAGTGGCTAAAATGTTATCCCGTGCGATGGAAGAGGCGGGTATAAAAGAATCGGTACGCATGCGCAGGGTAGGGCAGTACGAGTTGAAAGAACTACTTGATGAATCCGATCATTTTCAAGAGTGGTTTGCCGTTAGCACCGAGATGGCGATAGAGCGAAAAATCCGTATCTACCTAACCTACGGTAAGCCTGAAGACGAAGCTAGGCGATTACAAAAAGCGGCGCAGCTAGAGTTTCGTTTACTGGAGGGCATAGAGCACCCCGGCATATTACGCGCCAAAGAATACCAGCAGCATGATCATGGCCCCGCTTTGGTCTACGAATACGATGCCCAAGCCTTCCGGCTCGATCACTTATTACTGCACCTTAACGAAAGCAAACGCCTAGATACCATGCAGGCTATTAGCTTGCTGCGGTTAATTGCTGAGGCGGTGCAATATGCCCACGGCCAAAAACTCTACCACCGCGCCCTTAGCCCCCAAAGCATTTTGGTAAAACAGCTAGACGATGGCCAGTACAGTATAAAAATTGCTAACTGGTCAACGGCAGAAAGAGTCTATGAATCAGAAACCAAACAAATCAGCGCGCTCAGTCATTTAAGCCGCATGGTACAAGAAGAGGCAGGCCCTTATGTTGCACTAGAGGCCCACGCAGGCAGCGATGCCGATGGCGTGCATATGGACATCTTCTCTTTAGGTGCCATTGCCTACCATTTATTTACCGGCAAAAAACCAGCGGCCAACGACCTTGAGCTACAAGATAAACTCAGCAGCGGCAACGGCCTACAAGTCACCGATGAAATAAACGGTGCCAGTGAAGCATYGCAATACCTAGTGCAATACGCCACCCATCCAGACCTAAGCAGCCGATTTGAATCCGTGGATGACGTAATCACCTGCCTAGATGAAATAGAAGAAGAAATTACCCGCCCCGACACTCAGCGCAACAGCAATCCAACAGAGGCGATGAAAGGCGATACCTTTGAAGGTGGTATCACCGTTAAAAAACGCCTGGGCAAAGGTGCGTGCTCCGTTGTCTTTTTGGTTGACCATCAAGGCCAAGAGCGCGTTTTAAAAATGGCTTCTGAGCAGGCACATAACCGGCGGCTCACACAAGAGGGTGAAACGCTCAATAAAATTCGCCACCAATCGATTGTCGCCTATCATAAAACCGTCGATATCGCCGGTCATATTTCCTTGCTAATCGATTACACCAGCGAAGGCACCCTAGCACAGCGTATCCGTAAAATTGGTGCCGTACAGCTAGAGCTATTAGAGCGCTTTGGTGATGACCTGTTAAGTGCAATCGCCCATTTAGAAGATCAAGCAGTCGTTCACCGTGATGTAAAGCCTGAAAATATTGGCCTGATGAAGCAGGGCAGCCAATTGCATTTAGTGCTGTTTGATTTTTCACTGTCGAACGTCAGCTCAGATAACATCACCACCGGCACCGTTGCCTACATGGACCCGTTTATTCGCGATGCAGGCCGCCGCCGCTGGGATGATTTTGCCGAGCGTTTTTCTACCGCACTCACCCTCTATGAAATGGCCGCAGGCGCGTTACCAAGCTGGGCATCGACCGAAGGCCTGCCCTTGCAGCTTGAAGGTGAGCTGAATATTGATCGCACCGTATTCGACCCTACTATTCGCGACCGTATGGTGAGCTTCTTTAAAAAAGCACTGGTGCGCGATGTACGCGAACGATTTTCTAACACGGGCGATATGCTGCGTGCATGGCGTGATGTTTTCCACCAAGCCAGTAAAGAGTCCCAACACCCTACGGTACATGATGCTGACAAAACCTGCCCCATCTCCGAGGCTAAGTTAGATACCCAAATTGGCCTGCTGGCATTAACACCGCAGGCACTCGACAGTCTCAGTCGGCGTAATATCAACACCGTGGCCGACCTGCTCAAGCTCAACCGTAGCCGGGTACGAGTGTGGGTTGGTGTAGGCGTAAAAACCCGAACAGAATTATCAGCGGTGATTGCCCAACTACAAAACCGTTTGGGTGATGACCAGCAAGCACGCATGTTAGCCGCCACCGATACCAGCATCGTTAGTGTTGACCGCCTATTTAAATTGGTCATGCCGACAACTATTAAAGCGACCAAAGCGACAGACCCAACCAAGTTGCGCTTCCTCAATGAATACCTAGGGCGCTTAGATGAYAAAGCCCCCAAAGGTTTACATAACGTGCATTGGCCCACCGCCGCCAAACTCAGTGCCCACACCGGCATCGAAACCGCACAAGTGCGCGAACTCACCGAAAAAGTAAAACAACAGTGGGGCAAAGCCAAAGCCATTACCGAATTGCGTAATGACATCATCGAACTACTCGATGAAAACGGCGGCCTAATGACCGCCATAGAAGTGGCCGATGCCATATTACTGCGCCGAGGCTCGGTGCAAGATAGCCCACTGCGTGAACGCTGGACTCACGCAGTGGTGCGTGTAGCCATAGAAACCGAACTGAGCAAGCAAGAGTCGCGCTGGATGTTGCGTCGTTCAGGCAATCGCTTTCTTATTGCCGACGATCGTGCGGCTATGGGTGAAGAGCTGGCTGATTACGCCAATGATCTTGGCGACCTAGCCGATGAGTGTGCTACCGAGCAATCACTGCTTTCACCGGTTAGGGCACTAGAAAAAATCCGTGCAGTAACAGCACCCAAGTCTTTTTTGGGCCTGAGCAACCACCGCCTGTTGCGCTTGGCAGCAGCGGCCTCACAAAATGCAGCTCTCTCCAGCCGTGCAGAATTTTACCCGCGTAACATGAGCGCAACCTTAGCCTTAGAGCTTGCCCAAGGCGCGTTACTGGGCAGTAAGGCGCTCAGTGTTGACGAAGTGAAAGCCCGCGTGGCCGGTCGCTACCCCGCAGCGGAAGTCCTGCCAGGGCGGCCCCAGCTTGATAACTTAGTGCAAGATTTAGATTTAGGTTTTCAATGGAACAGTAATCATCAATTTTCCAATGGCAACAAAGGCGGCTATTGCCTACCCATTGCCGGTTTAACTAGCCTAGCCTCCAAAACGCGCACCCAGTATCATTACACCTATCAGGGTGAAGCCGATACCCATGGCGCGCAAGATATCAAAGCATTGGATCAAGCCATAAGCACCGCAGTTAATTCCGCGCGCTTTTTAGCCCTAACCGTCAGACCAAGGCAGTGGCAACAAGCCAAACAAAAGCTCTGCCAACACTACCCACTCAAACACATCAGCTTTGACGAATTACTGCTACGCCACCTACATACGCAGTGCAGCGCCATGCCCAAACCACCTGATTGGCAAGTGGTGCTTAAAGCCGATGCCGCAAAACCCGGTGCAAAACAGTCTAACTCCAAAAGTTGGCAAAACCTGCAACGCCTAGTGCATCGCGTACTGCCCGCCATGGCCGATGAAATAAAAAGTGCAGGCCAGTCGGTACTACTCACCGAGCCGGGCCTAATCGCCCGCTACGACCTAGTCACCACTTGGCTAAACGACCTACGCCAGCACCTAATGAATAGCGCCGATGTCCATGGCCTAGTGCTACTCATCGCTGCTGATGCACAAAGCTCTGCGGCCACCATTGATAACGTCACCGTGCCAACAGGGGCGGGTAGCAGTGAGTTTGCACGTATACCGAGTGGTTGGCTGGCATCAGGTGCCGAGTTAACCGGGGCAGAATCAACAGAGAACATTGCACAATGATTAATGATAAAGGGAAACCCTCATGCTAATTAAATCCCTACAACTGACTAACTTTTTAAGTTACGGGCAAGAGACAACCACCATTGAACTCAAGCCACTTAACTTAGTTATTGGCCCGAATGGTTCAGGTAAATCAAACTTAATTGAAGCCATAGAGTTGATCCGTGCAGCCCCTAAAGACCTGCTGACCCCCATTAGGGATGGTGGCGGCATTCGGGATTGGTTATGGAAAGGTATTTCGCCGCCTCCTGTTGCGACGATTAACGCTGTTTTCGAGCACCCTAAGGGGCACTCGGCCCTTAGATACCTATTACGTTTTACCGAAGTTTCGCAGCGTTTTGAAATCGTTGACGAGAGAGTCGAAAGTGAGACTCCTGCAAATGGATATGATGAGCCGTATATTTTTTATAAGTATGAAAATGGCCATGGTGTTTTAAATGTCAAAGGTGATAAGAGAACACTTAAACACGAAGATATTGATATTTCAGCTTCGATTCTTGCTCAGCGTAAAGATCCAGACCAATACCCTGAAATAACCTATCTAGGTGAAGTGTTTTCCAAAATACAACTTTACCGTGAATGGAGTTTTAGCCGCTATACACCGCCACGTCTGCCGCAAAAAGCCGATATGCGTAATGACTATCTTGAGCCAGATTGCAGAAATCTTGGCTTGGTGCTCAACCAAATTGGTCGCGACCCCATAGCAAAAAAACGCATCATCAGTGCACTGCAATCTTTGTATGACGGTATAGATGATTACTACGTTCAAATGGAAGGCGGAACCGTTCAGGTCTTTTTACATGAAGGCAAGCTTGCCATTCCAGCGACTCGTCTCTCAGATGGCACCCTGCGTTATTTGTGCTTGCTGGCTATCCTCTGTCACCCAACACCACCACCGCTTATTTGTATCGAAGAGCCAGAGTTAGGCTTGCACCCAGACGTACTACCCACCGTGGCAGATTTACTCAAAGAGGCTTCAGAGCGGACTCAGTTAATCGTTACCACCCACTCTGATATATTAGTCGATGCCATGACAGACCAGCCGGAGTCAGTTTTGATTGCCGAAAAGAACGAGTCGGGAAGTAGCTTGACTCGCCTGAATGCCGACGACCTTAAACCTTGGTTAAAAAAATACCGCCTAGGCCAGCTTTGGACCAGAGGTGATCTCGGAGGGACTCGCTGGTGAAATTATTTATAGAGGGCGGTGGCGACTCTAACCAATTAAAAACCGAGTGCCGTAAAGGCTTTACCCAGTTTATTACGGCGGCAGGCGTATCAAAACGCCCCCGTTTGGTTGCCTGTGGTAGTCGTAACGATGCCTACGACAGTTTTTGTACGGAAATTAAAAGTGGCAAGCCCGCGATGCTACTGGTGGATAGCGAAGCAGAAGTGGCTACAAACCATCAGCAAGGTGACTCCGATACATGGACACCCTGGGCGCATTTAAAACAGCGCCAAGGTGATGAGTGGGATAAGCCTGATGGTGTGACCGATACTCAATGCCATTTTATGGTGGAGTGCATGGAAAACTGGTTTTTGGCAGACAGGAAAACCCTAGAAAAGTTTTTCGGTCAAAACTTTCATGCGGGTTCTTTACCCGCCGCTAATCGCGCCATAGAGTTCATACCTAAAACAGAAGTCTACAGTGCACTCAAAAAAGCCACATCAAAAAGTAAAAAAGGCGAATACGGCAAAGGCAATCACTCCTTTAAACTGCTGGCCGAAATCAACGCAAATCTTGTTGTGGATGCTTCCCCTTGGGCTAAGCGATTCATCACTGAATTGAAAAAGGCCATGGCTTAATGATAAACCGCAGCAAACTATTAAAAGACCTACAGCGTGAATTGCCAAAGCTAGAAAAAGATATATTAGCCTACAGTGAATCGCGCCAAGATATTACCGAGCATCTACAAGCTGAATACAAAAAAGCCCAAGATGCAGGTCGCACCGCCGAGCATTTTATCGCTTGGCGCGAGGCACAAATTACTCAAGCGGCGGTAGCTTGGGTTTTGAGTTGCGTGTTTGTACGGTTTTTGGAAGATAACCAACTGCTAGACGAACCAGTCTTGTCTGGCCCGGGCAGTCATTTAGACCACGCCAAGCAACGCATGGTGGCCTATTTTAATGAAAACCCTACCCGTGAAGAACGTGAATACTTATTCAGCCTGTTTAAGCAATTAGAACAATACCCGGTGGTTGCCGAACTGTTAGACCACAAACATAACCCCTTGTGGCAATTACCCGTTTCTGCCGATGGCGCAAAAAGCCTGATCGATTTCTTTCAAAAAATTGATGCTGACAGCGGCGAAATTATTCACGACTTTACTGACCCACAGTGGGATACCCGCTTTTTGGGTGACCTCTATCAAGACCTTTCCGAAGCCGTGCGAAAACGCTACGCCCTGTTGCAAACACCAGAATTTGTCGAAAGTTTTATTCTCGACTACACCCTAGAAAAAGCCAAAGACACCTTTGGCCTAAAAGGCCTGCGTTTAATCGACCCCACTTGTGGCTCCGGTCACTTCTTGCTCACTACCTTCGACCGTGTGTTTGAAGATTGGCTCAAACGAGAACCCGGTGAAAACACCCGCGTACTGGCACAACGCGCCTTGGATGTGGTGCATGGTGTGGATATCAACCCCTACGCCATTGCGATATGTCGCTTCCGTTTATTTATCGCCGCTATGAAGGCATCGGGTACAACACAAGTAAACAATGCGCCGGATTTTCATTTTAATTTGGCTTGCGGTGATTCTTTATTACATGGGCGGCGTTTTGAATGGCAGGGGCAGGGTATACAAACCAATTTGATTGATGAAGACCCAATTAAGCATGTGTTGGAGGTGGAAGATAAAGAAAAGCTGCTGAAAATATTGGGGCAGCAATATCATGTGGTGGTGGGGAATCCGCCTTATATTACCGTAGCGGATAAAGCTTTAAACCAAGTTTATAGAGATAGATATACAACTTGTCATCGTAAATATTCCCTTGGTGTGCCATTTACTGAGCGTTTTTTCGATCTTTGTATTAGTGATGATGGTTCTAGGCAGGCTGGTTATGTTGGCATGATCACAACTAATAGCTTTATGAAAAGAGAGTTTGGTATAAAACTCATTAAGGATTTTTTACCTAAACGTGATCTCACTCATGTGCTTGATACATCAGGTGCAGCTATTCCCGGTCATGGCACGCCAACAGTTATTTTATATGCGAGAAATAGAAAACCCAATAGTGGTGAAGTGAGGGCAATTCTTGGGATTAAAGGTGAGCCGTCAATACCTTCTGATTTTTCAAAAGGAAAGGTGTGGACATCTATCGAAAGAATTATTGAGCAGCCATTGATTGAAAATGAATTTGTATCTTGTGTTGATATAGAGCGTGACGTTTTCTCTAGGCACCCTTGGAGCTTGGAAGGTGGCGGTGCAAGTGATGTGATGCAGCAAATTGATGTGGCTGTTAATCTTGAGTTATGTAATTTTTCTGAGGCAATAGGGTTTGGCTCTATTCTTGGTGAAGATGATGCTTTTGGTATACCTCGGTATAGGGAGCAGGCTGTTAAGTTACCATCACCTTATCGAAGTTTGATCGAAGGCGGAGGTGTTCGTAATTGGTGCTTAGATAGTGAGACAACGGTAGTATTTCCCTATAACGATGATATTGAGCCAGAAGCAGATAGTGGCATTCGCAATTATCTTTGGTTTCTTCGAGAGTACTTATATCAGCGTAAAGCTTTTTCAGGTCTCAACTATAGAAACTCTGGTCGAGAATATTTTGAGTATCATCAGATACCTAAAGAGAGAAATAAGTGTAAATATTTAATCACCTTCCCCTTCGTCTCAACCCACAACCACTTCGTCCTAGACCGTGGCGGCAAAGTATTTAAGCAAACCGCCCCAGTCATAAAACTCCCCAATGGCACCAGCGAAGCCGACCACTTAGTACTACTGGGCTTGCTCAATAGTTCGGTAGCCTGTTTTTGGGGGCGGCAAGTGTTTTTCCCCAAGGGTGGTTTTGCCGATGGTAAATGGGAAGAGCGATTGGAGTGGGACGGCACCAAGCTCAAACGCTTCCCTATACCTAATGTTTTGGATAACACCGTAGATAAAACCCGCCTATTAGCCGGTTACGGTGCTGTAGAAACCTTGGCGCAACAAATCGATGCCCTAGCTCAAGAGCTGGCTAAACAACTGCCTGCTTCAATTCTTGAATCAACCTATTTTCAGACAGGTCGGTCTTGGTGTTTTCTTATTGTGGAGTCATGACATTCTA
>NVVB01000102.1 GCA_002402085.1 Gammaproteobacteria bacterium
ACGCCAAGCTTTGCCCTGACTTGAAATATTATGTAAAAAAGGCAGCAGCCGATCAACCGCCTTCAACAACTTGGCCTCGATACTGTTGCCGGTTTCTTGCTCTTCCCATAACTCGGATAACTCAGCAACGCCATTGCCTGCATGCGCTTCAAGACGCTTCACGCATTGTCGTTCTGCACGCGGTGCCGACTCACGGTCACTGGAATAAAGAAAGGTATCCCCGGCATCAATCTCGCCCAGATCATGCACTAACGCCAATTTTAAAAGCTTGCCTTCAGATAATTCCAGATTAAAACTTCGCGCAATCGACCAACACGCCATGGCCAAGTGCCAGGAATGCTCCGCCGAGTTCTCTACTCGCTGCCCGCCTTTGATATAAGTACGGCGATTGACGCACTTGAGTTCATCCAGTTCAAGAAAATAATCGGTGATGTCCGCCATTTGATTCGACACGTTTAACGCCTACTCCTTAATTTCTTATGTGTAACTCGTAATGGGTAATGGGTAACGGTTCAACCCCGGAACGTTCAACCTCAACGCATTCATTCCCCGATAGAAAACCCGACCTTGACCTAAAATCAGTATCTCCCTCAAGGAGGTGTAATTCAACTATTTCGGGTGGGTACTCGTGATCGGGGAAGGCCCGTTTAGGGAGCAAGCCTTGAATCAAGGACGCATGACTGCGAGGAAGTAATTCTCGTTTTATTCAGATACACGTTGCAAATCCGGGTTTCAAATACAGCTGTCAGATACCGACTAGCACCGCCCCGTCACTGCGGTGATGCATGTTTAAGGGTATAACAAATGGTATCCCGCTGATAATCCATCGGTAACGTTTCTAGGCCATGAAATGAATTGTTAGTTTTTAAAAACACCATGCACGCGTTAGGCACATACGGGGCTTTATGGTGCAGTGAAAACTCACTCGAACCATACTTATAATGATGTAGGCCTTCAGAGGTCAAGCTCGCGTCCGTTGGTCGATAAATGCAGGTACCAAGATCACTGCGCTCAGAGTTTTCTGGCAGATAAATCATCATGGTAATAAAACGCTCTGGCCTATCCGAATGCGGGCCCATTCGAAAGCCATTATTATCGCGCATAAATAACGCGTCCGAGTATAAGTTTATGCCCTTGCCGCCTTTCCCCAGAACCCCACGCGCCAGCAGTTGCTTCATAAATACATGGGTCAGCGCTCCTGCGAATTCATTCGACATTAGTGCCTCATCAAGCACCCGCCAAAAATCCATCTGCGCTTGGCTTAACTTAACGTACTCCTCGTTGTTCAGGTTCATCATGAAACGATTATCAAACGACCCCCCATAGGCACGGGGCGTCGACGACATCGGTTCCAATTGCGAATTAGTCGGTTTATGTTCAAGCAGTTGCTGATAGAACTGATCAGGAAAAAGGTTATCCATACAAAAATACGGATACGGGTCGTCCTCAGGGCGAACCTGTTTGCATCGACTTACCATATGCTGAATAACCAACGCACTGTCCATCAAAGGCACCTTAGCCAGTTCTGCCGCCGCTTCAATCGCCACGCGAGAGGCGACCTTAAGTTCAGGGAATGTAAACCCGGTTTCTGGGCGGAAGAATATTAAATGGCCTCGCCCTCCATACGATTGCCCTTGACCGACGGCCCTGCTGAGCTGGCCCTGACAGCTATCAAAGCCGAGCAGCTTCATGCGATCCACTAGAACCGCGTGCTCCTTCGTCGTGACATTCATTTCAACCAGGATAGATTTTAAGGCAGGATTAGACAGTGATTTTTGCGCGCCCCTGAGGGTCAGTTGTTCAAGACCATTCAAATCCACTTTAATATGATTCGGCACAGGGATGACCTTTTCATCCACTAAGCGATCAAGGCTCCAAGTAATCACCCCTTGGCAAACGCGCGGCACATCATTACTGGCTGAGTTTTCGAGCGTATCACTCAAGGCATGAGTATATTCGCCAGCCTCATTTTCACTGCGAAACAATGTCTCAGCCTTCACTCCGTCAGCCACCACCAAACAATAAGCCGTCACGGCTTGCTGGAGATTATTGTAAATAATGTTTCGATTGAGTAAGGCGTAATTCTGGGCTTCAGGCTCAAACGCAATCACCTTGGCTTGCCGCGCAACGGCGGCATAAATACTGTGCATGCCCCCACGGGCACCAATATCGACGAAGGTATCCCCCACGCCAAATTGATCAATCCAGTTCATGGTATCGGCTTGATCTTCAAAGATTGCGCCGCTAATGCTGCCCGCACTGGCGTTAGGCTCCTCGAAAAAAACCTCGTGCTCACGCACACTGACCTTAATTACACTGAGGTGCCCACTGCCATCGTGGGTGACTTTAGATGCAGAGATTTGGTTCATAATACCGGGACTCTTAAGATCAAGAAGGCTAGACAACAGAGCAAGCAAAAACCAAGCCGGTTATAGAAGGCTAGGCCCATCGCGAGAGCTGAAGGTAAAGCTGTTCATTACTATCGGCTTATGGCTGTATATATTTAACAATAAACCGATCAATGACCCGTCCAGCATCGCAGCATAGACGCCCCATAGACGCACGATTGCCGCCTATCACGCTGAAGAGGCAAGGGATTTCCTCTTCTCGTAGCCTTGCCCTATTTTCTGTGCTTTATTTCCCCGGCGTTTGTTTTCACCCGTATTAGGCTTCGTCCCCGCGTAGCCGCTTCACTTCCTCTTCAAGGGCTTCGGCGGTGACTTTACTGGGTGCCCACGCCTCACTGGCTTGGATTCGGATTTTGGACCAAAATCGTCTGGGTCGCGTAGAGAGTGCAACGCCGTCTTTATGAGAGAARAACGACCCCCACAAGCCCTTRAGTGCCATCGGGATGACCTGRACCGGGTCGCGTTGAATWATGRATTCTATACCGCGACGAAAGGTATCCACTTCGCCATCTTTAGTCAGTCGGCCTTCGGGAAAGATACACACCACATTGCCCTCTTTAAGCTCCGCGCTAACTTGCTCTAATGCTTGCGCGTAAAGTTCAGGGTCGCTTTTCTGGGAGGCAATGGGGATCGTTTTAGCCAACTTAAAGAACCAATTAAGCCCTGGGTTGTTGTATATATTTTTATCCATGACAAATCGAACCGGGCGACGACAAGCACCGGCTAGGATCAACGGGTCCATGTAGCTGACATGGTTACAGACAATCACCGCCGCGCCTTCGTCGGGGATRTGGGCAAAGCCCTGTTTTGAKACCCGATAAATCGTGTGAGAAAAAATCCAGACAATAAARCGCAATAGAAACTCAGGCACATGGGTATAAATATAAACCGCTACGGCGATATTCATAATCGAGACCACAAGAAAATACTGCGGGATCGATAGATCAGCCAACGTCAACATCAACACGCCACTGAGCGCACTGGCCACCATAAAGAGTGCATTCAATATATTATTGGCGGCAATGGTTTGTGCACGCTCGCGCTTATCACTGCGCTGTTGAATCAATGCCATCAAAGGCACGCTGTAAAGCCCACCAAAAAAYCCGATGCCCGCAAAGTCGACAAGAATGCCAACGCTTGAGCCTTGCCCTAGAAACCCGGTTATGCCCATTAGCTCACGGCTGCTATCCATCAAAACATCAACACCCACGCCCACATCAACACCCATGCCCATGCCGACGCTATTAAAATAAAGGTCGATGCCAAATAGGCTAAGCCCAAGGGAGCCAATGGGAACAATGCCCAGCTCAACCTTTTTACCCGACAAACGTTCACAACATAAGGAACCCACCGCCACCCCAATGGAGAACACCGCCAACAACAAAGTCACCACTTCATTGTTGCCTGCCAAAATAGTTTTCGTGTAGTTAGGGATTTGCGTTAGATAACTCGCGCCCATAAACCAAAACCAACTGATGGCCATCATSGAAAGAAAAATCGCTTGGTTTTTCTGGGCGACTTTAAAGGTGCTTTTAGTTTGCGCAAAAATATTCCAGGACAACGTTATACTGGCATCATTAGGGGTAATCTTAGGCACACTTCGGCTAGCCACATAACCCAGCATCGCCAAGGTGACAATACTCACCGAAATCCACAACTCACTATTCTCAAAGCCAACCAGCACACCGCCGTAGATAGTGCCTATTAATATAGCAACAAAAGTGCCCATCTCAATCAGCGCGTTGCCCCCGACTATTTCATCCTTACTCAACGCCCTGGGCAATATGGCATATTTCACCGGACCAAAGAATGCGGACTGGGTGCCCATTAAAAATAATAAAAAAACCAACGTAAGGTATGCATCATAATAATACGCCATTGCCGCGCATGACATAATGACTATTTCCGCAAGCTTGGCATAGCGAATAATTCGATCCATTTCGAATTTATCGGCAATGCGCCCTGCCACCCCAGAGAACAACAAAAAAGGTAAGATAAATAAACCCGCTGCCAGATTCATTAATAAATTGGTATCAATGGATAATTGAGACGCGGCCCCAAAGGTAAATAACAACAGCAATGAGTTTTTAAAGACATTGTCATTAAATGCCCCCAACGCCTGGGTAATAAAAAACGGCACAAAACGACGTTTTTTTAAAAGTGAAAACTGCGATGATTCAGTCATGTAAAGTTCCAATGCGTTATTCAAAAATAATTAGTTAACGACTGTGCGAGTCGCCCCAACTTCTTAAAAAGTTCACTAAGAACGATTCAATCAGCGAGCGACCATTTAATTGATCGGCAACAAATAGTTTGTTTTTAACACTCAGCACCGTAATGCCGTGCACACAAGCCCAAATAGTCCGAGCCGTGGTATTGATTTCAATGGCGGCTAAGTCCGCGTGAATTCGTTGCAGCTGCCTTTCGATGGATTCAAAGTGAGCCGCCATGCGCGCCTGATGGGTTTCGGGGACGACTTCACCCACGGGCATTTTATGGTCAAAGACTAATTCCCACTGATGAGGGTTATCCATCGCATAATCATGATAGAGGTACGCTAACGCCAATAGCACCTGATCGGGCGCAAGGCTTGTGTCCAACTGATGGCTCGAACGTAAATAGATTTCGTCCAGGGTTTGGCCATTAACCTCTAGAAGGAGTGAGTTATAATTTTGGAATAAAGCAATCAAGGTGCTGGGGGCATAGCCCACTTGTTTGGCAATCTTTCGTAAACTCAACTCGGATGCCGGCACTTGATCGAGCAACGCACGGGTTTTCTGCAACACCAATGCTCGCAGTTCCTCAGAGGTATGATCACTTCTACGTCCCATCCGCTTTACCCTTTCCTATTTACTATTTACTATTTACTATCGGGCATAAATCGCCCAAAACAATAAAACACTGTTCGATTAATATAGCGGTACAAACACTGGAAATCAACCTTTAAGCCGAAATAAAAAACACTGTTTTATTGTTTTGCGCCCACCTAGGCAAACAGACAGGCCTACAAGAACAACCCTACCTCATTGAATTTAGGTCACTTATTGTCAACTTAAGAGATCCTCACAGCCACTCAGACCCTAACCGCCAGATGAGTAGTGCGCCTAGAAAGGGATAACAGCTCAAGCCACTTTTGCTCCGAAATCAGCCCATTTCGAATAGCTCACTACGAACAGCCTACTTGGAATCACTCACTACGATACGAATATCCCAAGACATCACAATAATCACTTTTGCTTCCTCACAGCCCCTGGCCTAACAACACCGTGCTACCGCCCCGCCACACCCAGAATCACCGTAATCGTCTTCTGCCAACAGTAGAACGGGGCAATGCAAACACTTAAAATAGTGTCGAGTTTACCGTGCCGGCGAAAGTCTTCTGTTGTATTTATATTTTACGAAGCGCTAGCACTTACAAAATATTTTTTATATTTTCATTAAAAAATACTCTGGCCCAAAAAGCGAAGGCCCTCTAAAAAATAAAACTCGACTGTCCCTCTACACCGATAAGAATCATCATCATTAACCTCATAAGACTGTTTACGCACGCTTATGGCATTATTTAGAGAATGCATTCTATGCTCAGCAACGCCCGTTGTAGTCGATTAAGCGTTATCCGAACACTCCCCCCGAAAACGGCAAGAAAAATAGCTGCCAATATTTTCAAGTGCATCTTAGGGGGCTTCAAATTAATAATTTATTTAGCGGCATTTAACGCAGCAACCGCATCCGGTGATGAGCCACCGCAAACCACGCCAAACCTAACCCTCCCGAGCATACCGATCTTGCAAGTGCTCGAACAACTTCAACAACTGCCCGAACGAATCCCTGCGGCGCAATGCACAGACTTCGATCGTCCGGGCGCAATATCGTATGCAGAATTAAGCCGGGCATTTGAAAACCTCAACTTTCGATTTGCCACGTCCATGGAAGTGATTCCCGGCACCAATAATGACTGGGCCATCTCCTTACGCGACGGCATGATTATGCGCTTCGTAAATGACCCTGACACCCTCGAAGCCCAGGTCATTTTGGACATTGAAGATCGTGTCGTGGAGCGAACCGCTAAGACCGGCAACTGGGGACTTCAAAGCGCAGTCTTTCACCCCGACTTTAATGAGAATGGCGCGCTGTATCTGTCCTACAATACCAACGACCCCGATACCGGTAAACGGATTTCCGTGCTATCCAAATTCACCAGCAGCAATGGCCTACGCTTTAACGCAAACTCAGAAGCAATATTAATCCGCCTTGTGCAAGACACGCCCCAGCACGGCATAGGCCAACTAGCCTTTGGCCCCGATGGCTATCTTTACGTTGCCTTTGGTGATGGCGGTGTCGGAGCGCAAGCACAGAACCTTCAGGACTTACGCGGTAAAATCCTACGCTTGGATGTCGATGGCGCATTCCCCTATCAAATCCCYGCGAGCAATCCCTTTATCGGCACAGACGCGGCTGAAGAGGTYTACGYWTTGGGTTTCAGAAACCCGTGGCGATTTAGTTTTGATACGGCCACTGATCGATTGTATTCCGCCGATGTCGGTGAATCCTCCTGGGAAGAAGTCGATCAAATAGAGGCAGGCGAAAACTACGGTTGGCCTATCATGGAAGGCAATCACTGCGTAATACCAGGCTGTGACCGCACCGGCCTACACCCCCCCGCTTACGAATACTCTCACGATCAAGGCTGCGCAATCATCGGCGGACATATCTATCGAGGCAATGCCATTGCGGAGTTACAAGGTAAGTACGTGTTCGGCGACTATTGTTCCGCTGAACTTCGGGCGGTGGATCTAGACGCCTCTCCTCCCACCAAAGAAGCCCTGGACGTAGGCCTGGTGTCTACCACGGGCTTTGGCCAAGACAACAACGGCGAGCTTTTTACCTTGTCCTTGCTCACCGGTAATCTTCATCAGGTCTCACCGGCCAGTGATCCTACTGGRATTTTAAAACCACTGCCCAGCAGCCTTTCCGAAGCGGCGTGTTTTTCAAAACAAAATATCTTGCGCGCCAAGCCACGCTTAGTCCCCTACGAAGTGAATACCGAACTTTGGTCTGACGGTGCGGATAAAAGACGCTGGATGTCTATTCCGCGCCTGAGCAAAATCACCATAGATGAAAGCGGCGATTTTATATTTCCCATTGGTTCCGTATTAATAAAGGAATTCGCTTATGACAATATCCCCTTTGAAACACGCTTATTCGTTCGCCACGAAGACGGCGGCTGGGGTGGCTACAGYTATGAATGGCGCGATGACGGCAGCGACGCGGATTTATTAGAAACAGGCAAAACCAAAGTCGTTGGCCCCAATGTAAGCTGGGACTACCCCAGCCCCGACCAATGCAATGAATGTCACTCCGCAGCAAAAAACAGCAATTTGGGGCCGGAGATCCTACAACTTAATCGCCACCGGAAAATCGGCAAACGCTCACGAAAGATCCATCAACTCAAAGTCATGAAACGCCGCCGACTGTTCGATCAAGGCCTACCGGATAAAGTCTCAAAACTGCCAGCTCTCGCATCCATTGAGGACACTACAAAATCCGTAGCAATCCGCGCAAGAAGTTACCTGCATGCCAATTGCTCCCACTGTCATTTACCCAACGGCCCCGCGCCGGTATCAATCGATTTCCGATTTGATACTCCCATAAACCAAATGAATATTTGTCGCGTAAACCCCGCCACTGAAGATTTCGGCTTAAGTGAGCCGTTTTTAATTGACCCAGGAAATCCAGCCAACTCCATCATCCCTTTACGAATGGGGCACCCAGGGGGTTTTCGCATGCCGCCGCTGGCGACCTCACTTGTGGATCAACAAGCGCTGGATTTAATCAAGGACTGGATAGCCGACAATACACTCTGTGAAACGGCATCGAACTAAACATCCAAAATCAGGATAAAAAAATAGTCATCAATCGAATCACGTCAGAAGCTTCAGCGGTACCAACTCAAGGGGTCTGATTGATACTCCGTCTGCACGAGTTGCTCAAGGTAGGTAAAGCCACTTTTATCCTTCACCTCYTCRAAAACCTGTAAAAAGGCAGGCCGCGCAAGATGCGATTGAATGCCCGTACACCACGACTGCCAGGTAATCTCTGTCACGCGGCCTTTCGCACGTAAATACACCTGCTCATTGGAAAGGTCTAAATAATTAAACACCAACTCCCGCACCTGCGTTTTCTGATCTTCCTGAGGCACCTCACCGATCAATATATCCACCGGCAGCTCCATGGCAATGATTCGGTATTGTTGATCCAAACTATCYTCAAACTCCGCTTGCGCTTGCTTCTTCGAAATCCGAATCTGCCACGCACCAAACAAGACCCCCATGGCAGTCGCAATCGACCCAATCGCAGTCGCTACCGAACTCACTGCATTCCAATCCACACTCATTCACACCACCCCACTTAATTCTTAAACCGCAACCGAGAGCACAATTGTAACACCCACGGAATATACCAACCCATCGAATCACGAATCATCAAAACCCGCCACCGTATATACCAGAACCCGCCCGCCAAAAGAACGCTTAACTCAACATCAAACGCACCTGCCCAGCCCTCTGAAAGCTGTACAGACTTAGTTTCATTGACTATATATTCCTTGACCTGACTGCATCCTCGACACCACAGCAGTAATCGATCCAACGCCTATTAATACGAGATACTCCTCATTATGGAAACAGGCATCCTAGTCAATGTGGTGTTGCCACTGGCATTATTCCTCATCATGTTCGGCATGGGCATGACCTTAGTGGTGGATGATTTCAAACGCATTGTGCAACAACCCAAAGCCTTTGCCATTGGTATTTCTGCACAAATGTTATYGCTGCCGTTATTRGCYTTGGTCGTTGTCAGTGTCTTYRATCTTGAGCCCATGATTGCCGTCGGCTTAATGATTCTCGCATTTTGCCCAGGCGGCACATTTTCCAATATGTTCAGYTTACTGGCCAAAGGCGACGTGGCGTTATCCATCACCCTCACGGCGGTAGTGAGYATGCTGGCGCCCTTCTCGATCCCCCTACTCACCAACCTCAGCATGACGTACCTGTTAGGCGAAGGCTCTGATTTCACCTTGCCCTTAATAGAAACCGTCTTAAAGCTCGTGGTCATCACCGTCATTCCCACCCTGCTGGGCATGTTGATCAACCGCTGGAAACCCGCGCTGTGCATTAAATTTGGCACGGCTGTGAAAATATTCTCAACGTTTTTTTTGTTTTTAATCATCGCCGGCATTGTAAAAAACAACTGGGCCAACATGCCAACGTTTATTCAACAAGTCGGCATCCCTGCCTTAAGCCTGAATGTCCTGGCCCTGTTAGTAGGATTTGCACTGGCCTCGACACTGCAACTCAATAGAGCCCAATCCATCACCATCGGCTACGAAGTGGGCATTCAGAATGGCACCACTGCACTCCTGGTGACCAGCACCATTTTACAAAACAACATGATGTCCATCGCCCCGACGATTTACAGTTTAATCATGTTTGTAACCGGCGGACTGTTTGGCATAGCACTGAGCGTAATGCTTCGCCCTAAGCTTGAGGAAGTGGTGGTGTAGGGGTAACCAAACACCACGCCCTATCCCCCACGTCGACGCAACTCGGTCACCGGCTCCCCGCTTACGCCCCAGTTATCCGTCGCTACTTCATCAATCACTACAAAGGTAGTCGCAGGGTCTTTATCCAACACCTCTGAAAGTAAATTCGTAACGCCGGCAATAAGTTGTTGCTTGTGGACCGAGGTCACTCCTTCATCGGTTATTTTAATATTGACGTAGGGCATGATTATTCTCCTTGTTTTATCGGTAAAGAGGCAATAAAAGGTGTCTCCAAAAATTATTTTATTTTCGATTTCAATTCATGCTTTATAGGTCGGGCGAATCAGTTTCTARCGCACTAYTTACTAACGAAYTAYTTACTAACGAACTACTTACTAACGAATTACTTGCTAACAAATCGCTTTCAGGAGCGTCGGCATACATTTTATTGACGATGCACCACCGGCCCTGCTCTTTTAATAACGATAAAAAATCCAAATACGAGCGCCCCAACAACGGACACGACACCTTGACCATGGCCTGCTCGCCAAGTTTTTCAACGGTTAAAATCCGATACGAAAACTTCTCCTGAATTTCACTGGGCACCGTGCGAGTCGCTACGCGCTGTAACCATTCATCCCGCGTGAGGCGTAAATTAATCGACTGCAAATGAGCCCTTGGGTGAAACGCCTGTTTTAATAAAGCCACATTGGCGTGGTACAGCCCTTGGAAGTATTGATTAATTAATTGGTTTATTTCAAGCAAATCTCGATCCGCCATTGCCTCTACTCTCCATCGTAAAAAGTGAATTAGGCCGTAAACTTTGCCGAGTATTTGGTTTCATTGGCAATCGCTCGCTGAAAACTTTCAAGACTTAAAATTGTATCGAGCCATTCACGTGTACGCTCCCCCTGGACAATATCAACAGGAAAATACTGCCCCCAACGCGAGTACACTGCGAGCATGATATCCGCCGCCGAATAATCCGCCCCGCCGAAATACGTTTGTGCTGCTAAGCGCTGCTCAACAATTGCCCACAAGGCACTCACTCCCTCTGCTGCCGCCTTCAACGCAGTGTGCTTGGCCTGTTCGTCTATCGCCAATGAGGCAATAAAAAACAACTTACTGTAGGCCGGATGCATGGTCGCATTGGCAAACATAATATCTTCCAGGGCACGCACTCTCGCATCCGCCTCCTCAGGAAACATCGGCGAGGCATGCTGACTTAGGAGATAAAACATAATCGCCGCTCCCTCCACTAGCACCACGCCATCGTCTTTCAACGCAGGCACAGCACCGGTCGGATTAATGGCCTTGAAGTGAGTGACCTCGCGCTTATCAATGATTTCAACCGGCTGGCCCAACTCCTGTAACACCACCTGCGTGGCCAGTGAGCAGGCGTTTGGACTGTAATAGAGCTGATACATAGTGATTCCTTAGTAATAATACCGATGCGGTTGATCTTGAATAGAGTGTGAATTTTAGCCTTGCTGATTATTAGGATATATAGATACAATACGAACACACTGTTCTCGCTAGAGAAACAATACAACGGTTACTGAGCAACCATTGAGGCAGGAGAGATGGATCAACTTAAATCAATGGACGCCTTTGTACGTCTTGCAGAACTGGGCAGCTTTACGCGCGTTGCAGAACAGCGGAACACCTCCAAATCCCAGATCAGCAAAGAGATTAGCGCCTTAGAAGACCACCTAAAAGTGCGCTTAGTACACCGAACCACACGCAATCTACGCCTGACGCCAGAAGGCGAAACCTACCTAACGGATTGCCGGGAAATATTAGAAAAAATACAATACGCCGACCTCTCGCTACTAGAGCAACAAAGCGAACCCAGCGGCAAATTAAAAATAAACGCCCCCATGGCCTTAGGCATCACCCACCTCGGCACGCTGTTCGCAGACTTTATGAGCGCCTATCCCGGCATTGAATTGGATGTGCACTTAGGGGACGAATCAGTGGATCTAGTCGAACAAGGGTTTGACTTAGGATTCAGAGTCTCTAGCCGCCCCATTGATTCAGCCTACATCGGCCGACCGCTACGGGAGTTTTCCTACCACGTTTGCGCCGCGCCCAACTATATCGCCCAACATACCGCCATTACCGAACCGACAGACTTACAAGACCACAATTGTTTTATTTATAGTTATTTTCAAGGCAAAGCAGAATGGCCTATTGATGCAGGCATCCCCGTTTCCGGGACACTGAAGGTCAATAGCACCCTGTTCTTAATGCAAGTTATCAAGCAAGGCTTAGGCATTGGCCTTATACCTGAATTTGTCTGCCAAGAAGCGATCGACCAAGGAACAGTGGTGTCACTACTCGACCACCACCCCAAACCCACCCTAACACTCTACGCCCTATACCCAGCACGCAACTTTGTACCGCCCAAGCTTAAGCTGTGCATAGCCTTTCTTGAGACGTGGTTCAAAGAGAACTATTAATCTGCCACGAGGAATCGAGATTAATGCCGAGTGGTATGCCGTCCGTGCATCACCTTTGATTCTTTTTCAATGAGTAGTGGGTCGGGCGTTTTTAAAAATACGATTTATTCTAAACTGGCAAATTGCGTGACTGCGCTCTTTGTGGGATTGAATAGCGTTAAAATCAACTGATAAGCTATTGATTTTAAATGGCTTTAATGAGCATCTCGGCCTGATAGGGCAAGTACTCTATGAGCCGAGAAAAGGCGCGATTGCGCTCTTTCTCGGTAAGGTAATGTTTGGGGATTCAAAATCAGCGGCTGATGGTATGAAGTTTTAACCAATATGTTTACAATATTGAAAATGGAATTGCGCGCTTCTGGTAATAGAAGCGCGGACAATCGGATAAAATGTTAGGTGTCAGAAG
>NVVB01000103.1 GCA_002402085.1 Gammaproteobacteria bacterium
TGCAGCGGGTGTTGAGGAATCAGGTTCTGGCAGCAGATTTTTCCCAAGGCGTGGGTCAGATGGTTTTACTGCGGATATAGAACTGAACGATGCGGATGAAAACTCAATTCTAGATTTTGATGAGAGTGACGTTAACGGCGTCTTTGATTCGCCAACGACGATCATTGTTGAAACGAATGGCGGCGAACTAGGTGAAGGTGAGCTAAGCTTTGGTGCTTTTGCTACATTCATTAAGCTCTCGGATACGTATACGGACTCCATTGGTACGGTTTCAATCGATGGTGAAGAGAGAGACACTGCGTGTTTGGCTTTTGGGCGGAGTGATAGGCTAAATGAAGTGAGCGATGAAGGTGAGATCTTTAACTTCGAACAAGAAGTTTTATCCATCGAATTTTCGGAAGGTGATTTCCTCGAAGGGTTAATCAGTGGTTCTGTTAATGGGCCTGGAGATTTTGATGACTTTTTTGAGGCGGATCTTACCTTTCCTCAGCTAGTGGCATCGGATAACGAAGGCTTACTCACTGTTGTTGATCAAGGCCCGTTCGATTTCTCCGGCAGTGCGCAAATTGAAATTCCTGAAGAAGACGTTGTATCGATTGAGTTTGATATTAGCTTAGATAGATTTTTAAATTAGGTTCTTGATCTAAGCTGTTTTATTTTGTAGGCCAATCAAACCGTAGGGAATGTGGTTTGATTGGTTTAAAGCCGGCCGAAAAATAAAATTAATGGCTTCAATGTTGGTTGGTAACGAAAATAATTGCTTCGATATCAAGCTTGTCGTTACCCTCTCCCATAGATTTCTTCAGTAGTCTTGCTGGCAGTTCCTCTTATTCATATCTTTTCTTAATCTAGATAGTCATTGTATAGATAGGGGCATCCACGGCCGTATTTTGAGAAATGTACTGGCGGTCAATTTTTCTTTTGAGTTGTCGGCTACTAAATGCGATGCAGGGCTTCTAGCCTTTATTCGCTAGGTACCTTTGGGGAAACTATATTCGTGAACAAAGGCTATTATTTTTTCTGGGTGTGTTTAATTTTATGTAATCCTTTTTCCTGGAATATTTATTTCCGAAATTAATTTTAATTTTGCGCAAATTTTACTTGGGTATTTCGAGTCTTGTTGTTCGTGTGCGTGGGGTTTGGGTATTGAGGATGTTGAAAGTGCTCTGTGATCGATAATATCGACGAACGAGTGAATCAAGGAGTAAGTATGAAGTATAAGGGATTTAAGTTTTTGATGGTTGCTTTATTAGCCGTTACATTGGGTGCTTGTGGAGGCGATAGTGGCGGCGATAGTGGCGGCGGTAATGCTGGATTATCTAGCAGTGATGATGGCAGTGAAATTGAAGAGGCCGATATTTTTGATGCTATTGATAAGTCGGAGCCAAGAACATTTCGAGAATTAGTTTCTTTTTATGAGGGCAGTGAATTTTTAGCGACAGAAAGTTCTATAGAGGGGGTATGGATATCGATTTCGGGCCGAGAAACGCGGGTAACCACGCGGTTACCCGCGGTCGGTGTTGAAGTAGAAACTGTGGTAGAGGAGACGGCTATCACTATAGTTTCTTTTGAGGACGTTGGCGATGACAACGCGTTCTTGTTCGCAAACTGTGCGTCAGGTGTTGACGACCCTTTCGCAAGCAATGCGCCGGTGATTAGGGATAGTTCTGGCCAAATAGAAGGCCTATTATTTAATGGCCGCGAAGTGTTATTTGTATCACCCTTAACCCTTGCGTTGGAGGTTATTTTAAGTGAAGTCAATGACGAGTCTGTAGTTGAAGTTAATGGAAATCTTGTGGCAAGTAGCTTTACTACGGAAACGCAGACATCATTAGAGTTTGTTAAAATATCAGATACGTTTACAGAATCTGTTGGGTCAATAATAGTGGATGGTGTTTTACGTCCGTCTTCTTGTTTGTCCTTAAGGAGACTAAATGCCTCCTTTAGAGGCAGTGACGATGCAGCCGTTGTCGTGGGTGAAGAGGAGGATCTACAGATAGGCCTTAATGACGTAGGCCATTTTGTTGGAATATTATCGAGTGGTGTGCCTGTTTCTGGGGAGGGCGAGGATAGGTTTCAGGCAGATTTTTCGCTTGATAGAGCGCTATTGACAGAGACGGTAGAAGGCGTTGACGGTGAAGCAGGGTTCCTTACCTTTTTTGAAGACGGCCCGCTGGACTTCTCCGGTGAATCGCAAATATTCGTATCGGAAGATGAAACAATCTCGGTTGAGTTTGATTTTAGTTTACGTGATTTTTTAAATCAATAAGCGTTGAATTATTTCCGTCTTATTGCTGATCTATCAGGCCGCAGGGAGTGCGGCCATTTAATGATGTATTACAAGTCGGTTGAAGCATTTCGTTCAAAAAACCGTATCATTTCTTGATTTAAGCGAGGCCAACGGATGTGCCCGCCTTGTCCTTCACAGTACAGCGTTTCTATATTGCTTGGGCAGTTGTCGTAACGCACGCATTGTTCGGTATCGGTGGGGCTGAAGGTGGTATCGCATTGGTTGCATTGGGCCCACCAGTTCGCTGCTTGTTGGCCAAATCCAGGAAAATGACTGTCGTCTTTATTGTGCATGACCATGATTGAGGTGGGGATTGGACATTGCATTTTTTCAAATTCCTGACCATTAATACCCGCTGCACTGGGGGCGATGGCGCGAGGGGTGACCGGGGACTCTTCTAGAAAAACTAAGGCGCTGGATACGGTGCCGCCATCAGAGTGCCCGGTAAAATAAATTCTTTGTGGGTTAATGCACCAGTGGTTTGCAATCTCTAAGGGTACCTGGCCCAGTTCAACGATGCTTTTAAGGGATAAGGACTTGCCGTCGACGTAGGCGATAATGTAGCCGGTCTGGGTGGCTACACGGGTTAAGCCGACAAATTTTTCCATGAGTGAGCCGCCAATGCTGGGGGCGTAGACGACTAATAAAGGATGAGGGAAACTTGCTTGGTAATTGCTGGGTGTCTTCACTGAGAAGCGAAACCCTAGTGGGGTTTTTTGATTGGACGTGTGGCCTGCTAGCGCGGTTTTTACTTGGCCTTGGCAATGCCCCGGATTCTCAGGATTGAGGGTTGAGTGAGGGGATGGTGAATGGACGGGGTAGTCATATGCAGCCATTTCTAGTTCATTGCTGTCGTAGGTATTAGTTTGGTAAAAATAGATTCCATAGCTTGGTAGGCCGATAAAAAGCACGGCAAAAAAACTGACCATCAAGTAATAGGGAAGAGTATTGTTCATGGTTATTCACTTCATTTCATCGGACGTTCAAACTCAAGAGCCGATGGCCAGATTTATCGATTAATGGATGGGCAATGATGCCTGTATTTACGTTCAATTGAAACGGGCTGGTTTTAGGATTACATTTGTATCAACGTATGTGCATGTGTGCATTAGATTTGAGCTGTTCGATGCTCAATTGAGCGCTGTGGTATTTCAGTTAGTTGATTGCTTGGTTACGTCATGCGGTGGTTTTCGATGTAGGGCGTTGTTGCTAGTGGTGCTAATCGGCGTGTTAATAGCGGTATTAATGACGGTCTCAATAAATGTCTGTTTAGAATAACAATAATAAAACAGGAGAAAGTCCATGAAGGCGATTTTATGCGAACAATACGCGCCCCCAGAGGCGCTGGTATTGAAGGATGTGCCTGTTCCGAAGGTGGGTTCGGGGCAAGTTCGAATTGAGGTAAAGGCTGCGGGATTGAATTTCGTCGATTGTCTGTTTGTTCAGGGATTGTATCAAATAAAATTTCCAACCCCGTTTACACCTGGCGGCGAGGTAGCCGGCATCGTGGTGGAAGTAGCAAGCGATGTTGATCAATTTTCGGTAGGGGATCGCGTGTTGGCGATGTCGGGGTTGGGTGGCTTTGCGGAGCAGTTGGTCATCGACGCGGGCCGGGTATTGTCTATCCCTGATCGTTTAGATTTCCCTCGCGCTGCGACTTTGGTGCAAAGTTATTGCACGGCGGTTTTTTCCTTGAAGTATCGTGCTGATATTCAGGCGGGAGAAAAGCTATTGGTGTTGGGTGCGGGTGGCGGGGTAGGCTTGGCCTGTTGTGACGTAGGCAAGGCGTATGGTGCCACGGTTTATGCTGCGGCGTCGTCTGAGCAAAAGCTGCAACTAGCGCAACAGGTCGGTGCGGAGCAAGGCATTAATTACGTCAATGATTCGCTCAAGGAAAAAGTACGTGAGGTATCCCAAGGCGGTGTCGATGTGGTGATCGATCCTATTGGTGGCGAGCAAAGTGAGTTGGCCTTACGGACATTGGTTTATAACGGKCGTTTGCTGGTGGTGGGGTTTGCCAGTGGTACGATCCCCAAGTTTCCGGCGAATCAAGTATTACTGAGAAATCGTCGTGTAGTAGGCGTGGATTGGGGTGCGTGGTCTATGGCGCATCCGRAAAAAAACAAAGCATTGATTCAAGARGTATTTGAYTTGTTTGATCAAGGCAAGATTGATCCGGTGGCACCGAATAGTTATATGTTGGGGGATGCTGCGTCGGCCATGAATGATTTRCTGGARCGAGTGGTGGCGGGTAAATGTGTTTTAATTCCATAATTAATTACAGAGAGCGATGGCTAGCCCGAGTCGATGGCTTGTTAAGGGATGAATGATTCGTTGTCCTAATGAATAGTTTGTTTTTTTCTTAAAAATAGATTGTAATTGACTGGTGTGAAGAAGCACCGTTGTGTGCAGGTTAAGAAGGATCAAAACGCTGCGCAGCATAATATAAAAACAGAATACAGCCCTTTCGGCCGCTTGAGAATGATTTGCGATTGTTTGATTCGTTTAAAGTCGTATTGATAAGTCATGTGAAAAAATGTTCTGATTATAAAAACAATAAAATGGTACGTTTAATAAGATAAAAATAAAATGTAGATTCAGAAAAGGACTCTAATTGARTAAACATTAAGCGTCCTTCTTCTGAAATTTGAATAATGTGGCAATTAACCTGACTCTAAATGGAGAACGCAATGGAATGGAATTTGGGCGATGTTCATGATGCACTTGCAGAAGTCTTGCCTGCTGATGCTCCAGCAATTATTCATGATGATACTTCGGTGGGGTGGCAGGAGTTTACCCGTAGAGGAAATAACGTAGGCCGCTTCTTGTTAGAGAATGGGTTAAATTACGGGGATAAAGTCGCTTTTTATATGCGTAATGTGCCGGCCTATTCTGAGACCATGTCGGCGTGTTTTAAAGCGCGTCTGGTGCATGTGAATATTAATTATCGTTATGTCGATGAAGAGCTTAAGTATGTCATTGCGAATTCAGATGCGGTGGCGGTAGTTTACTCGGCTGAGTTTGCCGATTTTGTATTGGCAATACGGGATAAATTGCCCGAAGTAAAACTATGGATCGAAGTGGCTGACGGTGAGCCGGCATTAAAGGATGTAGCGGATTACGAGACGATCGCTCAACAGGGCTCGGGCGCACCTTTAGAGATTAAGCGTTCTCCTGAAGATCTATTGTTCCTCTATACCGGTGGCACTACGGGGATGCCAAAAGGCGTGATGTGGACTCAGAGCGATTTGTTTACCTTGCTGAGTCGTAACCCGAAAGTGCCGCCTGCCAAAAGTTTAGCGGAGTTGGTGGCTCGCGTGGGGAAACTAGGCGCTGGACCGAAAATATTGCCCGCTTGCCCGTTAATGCACGGTACTGGTTTAATTACCGCAATTTCCGCTCATGGCGCCGGAGGGGCGGTGGTGACTGTGTCCAGTAAGAAACTAGACCCCGCCGCGATTTGGCAAAGTGTAACCAATAATGGCGTGAATTCCATTTCTATTGTGGGCGATGCGTTCGCTAAGCCTTTGCTGAAGGAGCTGCAGGAAAATCCAGATCGTTATGAATTAAAGTCTCTCAAAGCCATCGTGTCGTCGGGTTTAATGTGGAGTCCAGAAATTAAGGAGGGCTTGTTAGAGTGTCATCCTCGCATGGCCTTAAGAGATTCGTTTGGATCGTCTGAAGCCCTTGGTTTTGGTGATATGGAAACCACTGCGGGACAAAAGGCCAAGACGGCTAAGTTTAGAAAGAGTGAGAATTGTAAGGTGTTCACCGAGGATCATCGGGAAATTAAACCCGGTACCGGTGAGGTGGGGTTTGTGGCGCTGTCTGGTCCRATGCCGGTGGGTTATTACAAAGACCCGAAAAAAACAGAGTCTACTTTTCCGACCATTAATGGCGTGCGCTACAGTATTCCGGGGGATTGGTGCTCGATCGAAACAGATGGCACGTTGACCTTATTAGGGCGAGGTAGCGTGTGTATTAATTCTGGGGGCGAGAAAATTTACCCAGAGGAAATCGAAGAGGTGATTAAGAAGCACCCTGCTACAGAAGATGTGTTGGTGGTAGGAGTTCCCGATGAGAAGTGGGGCCAAGCGGTGACTGCGGTGGTGCAATTGGTGAAGGGAGAAACATTAACCCAGCAAGCGCTCGTTGATTTTGTGAAGCAGCATCTAGCGGCCTACAAAGCGCCAAAGCATGTGTTATTTCATTCGACTGTGTATCGTGCGGTGAATGGTAAATCGGATTACAAGCGAGTCACGCGATACGCCAAGGAAACGTTAAAGATCGAGCCAGTTGCAGAACCTGCCTAGATATTAGTAAAGATATAAGTCGCAAGCGGTGAAGGTTGCCGAATTCATCCCATCCTACGTTTGTTCTTTAAGGCGTCGGGTGGGCGTGGCTTGCCCAGCACGGGTTCGCTTATTGATTAAAGATTTACGGTTTAGACGATTAGCCAATATTGCTTTGAAAATCCCCGTAGGCGTATTGCAAGATGGCAATGGCGGCGGTGGGGGCGGTTTCTGTGCGCAAGATCCTTGGGCCTAGTGTCAGGCATTGAAATTGATTGTTTTGCGCAGCTTGCACTTCGGCTTCAGAAAACCCGCCTTCCGGTCCAATGGCCAAAGCGAATGATTGATGTGATGCGGGGGCTTGGACTGGTTCGGATTTAACCGGGTGTAAGATAAGCTTTTGGTCTTCCTCTCGATTGATMATCCAGTCGGAGWATAATTGAGGCGGRTGGATTTTGGCYAGTTGTGTGCGACCACTTTGTTCGCAGGCGCTGAGCATAATATTTTGCCAGTGCGCTAATTTTTTCTCGAGGCTATTAGCCTTTCGTTTTACATCGCAATGATCTGTAAAAATAGGGGTGATTTCAGTCACCCCCAGTTCGACTGATTTTTGAATGGCATGATCCATTCGATCCCCTTTGGAGATCCCCTGAGCCAGGTGAATAGAAATTGACGATTCCCGTTGCTGGTCTGAGAACTCAACCAGTTTAACGGTCACCTGTTTCTTTTTAACGATACAGATTTCCGCCAAATACTCTCCGCCTTCGCCGTTAAAGAGGGTGAGCGTGTCTTCCGGTTGGGCGCGAAGTACATTGGCCAGATGATGGCTGGCCTTTTCGTCTAAAACTACTTCTTCATTGAGCGATAAGGGCATCGCCTGGAATATTCTACTACGAGCCATATTAATCCGCGGTGGCAAGGTCTATGCCTTGGATTGCGATTTCGGCTAAGAAGTCGATTTGTTTTTCGGTGATGACGTATGGGGGCATAAAGTAGACCACGTTGCCGAGTGGGCGTAATAAAGCGCCTTTTTTAAGCGCATGTTCGTAGACTCGCATGCCCCGTCGTTCTTGCCATGGGTAGGGGGTTTTTGTGGCTTTGTCTTTGATCATTTCAATCGCCAAGACCATGCCGTGTTGGCGGATCTCCGCTACATGCGGGTGATCTTTTAAATGCGCTACGGAGTTGGCCATGTGTTGGCTTAAGGCAACATTTTTTTCAATGACGTGGCCTTTGGTGAGTATATCTATAGTGGCCAATGCCGCGCTGCAACCCAGCGGGTTACCTGTAAAGCTGTGAGAGTGTAGAAAGCCCTTCATAGTTTCATAATCAWCATAAAAGGCTTGATAGAYTTGGTTATGAGTCAGCACGGCAGACAGCGGTAAGTAGCCACCGGTGAGGCCCTTTGATAGGCACATGAAGTCGGGGGCGATGTTGCCTTGTTCACAGGCAAATAGAGTGCCTGTTCGGCCAAATCCCACGGCGATTTCGTCGGCAATTAAATGCACACCGTGACGATCGCAGGCTTCGCGTAATAAGGTCAAATAGACTGGGTGATACATGCGCATATTGCCAGCGCATTGAATCAAAGGTTCAATAATAACCGCACAGGCTTCGTGAGCATGCTCGGCGAGCGCTTGCTCCATATGTTGGAACATTTTTTCGGTGTGGGATTTCCAGCTTTCGCCTTCTTCGCGTAGGAAGCAGTCCGGGCTTTGTACCGTAATCACGTCCATTAACAGMGGCTGATAGACTTCTTTGTACAGCGCGACATCCCCAACGGCTAATGCTGCGAGGGTTTCACCGTGGTAACTGTTGGTTAAATTTATAAACTTAGTTTTGTTTTTTTGACCCACATTCTGCCAATAATGGAAACTCATTTTGAGTGCGATTTCCACCGCTGAAGAACCGTTTTCGCCAAAAAAGCAGTGCTCTAGATTACCCGGGGTAATCTCGGCGAGTTTTTCGGATAGCTGGATTGCGGGCTCATGGCTAAAGCCGGCCATGATAATGTGCTGTAATTCATCGAGCTGATTTTTTATGGCATCGGTAATGCGGGTGTTGGAGTGGCCTAATATGTTGACCCACCACGAGCTAATGGCGTCCAAATAGCGATTGCCATCGAAGTCTTCTAAATAAACGCCTTTGGCTTTTCGGATCGGAATTAATGGGTAGGTTTCGTGGTCTTTCATCTGCGTGCAAGGGTGCCACAGAGTTTTAAGGTCACGGGTAACTAAATCTTTGCTTGATGTCATGTCTAGGCCTAAGGAAGCGGTTATCCAGTGAAACTGTCATCCAATGAACGCGATTCGAAGGGCGCATTATCAGATTGAGCCCTATCTATGGGGGCAGTGTTAGTTTAGGCAAGCTATATTGGGGCATCAAGAAACGGGATACAAGCTTATGGCGTAAACGCGTATCCCGATCTCTATCTTAGTTCGGTCAACTCTTGGAAGTTACAGCTCCGAAAGCTGTAGATCATCCCATAACAATGTGGTGGGTTCTGCTTTATTCATAGTATAAAAANNAAGYMMKKRYKYWYYAMCKWGYAAWMRSWCKTNARCRRRSYWKRRAKNACWRKNNCKAARMMAAACSAKYGKRKNGCTKNTKCTNATMAWNGCYKTARKMWWSSMKTTRWKGGYKWWTMYWWMRRSKKAWYKNTKCACMKCARSMSYNTGAANNAASCGMKSCARMKYSRYSWMKNTTMATNNTGGKSANARTGYMNTKGMTAKAWSKKTTGCTCAATGCCCAGTTTTTGGCATCGATCCAGGTAATAAAAGTACGCGTCTGGATTGTAAAAATATTGAGTAATCGCGCTATTTGCACCGGCATCAAATTTTGATTTAAGAAACTGCAGGTCAGTCTCGTAGCTTTCAGATTTGGGGTGAATTTCAGGGTAGGCGGCTACTTCGAGTTGGAAGTGATCACCGGTTTTTTCCCGAATAAACTGCACCAGTTGATTGGCCCCTACGGATTGCTGAGCGGTATCGGACTGTGCTGGTGTATCGCCTCGCAATGCCACAATGCGTGTTACACCGGCGGTCTTGTATTGATTGATAAGCTCAAGAATAGTTTCTTCGTTGTCATTGCCGAAGGATAAGTGGGGCGCGGTACAGATGCCCTTGTCGTTCATTTCGAGCACAGTGTTGAGCGTTCCGTCGCGTGTTGATCCGCCGGCGCCGTAGGTGACCGAAAAAAAATCGGGTTTCTTTTTTGAGAGTTCGGCGTGTACTTTACGCAGGTTCTCTTCACCTTTAGGGGTTTTGGGTGGGAAGAACTCGAAACTAAATCGTTTAGAATTCTCTTTAGCTGATTTTTGTTGGGGTTCTTGTGCTGCGGTCATAATGGTGTCCGCCGATTCAATCAATTGAGCCGGAATATAGAGCTTGAGTTGTGGACACTACTAGCAGCGTGACTGCTAGTAGGTTTGTGCTTTAGGTCGAGTTTTCTAGCCTAGTATTTGTAGCTGTCGACTTTGAACGGACCTTGTACAGGGACATTAATGTAGTCCGCTTGTTGTTGAGTCAGTTGAGTCATCACGCCGCCAAAGCCTACCACCATGTAGGTGGCCACTTCTTCATCAAGATTCTTCGGCAGTACTTCAACCGTGATGCCTTGAGATTTCTCTTGCGCACTTAAGTCAGCAAATTTCTTTTCATACAAATAAATTTGAGCCAATACTTGGTTCGCAAAAGAGCCATCCATGATTCGCGAAGGGTGCCCTGTTGCATTGCCTAGGTTTACTAGACGGCCTTCAGATAACAAGATGATATGGTCATTGTCTTCAGGCTTATTGTCAGGGGTGCCGTTACGGTAGATTTTGTGCACTTGAGGTTTCACTTCTTCCCAGTGCCAGTTGTCGCGCATGTAAGGGGTATCGATTTCGTTATCGAAATGACCGATGTTACACACTACCGCGCCTGTCTTAAGGCTTTGCAGTAGGTTGCTATCACAAACGTCGACGTTACCGGTACAGGTCACCACCAGGTCAGTGTTTTGCAGCAAGGCAGTATCGATGTCTTCGATTTTACCGGTATTGATGCCGTTCTTGTACGGAGAGACTACTTCGAAGCCGTCTTGACAGGCTTGCATGGCGCAAATTGGGTCACACTCGGTGACTTTTACGATCATGTTTTCTTGAGCCAAGCTTTGGGCGGAGCCTTTGCCTACGTCACCGTATCCAATGACCAGGGCTTTTTTGCCTGCCAATAACATGTCGGTGCCACGTTTGATGCCGTCATTTAGACTGTGGCGACAGCCATACTTGTTGTCATTTTTTGATTTAGTGACGGAATCGTTGACGTTGATACAAGGCACTTTTAATTCGCCTTTTTCCATCATCTCGAATAAACGATGAACACCCGTGGTGGTTTCTTCAGTGATGCCGTGAATATTTTCGAGCAACTGAGGGTATTTGTCGTGAATCATCTCTGTCAGGTCGCCGCCGTCATCAAGGATCATGTTCACATCCCAAGGCTCGCCGTCTTTTAAAATTGTTTGTTCAATACACCACATGCCTTCTTCGTTGCTTTGGCCTTTCCACGCGTAAACGGCAATGCCTCGTGCAGCAACGGCAGCAGCGGCATGGTCTTGAGTGGAGAAGATGTTGCACGACGACCAACGGACTTCGGCGCCTAAGGCGACCAGTGTTTCGATCAGTACGGCAGTTTGAATCGTCATGTGGATACAGCCGATAATCTTGGCACCCTTTAATGGCTGCTCTTGAGCGTATTTTTCTCTAAGAGTCATTAGGGCTGGCATTTCAGTTTCAGCAATGGAGATTTCTTTAATCCCCCAGTCGGCTAAAGCGAGGTCGGTGACTTTATAATCCGTGAAGTTGCCTTCTGCTTGGGCGCTCATTCGATAATTCCTGTATGTGTTACGGTGTTAAGTTAGAGATTGGATGGGGTTTTGGGTTAAAGGCTGGCTTTTAATGCATCAGCTTTGTCGGTTTTTTCCCAAGTGAAATTGGCTTCTTCTCTGCCGAAGTGACCGTAGGCGGCTGTGCTTAAGTAGATAGGACGCTTTAAGTCCAGCATCTCGATCAAGCCTTTAGGTCTTAGGTCGAAATGCTCTTGAATGAGCTCGCCAATTTTTTGGTCCGAAAGCTTACCGCTGCCAAAAGTGTTTACGCTAATCGAAGTTGGCTCTGCTACGCCGATGGCATAGGAAACCTGGATCTCGCATCGGTCTGCTAAGCCCGCAGCAACGATGTTTTTGGCGACATAACGTGCAGCATAAGCGGCAGAGCGATCTACTTTTGAGGGGTCTTTGCCTGAAAATGCGCCACCGCCGTGTCGTGCCATGCCGCCGTAAGTGTCGACTATGATTTTTCGCCCAGTCAATCCGCAATCGCCTACAGGGCCGCCTATAATGAACTGCCCGGTAGGATTAATGAAATACTTGGTGTCTTTGGACAACCATTCGGCGGGCAGTACGGGTTTGATTATTTCTTCCATGACCGCTTCATGAAGGTCTTTTTGAGAAATGTCAGGGTCGTGTTGAGTGGATAAAACCACTGCATCGACGGCGCTGGGCTTGCCGTTTTGGTCGTAGCGGAATGTGACTTGGCTTTTTGCGTCAGGTCGCAACCAAGAAAGAGTGCCACGTTTTCTGACTTCAGCCTGCTTTTTAACCAGTTGGTGAGCGTAAGTAATCGGTGCAGGCATTAATACGCTGGTTTCATTGGTGGCGTAGCCAAACATAAGGCCTTGGTCTCCAGCGCCTTGCTCTTTGTCGTCGGCTTCGTCGACACCGACGGCGATGTCGGGTGACTGTTTGCCAATGGCATTGAGCACCGCGCAGGTGGCGCCGTCAAAACCAACATCGGAGCTGTCGTAGCCAATATCGAGGATGACCTCGCGGACGATGTTTTCCAGGTCGACGTAGGTGTTGGTGCGCACTTCACCGGCGATTACGGCGACACCGGTTTTTACCAGGGTTTCCACCGCGACGCGGGCATTCGGGTCATCGGCAATAATGGCATCGAGAATGGCGTCGGAAATCTGATCGGCCATTTTATCGGGGTGGCCCTCCGATACAGATTCAGAGGTAAAGATATTGTATTGACTCATCTGTCGGTCCTTATTTTGTTGCCGGCTTCATTGTGGCCGATTTATCAGTGTAGACGCTTATTTGTGAAATTTGCGCAGCTGAACCTTAA
>NVVB01000104.1 GCA_002402085.1 Gammaproteobacteria bacterium
GTGTTTCGCTTTTTTGCTTGGGTGTTTCTGAACTGACGATTGCTGGGCAGCGGTCTGCTGTTGAGTCGGTTGCTTTTGTTTAGCCGTGGCTTTGTTCGTGGCATTGTTCGTGGCATTAGTCTTGGAATTAATGTTGGTATTTTCTTTGTTTGTTTCAATTTTATACGTATAGCCTTTGGAGAGCTGAAGGATGAGGGTTTTATTCTCGACTTGATAAATGGATTTAATGGCGTCAATGGCGCCTGTTTTGCTGTAGCCAGAAATTGCTAGTTGTACCAAGGCTTGTTTGGCTTCGGCTTGATAGACATGCTTGAGTACGCGACAAGATTGTGTGACGGAGAATTTTTGGTCGAACATAAGGTCGGTTAGGATTGCTGAATTGAGGTGATGAATGTGCTTAATAGCCCTCGCCGATTGTGTCGATGTGTAGCCTGCTTGGCGTAAGGCGATGAGTAAGTTACCTGGCTTAAGGCTGCTGCGGGCTGCGAGTAATTGGGTGGCGGTTTGCCGCGCGCTTTTGCCTTCTTTACGAAATTGTTTAAGGGCTAGGGGAGTAAAATGATTTTGATTGAGAGTCTGATTGAGAGTCTGACCTTGCGCCTGAGTGATCGCTGAATTGGCTGCGTCCTGGCTCAGTTTTGTAGCGCTTGTGGTGGCAGAGTGACTGACGCCAGAATAAAGTAGCAGGGTGAGGCAATACACTAAGAGTTTGGGGTGGGGAAATGATGCGTTCATTATCATGGTCTCTGAATGTACCTAAGCCTGCTTCTATAAGCGATGTACTGCCAGCTCCCCAAGAAGCGTCAGTAGTAGTAAGGATGGAACTTCAGATCCCTCATTAACTCTAGAGTATCTACTCCAAAATGGAATCAAAAAATCATTATTTATAATTCGATTGTCGATCCTGCTAAGCCCTTCGCTTGGGGCGCTAAAGCGTTCGCGCGCGCGACTGTATTGGGGCGACTAAGGCGCCCGAAACAGGAGCGCGTAGGGCTGTTGCTAAAGTAAGGAGATATGTAACGGCGCGTTGTTCTAGAACGCAAATATGATATCCTTGGCCGGCTTTATCGCGCCAAGCGTTTATTTTAGTCTTTGTGTGCGCGCTTAAGTTGTTGATATTAATTTAAAAAGTTTCAGGTTCGCACGGAGTTGTGAATCGATATCTGTCGCGGTGCGAGTCGCCGTTAGGCATCAACTGTACTTCCAATAGAAGTTATTAGTTWAGTGAGTAGTYTAGKATGAGTGATCTTTATCAAGACGACCTTGCTCCCGAATGGTTTATTTCTGCAGTAAACACGCCTTATCAGGATAAATACCTGGACGTTGATGGCGCAAAAATACATTACCAACATTGGAATAATGAAGGGAATAAGCCCGGCCTTATGTTTGTTCATGGCGGCGGTGCTCATTCCCATTGGTGGGATTTTATCGCGCCTTCTTTCCTCGCGGATTATGACGTTGTTGCGATTGATATTAGTGGTATGGGCGACAGCGAACACCGTGAAATTTATAGTCCGACGCAATTCTCTCGTGAGCTGATGGCTGTTTGTGATGCGGCAGGGTTTGGCAATGATAAAATCATTGCTGCGCACAGCTTTGGTGGCTTGGCCACTTTACGTACGGGCTTAGATTGTGAAGGGCAAGTGAAGGGCATTGTCATGATTGACTCGGCATTGTTCCCCCCTAACTTTAGAGCCAATAACGACATGAAGGGTTCGCCCTTTAATGAAAAACGGGTCTACCCTGATCTCGCTTCCGGATTGCAACGTTTTAAACTCGTGCCTCCTCAGCCTTGCGAAAACGATTATATTCTTCGTTACATCGCTCGCCATTCCATTGGTGAAGTAGACGGGGGGTGGTCGTGGAAGTTTGATATGCAGTTTTTACAAAAAACTGAAATGGACACGATGACTGAAGACCTTCCTGAACTTAAGACTAAGACTACGGTGATGTACGGGCAAAAAAGCATGCTCTTCATGCCCGCCTTAGTTGAGTTTATGAAGACTCAGTACCCTTCTCATGTGCCTTTTGTAGAGATTCCTGATGCCGCTCATCACGTGTTTTTAGATCAGCCTCTAGGGTTCATCAAACAGTTTAAGGAAATAATACAGCAATATTAATTGATTGTGATGTATTGAGCCCAAGTGAACCGGTGCAGTAATGCCGGTCCATTTGGGTTTTTTTTGCCTGGAATTTGTTGAATTTACCTCCTCCTTGCGCGCCTACTAATGGTAGTGGTTGTAACGTTGCTTATAACAATAAGCATTCGAATGCAGGGTGTTTTATTCTAGAATGAGACATGTTGGGGGGTGCTTATAATGACTGCCTACCTACAGCGGCGTTGTTTTGTATGACTATTTCCCTTTGGCGCCCGCCTTCAAACACCGAACCTTGAAATTCTGACCTAGTCTTATCAATAGCACTAATAGTTTGGGCGTACAACGCTGCCTGGATTGTTGTGCCTGTTGAGTAAAGAACACTTGAGTAAAGATTATTCGGAATGTGTCATGACGCTGAGTTTGGATCAAAAGCCAAACTCAACGAATGAGTTTGGTGCAGCAAAATGAATTTTTTTAAAAATGCCTCCGTTAGTATAAAGCTAGTGGTGTTGATGATGCTTTCATCAACGGTAGTCGTGTGCTTAATGGTTGGGGCGTTTGTTTTTTATGAGACCTCCGTTTCCCGTGATAAATTTTTACAGCAATTAATCACCTTGGGGGACGTGGTGGGATTTAATGTAACCGCAGCCCTTATTTTTGAGGACGGTGTTTCGGCCAAGGAAACATTAAAAG
Organism: Gammaproteobacteria bacterium; assembly: GCA_002402085.1. GTDB lineage: Bacteria > Pseudomonadota > Gammaproteobacteria > Pseudomonadales > UBA3067. The sequence goes on from NVVB01000104.1 coordinate 2,793, forward strand.
CACTGCGTGCAGAACCGGAAGTTATTTCTGCATTCGTGATTAAAAAAGGACAAGGGCTTTTAGCAGAGTACCACCGTGAAGGCGATGGCATGAGCCATTTCAGTTTTGCAGAGCTCGAGCAATATTTTGAGGCGAGAGGGATTCGCTTAACGACTTTAAATAGTCATCACTTTATTGATGGTGGCGGTGTGTTGCTGACCAAGTCCATTGACTTAGACGGTGARCGGGTKGGCAATATGTATGTAATGGGCGATACGCGGCGATGGCAACAAGGGCTCATTAATTACCTCTGGATTGTATTGGCTGTTGTTGTTGTGTCGTTAGGTGCGGCTTATGTATTGGCGGTTCGTTTGCAAACTGTGCTTTCCTCTCGATTGTCGGGACTGGCTCAAAAGCTACAAGGCGCGGTGAGCGTAGAAGATTACTCTCTATTGGAAACGGATGACTCAAAGGATGATGTCACGGCCTTAGTGGACGGTGTGAATTATCTTTTTAGAGCGCTTGAGCAGCGGGATGTTTCGATTTCTCAATATCAAAATCAGTTGGAAGAGCAGGTGGATGCGCGGACTCGCGATTTATTTCGAAGTAAAAATAAATTGGAGCACACGGTCATTGATCTACAGTTGGCGAAGGAGAAAGCCGAGTCCGCGAATGAAGCCAAGTCTCAATTTCTGGCCAATATGAGTCACGAAATACGCACGCCAATGAATGGCATCTTGGGCATGAGCGAATTGCTACAAGAAACCTCACTGAATGAACCCCAGCGCCGCTTTCTAAAGACCATTCGGAATTCGGGCAAGTCCTTGTTAACCATTATTAATGACATTCTCGATTTTTCAAAAATTGAAGCTGAAAAATTAGAACTAGAAAGTATTGAGTTTGATTTGCGCATGTTAATGGAGGAGTTGTGTATCACCTTTGTTGAGCGTGCTTATAGTAAGGGGCTTGAATTAATCTGTGAAGTGCCGCCGGATATGCACAGCGCTTATCGCGGTGACCCTGGACGTATTAGGCAAGTGCTGATTAATTTAATGGGCAATGCCATTAAGTTCACCAAACAAGGTGAAGTGGTTGTGCGCGTTAAAACCGTTTCGGAGATAGGYCAGGAGGCTGAGATACGGTTTGAAGTACGTGATTCGGGGATTGGGATTTCTGAGGCGCAGCGAGGCGTAATATTTGATTCATTTTCCCAGGCCGATGGTTCGACTACACGTAAATACGGCGGCACCGGGTTAGGCTTAGCAATCTCAAAACGCTTGTCGGAATTGATGGGCGGCTCACTGGGGGTGGACAGTCAATTGGGCCAGGGCGCAACGTTTTGGTTTAGTACTAAGTTAGCCATGGCGTCTGGTCGCGGGGTTATGGATCAGGTTAAACATAACTTGGTGGGATTATGTTGTTTGGTCGTCGATGACAATGAAACCAATCGTGAAATTATAAGCCACCAATTAGCGGCTTGGGAGGTCAACGCGCATTTCGCCGCCTCAGGAGAGCAGGCGCTTGAAGTGCTTGATAGAGAAATGGCGAGTGGGCGGGTATTTGATTTCGCTATTTTAGACATGCAAATGCCTGAGATGGACGGACTCGAATTAGCCGGGCGAATTCATAATAACAAAAAGACCACCGCGATTCGTTTAATTATGTTTAGTTCTGTTTTTCAGGTGGGCGATACCGCGCTTAGGAAAAAGGCCGGAATTCTATATCAATTAACTAAGCCGGTGTCTCAAAATCAGCTCTATCAATCCATCATTGGGGTGATGGGGCTTTCCGCCAGTGTCGTCGAAGAGCTAGGGTTGCAGGCGGCGCCTAAGTCAGAGAACGCGCCCTTAGTTGAAGTGGGGGTGGCGTTTAATGCAGAAATACTGGTGGCAGAAGATAATTTAGTGAATCAGGAAGTGGTGCTGAATATGTTGGGCATATTGGGATGTCAGGTCCGAGTGGCTCACGATGGTGAGGAAGCGTTGGCGGCTTATAGCAGCACTAATTTCGATTTAATTTTAATGGATTGCCAAATGCCAGGCATGGACGGATTTAAAGCCACCGAAGAAATTCGCGCGCAAGAAAAACGTAATGCTTGTGCTCGCGTGCCTATCATTGCCKTGACKGCMAATGCRCTGAYWGGCGATCGTGAACGCTGCATTGAAATAGGCATGAGYGATTATYTGACCAAACCTTTTTCACTTAATGCGTTAANGGAATTRTTGGTGAAGTGGATTGATGMWTCAAAAGTCATGTATGTTTCARATGATATGAAMRWGAATGMGCKGWCTGRGGRKYWMRATRAMGTGWCTGAWAGKGKMGSCGTCGCTCAAAATGATGCCGTGATGTCAGAGCAGGATCAAARTAATAAACGGGTCGGTACYGATGCCAGTAATGAGGRCGGGMGACCGGAAAGAGTCAGCCCGCTAAACCAAATGGCGCTTGATAATATACGCGCGCTACAGCGCAGTGGCGCGCCCAAYATGCTCAGTAAGGTYATTGGCCTCTATCTGGAACAATCGAGCTTGGGTATGGAACGYTTGCGGACGGGCATCAATKCAGCTGACCTGGAAGAGGTTCGAAAGGTGGCGCATGCTTTAAAATCAAGCAGTGCCAATGTCGGGGCTTTGGTCTTGGCGGAGCAGCTTCGAGTGTTGGAAGTAGAAACCAGTCGTGGCGAGTTAAATCACGGCCCGGAGCAACTTAAAAAAATCGAGCAAGAGTATTCTAATGTGGTAGCCGCCCTAGAATGTGAGTCGGGTGCTGAGGGAGAATGCGCATGAGTAGAGTAATCAARAAAGAAATTGATCTTGGTGGCTCGGTGGCGAATGACGAGAACCGGCCCGCGAAAGCCGTCTCCGTATTAGTGGTTGATGATGATGCAATGATGCGTCTACTCATGATGGAGAGTTTAGGCTTGTCGGGCTTTGAAGTGATCGAAGCAGAAAATGGTTTGCAGGCCGTTGAGTTGTTTCAAACTAAGCAGCCTGACCTGGTGTTGTTGGACGTAGAAATGCCTGGAATGGATGGTTATTCTGCTTGCATGAAAATTCGTGCGCTGCCTGGCGGCGATCACACGCCGATTTTAATGGTCACAGGCCTTGAGGATGTCGATGCGGTGCATCGTGCTTATGAAGTCGGCGCTACCGATTTTATAAGCAAACCTGTGAATTGGATTATCTTGGCGCATCGCGTTAAATACATGCTGCGAGCGGCAGATTTGTTCGGTGAGTTGCGCCTCAGTGAAACGCGTAATCAAGCGTTGATTAAGGCGGTTCCGGATTTGATGATTCGAGTGGATCGCGACGGCTTTTGTTTAAGTAGTCAGCCGGGCGAGGCGGACTTTACTTTACGCTATGAGTTAGAAAATAAGAGTTCGGTGGGCAGCCACATTACTGAATTGCTGCCGAGTAGAATTTGCGCCCAGATCATCGGCTTAATGGCGGAGGTGATTAAGTCCGGCGAAAGTGTTTCGTTTGAGGGCATGGTGGCAGGGGATGGCCACGCTTATTATTATGAAGCCCGTTTGGTGGTGTGTGGCAATGAACAATTGCTGGCGATTATTCGCGATATTACCGAGCGCACTTTAGCGGAGCAGCAGGTCCGTTACCTAGCGTTTTTTGACGAATTAACAGGACTTCCTAATCGACAGAATATTTTAAATTCGATGGAAGTAATGATCACTAACTCGGATTCGACTAAACAAATTCCGGTGCTGTTTCTTGATTTAGATCATTTTAAGCGGATCAATGACACCTTAGGGCATAGTGTGGGGGATTTGTTGCTGTGCGGCGTGGCCGAGCGATTGCGAGAATGCATGCAGGATTTACAGTTTGCCCCGTCGGCGGTTGATTCTGAAAAACATTTTCTCGGTCGCTTTGGCGGGGACGAATTTGTAGTGCTGTTGGCGGCGTTGCAATCGGTGGATCACGAAAAAATATGCATTATTGTTAAACAGATATTAATCAGCCTAGCGAAGCCTTTTTTGTTGAATTCCCATGAGGTCTTCATTACGCCCAGTATTGGCGTGTCGGTTTTTCCTGAAAATGGTAGGACGCCTGATGAGCTGATCAAGCACGCTGACCTAGCGAAACGTTACGCCAAGGAGAATGGCTGTAATAGTTATGAGTTCTATGATCAAAAGATGAATAGTCGTTCTGATCGGCGTTTGGTGATTGAGAATAATCTGCGTCGGGCCATGGAACGAGATGAGTTCAAGGTGTTTTATCAGCCGCAGCTAGATGTCCGCACGGGGCAGATTATTGGTGTTGAGGCCTTAATGCGGTGGACCAATGCTGAGCTGGGAAGTGTTTCTCCGGCAGATTTYATCCCCATCGCCGAAGAGATGGGCTTGATTATAGAGTTTGGCGAATGGGTGTTGCGACAATCCTGTAGCCAGATGAAGTGCTGGTTGGATCAGGGTTTTGATCTGCAGCGCATTGCAGTGAATTTATCCAGCATTCAGTTTTACCAATCGAATCTAATGAAGGTGTTAGATGATGTGTTGTCGGCTACCAAGCTGAATCCTTGCCACCTTGAATTGGAGCTGACCGAGGGGGTGATTATGCGCAATGCCACCAAGACGATTGAAGCCTTAAATGAAATTAAAGCGCGCGGTATAAGCCTTTCGGTGGATGACTTTGGTACGGGTTACTCGTCGCTCAGTTACTTGAAGCGTTTTCCCATTGATGCACTTAAAATAGATCGCTCGTTTATTGCTGAATTAGAATCAGACGCTGAGAGTGCCGCGATTACCTCGGCGGTGATTGCCATGGCCCATAGCTTGAATCTCAAAGTGATTGCGGAAGGGGTGGAGAATGTCGAGCAATTGAATTTACTGCGCGCGAAAGAATGCGATGAAATTCAAGGCTTTTACTTCAGTAAGCCGGTGCCTGCGGATGAAATTTCTGCAATGCTGAAGGCTAAGGTACGCCTTTCTTAAGCCTGAGGTCAGTACTGGGATAGAGGCCGGGCCCGCTTCAGGGATGAACGCGACCCTGCTATTACGTAAATATTACCTACATCGACTTGAAATTTAAGCGGCTAGTACCCAAATTGATCTAAGATTTAGTGGGCTTAGACTATTCCGCTGGGTGTCTGCGGGCGAATTAGCGCTGCTGGGGCTGTCGGTGTTAGCATGTTAGGCGAGCTGGGCCATGGATGCCGGTGCTGTCGAGACAACGAATCGCTCTGCAAGCCTCTAAGTGCTTGAATTATTTTAATTAAAACAATGATGAGGTGATTTATGTTAGCGCGTATTCGAGCAGCGATTACAAAAGAAAGCTTCCCTGTTCGAAACCCCGACCTGCCTCATTCTGCGGTCTTGATTGCGATCACGAACGTTGATGAGCCGCATATTATTTTAACCAAGCGTTCGGCTCACCTGTCCAGTCACGCCGGTGAGGTCGCCTTTCCAGGCGGCAAGTGGGATGACGAGGACGGTGATTTATTAACCACCGCATTGCGTGAGAGCCGTGAAGAAGTGGGCTTGCAGGCAGAGCATGTGCTGGAGATCGTGGGGCAGCTTAAGCCTGTGGTCTCGCGCTCTGGATTAAATGTAACGCCCTATGTGGCCATTGTCGATGATAGTGCTCCACTGATCCCTAATTTGCAGGAACTCGATAGTATTTTTAAAGTGCCGCTGTCGTTTCTAATGGATGGTGATAATGTACGCAGCAAAAGTATCGATTACAAAGGCCAGAAGGTTGTGATTCCTGCGTATCATTATGACGGCTATGTGATTTGGGGACTGACCGCGTTTATGATCGTTGATCTTGTGAATCGTGCGTTTAATGCTGACATTACCTTTAACCTTCATCGACCTTTGGTTGAAAAGGCCTAGTATATTTTGGGTCTGTGTGGGCGGTTAAAGGCTTGCGACTCTATATAGAGCTAAATAACGTTAAGTTAAATAAAACTAAATTAAAAACTACGCCAGCGATGAGTTTTGGCGCTAATTCAATAAAAACAAATAATGTGGGGAAGTGATATGCGTTACCGATTAGGGGATCGTAGGATTGAAACCTGTGGGGATGATTATTATATAGCCGATAATGCCACGGTGATCGGCTCCGTAGTATTGGAGAAGAATGCCAGTATTTGGTTTGGCGTGGTGGTCCGCGGAGACAACGATATTATTACTATCGGCGAGAACTCTAATGTCCAAGACCTGTCTGTTCTGCACACCGATATGGGATATCCGTTGACCATTGGCAAGGGCGTAACAGTGGGGCACAAAGTAATGCTGCACGGTTGCACCATCGGTGATCATAGTTTGATAGGGATCAATGCCGTGGTCTTAAATGGCGCTAAGATAGGCAAAAATTGTTTAATCGGTGCGAACGCACTGATTCCTGAGGGTAAAGTAATTCCCGATGGCTCGATGGTGTTAGGCTCTCCTGGTAAAGTGGTCAAGCAAATCTCGGATCAGCAAAAAATGATGCTGGAGATGGGCGCGTCTCATTATGTGGAAAACTTTAAGCGCTATAAAAAGGATTTGGTGGCCGAGTAAGTCTTCATTGGCCTATTAAGAGGGCATTAATATTGGCATCAATGCGGGTATTTAACATTCGTGTTGATAGGCATTATTAATGCGGATGTTTCCCTGAGAGTGGGTGTTGGTGCGAGTGCTAATGTTTGGTACTGGTGCCAGTATTCGTATTAATTAAGTATTTCTAGATTCACAGTCCCTGATGGACGTTATGAAGTTAGAGTCAATAGAAACGTGAAAGGGGTTGTTGCAAGTGAGTGAGCCTAAACCAGTGAGTTCGCCGTGTGTGGATATCTGCGCGCTAGATGACAATGATGTTTGTATGGGGTGTCGGCGCACCGCAGATGAAATTGGTCAATGGTGGACCATGAGCGATGACCAAAAACGCCAGTTGTTGAGCGAGATTAAGTTGCGTGAGGCGACTTAATGAGCCCGCTTTAGCTGGCTTGTTGTTTTGGGGCGCTGACTTGGAATACCCGGGCGGTTTTAACGATGTTTTTTTGCGTGTGCAGTGTTTCGATGCGGTAATTGCCAATTTGGGTGCAGACGCTGTTTTCGGGGATCGACTCCAGAGCCTCAATAATAATTCCATTGAGTGTTTTCGGGCCAGCGATTGGCATGTCCCATTTTAATGCGCGATTGATATCCCGGATCGTAGCGGTACCGTCGATGAGGAAGGAGCCGTCTTTTTGCGGGTGAATGTCCTTGCTGGTGGCGGCCATGTCGGTGGTGAATTCACCCACAATCTCTTCTAATATATCTTCCAGAGTAACGATGCCCTGCACTTCGCCGTATTCGTCTACGACTAAGCCAATCCGGCGCTTATTGTGTTGGAAGTCGACTAGCTGTTTGTCTAGCGGGGTGCCTTCTAGCACGAAATAAGGGTCACCTGACTGCTGTAAAATCATGGCCTTGTTTAGGTCCGGTGAGTCCATAAAGCGCGTGGCATTACGCACGTGCAATACGCCGATGGTCTGGTTTAACTCCCCTTTAAAGATCGGCATGCGGGTGTGTTGAGTGACTTTGAGCTGCTTAACAATGCTCGCTAGGCTGTCATCGATATCGATTCCCACTACTTCATTACGAGGAATCATAATGTCATCGACGGATATCTTCTCTAGATCCAATATGCTCAAAAGCATTCGCTGATGCTCGCTGGGCATGCGTGCGCCTGCTTCGTAGACCACTGTCCTAAGCTCTTCTGGACTTAGCCCTTGATGGGAGCCACTGCGTTTCACTCGTAACAGCCAAAGTAAACTATTACTGATACTGTTGACTAACCACACCAAGGGGTAAAATATTTTTAGTAGTGGGATTAATACGTACGAGGCCGGGTAGGCGATCCGTTCAGGGTGCAGTACAGCCAGAGTTTTGGGGGTGACTTCGGCGAAGATCAAAATCACCAGCGTTAATATTGCTGTACCCCAAGCGATGCCGCTATCGCCGAGTAATCGTAGGGCGATAACGGTGGTAATGGACGAGGCGAGAATGTTGACGAAATTGTTGCCGATTAAAATAACGCCAATCAAACGGTCAGGGCGTTTTAATAATGCTTCAATGCGTTGCGCTGGTTTTTTGCCACTTTGAGCGCGGTGCCGTAAGCGATATCGATTTAACGACATCATGCCGGTTTCTGAGCTAGAGAAAAAGCCTGAGAGTATGATGAGAAAGAAAAGTGTGGTACCGAGCGCGGTTAGGGATACTTCGTTCAACTAGGGGGAGCCTGTTTAGCTGTTAGTGTAATGACTTTTAGTCTTCTGTGGTTCGCTTGTCAAGAGGCGAAGGCTGTATTGCCATAGTTCGGGCGCATGCGCATGGTTAAGCGCTGGGCCAATTCAATTTATGTTTAGGCGTTGATAATAACAATGTGTCGTGTCTGCCCTTAGGGTTTGCGTCTAATTAGGCCAAAATAACTTCTATAACAAACTTGCTACCAAAGTAAGCCATCATAAGAAGTAAAAAACCTACCAGCGTCCATCGAATGGCCAAAGTGCCGCGCCACCCTAAAAAGTACCGGCCTATTAATAAGCCTACGAATACCACCCAGGCCAGTATGCTGAGTATGGATTTATGGACTAGATGCTGCGCGAAAATATCATCTAAGAAGATGAGTCCACTCAGGATCGATGCACTAAGCAGGAATACCCCGGCCCAAAGCATTTCAAACAGTAAATGTTCCATGGTTTGAAGTGGTGGTAACAGTTTCACCAGGCCGCTGGTTTGTTTGCGTTTGAGTCGATAGTCTTGCATGGCAAGTAAGATCGCTTGCCCGCCGGCTACGGTTAAAACACTGTAGGCAAAAATAGAAAGAATGATATGTACCAATATTTCATTGGAGATTTGGACCGGGGCCGATTGTGTTGAAAGGCTAAGTGATGCAATAAGGCTTACGATGGCGACAGGAAATGAAAGAAGTGCTAAGTTTTCTACCGGGCGATAAAGGCAGGCAGCCAACGTTAGAAAGGCTGTCAGGCAACCAAACAATGAGCCAATCCTGTAAAAACCGAAATTAAACCCTTCGGCGCTGCTTAGTGTGGTTGCGCTGCTGTAAGTGTGAAAAATGATCGCGCCAATGCTGAGAATGAAGAAAATCGACTTGTTCACCGCTTGGCCTTTATGAATATGCCACGCTAAGTGTCCGGTCGCGGAGAAATATAAGGTGATTGAGAGTAAACTGATGGAAACAGAGGTCATAGATTTGAGTCCTTATCAAAGCAGGGCAAAGTTTGGCATAAGGAGAAGGTGATGAAAAGATTTCCGCGCAGGATATTCAGTCGCTATAATCAGGCCAAGTTACGTATTGTGGACGAGATCATGTGAATAAGTGATTTCATCCGCGTTTGAGACCGACATTTTGCAGCAATGTTCACAACAATGCTTGATTAAGATGGGGAAAGGCTGAAAATTTAGTCAATGTTTAGAGGCAACGCTGAATGAGGCGTCTAAGAATTGTACTTTCTGGCTTTTCAGAAAAGCCTGCTTAACGTGCTGGGCACTGTGGAATCGTGCATTATTTGTCATTTCAGGCGCAGATAAGCGATGGACCCTGATTATTCGTCGGGTCGCGGCTTAATCATTAATCAAGTCTTGGCCAAGCAGATTGCAGTCATAGGCTCAAACAGATAAATAGAACGAGTAAAACTAAAAGTAGTGGGAACCGAATATGTTTGAAAACCTCTCCGATCGATTATCGCAATCGCTTCGCAATGTTACAGGCCGGGGCAAGTTAACCGAAGAAAACATCCAAGAGACGTTACGCGAAGTACGCATGGCGTTGCTTGAGGCGGATGTTGCGCTGCGTGTTGTTAAGGAGTTTGTTGAGAAGGTTAAAGTTCGC
>NVVB01000105.1 GCA_002402085.1 Gammaproteobacteria bacterium
ACTGAAGCATTAGCACTTGGCGTTGAAATTCATCAGGAATAAGGTGAGGCGCAAAAAGACGCTCGTCTAAGGAGCTTATCAAAAGTAGCACGCCGAATACGATGCGTACGATATCTGTCACTACGAACATAGAACGAGGACGGAGCACTAACACCTCATATTGCTGGAAACGCAATACGCGATGAACACAAAAAGCAGAAACAAGGATAAAGCAAAACCCACCAAGAACACTCATACTTATGGTGTCATATAAGCTGTACTGATTTCCAGTGCCTATACCATACGAATGATCGACGAACCAGCTTACATGGGCATAGGTTGAAGTTGAGACAAGCGCTAAAATCAATAACACAAAGAATTTTATTCGCATAGCAAGCATTCAGTATTTTCCTTCCTACTTCAATTTATGTATCACATCTACTTACGACACTCTCCCTGGTCTCCCTTCGAAATTTTGCGTGCCTTACTGGCCCGCTATTCCATCCATACAAGGAGAAGTGGCTTGTCGCAAACAGCGCTCTTTCGCCGATATTGCTCTGATACTCATACCGCTCCTTGTCTACAACTTGTACTTATCCATTTTTACTGCATCAAGCGCCCCCGCTCGATCTATCTAATGGCTCCACTTAAAACAGATTCCTTAAGCCTTAAACTACTCCTAGGTTGACCTATACCCGTCAAAAAAGCCGTTCGCGCTCGAACAGTAGGGTTTGATCCCACAAAAATACGATGCAATTAGTAGTAGGCTGGCCTCATTGCACTCCAGCCAATATTGGAATAAATTCTATTCCAGTGGGAATGAAACGTTAAAACAGTGCATAGAGATGTCGCCAGGTAAATGATAAAAGGCCCGGCCTTCACTTGAATGAGAATTAGGAGTAGTCCCTTTGTTCAAATCCATTACTACTCTGAGGGTGAATACCCCAAATACCGCAAATGAATCAATCGTAGCGTGATCTAGCCTCGGCTTAGATCTATAAATGCGCCCATTAGGTAACACCTCGAAACTCAGAAGCCTTATATTCACCTTCTTGAGCCAAAGCCCGAAAGTGACGTTCGCAACCACTTCATGGGTTACAGAATGTTCTACACTAATGGCCGGCTATTCTAACGAAAATAAAATTCTCATGTAAGTGGCATAAGGCCTTGAAATTTACAAATCAGGGGAAAAGCATAAAAAAAAACAACGTGAAATTTTTCAAAGCCTCAMYTTCGRKRYNTWTCRNTTACAATAGTGTTATTGACTTGATCTAGCCTACATGCCGAAACCCCGTATTTCCAAAACGCCCGAATGGAAGCATCCCGCAAATAATTTCACGCGCCTCCTACAAAACCGTAAGCAGAATAAAGTAGCCAACAAAAACCATACAGTTCTACACAACAGTACACACAAGACTCGACAAACCCCACATAAAAGCTGCGTGGCTACACAGTAATGATTACACAGCGATGGCCAAGAAAATCAAAGTCCCTCAGGAGCGGCGTTACGACGTTGGAGAAAATTGGCATAATTTAGCGACGACGACAGGCAACAACCTGATCGATTAAATTTCAAGCGCTCCAGAGCATATAAAGTGGGCTGACTCGATGGTTATCCCAAACCGCAAACTATTCGACCCATACAAACAAGAGTCATTAACCTAAATCATCAAGCGACACTTAAAGCCAGAGGCTGAGCACCTTAACTGACCAGTCGTCGCCTACAGTACCGCTGACCACAGAACCGTTAAAACAACATCGAATACAACACACTATGTAACAAAGAGACCGTCTGCTTTTAGCCATTAACAAGATATCACTACGGCCCGTGTCGGGGAAAAACATCATCAAACCTCTCGTCACTGCGGCCAACTATTTTTGATCATTGCTCACGGGTACATCACTGTTAACTTTCCAATGGTTCGCCCACGCCTTTTCTTCAAGCGCGAGCCAAACAAACAACCATCGAGTACCTCCGTGTTAAACCAAGGCCCTGACATACATTCAAATGATGGGAATACATACCCAGATAAACCGAGGTATTTCCCAGGCTTATATTGCACCAACGACACTATTAATTTTAACCATTAAGTGGTGCTCAATTAATAGCTAGCTAACACATTACACATTGGGTAAAACAGGCTGAATTAAATGGCTTACGCCTGCCTTAAATTTTTCACTACTCAATACCTATTACCCATTACCCATTACCTATTACCTATTACCTATTACCTATTACCTATTACCTATTACCTATTACCCATTACCCATTACCCATTACAGCGATGCTAAAAAAACCGCTGCAATAAAAAAGGGGGCAGCACTTGCCATTCAAAACCAAAGAATAATCACTAGAGAATGGCAAATGCAGGTATTTAGCAAACCTATAGACAGGTATACATATCGCTATCGCGGCACTAATACCATCGTGAAACCGACCACTGCCCAAACCCAGTCAAGCCTGTCGCAGTACGACGACGCCAGTATTCGCTTTCCATGCTAATGCACTCAAGAAAAGCTTCTTGCGGAGTCACCCAAACAATACAGCTGGCTTCTTTAGTACTGGTAGATTTAGCCACGTGAAAAGGAAACCCCACATGAGTCCCGACTTGCCCGCCAGCATTACTTTCGTCTTTTGGATCCCATCCCCAAATGTATTGAACCTCAGGGTGGGATTGATTCCAGCCGTACTTTGAATTACCAGTGCGCTCAGTAAACACGACCGATTGAAAATCATAGACGCGGGGATTACCACTTTGATCAACATCATAAGGTGAGTTGGCTGGCATTTTTATTGAGTCATTCCAGATCGCCTTATCAGAGAACTTCTGCCCAGTAGACCCCTCATACCAAAAACCACTGTGTGCACCGGCCCAGTCATACCACCGACTACCACGGTCACCGGTATAACTATTAGTATACGTTAACGCGTTAACGCATTGGCTAGCCGTTGGGGAAACACCGGAATACGCCCTATTAGTTTGCGTCATCCCCGGAGCGGTAGAAAAATAATGCCTCACGACCAATTCATTACACAGGGCTTTTCGTGTACGTAAGTCTTTATTCAGGTTTTCATTTGCAATCCGCGTCAGCTCAATATCATCTGAAGTAACCGAATGATAAAGTTGCTGCACCAGACTGCTAAAGTTTGAGGGGAACTGATCCGCTTGCGCATTGCCAACCAGCAACAAACTAACTAATCCAAGTAATGCTTTTTTCAATGTAACTCTCCATATATATTTTAACTTTATTGATACTCGAAAGCCTCCAAACACCCATTTTAAAACACAACACGTTAACCACTTCCTAGCGGCTATTTCACCCAACACAGCCAAGGACTGTGACTCAGTTCAACTCAAACAACTTCAAATTGTACAAGTTAAAACTAAGCATAAATATTTCATAGTTCAGCGTATAAACACTGATACGTTTCAATATTTTATATTGATGAACTGTTTTTAAAGGTCATCCAGAAGTAAACCATTCAAGCGCGACGCACTATATAGCAAATAATTATTGAGCACATCCGCATTACCCACTTACAAATAAATATCATCACAATCAAAAAAACGATGAAGCGCCTCAAGACACATCAAGAAACCACCGCGAACCCGCATTAAATCACCAGCACTCATTGACACCGCATAAAGTAATGCAGAAAAACAAAAACACAAAAATCGCCACCTACATCATCTGTTTTTCTATAAAGCCATTCCCATCCTTTATATAGCCCCACAGACATCCCCAGCGAACATAGAGAATATATTCTAGTCCCGCCTTCTAAATACAAGCTGAGCCAAATCAATACACCGATCAATACGCCGGTCAATAAAGCCAAATATTTTTATAGATCCAACATACCAACGTTTAATCCCTTTATAGGCCTGTCATTTTTAAACCCCTGCTACAGAACACACAGCAGACATCAACTAACAGGTACGTTCCGATWTTAATAGRCATTCATGGGCRTTATCAGGTCGCTAACCCAGTCACRCATAGACTTTCCTGARCRCCTAATGTAGCGTGARGAATAATKTTCATGAAAGAAGTCGATATGATAAAAGTTGAAACCCTCCCCCCAATTCTTTCCCCTTACGTAATGGCTAAGCCTGAGGTACTGGAAGAAGTTTTGGATCGCTATTCCTCCGACCCAGAGATGGCTTGGCGCGTGACCTATATACGTACAATGAATCGTCTCTTGGCGCCCGCGCGCTGGATCGAAGAACGCTTCTTCAATGCCAACGTTAGAAAAACTGAACTGGCCTCGCCGCCACTGATGATTTTAGGACACTGGCGCAGCGGCACAACCCATCTTCACTACACCCTGGCACAAGACCCACAATTTGCCACCATCTCTAATGCGCAAATAGGTTCGCCTACGTGCTACTTCTCATTAGGTCATTGGCTAACTCGGCTTGCTCCAATACTGCCCCATATTAAACGCCCCATGGACAACCTCCCCATGGGCATCGAACTTCCTCAGGAAGAAGAGCTCGCAATGCCGGCGCTCACGACAGCAACACTTTATTACTATTGGATGTTCCCTCGAGAGTTTGCCAGCTTATTTGACCAGTACTGTCTCTTTAAAGGGGAAGGAAGTAACCGGCAGCAAGACTTCCTAGAGGCTTACCATTTCGTTTTACAGCAAGCCACTTATGCTGACCCAGGAAAAACCTTGCTGCTCAAAAACCCACCCAGCACAGCAAGGCTGGCTTTGTTAGCCGATCATTACCCTGATAGTAAATTCGTGCACATCCACCGTAACCCATACGATGTATATCGATCCTCTCAGCGCCTTTTCGACAAAATGTCTAGCAGCCTAGGACTACAAACCGTCAGCCCCGAGCAGCGCGACGAAATGATTCTGCATGTTTACGACGGCATGATGAATACTTACCTCGCCCAGCGAAACAGCATACCCAGCGATCGGTTAATTGAAATACGCTACGAAGACCTGGAAATAAATCCCATGAAGGAAATCAAAGGCATTTACGAGCAACTCGACCTACCGGGCTGGGACGATGCAGAACGCCCAATACAGGCCTACTTAAAACAGCAACGTAATTATCAAAAAAATGATTACGTGCAAGACCCAGACCTTATCCGGCAAGTGAACCAGCGATGGGAATTTGCTTTTGGCGCATTTGGATACGAAATGCAGGACACGCCCACCGCATCACAACTAAGAAAAACTGCCACAGCTTCGTAGTAATTAAGTCAACATCCAATCAGCCAAGTTAGGCATTACTTTACGGGCAAACAGCTCAATGGATTCATTGAGCTGACGCCATAAAACAAAGGTCCACGCTCTATTGACACTAATCAAGATACAATAAAAATAAATCATCAAAAAAATCCAGATGGCGCTTACGAATAACTCACAGCGAAGCAGGCATTAGTCTGCGCATTGAATACATTTTGCATGACTCGGGTCCACATTCAGCCGCCGAATATCCATCGCCGTATCACACTGAACACAATACCCAAAGCCATTTAACTCGATACGCCGCAGCGCCGCCTGCACTCGCAACAATTGCTCTTTACGTCGCCGACTGGTTTCAAGCACTATTTGCCGTGCCTGCATGGCATCCATTCGCGAAAGACGCCCTACTTTCGCTTGATCTAATTCCACAGGCTCAGAATTTGCGTTCGCGTATTCCTCACGCACCTTTAATTCAGTCTTTAAATCTAAAAGTTTTTGTCTGAATTGTTCAATTATTATTTTTTCCATTTTATTATTACCTAATAAAATCAGCCCTAAGGCCGAATATTAATGAGGTTAACTGCCACTAACGACAAATGTTTCATCGGACGTTAGGAAGGCCAATTTGTAAAAATAATCATTGCTTGGTTATTACTCCGTCAGCACGCAACTGCTCAATACGCGTTTTATCGAGTCCTAACAATTCTTCCAAGATCAGTTCATTATGCTCACCAAGCTTTGGGGCCAAGGTTTGCTCCAATCGTTCTTCGCCTTGAAAGTAAAGTGGTGAGGCGGGCAGTATCACTTCGCCTAATTCAGGATGCTCAACGCGACGCAACATACCTCGGTAATGCATTTGCTGGTCATTGAGCACCTCCTCGACATTGCGAACAATGGCACAAGGCACTGAATGCTTCTGCAGGATTTCTAAAACCGTTTGCTTATCGCGTGTTGCCGTCCAGCTACTCACCAAATCATCCACGACATCCATCGCCTCAGCACGATCACTCATACGACTAAAGCGATCATCATCGAGCAAGTCTTCTCGACCCATCGCTTCCAGCATGGATCGCCAATGGCCGTCTCGGATGCATATAATCGATACATGCCCATCATTAGCCGCGTAAACGTTGTAGGGTGCCACTGAAAGGGCAGGATGTTTATTGCCCGACTTTACCGGTATCTTCTTATCATCATTGTAATAAGCCCCCAACACGGTTGCCAATACCGGAAAGACKGAGTCCTGCATCGCAACATCCAGGGTGGCGCCCTGACCTGTTCGTTGGCTTCTTAATAACGCCGTGGTAATGGCGCCGTATAAATGAATCCCGCCCAAGAAATCACACAACGCAACCCCCGACTTCAACGGCGGCTGCCCTTCAATTCCAGTGGTACTAATTATGCCCGACATTGCCTGCACGGTAATATCCATGGCCAAATAATCCCGGTGGGGGCCTTCTTGGCCATAGCCCGAACCCGCAGCATAAATTAAGCTCGGATTAGCTTCACGCAAAATCTCCGCAGACAGGCCTAACTTGGCCRTGACCCCTGGGGAGAAATTTTCAAGCACCACATCCACGTGCTTCACGAGATCWATAAARAGCGCTTTACCGGTTGGATGCTTAAGATCCAACGTGATCGATTCTTTATTCTGATTCAGCATGGCAAACGCATAAGCTGCCGAACTTTTCTCCCCGCGACCTCTTAATGTTTCGCCTATCAGCGACTCGACTTTAATCACCCGCGCCCCCGCATTGGCCAACAAAAATCCGGCGTAAGGGGCATTGTAAATTTGACCCAAATCAAGAACCGTTATTCCTTCAAGTGCAGCAGATTGATCCATCGTTCCCTCGGCAGAAAACTGCTTGCGCTCATGGGCAAGGAGTTTGTTAGACGTCATGTAAAGGTTATTGTTAGCGCTAGAGCACTCATCAGTGAGCAAAGTGCGCACTTAACAATACCAAACAACTTCAACGAGTAACAGCCACTAAAAATAACGATCAGAACCAATCATCAAGCCTGTGGATCAAAACAGAACGACAACACTCGTAGACCGCATCAAAACTAATCCATCGAAGACTTCGTTTTATCAGGGTAATTCATATTTAACAATTCCCAACCTGAAATACTCAGTCATTAATACGGCACGTTGAAACCTCTACCCCACCATTATATTTCTATCATTAAACCAAGTAGAAACCGTAAATTCTGTCAGTAACGGCCAACATCAACATCAACATCAACATCAACATCAACATCAACATCAACATTCTTTCATCATGAGCGCGATATTGAACCCTCAAACGACTGGAAAATATAATTCCCTAACCTAGAATTAATCACCGCCAGTCAATATTTATATTACATGGTGATCGAGCCATTTCATTCAGGTGATTCTATGTCGTTCAATAAAACTATTATCTTCAGTGTGCTTCTGATCACTTTAATCGCGTGCTCAAATGGTTCATCCAACTTAACTAAGGGAGAAGAATCAGAATCCGCTTCCCTTACCCCCACCCCCAACACCGGTATTTTTATCGACAGTGCAGTGCAAGGCCTCCACTACCAAACCGAGTCGTTAAACGGGACTACGAATCAAGCCGGGGAATACCTTTATTTAACCGGTGAAACCGTTGAATTTTTTGTGGGCAATATTTCAATTGGCACCAGCCCAACCGGTGACATTATTACTCCAGCCGACTTACTTAACGACGATGGCGAATTCAACCTCAATCACAAACGTAATCTAATCCGTTTTTTGCAAACCATTGATACCGACGGAGACCCTTTTAATGGCATCGAAATAAGAGAGGATATCGATGCCTTCACCGAAAACATGTCACTGGACTTCGATCTACCAACGGAGCAATTTGAACGCCTACAAACACTATCTCTTCTCCTTGGCAACGCCACCAATGCCAACACCTTAGTGTCAGAGGAACAAGCCAATGCGCACTTTATAAGATCGCTAAGCGATTTAGGCATTGAGTTAAGCGCTCAACAAACCCAACGTGTTGACCTGGYATTCAACCTCAACGCTGAAGAAATGGCCCCGGAGATTCGTACCAGCCTCATCACAGCCTCCGGAACCGACATAAATACGCCGTATCTCAACTCCGTAGGAAACGGCTATAGCGCACAAACATTTACCATCACCGACCCCGACGGCATTAGCAGCAACCTAACAATTTCGGAGAACGAAAGCGCCGATCAAATCGCAGCAAGCCTCAACGCACTCTCCGGCGTAACAGCGACGTCCTCCAACTCGGTGGACATTGATTTTGGTTCACTGTCTGGCACAAATACTTACCAATTCAGCATAAACCGGGTGCCTTTTCCAGCCGGGTCCAACATTCAAGAAATTGCAGCAGAAATCATCTACCAAACTAATAATGGCCTACCGTTTATTACCGCCACCCATTTAGGCACTGTGCTGACTATTTCATCACCCGTGGGCGTCAATTTTAACATGTCCGTGGCCGGAGGAGACTTAGGTACCGACACATTAGTGTTTACAGGCAGTGGCGGAACCAGCATCTTGACCGCATCATCCATCCCCCCAACCGTTACCATAGGCGGTCAATTTATTATCAGCCTTGAAAACCAMTACRCTATTAACGACGACGGGGTTTCAAATGGCACGTTGTTATCAGACCCGATCAATCCTGCCACTGTAGTCATTAATCCATTTACCGTCTCAGAACCATCAAGTTACAACCACTCTACCACCACAAACGTATTTGATTCATTAGGCAACTTACACGTCATGCGTATCTATTTCGTAAAAGAAAGCGCAATCAATACGTGGACGGCTTACGTTCAGATCGACGACGATAACGTGGGCGCACCCAATCCCGCACTCCCTCCCCCGAACAATGAGCAGCCATCGCTAAGCGCTTTCAGCTTGCAATTTAATCCCGACGGCAGCCTCAACTCAAGCCTTTCCGAATCCATTTCCATTAGCCACTGGACCCCGAGAGATGCCTCAGGAGAATACAACGGCGCGTCCTTATCCAACAATTTCATCGTGGATATCACTGGCTCCACACAATTTTCGGGAGACTTTTTAGTTAATACAGATCACCAAGATCAATTGATTTCGGAACAAACCAAAACCGTTAATCTCGCTGTTAATTTAGACCGTCGTGCGACAATAGCTGAAAGTAGGGATCACCTATATCATTCTTTCGGAAGTCAAATAAATTCAGTGATCAACAACTCTACCTCAGGCCTTCAAGGTAATCAGTACACGGCGCAAACCTTTACGGTCACCGATCCCAATAACTTAACCACCGATATTATAATAAACGATAATGCGTCCGCCCAAGATATTGCTCAATCACTCAGTCAAATAGACGGGGTAAGTACAACGTCTTCCAATGAAGTCACCATTGATTTTTTTAAGTTCTCTCGCACAAACACTTACAGCATCAGCCTAAACGGTTACACCTTTGACGCAAATGCCACCGCTCAAGAGATTGCTATTGAGATAAACAATCAAACCAACTTTGGCCTACCAGGAATCTCGGCCAGCATTTTAGGAAACCAACTCATGGTCATGGCCAACTCAGGGCACGACTTGATCTTTCAAGTGAGCGGAGGCGCAAGTAATACAGACCAACTAATTTTCAAGGGCAGCGGTAATACATTAACCCTGACGGCCTCATCGTCCACTCAACAACTCACCGTGGGGGGAAATTTCGTGATTAATCTGGATGAAAATTATTCTATCACCACAGGGCCTACCGCACCTTCGGTGATCCCTGTAGCGGGAACCTTGCTATCAAACCCAATAATTTCCACGACCATCGTCCATAATGCATTTGATCCCACGCTTGACTCTACTTTTAATCACACTACGGCTATTGATATATTCGATTCACTAGGTGAAAGTCACGTACTCAACGCCTATTTCGTAAAGGAAAACCAATCGAGTACTTGGACTGTTTATCTACAAATTGATGGTGATGATATAGCCGATCCAAATCCTGCCTTACCCGAGCCTCAAAATGTACACCCTAGGCTAGCCTTATACTCAATCGTATTTGATTCCGATGGCAATTTGAACGAGCCATTATCTGACATTCCATTTATCACCAATTGGACGCCCTTAAATACAGACGGCAAGTACAATGGCGCTTTCCGTCCATTGACCATCGCCAATGGCGCTACCATGCCCTTATTATCCCCTGCTTCTAGCTCGAACTTTGTAATCGATCTAACCGGCACGACTCAACTCGACAACGACTTTTCCATCAACGCACTGAACCTCGAAAGCTTCACGACTGAATAACATCTACCCTCGATTTTTCAAGCGCCGGGAGCAAATAAAGAACGCAGTTTCTATAGACCGAATCAGAAATACAAGGCGAGGCAGAGTGCCAAAAACAAACACCCTGAAACCACCTTCCAAAACAACAGCGGGTTATGATCCAACAAAACGATTTCTTGATTTTTTTTGTATTTAGCGTTGGGGTGTTGCAACTCATGTAAAAACTCTGATACATCACAGTAGCGTCGAGAAGGGTCAAAACGTAAGCCCTTTTTAACCGCACCGTCGATCCATATAGGCACTAAGGGGTTCAATTCATAGCTAGGCACGTACTTAGTTTTTAAGAACGCTTTCTCTGTCCGGCATTCATTCAACTTACCTCCAAAAGGTGGCTTGCTGGTAAGCATTTCATACACAATTACCGCGAGCGAAAAAATATCCGATTGCACACGGCTAACCCCACCCAGCCTAACCTCCGGCGCGGAGTAACTGGCCGTGCCTAAGATCCCTTGGCGCTCCAGCGGTGTATCAATCTCAGCAACCCCTTGGATATAGCAAGAACCAAAATCAATGATCTTGGCTTCGCCGTTTCTATCAATCATGATATTGGCAGGCTTTATATCCTGATGAAGAATTTCTCGCCCATGAAGCGCCTTCATGCCCTTTGCCACTTGCGCGATTATAAAAATCACTTCTTGCACCGCCGGCTTTGGGTTCTGCTTAATCCATCGCGCTAGCGTAATGCCTTCGATGTATTCCGTTAAAAAGTACAAGCACGATTTAGGACGATGGGTTTCGACCACCTTCATGACATGCGAATTACTAACCCGTTGGCCAATCCAACTCTCCAATACAAAGCGCTCAATGTAACCGAGTTCATCATCGAAATTAACCGACGGCGTTTTCATACAATATTGTTTGCCAGTTGAAGTCTCTAGCACTCTATAAATTTGGCTACGACTGCTGGCATGTATTTCTTTTTCAATTTGATAGCCGTCCAAAGTAACGCCCACACTTAACTCGGGCGGGAATGGCAACTCCGTAAGCTTCTTGCATACATCCTCTAGACTTTGTACCGGGAGGCTATCAAGGCGTAATATTTGGCAGCTGAGGTTATCACTGCTGTGATTATTCAACGCGTGCTCAATCAGAGAATGACAACATTGCTCAAAGCCTTGGTCGTCCTGTTGTTCTGAAGCGAGGGCCAAATGAGCACGGACCTCAGCTTCACTCAGAAAGTCATGAATACCGTCCGTACTCAATAAAAATAAATCGTTTTTATTGAGATCAACGCATTGGTAATCAACATCCAAGGCCACATCCAAGCCCATGGCGCGCGATAAGTAAGATTGATTGCTGCTGATAACCGTCGAATGATCACGGGTTAATTGATCTAGCTCACCGTCACGGTATCGGTAAATACGCGTATCCCCAACATGAAAAAGGTGAGCAGTGTGAGACTTAAAAATGATACAGCTAAAGGTACTCACGTAGCCCTTGTGCGCCTCGGTAAAATGACTGCCTTGACCAAACAACCAACGATTCAGGGCGGTGAGCACTTGAGAGCTCGACTTTTTAACGCTCCAGGTTTCAGGGGTCGAATAATAATCCGACAAAAAACCCCGGACACTGGTCTCACTGGCTTCTTTTCCGGCTTCAGCTGCACTAACGCCGTCAGCAATAACCATCGCCACACCTTTTGACAACAGCTGTTCACCTATTGGAATATGGATACCAATACTGTCTTCGTTTTGCGGCTTCACACCCGCAACGGACTTTTGACCCGCTTCTACTGCTAACACTGCGTTCTTCAACGTCTCACACCTAAGCGCTACTGCATTATTTATTTCAGTAAGCAGCCTAACACATACCACCAAAACTGATAGGAAACCGCTACAACCCCAATGACCATTACCAGGCCAAACACCACTATCGCCATGCTTCTTTGCACCAAAAAAGGGCGAAGCTGTTCCAGCTTT
>NVVB01000106.1 GCA_002402085.1 Gammaproteobacteria bacterium
TCCGGATCTTCCCACCACTTAGTACCAAAAAACATGGCCACTTTGTAGGAAGGCTGTTCGATTACTGACTGCAAATAATTTTGAACATTACTTTCATTCAAAAAATCGAGAGCACTGTTTCCGAGGTTTTGATAACGCGTAGCACGAGCAACTAATTCAATCGAATGAGGCGCCATTGCCAAAAAAGCAAAGTCAGTTGTTTGCGTAATACCGTCAGATTTATCAGGATCAGCCGCAGTGCTCACCTGAAAACAAGTCTGTGATGTGCCACCACTCTCATCAATCCACATAGAGTGCAAACGTTTTTTCTTGGTGAGCTTGAAATTAATTTGCTTGCTATCGGCTTGGCTTTGGCAAGTTTTAAAAAGCTCGACGAATAAGTTTGAGTAGCCAGTTTTTAAAGTTTTGAATGCGCCGCCTGGTGCAAATTCACCGTTGTAAACTGCAGCGTTAGCACCATTCCAATTAATCACATTAGACGAATATCCGCCAGCATCAGCAGCATACTGAAACCCTTCGTTACCGGCTTGGTCATAAAATACGTTCCAGTAACCGATATTGCCAATGTTATCGCCACCGCTATAAACGTACGAGCCGCCGTTAAATTTCGCCGATAACGTGCCGTTCGCATAAAACTCGCATTGAGTGACACGATTTTTGGCTTGACCATCGGTTAATAAATCGGAAATATTGCCAATAAGGTCGTCGGCCGGTTTTTCATTGTTACCGGGTGTTGCATAAGGCGCTTTGACCACTTGGCCATTAATCTCTTTACCAAGCTCGTTAGAATAAAAGTGTTGTCCCCTTAAATAGAACAACGGGTTGTCAGTGGTGTTAAATTCAACCACGTCAGAGGTCAGCCCAACTTGGTCTATAGTCAAACTAACCAGTTGATGACCCGTTAATGTTTTGCTGTCCCACTCGATAAAACGCATACCACCGACTTCGATATAAGACTGGTCAGGGTTTTTATCATAGTGGTAGCTACAAATTCTGCCCGCAGGCGCTCTATCACCGTCACCATCGCCGGCGTAATCGTAGTCACCCCATTCTAGAATCTCTACGTTATCATTTTCGTTTAATGTACCGCCAGTAATAAGACGCCACGCGGTGTAAAGACCTCCGGGGCCACCACCAAAAATTGTGTAATTAGCCATGCTGAATTCCTTTTTTTACGTACAAAACTATTATGAATAGGTTGTAAAATAGACTAGCTCTCTTGCCAGTCGATTGAAAAATTACTACGATCGATACTGTAGCCTCGATAGTTAAAACTAGTCAGTTCGCTTTCTAGCATTTGCCCTATCATGTTCCCTAGGATCGGAATAAACTTGCCGGCCCAGCCTGCCGTATAGACCACCACATTTTTACTGTTTGGCATGGCACTGGGTAGATAATCGAGCAATAACTCTTTTTCACTGTCCTCAGCAAGCGAGATCAAGCACGTTGAAGTGAATCGAGGGGTATCGTCTAGACCAACCATATGTTGCCCGACCCAGCTTGAATCTAAGGCTAAACTGTTTGGGCTTGGTGCTTCTGCACGTTCGTCAGGGTTATAGATGTTTCCATGATCGGCGAAATCTGTGGCTACCCGCACATAACCAGGGTTAGCCCAATCAACTTCAGGGAAGCCATAAAACAACGCCGAGTCTGCTGGATTTTGAAATACAAACCAAGTCGGTAAAGTAATATTAGGCTCGATRATTTTGAAATAAGCCGAAGACATCTGCCAAATATAAAATGGAATCTTTAGGTTGAGCAAGGCCATGGTGTCATTAGAATAAGGCCCGGTGGTAATCGCTAACTTCGCACATTCGAAATTATCAGTCGCCGTACTTATCTTAATGCTGTTCTCAACGGAGACGTCAATTTCAGTCACCGCTTGCCACTCCACTAAATCCACTAAGTCCGAATCGATGCATTGATTAATTAGGGTTTGCTCGGTGGCCTTTAAATTGATGATGCCACCATCAGGCTGGAAGAATCCCGAGTAATCGGTGGGCAAGTCTTTAAAAAAGAACTTGCTTTCAATTTCATTGGCGTCAAGCTTAATATACGGAATATCAAGGGCATCCATTACTTCTTCAGCGCTTTTAATGCCGCCTTCTTGAGAATCAAGGCTCGGGTCGCCAAACCATAAGCTGCCACAACGAGTTACTAAGGAGTCGAAGCTATAGCGTTGTAACTCCGTCCAATAGTCTTGCGAAGCGATTGCCAGCTCGGCCATGTAAGTTTGAGCATATTGCAATCTAAATTGCCGAGAGGCGCCCGCCGAACTGCCCTCATTATTGAGAAAAGAATACTGCTCTAATACTAGCGTTCGTTTGCCCGATAAACTGGCTTGAAAGGCTGTCGATAATCCGACAGGCCCACCGCCAATTACGATTAAGTCATATTGCTTGGTCATACCCACTCCTTTTAGATTAATGTTTCTATTATTGTTAAATTCCCCACACTAAAATTACGCCATCGTAGCCAGATTCAGACGTGGGGGATATATCAACCGCTTTCTTCTTTATACATTCTCATCGGAAATCTATTTTTATTTTCGGTCGATGAAGCCAACGATAATGCCCTGGCTTAACGACCCGCATCACTCTGCACATCATTTACAACGTACTTTTAACGAGGTGTTATTTTTTGTGCTACTGATTATTATGAAAGCGCAGAAATATATTGTCTGCTCGTGTGGCATATTTGTTTTTTCGTATTGCTGAGGCGTTAGTTACTACTTTAAGTAACTCGGTAACAACTTGACGTTTGTCGCTATGCCAGTTTAAAGCGTTTATTGAATCTGGGCTTGCTGTTTAATTACGCAAGAAGCTGCTTAACGCGGGTAGTGTACCAATATATGCGATAGAGTGCTTCACTCCGAGGGGGGGATTACAGCGGGTGATAACCCTTAAGCACATATYAAAATGATRSTCATATYTTRTAAACGWACAAGCACGTTACCAGGGACCGGCTATACCGCACATTAAGTGATCACCCCGTATTCTCTAACGACCTTCAGCACCCGCCGCTGGTACCGCTTGGTTTCTAAAGTACGCGCAACTTCAGCCAATATAGGTATCCGCCTAGCTGCATAGGTCATCATGGCCGCAGCCGTTATATGCGCCATCATATAGCCTAGGTTAAATCCGCTATTAGTCACCAAAATGGTCGGAAGCTCATACAAATGATTGTCCATCATTAGTACTGTACGTTGTTCCGCTTGAACGCCTATTTCGGTGGTGGCTAGGGTGAGGTTGTCGGTGGGTGTGAATATCTGGGGCTTAGCGCGTGCTTCGTAGATGAGGTTGGCAGCGCAGGGAGTAGGGCGGGGTGGCCTATTTGGCGATGTAGCGTGAGCGCTCTTTTATCAACGGATTGGCGGCTGGCTTCGCAGGCTGCCATCTTAATGCGGTCACGGCATTCACTGGTAGGGTTGGGCGTTGATAATAGGCAACGCTGTCGTGGGTGGCGGTAAATGCTACTGACCCGGGGATACGATTGGCAATGTCCATGAATGCCTCGGTATCGAACCGTGCAATCCCAAGGGTGCCCCTACGGCAGTCAAACCAGGCCCCACGTTATGCGCATCTACGCCAAAAGCCGGGGTTATGGCAAGGGTTTTTAGTAAGTTCATGATCTTTTTCTTTGGTTAATCGCTACAATACGGTATCTTTTTATACGGTTTGAAACGGGAAATAGTGARACGCGTTGAAAAGAAACCCACTTGGTCGATGTGGCCATTGAGTAGTTCAATCGATAGGGCGACCATGCTGTAGGGGTGGATAGTGTTATTGCTGAAGCCAGCGTTGCCAAAACCATGCTATACCGACATTTTGAAACCAAAGAACTCTTGATCGCAGCCGCCTTACAAAAAATTGATGAGCAATTTCGAGTAGACCTTAGGCAATTTTTAGCCGATGCCAGCACCGACCCTCTGGGTCAATTGTTGGCTAGTTTTGATTTTTTGGAGTCTTAGTTCAATACTAAAACCTTTTACGGGTGCCCTTTTATAAAGGCCGCTGGAGAATACAGCGATACCAACCAAAATTTTCCAAGAGGTAATTACATAAACACCTGATCATCACCTGAAAGCACTAGGGAACGTATACGCCCTATAGAAAAAAGCAGCAAAAAACTACCTAGGCCAGCCTAATCACTAGCGATTTATAATTTTGAATATGAAATCAGATCCCAAGAAACTCATTGAAAAAAACCAAGAACTGACCCACTCCGAATTAATGAAGGTCACTTCACATGTCCAGCGAGAGCAAGGCGAGTGGATTTCCCATACCGTAATGGTAGAGGGTTGTGAGGTGCCCTTTAAATTTAAGCGTAAGGGTAATTACCACAGCCTAAAGGGTGCCCGAGTGAATATGACCTATTACCCTGCGCAGGAAACTGTTGCGGGGATTGAGTTTGATGTGATGAAGGTTGTACGTATTAAACGAGGGTGATGGAAGGAGAGGTTAATATTAAGTGATTGTTTTGTTTGGCTAGGCACTAGCACCCGCTATGAATTTTCTGGTGTCTTCTGAGTAGTCGTTAATATTAAAATGGGTGTTCTTGAGTATTTACCCAGCTAGCAACGATTTCACTTGAGAAACGGTAAGCGGCGGGTTACTTGTGTGAGCAATCCTGTGGCAATTTGGGCAAAGACAGATCAAGTCATCGAGATTTGTAATTCTTTCGCCACTCTTTCGTGCAAGTGGATTTATGTGATGAACATCAATAATATGCATGCCCTTAATTTCGAGTTGATAATTACAGGCTTGACAATTGTTCTTATCCTTTGTTTTACGTTTTTTTACCAGTGCTTGGTTACGGTTAACGTATTTTACTTCGCGAATACGTTCTTGGCCTTCTTTTGATTCCGGTGATGTATCCCAGTTAGATGTCGCCTGGTCTTCGTAAGTTTTTCCGTCCAGCGATCGCCAATCAACCCTACTAACCTCATCGCGTTCAGACGTTGTGAAATAAATGAGCAAATCACCTTCGTAGATATCTTTTGGTTGCTCGCGGTACTCCAGCAAAGCAACATCCTCTTTGATTTTTTCTGTGCAGGAAACAATAACGTAACTATTGTCATAGTAGGCCTTGTGACTTCTTTTTTCTTCGGCTTTACTCGAAAAAAAATCTGGTTCGAAGAAGTCGGAATAATGCTCGCGCGTTTTCCATCGAATTTGTAGCCCGCTTTCATCTATATCGAGTTTTTTAGACATGTACGGTCCCCTGCTAAGATACTAACGCTTGACTCGGAAGACAGCGAGAATTTTTTTCTGTTCTTCCTGCGCTGGTTCGTTAAGTTTAAGGATGAAGTGCATTAACCCAGCCACATTGCCTTGAGGCTCACTTGTTTTGAATAAACTGAATTCTTTGCATGCTCTTATTTTGTCGTATAAATATCTTTTAGCTAGATCATAAATATAGCTAATGACAACGATTAATCCATCGGAAACTAAAAGAAAAACTGGGTCCAATTGAACCTCCCCCGGTTTAGCGGCACTTTATGGTCGGAAGTATCCTGATGGGACCAAGGTGTCCATATACGCCCTCAATGTTGGATCAAGCTTCATTATCCTAAGTGAAATATTCTGTGCGGATACGTCGGGCCGCGCAGGGTGCAGGGCGCTGAGGGTTAGATACCCTCGACTACCCGATCATGCTTTTCTATGTCAGAAACGTTTTAATCTGGCTCGCTAGCTTTAGTGGACTCGAAATCATAGGTAAGTGACCCGTATCTATGATTACATGGCCTTTGAGGCCGATTTTTTCCGCAATGGTTTTTTGCGACTTGAGTGAAATGATTTTATCTTTCTTTGTGTAAATGTAAAATTTATTTATTTTTGAAAAATACGCTGCATCATAGCTTACGACACCGTCTCCAGTAATAGCCGGCTCGTTAACGGCTTGAGACAAAACTAAGGTTCTAATTTCATTTGAAATTGAATTTGTAAATACGCTTACGAATGAATCTCTATCACTAATAATCATCCAGCCTGATTCTTCGTCAAAACTAACACCTTTAAAATAATTTTCTTCATCCGACGAATTTAGCAGAGCAAAAGGCTTGTCATTATGTACGGGTGCGACAGCAGCCACATAAATAATGTTTTTAATGTTTTTTGTTGGGCAAATTGATAATGCGTTATTTACAATAGCACCACCTTGGCTATGGGCAATAAAGGTAATGGGGGCGGTTACATTTTTTATGGCATCACACAGCGCCTGAGAAGAAACATCCAATGTAATACTATTAGGGTTAATAGATTGTTCCCGTCCAGGGAGATTAACAGCAATAGTGTTATAACCATCCTTCTCTAGAAGAGTGGCAACAAAAGACCACGCATTGCTGGTTAAATGCGCACCATGAACAAAAACTAATGTATTTACAGGAGATTTGGCATTATTGCTGTCTTTATTGGAAACGCACCCTGAAATCATGAACAAGACTGACAAAGCTGCTAAAATTATTTTTCTCATACTTTACTCCTGGGTTTGTTGTGTGCAATGCTGTTTTCTAAAGCATAACAAGGACTATAGCGGTTTCCGACTAATACCGAAGCTTAAGCGAGCAGCCGGTTAAGTGTATCCCATATGCTAACAAGATATCCCGAAGATTTGCAGAGAATCCGGGGTGAAAACAATGAGGGTAGGTAATTAAAACGTAATTAATTTAGACAGGAAATGGTTAGTTAATCAGTGATACAGGCCTGTTCAATATGAACCGTGAGGCGGCTATTATTATGTTGGACGGCGACTTTCGTTCACGCGGCCTCAGCACCCACTGATAATGCTTCTAGAAGGAAGGTGGTGCACTTAGAAGTCAAGTTCCCGTTAAAAATATGGCTCTAGGCATACTCCGGATATTCTCGCTACAGCTTTAGCCGTGACCTTGACGAGATCAATTCCCTTGCGTTTAGAGTTTGTAGAAGCCATACAGCTTCGAAGAAGTATATTGGGGCGGTTATTACGTATTGCATTGACGCGGGTAATTCACCCATGCCTTTTAGAGGGCCTAATGAAATCAATGCTAAGTAGAAAGCTATAGAGCCAATAAACAATATGAAATAGGTGTGAGCTCTAATAGTTTGATAAGTGACCTCATCTCCAATTCGCCTTAATTTCTTTGTTTTTTTTGTATGACGAATCCTTACCCAAAGATACAGGTTTTTTATAAAACCTGGACTCTTGCGTAATATACCAAATAGTGATTTTCTAAACCAAAGAATCTCTTTTGAAAAGAATACAAATAGCAACCCAGAAAATAAAGGCAAAATTATTTCTGTCTGAAATAAAAATTCAGATAGTGAGCGCACAAATACTCCATTTTTTGTATATATTAACAAGGACTTGACCGGTTTTCGGCTCATGTCGGGCATTAAATGAGAATACGATCGAGTCTAACTCTCATACTAACAATCGATCCCGAAGATGTTCAGAGTATCCAGGCTAAAAATAATTCATGTAGATAAATAAAAAGTAATTAAATGGGAGGTCAAAAAACCAACCAGCCTATCATAGTGACCAACTCAATATGAGCTGAGGAATCACGATTGCTGGCTAGGTAGGCTTTTTCGTCTCGCGAATTCTCAGTGCTTGTAGACAGACCCTCAGTGACTTCTGGTGCGTCGTAAAAATAAATTGGGGTGGTTCAACTTGCCCCTGTTTCTCAAATATTTCCATTTCGAACTCCCGGCGCTAATGAACTAGGCACTCCTCCTCGAAGTAGATTTCTTAAGTCTTAACTAATCTCTCGCAATAAGCCATTAGGTCTTTGTTAGGTATCTCCAGTAAATCAATATAATTTACGCCATCTAAGATGTCTTTTTTAGTTCCGACGTAGAATGAGCTATAGGTTAATTCACACCTAGTATTATTAGTAGGTTTAAGGACTCTAGGTTTAATTACACCAATTCCGCCGCCAAAAATTGTAATCTTGTTTTCAGTTCTGTTCTCCAGCGTGTCAATAACACTAGTCGTCCATCGCTCTTTGATTTCAATTAAGTCTCCATTAGGATGGCGATAGTAATACTTCAGGTTTTCTGTATCTACCCACCCCTCGTTTGAATCGCTTTCAGTTAATAATATGCCCGTATTAGGGATGTCATATACCAATGTGTCATTGTTCTTCTTCGTTTTGGCGCCAGATATATTATAAAAAATAATAAATGATCCAATATATCCGTTTGGGATCGTGTAAGTTTCTGGGAGCCTGTTTTTTGTTTCGCTGCAGGCTGTCGATAAAAAAAACAAGCATGTTGCGAAAACGAATGGTGCTTTTGTTAGTCTTATCATATTGATACGAAGCATCCTTCTAGGCTAGCTTTTTCTATAAGCATGCAATGCCTATGATTCGGGTTGGAATTTAAAAATTTACGATTCCAGATTTCAAGTGAATCAAACTCAAGTTGAGATTTTTTATTCTTCTGTCGGCTCCATTCATCACCGAGTGTCCCAGTAAAACTACCGGAATCATTAAATGGTAAGCGAATGGCACCAGCAATCATTGGGTAATCCAAGTTTAAAGCCAGCGATATTGGTGCTGCCCCTTTACGTACGTGTGTACCCAAAAATATAGACTGACCTTTTTTATTCCTTACAAATGCTTCGCAATTAGGAAACCCGTCACCTTTTATATAGGTGACAATATCAATGTGCTTGTTGATAGTATCAACATCAATGCGAAGTTCGTAGCTTACATCGAGCGTAGGAACATAGGAATAACCTATAGTCTCTTGCATCGTTGGAGATAGAGGCATCGCATGGTTCACTCCACCATACCGTCCTTCTATACGATAGTGCTGAATTCCATTGACACTTTCTTTCTTAGCTAATGGCTTAATGAATCCGCTGGGCTTTAATTTGCCACCATATTCGCGTTTCTTGTCCGCCCAGGGTGCTTTTGAGGGATCAGAATGCGTCATTTCCCTTAAAAGCTCTCCGTTGACACTGGTAGGCAAATCGAGGATAAAACGGTGCCATATTCGAGACGTTACTTCATTGTTTGGTCGATTTGAAAAGCTGCGATTATCTCCTTCAAACAGCATTCCACTCCATCCAAAATCTTTTTCTGGGTGGAAAGATCGAATATTGAATTCAAGGGTCGGTAATTTAATAAGAGGAGAATTAGGCATACTTCACACTTCCATTTGTAATTCATTACTAACTAATAGTTTTCCGTAATGTTGGCCGAAATAATACTACGTTGATAGTCGTTGTCACGTTATCTGCGTGTCAGACCGCCTATTAATATAGAGTTGAGCATTACGTATGGAGATTGCACTCCGTTGTCAGCTAAATGCCGCCTGTGAGTTACAGCATGGGCTTTACTGATTTCCGGCTAATGCCGAGCATTAATCGATTAGCCAAACTAAATTAACCCCATACTACCAAGATATTCCTCAGATGAGCAGATTACTCTAAGCGTAATTGATGCTGTGTAGCTAAATAAAGCGACATGATCCTGAAGTACCTTGGGCATATAAGTTGGGCTTTTGGAGTTAACCGTCAATATGATACTTGACGACTACTGTCATCGTCGATATTTGGCCTCCCAACCTGTCCCTACTGGGTAATGCCCAGTCATATCCATCTCGCCATTAAGCTATGTCCAGGTGAGCTTGTAGGCCTTAGTTATTCAGAGGTGCTGGAACGTTGGGTGCCCTTGTTTAAAGGGCCTCCACTAGTGCGGCGGTGGTAATCCAGGGCGGTGTTAGGGTCAACAGAGAGTCACGCAGTATCTGATTGTATGAATCGTTATGGCACTGGCTTAGGCAGTCTAAGCTAGTTCATGGCAGACGGGCACAAGTACCAATAGCGGCACTAGTGAAGTGTCTAAATGAGCCTGCGAATAGATAAATTAGCCCACATTTAGTTTTATAAACCTGCGCTGCCACCGCAGGTTTTGTTGTGTCTGGAGTGTGGTTGTATTGAGCTTTGAATGCAGGGGTTGAGAGGGGCTCTTTTTAGAGGTGCTAATTATAGGGGTGCTTGTCCTATAGTTCGCTATAGTTCGGCCGGATTGATTTCCCCTGCGTTTGAGGAGCCATTAATTACGCTGTTTTGGAATTTGGAGAAGTCCTTTGTAGGTGTGACTCAAGTTTTTTGCCGTGGGCTATTAAATCCTTATCGCCACTTACCTTGCARGCTTCGACGGCTAATCTTTGCTCTTCGGTTGAGGCCAAATTCCAATCCCAGTCCATTAACTTTCGATTCATCAGGCGCTTAAATAGAAAGGGGATGAAGCTGATATAAGCTGTGGTCATCAAGCCTGTAAGTATTTGAGGGTCTTTGTCGCTCCCCCCACTATATCGCCAATAATCCTCTACACCCGTGTGATGGATCGCATGTCGTCCGGCTCCAAAATAAAGCCTATTTAATAAAGCACGATTAGAACTCCAAATATGCCTTGCCTCAATGGGTTTGCCCATCTCGCGCAGCAAACCGTAATGCTGCAAATAATTAATAACCTCTATAAACACGTTAGACGATAAGCCAATAATAACGATGGCAAAAAGCCCTTGCCAACCGCCATAAATAATTAGACTCAACGCTAAAATTGCCTCAAAAAACCAATTCCGTAGGGCTTCATTTTTCCAATGCCAAAAGGGAAGCTGAATATTCGTCAGACGTTTTTTTTCTTGCTCAATAGTATGTTTTTGTTTTCCTGATCTTGAGCGCCACATAAAGTGATAGACACTTTCCCCCCGCCTTGGGCTGGCATGGTCTTTTTTGGTCGCGACGGTGTAGTGGTGGCCAGTGGGATGTGAAATGCTGAAGTAGGAGAAAAAAGTGATAATATGAGCAAAAACACCCACACGATAAAGTATTGAGCCGTGACGTTTATGGATAAGCTCATGTCCAACAATAACCGATAAAAATAGCGATGCTGCTACTGCTAAGAATACCGCAGCTGCTGTTTGTATTAGGCCAGATGATTCTCGGCTCGCGATCACATCAAGGCCGAAGGAATTTAAACTCAGAGCACCTAAACCGAGAAAATCATTCGAGGGTGCCATCCAATACCATAGGAACACCAATAAATAACCAGTAAAAGCGAAAATCGAAAAAACAAGTTGCCCTTGAAAAAGCCTATCATGACCATAATCCCAGTCTTGATAGCTGTTAATTGGCAACTCAATTAACAGGACCACAACAAGAAAGAACGCTGCCAGGTTTAAAAAAGATTCTCCGTCTGTTAATAGTGTCAGTGAAAATAAACAAAAAATAATCGGCACGAATGAAAAGCTGAATATACCAAATAGATCCTTTAGTAGTGCACCCATAGTGTCACCTTCTGAAGCTGTTCATATAAACTGCAAACATGGAGCTGAAAATCCTAGCATTTACACCAAATAAGTAAAACAATAAATACGAGTGTTTTTTATGAGTTTTTGTTGTGGAATAACTTTTGGATTGAAAACATCGTCAGGATATATTTCGCGATGAATCTTTTAGCCTTCTTTATGATAAGGAGTGAAGAGAGCTGAAGGGTGTCCACTTTGGTATCACATGCTCTTCAACTAACCTGGCTGTATAACGACGCTAAATTTTAAGTGGGTGTTGCTTAATGTGGCGATGCATTTAGAAGTTGGATTCGGCCATTTAATCAAGCTGTCAATTAGGTCAGTTCGATATGACGCTAGAAAGCCCAGGTTCTGTCTAAGTGGGCCGTTTTTTAGGAAGGAGGCAACACTTGCTATCAATTTTCTGGTGGCGTATGTGCGGTCGTTGAAATTATAGTGGGGCGGTTCACAGTGTCCATTTTTGTCGAAATTGGTCTTCTCGTACAAGATCAATAGGCGCGTTTATGATATCTGTAGGCACGGTAAAAATAAAATCGATTAGATTAAATATACCCACGAATGGGAAGTTAACCAAATACACGGGAATAGATGTTTTATTGCCCTGTAGATCTTTGCTTGCATTGTAGTGGGTGCAAACTAAAGCTGAAGTTGCATGACCTGTGCCGTCAAAGCTCTTTCGTTGGCAGGCTATCTAGAGCTTGTGGATTATACCGGTCGCATCATTCGCCTTGATAAGCATGGTGCTATCTCCATGACGCTTCCTCCGACATTACTGCGTATAGAGTTAGACTTCAGTACTTGGCTAAAAAATAGCACTCAGTTTGAAGCTGTTTATCATGAGACGTTTGCCAAGCGAATG
>NVVB01000107.1 GCA_002402085.1 Gammaproteobacteria bacterium
GGGTTCATACATTGATCAAGAACATACAACTTCACATTAGCAATCGGTTTGCCTATGGGCACCGACACCTGCGTTGAAGTCTGACGACACTCCCAATGGCTGACATCAATAGCCGCTTCCGTGGGTCCATAAAGATTATAGAGTGGAATATTGAGTTGCTGAAAAAATTGGTTCTGTAACCCTACGCTCAGGGCCTCACCACTACAAAATACTCGCTTCAGTGTTTGGCAGGCTTGAGCATCGCCCTGCTGAAGAAACACCGCCAACATTGACGGTACAAAATGTAATGTCGAAATACTTTCTTTGCGTATGAGTCGATTTAAATAGTTGGCATCCTTATGCCCCTCAGGCTTGGCAAGCACCAAGGTCGCGCCGGTAAATAGTGGCCAAAAGAACTCCCACACCGAAACGTCAAAACTAAACGGGGTCTTCTGTAAGACACGATCAACATTATTGAGTGAATACTGATCCTGCATCCACAAGAGTCGATTGATAACGCCTTTATGGGCATTGGCCACGCCTTTCGGCTGGCCCGTAGAACCAGAGGTATAAATCACATACATTAAATCGTCGCTGGAGATATTCAGCGACAGTCGATCCGTGGCACAGTCGTCGATTCGAGGTTGCTCGGTATCAATACACAGTACACGGCCATACCCATGTGAAAAGCGGTCTTGTAATTCACTGGTAGTCAGTACTATGGGCGCTTTGGTGTCATCAAGAATATAACTTAAGCGATCTCTCGGAAGGCTAGGGTCCAAAGGCACATAAGCCGCGCCGGCTTTAATAATCCCGTACAACGCCACCACTAAGTCCAAGGAACGGGGCAAACACACGGCCACTAAATCTTTTTCAACGACCCCGGCGTCTCTT
Organism: Gammaproteobacteria bacterium; assembly: GCA_002402085.1. Lineage (GTDB taxonomy): Bacteria > Pseudomonadota > Gammaproteobacteria > Pseudomonadales > UBA3067. The sequence goes on from NVVB01000107.1 coordinate 874, forward strand.
AAATAGTGAGCAAGTTGGTTAGCACGCTGATCCAGTTCAAGGTAGGACAAGCGCTGCCCTTCAAAGACCAACGCCTCACCATGAGGAGTGGCCTCAACCTGCTGCTCAAACAAGGCCTGGACGTTGTCATATTTAGGAAAACGTTTAGCGGTGTTATTCCATTCAACCGTCAACTTACGCCGCTCTCCAGGACTCATAATACTGAGTTCATCCACAGAACGATCGGGCGTGGCTAAGATTGATTCAAGCAAGTTGGTAAAATGGTCCGCCATGCGCTTAACGGTAACCAATTTAAATAGGTCCGTATTGTAATCAAAGCGTGCTTCTATTTTGCCGTCACGATGCAGTAAATGCAGGCTTAAATCGAACTGAGCGGTTTGAATTTCAGGGCTAAGCACTTCCACTTCAAGATCTGGAAATTCTGGAACGCCACCAAACTCCTCGCTATTGAGGCTAAACATCACCTGGAAAAGCGGCGAGTGGCTTAAATCGCGATCCACTTTCAAGACTTCAACCAGCTTCTCAAAAGGCACGTTCTGATGATCCAGCGCGCCCACGGTGACTTGTTGTTCTCGCTCAAGCAGCGCTTCAAAAGAAGGCTGGCCTGAAAGGTCAGTACGCAAAGCCAGCGTATTGACGAAAAAGCCAATTAGTGACTCCACGGCTTTTTCAGAACGATTGGCCACAGGGATGCCAACGCATATATCTGTTTGGCGTGAGTAACGGCTTAGTAACACTTTAAACGCCGCCAACAAGACCATAAACAAGGTCACACCACGTTCGCGGCTTAACTCATTCAGCTGCGCCACCAAGCTGTCTTCAAGGACAAAATTAAAGTCTTTGCCCTTGTAAGTTTGTACTGGGGGACGCGGGTAATCGTAGGGYWWTTCTAAGGTGTCTAAACCTGCCAGTTGCGCCTGCCAATAGGCCAGTTGACCCGCTAAATATTCACCTTGCAAGAATTCACGCTGCCAAATGGCGTAATCACGATACTGAATACCTAGATCAGGTAAAGGCGACCCTTGACCCTGGAGATGCGCCCCATAAAGACAAGACACTTCCTTAACTAACACCTTAATAGACCAGCCATCAGAAATAATATGATGCATTGATACAAATAAAGCGTGATCTTTTTCCGATAACTTAACCAATACCACCCGTAGCAAACGAGTACGGCGCGCATTCGGCCCCTCTTCTAAATCAAACGCCCGAGTGGACTCGCGAATGCCAATATTACGAATCGCAGCTTGTTGATCGTACCGGCTTAAGTGGGTTAAATCCTCAGATACTAAGCCCCAATCCGACTGAGACAAGACCCGTTGATACACCATGCCTTCTTCGGAATAAAAGGTAGTACGTAAGCTCTCGTGACGATTAACCACTTCAGCGAAAGACCAATTCAGGGCATCGATATTCAACTCGCCAAACAAACGTAAGCCGGCTGTAATGTTATAGGCCGAGCTATTGTTGTAAAAGGAGCTGCCTGATTCCAATTGATTAAGTATCCACAGCCGCTGTTGGGCATGCGAGATGCATTGGCGTTCTTCAGGCGGATAAGACTTCAATTTGGGGATTTTGGACTCTTGAGCGGCTTGACCATGACTCACGATGGCTTGCGCAATGGCGGCAATAGTGAGCCCTTCAAACAAACCTTTAAGAGCAAGCTCGACATCAAATTGGTCTTTAATTCTGGCTACTACCTTGGTGGCCAAAAGCGAATGACCGCCTATCTCAAAGAAATCATCAAAAACCCCGATTTGTTCCACTTTAAGGGTTTTACGCCAGATAACCGCAACTTGCTCCTCAATCTCATCGCGAGGCAATACCAACTCACTGGCAGAACCCAGCTGAGGAGAAATTTTGTTGAGCCCGCTTCGGTCATATTTACCGCTGGCATTGAGAGGGATTTTTTCCAAAACAGAAAACGCCGTCGGCACCATATAATCTGGCAAGCGCTTCTTTAATTCGCGTCGAACTTCTTCGACTTTAAAATGGGCATTTTTCGAAGGCACGATATACGCAGCAATGTACTTTTCATTATTGGCATCGTCAAATACCCGTACAACCGCTTCATGCACCGAGGCTAAGCCGTGCAGCGCTACTTCGATTTCTCCTAGCTCAATTCGAAAGCCACGAATTTGCACTTGCGAATCGATACGCCCAATGTATTCCAACTGGCCRTCTTCTTGATAGCGAACTAAATCCCCGCTGCGATACAGTGTCCCAGCAGCAAAGGGGTTGCTTATAAATTTCTCTTTATTTAATTCGTCGCGATTTAAGTAACCCAGTGCGACCCCGACCCCGCCAATATACAGTTCACCCACAACACCAATAGGCACCGGTGCTCTCGATTCATCCAAAACATAACATTGAACATTATCTTGCGGTTTACCAATCGGCGGAAGCCCTTCCAGCTCTGGGCCTAAATTATCACCCATGGAGGTAATGACGCAGGCTTCCGAAGGACCATAGGCATTAATAAAATTAAACCCGTGCACTTCTTTAACCGTACGCGTGAGCTTATCTCCGCCAGTCACCAAGTTCTCAAGCGCCCAGTTTTTGGGTAATGGCTCATCAAGTAAGGCCTCGGCCAGCGGTGTAGTTAACAAACACAGGTTTATTTCCTTTTCCGCCAGCCAACGTACKGTCTCCGATGCACTCATGCGCGTGTCATCGTCCATCATAATAACCGAGGCTCCGGCGGCTAAATTGGGCCAAATCTCCCATACCGTCGCATCAAAGCCAGCGCTGGCGACTTGCGCGGCACGTGAACCGGGACGTACATTAAAACGATTGGCAGACCATAAACAAAGGTTGCTTAAACTCCGATGAGCAATCAATACGCCCTTGGGTAGGCCGGTAGAGCCGGAGGTATAAATAATATAGGCGACGCGCTCAGCATCGTACGCGGGCGACTTAAACTCACCGTGTGAATCACTGTCTTTAGAATTACCGTACTCGAGGCTATCGTAATAAACCACCTCAACAGACGGGCTTTGACTGGCCGCAAATAAACCTTCAAAAGTAATCATCGCACGCGGCTTGGCGTCGTCCAATATAGCAAGCACACGCTGTATTGGATAATTGGTATCAATGGGAATATAAGCCGCACCCACTTTAAAGCAAGCTAACTGCGCCACCACCATCTCAACCGATCGTGGCAAATAAATTGCTACGAAATCCCCTTCAATAATTTTTTGGCTCTGTAAATAGCTCGCCAACTGATCCGACTGCTGATCCAACTGAAGATAATCTAATTGCTTGACATCATCTTGTAACGCCAGAGCATGCGGCGTTGCACTCACGTGACGTTTAAAAAACGTCACCATCGACTCCGATGGATAATCCACTTGGGTATCATTCCAAGTTTCTAAAATAAGCGTTTCTTCGCCACGACTTAATAACTTAATGGTTTCGATTTTAGCCTGGGGGTTTGCCACCATTTGCTCTAACACGCGCACTACATGCCCACCAATACGCGTCATAGTGGATTGCTTAAACAAATCTCGGTTGTACTCAAACTCGCCCGTTAAACCTGTATCGGTCTCGTAAAAGGTTAGCGCTAAATCAAACTTGGCCGTGTCCGTTTCAATTGCAGAATATTCCATTTCTACATTAGGCAAACGCAATGCATTGCCTTGAACCATATTTTGCAGGCTAAACATGGTTTGAAAAATTGGGCTCTGACTCAAATCCCGCTTCATACCAATATCATCGACTATTTTATCAAACGGTAATTCTTGATACTCAGCCGCTTCCAACATGGTGCCGTGCAGTGACGTCATATAAGCGCCGACACTCATCTGCCCATCTACTTCCGAGCGAATCGCCAAGCTATTAATGAAGAAACCAATTAAAGGCTCGAGGTCATGGTGATTTCGATTGGCTGAAGGCACACCCACACACAAATCGGCCTTACCGGTATAGCGTTGCAAGACAATTTTATACGCGGCTAATAACAATACAAACGGGGTTACTTTGAGCTGCTTGGCGGTTTGATCCACTTGCTCAGACAATCTCAAAGGCAGCTCAAAACTATGCTTACGACCTCGCGCAGATTGAATTGCGTGGCGATGATAATCCGTAGGAAACTCTAAAGGCCGTAAGCCCTTTAATCGCTTACGCCAATAATCCAGCATGACGTCAAATCGCTCCCCGACAAGGCGACCACGTTGCCATTCGGAAAAATCAACGTACTGGATTTTTAAGGGATCAAGATCTAACGGTTTGTCATTGATTAACGCTTTATAGATTTCCGTCAATTCACTAATTAATACACCGACAGACCAACCGTCAGAAATTATATGATGCATATTAATCAGCAATACAAAACGATCATCCGCGCACTTAATCACCTTGGCTCGAAAGAGACTATCATGCTCTAAATCAAAATGAGTATTGCCTTCGTCTTTAATCTGCTTATTAATTTCTTCTTCTTTAACCTTTGAAGAAAGATAAGCGATGTCTTCCACCATCAACTTAAACGCACCCGGTGGCTCAATAATTTGCATCGCCTCGCCATCAACCTCTGCGAATCGAGTTCGTAATATCTCATGACGATGGACAATTGTTTCGAGACTGAGGCGGATTTTTTCGATATCAAGGGCGCCTTGAATACGGAAATAGCCCCCCATATTGTAACTGGCGCTATCGTCTAATTTATGAATAAACCATAATCGTTGTTGAGAAAAAGACAGTGGTATTGGCCCACTGCGATCAACAATCGCGATTTCAGACTTTTCACCCGCATGCGTATTGGCTGCGCTTAAAAGCTCAATGATCTCTTGCTTATTGGCTTTCAAGCGAACTAACAATGCGTCTGTTAACACCCCATCTGGGGCATTACATTTTAATTTTTTGCCTTCTACCGTCAGCTTTATATCGAGGCTTTGTAGGTGAGCGACTAATTCAATGGCGCTCATATATCAATCTCCTGACGTCCGCTAGGATCATCATTGGAGGCAACCGCAACGGCGTCCACGCGGGCTTTTTCAATCGTGTCGATGTATTTCGACATATCACTTATTGTTAACATTTTAAATAAAACACGTAAGGGAATATCAATATCAAAGGCTTTGCGTACGCGCGACACAAGCTTGGTAGCTAACAACGAATGCCCCCCTAAATCAAAGAAGTTATCGTTAATGCCCAGCTCTGTAATATTCAATACTTCACACCACAACGTAACTAAAGTTTTTTCCGTTTCGCTGCTGGGTGCAACAAATTCTTGTTTTGTCTGATTGACAACCTTCAGGGCTAGCAGCGCTTTGCGATCCACTTTGCCGTTGGCATTCATTGCAATTGATGGCAAAAGCATAAACGCAGAAGGAATCATGTATTCAGGCAACTTGGTTTTCAAGCTGGACTTTAAGGCCTCAACACCCTGAGCCTCAAATTCTGACACCCCTTGCTTAGGCACCACGTAGGCAACAATACGCGCCTCAGAACCTGTGCCGCTCATTAAGCAGACGCACTCTTGAACACCTTGAAAATTATTTATTTGTGTTTCTATCTCGCCCAACTCAATRCGAAAACCGCGYAACTTAACTTGATCATCAATACGACCTACGTATTCAATATCCCCATTGGCTAAATARCGCGCCAAATCACCACTGCGATAAAGCACGTGTGATGCCACACCGGGCAGGCTTAAAGATAAAAATCGTTGCTCGTTAAGTTCGGGGCGTTTTAAATAACCCGCAGCAACACCAGGCCCACCCACGTAGATCTCGCCGGTAATACCAATGGGTACCGGATTCTGACACGCATCCAGTATATGGATATCGAGATCGGCAAGAGGACGACCGACATTACTAGACAGTCGATCTAGATCTTCAAAAGTGACCTGATGATAAGTCGAATGCACGGTGGTTTCAGTAATGCCATACATATTGATCAATGCAGGTTGATCCAATCCGTATCGGTCAGCCCAAATACGTAAAGAATGATGATCAATGGCTTCACCAGCAAAAATAATATAACGTAAATTAAACGGATTCTCAGAAATTTCAGCAGCAGATCTTTCTTGATTCACAAACACCAATTGACTAAAGGCCGAAGGCGTTTGATTTAAGATAGTGACCTTTTGATCAATTAATAATTGTTCCAAAGCGTGCGCCGAGCGAACTGCCCACTGAGGCACAATGACTAGTTTAGCGCCATGAAAAAGCGCACCCCAAATCTCCCATACGGAGAAATCAAACGCGAAGGAATGAAATAAGGTCCACACGTCTTGCTGCTGAAAATCAAATTGCAGACCGCTGGAGTCAAATAAGCGCGCTACATTGTGGTGAGTAATCAAGACGCCTTTAGGTCGCCCCGTAGTCCCCGAGGTATAAATAGCATAAGCAGTCGCCGATGGATCAACGTTTATATCAGGACTGAAGTTATCATAGCCGGCTAAAGCCTCACTCTCTTGCTGCACGGAAAATGCGTTAATGGATTCGAACCCAACTAATCGCTCAACAGTATCTACGATCATCCATGCGATAGACGCATCATCAATAATATAACTATTGCGCTCTTGAGGGCTGGCTGGATCTAAAGGAATGTAAGCAGCGCCTACTTTAAGCACCGCCAGAATCGAGACAATCACCTCAAGGCCCCGATCAAAACACAGACCAACGAAGTCGCCCGGACGCACCCCTTTGGCTACTAAAAAGTGAGCCAGTTGGTTGGCACGTTGCTCCAACTCCACATACGTTAAACCCGTCGCTTCAAAGGCCAACGCTTCAGCCTGGGGCATCATCGATACTTGACGCTCAAAACGCGCGTGAATTGATTCAGCGCGCGCATCACATTGTCCAGACTGATTCCAATCAACTAATAATTCTTTTCGCTCAGACGCCGCCAATAAATTAAGCTCGCCAACGGCTAAACTTGGCGCAGCTAATACCGAATCCAATAAGTTTTCAAAATGGCTCACCATTCGATGGATTGTGGCTTCTTTGTAGAGGTCGGTATTGTATTCAAACGAGCCCTTAAGTTGCCCGTCAACTTCCACAAACTCCATGATTAAATCAAACTTACTAGCGCCAGATTCAACATTGATCGATTCAAGCTCCAAGCCTTCAAGCACCATATCGTCAATCAAAGCCGAACTATGAAATACAAACATGACTTGAAACAAGGGCGAACGACTTGGGTCTCGCTCAACAACAAGTTCATCCACTAAACGCTCAAAAGGTAAGGACTGATTTGCGTAAGCGCTTTTCACCACCGACTGAGAACGGTCCAATAAAGTTTCGAAACTTAATTCACCCGAAAGCCCTAGGCGTAAAGCCACCGTATTAACAAACATGCCTATCAGTGGCTCGATGTCTGAACGTGTACGATTCGCAACAGGGGAACCAATACAGATATCTTCCTGACCGGTATAGCGATACAGTAATACAGAGAAAATACTTAACAAGGTATTGTATAAAGTCGAGCCTTGTTTACGTCCGAGCAATTGTAAGGCGGCGGTTTTTTGTTCCGAGATATCAAAATGTACATGCCCACCGCGCGCCGTAAGCACCATCGGGCGCGGATAATCCACTGGCAGGCCTAACTCCGAAACACCGTCTAACTGCCCACGCCAATAATTGATTTGACGGGCCTCTTCCTCAATGACTTTTTCATCAACGCCATACTGTTTATTTTGCCAACGAGCAAAATCTAGGTATTGAATCGGCAAGGACGGAAGGGGAATCGGCTGATCATTTAGGAATGCACTATACAGTTGCGAAAGTTCTTGAGTAAAAATACGTACCGACCAACCGTCTGCAACAATATGATGGATATTCACTTGCAGATAGTTCTCTTGATCCGACATCTGAATCAACTGCGATCGCAGCAACTCACCGTGCTGCAAATCAAATTGATGTTGCGCTAAAGACTCAAGCGCTAGCTGCAAGGCGCTTTGTTTTTGATTCGCCGTTTGTGTACGTAAATCTTTTAATTCTAATGACCACGGTGCACACGCATCAACAAACTGCTGTAACACACCATCCACCTCTTCGAAGCGCGCGCGCAAAATACTGTGACGGCTCACTAAGGCCTCAAAGCTACGGCGTAACACCTCGATATTTAAGGGTCCGGTAATTTTCATTGCAGCGCATAAATTATAATTGGCAGAGTGGTCTTCGAGCTGATTAACTATCCACATGCGTTGTTGCGCAGAAGATAATTCAAAAGGCCCATTAACAGACTCGTCGTCAATGACGGTCATCGCCTCAATCGCAGCAAAACCTTTATTGCCCTGTTGTAATAATTGGCAAATAAAGAAGCACGCCTCACCAATGGTGGGATAGTCCCACAACAACCCCTGGGGCAATTCAATTTCTAACCAGGCACTTAAGTCCCCAGTCAAACGCATCACCAAAACCGAATCAACGCCATAACTCATTAAGTTTTCACTGACGTCGAATTCCGACTCATCAATGGCTAACTCATCACTCAGCCAAGCCAATACCCAACGCTGAATTTTGAGCCCCTGACTAGACAAGGCAACCGCTTGCGTACCTTCTGTCGCAGAAAGCTTACCCCGAGACGCAGACCCATAAGACTGATATCGATCAAGCTGTTCATTATTAGGGTTCAGTTGTAACCAAGGATTTAAGCTACGCTCTGGTTCAGCAGCTTTTTGCTCCACCTCACCAATGTCATTGGAATATTGAGCAATGACCTCTTCAAGATCTGACTTTTCAACCTGACTACTGGAATCCACCAAACCATCAAAAACCCCTTTGATGGTGGTGTCTAAATTTCTTTTACACCATTCTACAGCCACCGGATAATGCTGTGACTTAATACGCGGCTGATTCGACAAGGCCGCTTTTTGAACCGTGCCGAGCGCAATCGATGCCGCCGTARTTTGGCCTACCCCCTGATGAATCCAATGTTTTTTSGACGAACGCTCCTGGAATTTTGCATCCGAGCCRGARCCCACGCGCACCGTCTCGTCGAGCACCTGATAAAGCTCTTCAAGTAATTCCGAGGCGTTCAATTGTTTGCTCATGAAGTCGTTAAAGGCTTCGCCTCGCACCTCCATTTGCGCGCCTAAAAACGCCGTTAGCGCTTCCGTGGGCCCTTCAAAAACACGCAGTACGCGACAATCTCGCATCATTCGTGGCGCAAGATTAGATTCGATATAACCGCGCCCACCCAACAACTGCATTAATTGATCTACACCGTACCAAGCCCACTCAGGGGCTAGGATTTTAATCGCGGCATAAAGCTCATCCGGAATCTCCGCACCCTCATCGCGTGCGTCGCCCAATTCCTTAATTAATGCTTCGAGCGTCAATATTCGACAATGAATTTCATTCAAGCGGTCTTGCACGACAGGATTGTTCATCAATAAGCCTGACGAAATAGTACGTCGTCGACTGTAACGATGAATCAACTGCGCGCTGCGTTTCAACATGCCTAAACACATCGCCGCAATGCCCAACCGGGTATACATCATGGCATCTTGAGCAATGGCCATGCCTTGCCCAATAGAACCCACCACCGCGTCGTCGGAAACAAACACCTTGTCAAAAAAGACTCGGTTTTGAATCACCCCACGCATGCCCATGGTTAGGGCCTCGGGACCCTGACTCAGTCCTTCAGCGCCTTGACGCACTAAGAAACAACTAATCCCTAGAGGCTGGCCCTTTTCATCTTTGGCTTGCGCAAAGGTGGTAATTACATTGGACCAAGACGCCAAACCGATCCATTCTTTCTGACCCGAAATCAACCAACCGCCAGCGGTTTTTTCAGCCACGGTGCTAATCGCCCAGGGGTTTGAGCCTGCGCCATCTTCGGTCAATGCAAACGCGGTCAGGATTCGCCCTTGCGCAATATCAGGTAAAAGTGCGGCTTTAGTTTCTTCGCTGGCGTAATGACTAATAGGCAAAATACCAATGGAATTATTTAAGCCAATAAACAAAGCCRATGAGCCATCAATCRCGACCAATTGCTCAATCACGCGCAAAGCATCTTTGGTTTGTAAGCCTAAACCGCCGTATTCAACCGCCACCTGCATGCCCAGCAAGCCTTTATTACCAAAATCTAGAATCACATGGGGTGGTAAGGTACGACGTTCATCCACTTCAAAGGAGTTAAAACGGGTTTTGGCGTACTCTCGCAACCAAACAATTAAATCATCCGCTTTAGCACGGCTTTGCTCGGCACGGTCCAGGCCAACCTCAGCACCCACGGTTGCTGGGTGAGACTCGGTCTTTAACGGTGCAACCGCATGAGCATATAATTTGTTCGTCAAAGAGCTACTGGAAAGCGGTTCTTGGGCGCCATATAAAGGCGATAACCACTGATGAATAAATTCAAACGAACCTTCCAGAAATTTCGCCGACGCGGCTCTTCGCATCACTTTACCGCTGGAGGTTTTGGGCACACGGCCGGGCTTTAAAAACACAATGGCAGATACTTGCAGCTCAAATTGTTCTGCGATGGCTCTACGAATTGCGTCCTCTGCCGCTTTGGGCTCGAACTTCCTGACGTAGCGTCGCTCAACTTCCAGCACTAACACCAAATATGACTCGCCGCCTTTCTCCACTGCAAAGCCAGCAGAGCTATTCACACTCATGGCCGGATGACTTTGCTCGGCCACTAACTCGATGTCTTGGGGGTAATAATTGCGCCCCCGAATAATAATTAAATCTTTTTTACGGCCGGTAATAAACAACTGCTCTTGATCAATAAAGCCGAGATCACCAGTGCGTAAAAATGATCCCTGATACCCTTCGAGGCGATTATAAAAAGTCTCTTTACTAAGCGCCTCCCTTCCCCAGTAACCCACGCCTACACTCGGACTACTGACCCAGACTTCGCCCACTTGATCTTCAGCGCAAGGAATTAGCGTATCCGGATCCACAATAACAATTTGATCCTCCAGGTGGGCATAACCACTGGCAATATAACGGTCGCTACGGCTCGACGACTGCTCACAATACTTAATTTGGTTATTCGAAAGCGCGTCTAAATCCAAGGTTTT
>NVVB01000108.1 GCA_002402085.1 Gammaproteobacteria bacterium
TTGGCGACGAGTTTAAATAATCTGTCGAATCGACTGAGCGATGCAGGGGATAACAAAGGCGGCCTAGCGGCGGTCCAGCGTTCCGTTGAGATCAGAGAGGGCCTGGCGAAACAGAACTTTGCCGCCTACGGGCCTGCCTTAGGGATAACCTTATTGAATTGTTACATTATTTACGAAAGAAACATTCAAACGCTATTAAAAGTAAAGGAAATATATGTGTTGATAGTAGGGTCTTCCCACGCACCATGGGTGGTGATCTTTCCTCAACTATTGCGAGAATTCTCTGATCAAGCTAGGGCTGATAACGACTCTAAATCCGCATTAGAAATTGATGAAATTATTGAAGAGATAAGCAAATATTGATGAGGCCTAATAAATCTTAAAATAAAAAATATATTCAATGGACTGGTCTGGGCTGTAAATCGCAGGGCAATCAAAGCCGCTAGTCATACCACTATCCATACCACTATCCATATCACTATCCCTACCACTATCCAGGAGAAAGTCATGGCTTTAATAAAATATTTCTCGAAGTCTGATTTGGGGTTTATAGATAAATCTAAGTCTCACACAATCGCGCGTAGCGCCAAGGAAGATACGGATTTAGATATAGAAATAATTGATTTGCAACGTGACTCTGCGACAGGCGTGGAAGTCGCTATGTTTGTCGGGGATGTTCGCGCGACGCTGGTGCCCAATGACGATGTGCAAATTAAGTTTTTACCGGAAGAAGAATACGATGAAATAGATCTCGACAATATGCCTGAGCGTGAGTCGAGCTATATCAAAGAGTTTGAATCTCATTACGAAAACAAACCCTATGCAATGAAACACTTTATCGACCATTATCGCGGCCGGGTCTATTCGGCGATGCGGTTTAAAGTGTATTGGCGGCGAGGTAGGGACAGCGAATATTTACTCGATAACAGTGACGTGTTAGTAAAAACAGAATACCCCTGGAGCAATTGCGTTTTAGGTCAGGCTAATTTTAAAGGTCGATATCGACGGCGTGGTATATTTGAAAAACCGGCGATTAAACGAATCAATCAACTGATTGCCAAGCTTGAACCTAGCTTCAGTGATAACCCCGTGGACCGGGAGTTTTTAATTAGTGCCATTTTTAATCAGGCCCTGAGTGAACGAACTCAAGAAGTTACGTTTGACCCATGGGATAACGATAAACGTGCAATGACGGCGTCTATTTTTCGGACGAATAATGAGAAGACAGRCAAGCTTGCTKCTTATCGAATAACCAATTTGGCAGGAAAACAAGCAAGTTATAACGCGCAACAAAAAGCAGTGGCTAAAAAAGCCGGGCTAGGGCCTAGTGATCATAAAGCCCCTGTGGTTGAAAAGGAGTGTTCCGACCTTGTCTGTATCGTACGGAATTATGAAAAGGTAGTGGCTAATTTGTCTTACATGGACTCGGAAGTTGCTAAGTTGTTAGAGCAAGCAGAAAGCGGCACGTTGCGCACCTCTTACGATGAGGGCTTGGGTCAGGCGGTGGCTCATAGGGGGTTTGCTGAAGTGAAAGAAGAATATATGGCACTATCGATCAAGCAGGCATTGGGTGGCCCTTACGACAGCAGTCAATGGTTTATCAATGGGAATAAAAAAGTCTCCTCATTAGTGGCTTTAATTTTCAAGTGTCATGCGAAAAATTATACGCGGCATATTTTAGATCAGGAAAAGGAATTCGCTGAATAACATGCGCGCTCGGTTGGAGCCATTTAACCGGTCATTTCGGTGCGCTGTGGAAGAGTGCCGTGCAGAAAGGAAGCAGAGCACTCTTTACCTTTTCTAAACGCTTAGCCGATTCGATACGATAACCGAACTTTGCCTTTCCTGATTTTTATTGCGGTGATTGTCAGTCCGATTAATTCACCAGTTGTCAGAATATGCGTACCACCACAGCTGAAGTCTGGGTAATCGCCAATACTGACTGTTCGAAGTTGAGTTGCTTCCTCGTAATGATAAAAAACACGGAGTTGGGCGGCGATAGCCTTATCAACCTGCAACTGAAGTTGTGTCGTCAGAGAAGCAAAATCATCAGGGTGTTTTATATCAAAGACCAATTCTAACCGAGCTTCCCCCGGCCAATGGTGGCCACCGGTGACACGGCAATCGTCTAGTTTCGCTTCAATAATTAATGCAATCAGGTGCCCACCCGAATGGTAAGCGGAATGCAATGCGCGTGTTTTCTGATCCAATACCATGTGAGCTACTTGCTCGTTGATTAGGCCTTCGGTCGTGTCCATATAATGGCGAGTTTCCCCGGAGGTTTGATCTAGGCGCACATCATGCACTGGCTTGTCATTAATCCAGCCTTGATCGGATTTTTGCCCACCGCCAGCGCGATGAAATACGGTCTCATCAAGCACTGCGTAGTCCCCCCGGTTATCTGTACCCACATTGATGATGACAGTAGTTAATTCGCTTTGACGTGAGAGAAGGTATTTTAAGTGAGTCATTTGTTTGTCCTCTATTCTGTAATGGTCAAAAGGCCCTTCTATGAAGGGCCAATTTGCTTAGCTGTAAGCGGATAAAGCGTGGTCGTCTCCGTAGTAGCCGATGAAACAAGACGCTGTTACGCGTTTCGAGTTGACTGTTGGTACTGCGTGCCCACGGCGTGCATTAAAAATAATTAATTCGCCTCGCTGCGGGGTAATAACCGTATCGGGTTCACCAATTAGCTTGCGATCGAGCTGATAGTCGCTACCCGGCATCATAAGGGCATCATGTTCAGCTTGGGTTGCAGGCATGAACTGCCACAATTCAAGCTCACCGCCTTGTTGCGCAGTTTCTAAATACACGTTGGCACCAAACTGCGTGCACATGGCTTGTGCGCGATCGTTGTCAGGTAAATCCCAGTCTGTTCGATCTACATGGAGTCCGAGAAACCCGCCGGGCAAAACAATGCGGTTTAAGCCACAGTTGGCGGGAGCGCGGTGATCGTGAAAGCGCTCTATCTTCAAGCCATGCTGCCACGCCTCATCTAAATCAATGCGGATTTGATCGATCGGCAGAGTGACGCCGTTACAATATTGGCGAAGTAACTCCTGTTCACAAAGTGCGAGGCGGTAGTAGTCGTGAATACGGTCTGGGTTTTTACTGACTTCGTATAGCGATAATCCAAACGTCCCCACATTCGCGGCACTTCCTGAATAAGTTTGACCGTCGTAGAGCAGCTCAATGGCGGCGGTCACCGTTGCACATTGAAATTCACTGCAGTAGTTGGGTATTCGAATGGCGTGTAAAGCCCCTGTGTGTAACGCGCCGATGAGGTGTTGATTGATTTGGCTGGGTTGCTTGAGAGTTAAAACTTTATTAGTGTGTGTCATAAGTGTTCATCCTTCTTGCATTAACTTTAATGAGCCTCGGCCTTAATGGGCATTCCACATTGATGGCCGTTGGATCGTGGGCCGAGGAAAACTCCTCGGGTGCCCGACTGGGGAAACCCCAGCTTTTTCGAGGCTCAATAAATCAGCTGCAATCCCCTCTCGCCTTGTTAACACCTTGAATTAAAAGCACGAATCGGTAATGACAAAGGCTGTGCCCAAAAAGTAAGGAATAAGCATCCAAGAAAAATCCTGCCCAGGTTGAGACGTTGTTTCTCGGGGGGGGATACACATTGACGGAAAAAGAATTTGAGTTTGCCTAGAGTCCGTAGTCGGGGGAGAGGTGTGGCCCGCTGGACCACTTGGTGTTGCAGTGTGATTGCTAGAAGGTTAAAAAACAGAACGATAAAAATCGACCGTAAAAAAGGCTGGCAATTATTTCGCTTACCCCTATCGCTAAAATAAGGGCGTAAACGTGGCTAGTGTTTAGCCGTCTATAATTAGCATTGCATTGCCCGTGACGGGTTGCACTACGGGCACCCTCGCAATGGGGCGCGCTGAACTTCGATCCTCAAAGCCAAACCGTTTCGTAGAGGCGTGATCTTTGCCGTAATGCTTCCATTTCATACGTTATTACTCCCTAATCTATTTGGATTATTTAACCATACTATTGCGACGTATATTAAGCGTGTGCAGCGTTCAACTCGCGTATTAAGTCATTAGTGTTAAGTTATTAGTGTTAAGTTATTGGTGTTAAGTCATTACAACGATAACAACCACAGTGGCCTAATAATAACGGCATGCAGTGCTGCCCTTGCTTGCAATAATGGCCCGCGATAAACTGCTGTTTTAGCAGTTAAAAAAATAAAAACCACGGAAACGCTATCATGATCAAGCCGTTCGTTCAGCTCGAGCCACAGTCAGAAAGGGACCGTGCCAGTGAACAATGATCTAAGTCGTTGTCTAGTGGCCATTTGTAAGGGCGCCAGTGGACTTGAAAACACCCAAGGCTCCGGCATTCTTTTGTCGAGTTATTACCTACTCACCTGCGCTCACGTAGTCGAGGCGGTTTTGCCCCGGGATCGTTGCAATCCACAAACCGGCCCCTCGGCAGAGGAAGAAATACCCGTCATTGTAGGCGCGACTACCACCCAGCAGCATCTTCGCCAAGCGAAGGTCGTGGCTTGGCGTCAAAATCAGGGGCATGGAGTATCCGAGTCAGACATCGCCTTACTTCGATTGACCGAGCCGGTGCCTTTTGATGACCTGTGGTTTTACACCAGCAGCCATCGCGTCGACGAGCGGGTGGTGGTGGGAGGCTTCGGCTGCAAAGAAGGACTTTGGGCCAAAGCCCGTTGCATCCAAGGAGTTGGCAGCTGGGTGCAGGTGGATTTTGAAAGCCATGACATTGATGGCGGTTGCAGTGGAGGACTGGTCACAGACCCTCAGTACGGCAAACTCTATGGCATGGTCGTGGCGAGGCAGGATTACAGGGACGTGGCCTACATGATTCCAAGTGCTGAATTGAGGAAAATGAAAGAGCTAGTCGATCTACTAGAGGTCGATGAACCCGTGCCCTTTATTGCCGTGTTGGCGAAAAATATCAATCGCAGCGCTCAACTTAAGGAAATCAATCACGCCACCCAGAGCCAGCCGTTTCAGTGCTTTGTTGTGGAGTGTACGCCTGAAGACATGCCGCAATGTTTTGCCAGTAAATTCAAAATTCAGCCGCATCTTAAACAGCATGGGYTAATGAAATTCTCAGAAGATGTGGTTAATCCGGTAGTAATGAGTAATGTTGGCTTAACCAAAGATTCTTTTATGGACGATTTAGCGTCCAAAGTACCCGGTGGATTAAAGCAGTGGGTGACCGGTGCTCAGGGGCAGCAAGTGGTGTACGTGCTCAGCGAAGGCCGTGATTTTATCCATCAGCTGCACGCGGTGATGGCTGCCTTGACGCAGCTTAAGGACGCAAGTGCTGGTGCAGCGAATGCTGGCTCACTAGTGGTGATCACCCCGCTTTTTATAAACCAATTTAATCGACTGAAACGGTGGAAGATAAGACGACAGCTTAATCAGCTAATCAAAGAAAATAAAGATCAGTCGCTGACCTTACTGCCCCCTTTAGCCGCGTTGCAACGCGACGATTTACGGAAATTTGTGCCCAGCTTACCTTCCAAAGCCCAGCAGGACTTCAAAGATAAATTCGATCACGTTGACATAGAAGCCGACTTTGTCACCGAGTACACGCAGGTTTCATCGCAACGCTACGAAGCCCAAATAGTGCCGTTTAAAAAAGTACTCACCAGAAAGCTAAAAAATTAAATCGATTTAATCGACCTCAACATGACTGAGTAACAGGACGTTCACCATGCTAGATTTTAAATTTTATCGGGGGGAAGGCCAGCGGCAAGACCCAAGCAATCAAAAAGAAGTGCCAGTGATTTCTCACAAAACATTGCAATCCCCCCAGGGCTACCTCGCCAGCGAGGGCTTAGCCGCTGCCGTGGACGTGGCCATACGGTTGGGCATGCCATTACTCTTAACCGGTGAGCCCGGCACAGGGAAATCCCGCCTCGCCTATAGCTTGGCCTGGGAGCGCAACCTGGGAGAGCCGCTGCGTTTCGTCGTCAAATCAGATACTCAAGCCAATGATTTATTTTATCACTTCGACACCGTGGGCCGGTTTCACGCGGCAAATATGGGTAAATCGGCCGGCCAAGAAATTGATGCACGGCGCTTTATCAGTTTCTCCGCCCTCGGCAAAGCCATCCTCTATACCCACGATACTGAGAATTTAAAAGCCCTAGGCCCGGCCTTAGGGCCGCTTAGGCTGCCAGACAAACCGCGCCAATCCGTGGTACTCATTGATGAAATCGACAAAGCCCCGCGAGACGTACCCAATGACTTATTAACCGAATTAGAAAACAACGAATTCGAAATCGCCGAAATCGCCCATGCCGTCGAGGCGGCCGTTGACGGCGAACGCAGCGAAACAACGGACCATCAAGACCATCAAGACCACGCCAGGCAAGCGTATCGTTTTAAGCTTAACCCCGAGCAAAAACAGCTTCGGCCTCTGGTGGTGATTACCAGTAATTCTGAAAAAGCCCTGCCTGATGCCTTTTTACGGCGCTGTGTGTATTACCACGTGCCGTTTCCTGACTTTGATGAAGACCACTCAGGGCAAACCAAAAAAGTCACCGTGCAAACCATAATCGCCAGTCGATTGGGGCGACGGTACGAAGGGGGCGGGGAAAACCTGGTCCGGGGCGCATTGGACTTTTTTCGGCATTTGCGAAAGCAAGAAATGACCCGCACACCGGGCTTGTCCGAGCTGCTTAATTGGTTGGATTATTTATTGCCTGCCGAAGGACTTGGCGCAGGGAGCTTATCAGGGCTGGAAAACATGGACTCTGAGCAACGCTTACTAAGCATCAAAATTACGTTGCTGAAAGATCAAAAAGACTACGAAAGCATCGAGCATCACCTCGAGACTTGGCGTAACCAATACAAAGAGCCGCAATAGCGTTGCCGGTGATGAACGCAAACACGCGCCCAAAAGAACTCCAAAACGCCCTGGGCGATGATCACGCGCTAGGGGGATCCGCAGCGACACCGTCGCCTTTTTGGATGGACAATTTTGCCGAGCTGGATCTGCTGCTGCGTGCGCAAGGCATCGTCTGCGCGGCGGATTGCTGGGTCAACGTCGGTGATTTGCTGCTTAGTTTATTGGCCGATGGTGTGCTGCCCAAAGACCAAACGTCGGTTTGTCGCTACCTTGCGCCGTTATTTTGTCAAAACCCCAGTGACCAGCGCTTGTTTGAGGCCGTGTTTAGTACCTGGTGGGCGAATCAGAAAAAGCGTCATGATTTAGCGCTCAATGAAACCCTAACGAAGGAAAACCCGAGCGCTAGGGAAAATCTAGCCGGAAGCAATCAGCCCAGCCAAAAGAGCGATCAAGCAAAACTCCTCAATGGCAGCGGTCAAAGCAGTAGACACCAAGCCAATACCGCCAACCCCATAGACCCGGTCCTAAAGCGCCCGCTGCAACTAGTCGGCGTGTGCATAACCGTTTTAATCGTCGTGGGGCTGTCAATACTTGGGTTTGAATATTACCAAACGGAATTAGGCAAGAAGCCTATTGTCGAAAAACACACCGACTCATCGTTACCATTAGCTCCCAAGACTGCAACCCTGGCTGAACCCGCCAGTGAATTACCGAAATTGCGACCCCTACCGCCGCGCTTCCCCAGAGAAGCAGTGGCTGAATTCCCGCGCCCACCACTGCAAGGCGTGGCTTGGTGGTGGTCAGGGTTTGTTTTAATACTCAGTGTTGTTGCACTCCCGAGTGCACTCTTGTTTATTTGGTTCTACAAAATGCAGCGCCAAAAAGCCAGCAAAAATAAAGGCAATCCGCAACGGCCGCTGTCCTATCTCAAACTCAACATTAAAAACGACAGTCTGTTTGACGGCCCCGCTGCGCGCAAAGCCTTAAGCCGCTTGCACACCCCCGTGAGCGTACTGACGCGACGCTTGGACCTGGTGCGCACCGTCAATGACACCGTCCGCGCGGGCGGGTTATTCAGCCCGGTGCAGGCTTGGCAATCAAAAGTGYCTGAAGTGATGGTTTGGATTCATAGTCGAGGCCAGCATGACCCCGTTGTGGCCTTGGCCGATGCCTTAGTGCAGCGCCTCAAAGAAAATGATCTGATCGTTCACGCCTACAGTTACCACGGCAGTGCGGAATTGCTCTACGATCGGGAGGGCCACCGCTGGCATCGTCTTAGTGAAATTACCAGCTTGCATCAAGCCAGTCGGCTGGTGATTGTGGGGCAAGCCTCAGGCTTGGTGGACCTGTGGTCCCAAAGCCCGCTGCCGTGGATCAGTGACATCGCCGACCAATTTGAAACCGTGTTGTTAGATCCCGTGCCACAACGAAGCACGGCCCACAAAGCCCTCAGTGACGCGGGCGTCTTACTGGCGGCGCTCAGCAGTGGCGGCATCACCCGCATGAGTCAGGGATTTACACGCACGGAAGCGGTCTCGCCTGAGGCGGCCTTATCGACCCAGTATCGGCCATTGCCTGCTTCCCTACGAGACAATGAGCGATGGCGGCTGCCAGTGGCGCCGTCCGCCGAGGCACAGGCGGGCTTGGTGCAGGCCTTGCGGGATTACCTCGGGGACGACGGCTTACTAGTCCTGTGCGGTGCGGCGGCCTACCCAGAGTTTCGTTGGAGCTTACTGCGGGCGCTGGACATATGCTTACTCACCGACAGCAATGACGAGCAACGCGAAGCGCGTTTATTACGCCTGGCGCAGTTGCCGTGGTGCCGTGATGGCTGGCTGCCGGATTGGTTGCGGCTGACCTTAAAGGCCCAGCTCGATTGGCAGCAGCACCAGCAAGTACGCCAGGTCTATCAACAGTTATTAGTGGCGGTGGCCAAAGAGGGCAAAGACAACGTTGACTTGCCTATTCATATCGGGCCGGTTGACCCCACCATGGCGGGCATGTTGAAACGCTGGTTTTATTGGAATAAGGCCGGGCATTTAGAAGATCGGCTTTTTGTGGCGCTGATGATGGAAGGGCCCTTGAGTCGCCTCGCTTTTGAGTTGCCTCGGGCGCTGGAAAAAGTCTTGCCCTTTAAACCGCAGTTTCGCCGCCCGGTGAATACCGGGGTGGTGTGCCTCTTGGCGGGGGTACTGAGCCTGGGTGGTTTCTTCAGTTGGCAGCAGTGGTTTAATCCAGCCCTGCAATCCCAGTTTCAAACCCGTCAACGAATCAGCCCCGTAAATGCGCTGCAATTAGTCTTTAACGACAATACAGCCGCACTCGCCCAAGAATTAGTCGTGGTGGCGAAAGATAATTTAGCCATTACGCCCATCAGCCAGGCTGAGTTCAAAGACACGTCCTTTGCAGAGCAATGGCCCGATCAAAGCGCCGTGCTTATATACCCCCCAGAAAGCAACGCCAATGCCCAATGGCTGGCGGACCGAATCGCCTATGCCGGCTACGGCATGGACGTGACCCTGGTGACGCGCGAGGAGGCGAAGCAACGGGGTGTGGTAAGCCAAGGGGAATATGGGATGCTGTTGTGGTTAAACAAACCCAGCACAGTGGGCCGTGTGTTTACCGACTCATTGGCAGAGGCCGTGTCTGATCAACAATGGACTGAGGCGTGGTCTAATAAACTTGCGGAGATTTCCTATGAAGTACCGGAGGAGGAACTGCCAGAGCTAGCATTTGAATCCAAACCAGAATCGAAACCAGAACAGAAACCAGAACAGAAAGTAGAACAGAAAGTAGAACAGAAAGTAGAAAAGAAAGTAGAACAGAAAGTAGAGCCTAAATCCGCGCCAAAACTAAAACCGACGACGGCGATTCCAAGCAAATTCCGAGATGTACTCAGGGGCGGCGGCAAAGGCCCGGTGATGGTCACCATTCCGGCGGGGGAGTTTTTAATGGGTTCTCCCGAATCGGAAGAGGGCCGTCATGAGGATGAAGGGCCACAACACGGCGTCACTGTAGCAAGCTTCGCCCTGGGCCAATTTGAGGTGACTTTTGAGGAATACGCAAGTTTTGTAAAGAGTGGCCCTCGTAAAATTCTTAGGGGGTTCAGAAAACCAAAGCTTCCCGATGATGAAGGGTGGGGGCGGGGCAATCGCCCCGTAATCAATGTGAGCTGGAATGATGCAGTGGCCTATGCCCAATGGTTAAGCCAGCAAACCGGGCAACAATACAGCTTACCCACGGAGGCACAATGGGAATACGCAGCGCGGGCGGGCACCGCCACGGCTTACCCTTGGGGCGATAAGGTCAGTCGTGAGTATGCAAATTACGCCTACGTGGCGGGCCGAGATCAGTGGGAAAATACCGCTCCGGCAGGGTCCTTCTCAGCCAATGATTTTGAGCTTTATGATATGCACGGTAATGTATGGGAGTGGACACAGGATTGCTGGCATTCGAACTATAACACCGCCCCTGTAGACGGCTCCCCATGGTTAGAAGAGGACTCCGGTGATTGTTCCAGGCACGTTCTTCGCGGCGGTGCCTGGTACTCTTCGGCGCGGGACCTGCGTTCTGCCGACCGCAGCAGGGACGACGCCGATGCTGCGTACGGCAACTCGGGTTTTCGCGTGGCCAGGACCGCTGATAAAAGCACTAATGCAGAGGAGGCCAATGAATAAGTTGCGAAGGAAGTTTGGCCCTTTGCTCTTTGGCTTTTGTCCCTCTGTGTTTTTTGTGGGTTGAGTGCTTTACGCCCTCAGAGCCAGTTTCGCGTTGGTAACGGAATAATAATTGAACAATAAAAAAGGCGTACACAATGGCCCCGAAACAACCCTTGCCCGTTAAACCACAGGCGGTACAAGACTGTCATTTATTACTAGAATGGCTTATTCCACTACTGGATAAATTCCCCCGCAACCGTCGATTTACACTAGGGGAGCGCATCGAGAGTGGGTTGTTGGAAGTGCTGGAGAATTTAATTCAAGCACTCGTTCAATGCGCGTGGCGGCCCTGATGGCGAAGCTAATGGCGATGCAACGAACGTCCCGATTCATTTTTTTGTGCGCGTGGTTATGTGGGTGGTGTGGAGCCTTGGCGTGGAGTGGAGGCGTGTATGCAGAAATAACCGTTGAGCCACAACCTGCTTGTGAATTTAACCCCCTTGAAGGCCCTGAAATGGTATTGATTGAGTCGGGGGTGTTTTCCATGGGCTCGCCAGCTGACGAAGAAAATCGGGCAAGTGATGAAGGGCCGGTGCATCAGGTGGCCGTACAAGCCTTTAGCTTAAGTCGTTGTGAAGTGACAGTGCAGGAATTTGAAACCTTTGTTTCTGAGACGGGGTATATCACGGATGCTGAGCAGTTTGATCTAGAGGGGCAGGTTAAGGGGTGCTTTGGCTTTGCTGAAACTAATGCCGAAAATTGGCGTAACCCTGGCTTCAGCCAAACCTCCCAGTCCGCTGTGGTTTGCGTGAGCTTTCGCGACACGCAGGCTTATAGCCTGTGGCTGTCTTTGCGTACGGGTCAATCTTATCGTTTGCCTTCTGAAGCGGAGTGGGAATATGCCGCGCGAGGGACCAAGGCTACCGCTTACCCTTGGGGTAAAGAAGCGAGTCATGAATACGCCAATTACTCGGGTGTTGGCGCCCGAGATCAATGGCAATATACCAGTCCCGTGGGGTCTTTTTCGGCAAATGATTTTGGCCTTTATGATATGCACGGTAATGCGTGGGAATGGGCGGAAGATTGCTGGCAGGGCGATTATAACGGCGCGCCTGTAGACGGCTCCCCA
>NVVB01000109.1 GCA_002402085.1 Gammaproteobacteria bacterium
CTTTGGCAGCTTGTCCCTGAGCTGGAGCCTGCACAATGGCCCGGAGGTAGCAGAGCATGGCGAAACCCGTCAATGAAACCATAGGGCATGTACTTTGCTCCAATCGTGGCTGTAGTGAACAGGCGGCGATTAGGCAAAGCCGCAAGGCAGGGCATTATTTTTACCTTGTCTGCCCTGAATGTGGCATGAATCAACAGACCAAAGCGTGGCCACAAAACTACATTTGGCACCGTGCCGCCTGGGTACCAGGGGCGCAGGTATTGAAGCCGTCGAATGTCGATGACAATTGGCGGTTTGATGAGGGAGAAGGCTTCACCCAGGCAAAACCAATCCGGGTACCGGATAAGGGCCTCGAATCGATCCCTGAAGATTGGTGCCCAATCAATGAACCCGAGTCAGAAAATACACTAGGCAATGACAGCACAAGCGATAAGCCGGGGCGCTCTGGCTTGGCCGGTGCTGTTGTCTTGCTGCTAACTTTTGTGGGGGCGATATGGGCAACGATTTAAACGGCGATGAGAACAAGCCAGGAACCGATGAAAGTCCGGGAAATTCGAGTTTCGATTTTGCTCGGGCAGAGTCAGAAATCAGCGGTGACGAAGAAACCAACCAGGACAAACCCAAGGCGGTCAGCGGTGAATTGATCACAGCCGATGAGACCCAAAAGCGCGCAAGCCGGGCCGTGGTGTTCCTCATCGAATTGGTTTTCAAGGTGAAGCACTCGGGCATCAAATACGGTGAAAATGTCTATGAGCAGGCAGAGGAGGAACTTGGTCCAGTCATCGGCAAACATCGCATGGCAGGCCGTGGCCTGTTCAATTACTTCGAGGAGCTGCTAGCCCTGAAGTTTATTTTTGGCACCGTGTTTGAGTCTATCCGCTGGATCAGGGCAGAGCGCGAAACAGAAACCAAGGAAAAAGCAGACGATGCAAAACAAGAACACCAAAAGACCCAATAGAAATACGCTCTATATCGCCCTCTCGGGTGGTGGTAAAAGTCAGGCACTTTTACAGAATGCGGAAATGCCTGGGCAGGGCGCCAGGGTCTTACTGTTTGATCCCAATGAAGACCATCCTTGGTGCTCTCGCTTTGATGACCTGGGCAAGTACAAGCGGGCGGCGGTGGCTGCCTGCAAGCAGTGGTACAAGGCCGGGCGCGGGTTTCGCATTGCATACACTGGGCAGCAGTCGCCAGAGATCCACGCCAAATGGTGCGAGTTCATATTGACCTTGCTCGATGGTAATCATGAGACCTGGATTATTGACGAAGAACTCAGCGGCTCCTATGGCAACTCATCGGCAAAGGCCGAGTATTACCACGCCGTATTGATGAACCAGGCGCGCAAGTATGGCGGCATTTATCACGGCACCACACAGAAGCCGGCAGAGATACCAAAGACCGTGTATGACCAATGCGCGGTATGGTGGATCGGCCAGGTTGGGGTGTCGACTGCTAGGCGTGTGGCCGAGGAAATGTTTATTGATTACTCGGTGTTAATTGATCAAACAGAGCTGCATTTCACCATCAAAGACCGTAAAAAATATGGCCGCGAAGCCATGCCAACACAGCTCAATTACAAAGACCCGGAGACCGTCACCAGGGCGCAAAGGCCCCATATCGTTAATTAATCAAGCGATGCAAGCAAACAGAGCAAGCGAACCGACCGAACGACGCTACTTTTTAAAAATAAAAAATGTTCCTTTTAATGCCAGGCAATTCACAAGAGTTGCCCCGTTATTAATTGTGGAGCATTACCTGTGGAATATTGGAATAAATTTAAGGCCAACATCAACCCGGTGACTGTCGTATCAACGATGGTTGCCATGGGCTTGTTTGGCGTTCTCACTGTCTTGGCTGTGAAGTCACAGATTAAACCCCTCGTTTCAGCGGTGAAAACCCTGAACGGCAAAGCCAGTAAATAGGGGGCGATCGCATGCAGCACATTGATATTGATGGCCTGAAAATCACCGGTGATGAGTGGAGCGTAGACATTCAAACACGCGCCAACTCCTATCACTATATCGGCATGGAATTGACCAATGTCACGGCGGAAAACGTTGTTGATATTGAGGTCAAGATCAACGGTAAAACGATCATGGAGTTTGATTCTGGTAAAGAATTGAACGAATTTATGCGCCATTACAAGCGCGTGCCTTCAGTGCGAACCGATCAAATCGATTTCTGGTTTGCCCGTCCTGAATTAGAGTCAAAATTCCGCTTTATGACCAGTATCGGCAC
Organism: Gammaproteobacteria bacterium; assembly: GCA_002402085.1. Lineage (GTDB taxonomy): Bacteria > Pseudomonadota > Gammaproteobacteria > Pseudomonadales > UBA3067. The sequence continues at coordinate 2,239 of NVVB01000109.1, forward strand.
CCTTGATGTTGGCTCTTTTGTCATTAAAGGCAAGTTTGCTGGCTCCCCCACCAACCCGGCTATTCAGCCCTTCGCAGAGGTGGGTATTCCTCAGCCCCTGGGCATGTTTACACGCATTGAGCGCTTGCCTCATTCGGCTGCTAACTCGGGCCGTTCTGTGATCGACAATATGCCTGTGAATGGCGATATCGTCGCCCTGCACATTCTCGAAAAGCTCACTACGCAGGTTGATGACGTGACCGTCAAATATAACCGGGTAATCGAGAAAGAAGGTTCAACGGCGCGCTGGGGGAAGATTGCGGACAATGACGACCGGGTAGCCATTCCCAACACCACCACGGTGAGTTGGATTGGTTCAAACAACCCGCTGGAAGCGTACAGCGTTGGCCCTCTCAAGCTCAATCTTGAATTGGATTACAACGGCACACCAGCAGACCGGGCCACCGATATTATTGTGGAATCACTGTCTAGTTTCGGGGGGTAAGTCATGGCCTGGGAAGATTTTTCCATGGATAACGCCACCAAGGTCATTGATCAGGGCGTGGGCTGGGTGTCCGCCCTGGGTAGTGCCTGGGCAAATATTGAAGATTCAAAGCGCGAAGACCGGAATTATTATGTTGGGGCTCAAGAACTGAGCCGCAACAGTTACCCCGATCTAAGCCAACCCTATATCAAGCCCTATGACCCCGCCCAAAGCCTGGGCATTAACTACGTTGCCCCTGAGCTGAATACCGGGAATGCGGGCGGGCCAGTGACTCAGGCACAAAACAACCAGGTCGACCAGGCCGCTATGTTTAAGTGGGCGGGCCTAGGCTTATTGGGAATGCTGGGCTTTGGCTTGTTGATAAGGGGTAAGTAATGGCTCTTCCATTGCCTAATCTGAATATCAATAGCAACCCTTACGCGGGGCCATCCGGTAACACCGGCGGCATCGTGGGGGGTAACCCTACGTTCAACATTAAAGATGATTTTTTTGATCAGCCAAGCTGGTCGAAATATCTTAATGGTGGCAGCCAGGGCGGAACCTCTCCCCTGGGTGTTGGCCCTGTGCTCAGTGCCAGCATTGGCCCTTGGCCGGTATTGGTCGGCTTGTTGATTATGGCGGGCATGTATTTATTTAAGAAAGGAGGCTGATCGTGGGCCTTTTTTCATCGAGTGCCAGCAGTAAAACATCAAACTCGGCAGACCAAAGCTACCGCCCGAACCAGCAAAAGGATATCGGCGCGGCTCAGATTCAAATCGGTTCCGCCAAAAAAATCGGCTTAAATGTCAGTGATTCAAGAGATTTTTCTGATCGACGTTCCTTTTCTGATTCGCGCAGCTTTGCCGATTCGAGCAAGGTCGACTCTGATAACAGCTTCAGCGACTCGCGTAGCTTTGCCGATAACTCAACGACCACCACCAATATCACCACCACCGATCACGGGGCCATTCAGGGCGCGTTTAACAATAACTATTATGTTGTTGATCGGGCGCTTTCAGCCTTTGAGAAAACCGTAGCAGGTTCAACGTCGAATATGAAAGCGGCTTACCAGGGCTTTAATAACTCAACGGAAAAAGTGCACGAACAGTTGCTCGGCAACGTCGAAAATACAGAGGATAGTATCCTTGGCATGGGCGATAAATTAGTTCAGCTTTTTGTGGCCCTGGTCGTGGGCGTGATTGGTGTCGTCGCAATAACACGAGGAAAGAAGGCATAAAATGCAATTTAATTTCTTAGATTTAAAAGCGGGTATCCGCTCACCAGTAGCGGCCTATGGGAAATACTTTCTGGTATATACCTGTACTGGAACTGTAGTTGTTGAGTTTGAATATCTCGACGGCAAAACAAGTAAAACCGATTTCCGTCAGCGCAGAGGCGGGCCAACGGATCAGCCCTTTAAAAATATATGGATCACCAGCCCGATTGATCAAACCATCGACGTTGGTTGGTCAGACCAGGTGCTTATTGATAACGATATTGGTGGCTCAGTAACAGCCGAGGGATTGATTGAAGTTGTCACGGCGGGCGGCACATCGCGCACCGTGGCCACTATCACCGTGGCGGCAGCGACGGCCACTAAACTATTAACGGCAGACACATCCAGGTTATCGGCGGTTTTGTCGTTGACTCTCGCGGGTCGCATTGGCGTTGATAACACAGTGAGTGCCGTGGTCGGATTTCCCGTAGTAAGTGGCAGCAAAATAGCGGATAGCAACACATCAGAGCTATGGATTTATTCAACCGCCGGCGGCACGGTCGACATTATTGAGGATATAAAATAATGGATTACACAGGGCCAGCAACGGCAGAAACCAGAGAGATTACAAAGGCGATTTTCGGCTATGGCATGAGTACAGCCGTTGGCAGTGTTGGATTCACAGATTTTGGCGCAAGTGGTTACGCAAAATTGACAGACATACCCGGAGCCACCGTAATTTCCGACCTGCCGTCGAGCAAATATGTTATCGACATGCTCGAATTCGACGGGGTAGGGTATAAGTCGATCAAGCTCGCGTTTACCGTCGATGGTGTCGATATTTTAGACACGGCAATAGCAGGGCAGCAATTGGCTGGCTACGACTTATGGGGCAGAAATTCACAATTCAGAATTGCAGCAGGCAGCCCTCAAAATAACACCAATGAACTTAGAGACCGGGCGCAATATCAGCCGATGTATATCGAGGGCGCGCTAAAAATAACGGCGGCTTTGCTCACAGCAACAGGCACTGAAAATCTACTCTATTTAATTAGGGAGATTGGCTAACCATGATTGAGCAAATAATTAATGGGCGCTTATATAAAACCGCGCCTTTGCAGCCCGTATCGGAAGTGGTAAGCAAAAGAATATCCGTCTCCGAATTCGTCGCCAGCTTAAGCGATGCTGAATTAAGAGGAATTTTGCAAGCAGCCAAAAGCGACCCAGCAATAAACATCTTTATCGAGCGTTTGAGGTTTGCCGGTGCCGTGGTCGATCTCGACAGCGTACACACAAAGCGCGGCCTGTCCGCACTGGTCAGCAAGGGTTTAATTAACAAAGGGCGATCTGATGAACTTTCTAGAAAGTAGTGTCACGCTGGCTATTGCCGGTTTAATCCTGGGCTTTTTGTTTGTATCTCGACATCCAAACAAAGCCAGCCAGCCGCTACACCAGGCCACGGCCTACCCCGTTGGTGCCAGTCCTGCACTGGTGGGCCATGATGTCGAAGGGAATGAATACACCATGATAGTAGACCCGGAGGCGAGCGCGGATACCAGTATTGCCCTGGGCATACGCTCAAACAACCCCTTAAACATTCGCTATCTTGAAACCAATCAATGGTTGGGCCAGGTGGGCCAATCGGCGGGCGGCTACTGTATTTTTTTACAGCCAGTTTACGGTATCCGGGCAGCAGCGCGCACCTTGAGAAGCTACCAAAAACGGGGGGTTATCACCCTTGCCGATATTGTCAGTACTTGGGCACCACATGGCGACAACAACCCAACGAACACTTATATCAACAACGTTGCAACCTGGACGGGTATACACCGTGACGCGATAATTAGTGAGGCCGATTATCCCGAACTGTTGGCCGCAATGATTCGCCAGGAGAACGGCTCACAGCCCTATAGCATGGCGCTAATTGAGGAAGGGGTAAGCATGGCATGAAGATTAGAATTGATGGCCTGATGGTGCTGGTGTTGGCCCTCCTGGGTGGCGCTGGCTGGCTCTACTTCAAGCGCGGTGACATTGCGGCGGCACTGGGTGAGGCTGTTGATAAGGTCAACCCCGCCAGTGATAAGAACGTGGTTTATTCAGCGGCGCAGGATCTCGGCATCATTACTAATGAAGCCGGTGGCTGGGAAGATAAAACCTTTGGTGCCCTTTCCCTGATTAACCCCTGGGCCAGTGACACCAGCAAAAACTATGCTCGCCAGGTGTGGGGGCTTGAACCATGAAAATGTTTGCCGGTGCTGTACTGGCGGCGGTGGTCTCGGCTTTCATTGTTAGTGAACTCAAGAAAAAAGGAATCATTGCATTATGAGCAATCGTTTTAAAAATCGTGGCTTTATGGCCGCTCTAATCACCACTGTATTGATTGCCCTGGGCTTGGGCGATCTGTCCCCAACACTGACACCAGCCTTAACAGAAAAGGCCTGTGAGGCCGTAGAGTGCCCGGTTGAGACCGATGGAAGTTGACCTAAATCAAATCTTTAACACCCTGATTGCCGGTGGTGCCATCTATGCCGGCATCAGGGTAGAAATTCGCTTTTTGTGGCGTGATATGGGACGTTTGAGAGCCCGCATAAAGGGCTTGGAAGACAAGTCAGCCAAATTACTGACAGCGAAACTCTAACGATGTTTTATAGTGATCATCCTCATACCAGCCAACAGATCTTCCAGTGTTATGAGCATAAAGCGTAGCACTGGCCTTAAATATCGAATCCATGGTTTTTACCACGCCCTGTGGGCCATCATAGCTAGTCGTTTCCTTCGTCACAGATAGTGGGCCGCCACTGTCTGTACAAGCAGCCCGTGCTATCAGTAAGGCCGTTTGTTTTGCACTATCTTCACTGTCCCCTCGAGCATCAACTGAATAGAGGCCGTCAGGCTTTGGTGTGACGTATTGTTGCCAATTGTCTGCGGGGTTGCTCGCACATCCAGCCAGGATAAGCGCGCTTGTTAGGGCAAGAGCTTTCTTCATGAAATAACCTTGTAATCAAGTGGAAAGCCGCGATTTTACAGACCTAGACGGCCCTCATCAATCACGGCAAAGGCACTGAATAGTTAGTCAGTGCTAGGCCTTTTTTCGAATTCCTCGGCCAAAATTTCGTCGCGACTCTTATCGCTTTCCATGACCCTCGAGTACTTCAATTGCTGATATTCAAGCTCAGCTCGGTATTGCGCTAAGTTGATAATATCGGCATCAGGAAGAGGGGGGAGGCGAGCGATTAAGTCGTCAATACGCCTCACCACGGGGGGTATCATGGCGACGCTTTCACGCCAGGCAATGGTGGTGAAATTGAACCATGAAATTGTTTTCCAAGTCAGCGCCGGGTAGCAAGATTCGGCTTCTAGCATGTCAATATGATTGAAGCGCCAATAGTGTGGCCAGCTCTCGGGCATGATTCGCCCGGTCAATTCCAGCCGTAAAAGGCGCAACATAGCCTTTGGTATATCGGTCTCGCCACTGTACCAGCGGCGCGCTGTGCGACGAGTAACGTGGCAAATATCCACGATCTTATCGACGGTCAATAAGTGTTCTTCTATGAGGTACTGCAAAATTTAGCCTCCAAAAGTAAGAAAAACCGCGAAATCGAACGATTTGCGGTCAGCTCTTTTAGACTATTTTGGAATAACGCGCCGGAACCACCACGCAAGGCTATTGCTTCTTCCATCGGTTTCCTGTAACACAAAATACAATTGCGTATAATGTATATTATAGTTAAATTAGAACATCGAAAAACAACAATAAAAACAATCTGTTAGGCCGCTTTTCTAATGGGCGTTCTGTCACTTCTTGGTCAATTCGCTGCCATTGCCAGCGGGAGGTTCATTTGGTGCTTTTTTTCGGGTTGGTGGCGCTCCGCCAAGGCCGATAATTGGAACATTGTAGAGTCATCAATAGCCCTTTCTGCGGCTAGTGATAGGATAATGAATTCCCCCGGGAAACCTAGTATATCTGCGGCTTTCAGGCCCATTTCATCGGTTAGAATTCCGCCTCGGTGGCGTATGCTGCCGATATAGTTCGCCCCCTTCCCAAATGTCAAAGAAGTGCGGTAATCAGAGCCTAATTTGTCCTTGAGCAGGTCAAGGATGATGGTTGTTCTCAGCATGGTTTGGCGCCAGTTCTTTAGATTGTTTTGGTACTAAAACCCAGTTTAGGACGTTTTGACTCAGTTTCAAGGCTTCCGCGTGGTGGAACTATTTCTATCTAAAGGARATAATCCCTTCCGCTCTTTCTCTGAATCTCCTATTTGGTTGGCGCCAGTTGTTGGGAGATAGGAGAAAGAGCGGCCATCCCCTTGGTGTGCCGGGTAGCTCCCGGCTTTAACTTTTAGCCGGGGGTAACACGCTAGAGGGGTGCTCACTGTGACAGAGATTAAAAAAAATAGTTCTAAACATTTCGCTATAAGTGAGACCGACTTAATAAAGACTGGTAGAGCGGCAATAGAAGATTGCTTTGCACTGGACCAGGATCAAGGGCTCGATATTTTCGGTCGCACAATGCTCGCTCTGGGCTTAATTCGCGGCCTTGTCAAAATCAATTCAGCTTTTGCAATCAGAACAACCCTCGAAATACATTTATGGGATTCACGCTCAGCATGCCTTAAGGAACTCAAACAGAGTCAAGCTGCTTAACCAATGGGCAATCTATCTGTGGCGGTGTTGTGCGCTCGTGATGACAGTATTTATAAGTCATTACCTGGGTGCGATGTTTACGACAAAGCCCGCGATGCAAATACTTATGCTGGAAACCTGCCGATAGTTGCCCACCCTCCGTGCCGTGGTTGGGGCAGGCTCAGAAAGCAAGCCAAGCCCGTAGCCGGTGAATTGGATTTAGCTCGATTTACAATAAGAGAAATCAGAAAATGGGGCGGCGTCCTCGAGCACCCAGAGTGCAGCTCTCTTTGGAATGATCAATCGTTACCACCACACGGCCTCGATGATAAGGGCGATATCGTCTTTGACAGGCATGGTGGTTTTACTCTGGTAGTTGATCAATTTTGGTGGGGGCACCTAGCTCGAAAGCGCACATGGCTTTATATCTGTGGCGTGTTGCCAGGTGATATTCCAATACTACCGTTGACCCTGGGTGATGCGCCACGAGTGATTTCCCATTCAAGGCCTATTCATCGCCCTTTTCGTAGTGAGCTGACCAAAGCAGATCGTGAGCGTACACCCAGGGACTTTGCTTTATGGCTGCTTGATTGTGCTGGCCGTAGTGTTTCCAAGTTGGCTACCTAGCTCATGGGCAACCGTTGCGACCATGACCGTAAGAATTTGCGCTTGTGCGATCTCGCAAAGCGAGGCAAGGGCGGTCAGCATCCCATTATCGGCATTGTCTCGGGGTATGTCAGCCAAGCGGCAACGCGCCGCAATCGTTTGACTGCATGGCAACGGCTCAACAAAACAGGCAGAAAACGACGCTCAGAAGCTCGCGAAGCCATGGCCGCGGTGGTGCAATTCCTCTTTGCGAAAGAATACCAACTCGACTCCCGGCGCTGTGCAAAGCGCGAAGGCGGCTACCATAAAGCCGTTGATGCCGACCTGATAGCTCGGCAAATATCACAAACCAAAGCCTGGGCGGGTAAAGCCAAAATGAGTGAGGCCCGTGTCAGGGCTGTTATTGGCGACCTTGTACGCTGTGGCTATGTCACCCTGTCAAAGCAGACCAAACGCCAGCTACCCACCGGTGAGTGGCAGTCCAGCCCGAAAGTGATCCAGTTCACGAAAGCATTCTTTGTTGATCTCGGTGGTAAAAAGCTGTGGAAGCGCGTGCTTAAGACCGCTCAGGAGCGCTCTGTGGCGATTGGTGATAAATACCGGGCCATTGACCCCAGCACAGCGGCACAGCGGCTAAACGACTATTTCAGGCTGTCTCAGGTGTTCTCACCAAGACAAGCCGCACGAATGCGGAAGATTCTAAGCTAGCAAGATCAATTCACCCTCTCAGCTCCCACCCTGCGGCCTTCTATGGCCGTTTTTTTATGCCTGGGTATATTGACCAGGGAAATCACTAAAATCTCACAGTGCCCACACCAGGGCGGCCATGTCATGTCACATAAAACCCGCTGAAGTCGGCTTATCCCCAATTTCTGTGGATAAGGTTGTGCGCAACCAGGGTATTTCAACTGGCTATATCTATTAAGTCTATACCCGGTAAGTTGGTAACATTACCGTCTATATAAATATAAGATTAACCATCAATTAAGCGCGGTCGCACTTAATACTTTAATCACCTTAAGGTGATCAATTAATGAGCACCCAAGGGTGCGAACTTATAAAACGCTCTGGAATATCGAGAAGCTACGGCAAGCGATAAGCGAGCAGAAAACCTTTGAAAAGATGTTAATTAGGAAGATGAAGGCAGAAGGGCGAAGCAACAGCGCAGGAAAGCCGGAACAGTGCAATATTTGGCGTTACGCAAAATATACTTGAGGTGGCTTGAAGTATATCCAAAGCACTGAGAGTGCTGTTATATTGGCTCAGGGGATGGCTTGAACCGAACAGGGCAAGCCAGTTGATACAGATCAAGTGCTTAGCAGTGCTGTGATGATTGTCGGGTTTGCTCACTATTCAAGTGACTAGGAAACGACAATGACCGAAGCAAGCAACGAAAACACGTCCCCCGAAGTAACTCCTTCCCCTGAAATCCCTCTCAAATCTCCGGTGCGTGAAGCCATCCACCAGGTGCGCGCTCAAGTGCACACCGACAAGCTGGCCGAAGCCGTGGGTGATGCCCTCGAATTGATGTACGAAACCCTCAGCGAAGAGCAAATCAAAGTGGCAGAGCTGCAAGGCGAGTTTGGGCTTTGATGAAACTGGCTCGGCTGTGGATCGTCTCCCAGCTAGCCATGAGGGGCGCGCTGGTCGCGCTCCTGCTTCTGATTTCAGTCAGTATCGTTCGTGCCGACTTTGGCAGCTTGTCCCTGAGCTGGAGCCTGCACAATGGCCCGGAGGTAGCAGAGCATGGCGAAACCCGTCAATGAAACCATAGGGCATGTACTTTGCTCCAATCGTGGCTGTAGTGAACAGGCGGCGATTAGGCAAAGCCGCAAGGCAGGGCATTATTTTTACCTTGTCTGCCCTGAATGTGGCATGAATCAACAGACCAAAGCGTGGCCACAAAACTACATTTGGCACCGTGCCGCCTGGGTACCAGGGGCGCAGGTATTGAAGCCGTCGAATGTCGATGACAATTGGCGGTTTGATGAGGGAGAAGGCTTCACCCAGGCAAAACCAATCCGGGTACCGGATAAGGGCCTCGAATCGATCCCTGAAGATTGGTGCCCAATCAATGAACCCGAGTCAGAAAATACACTAGGCAATGACAGCACAAGCGATAAGCCGGGGCGCTCTGGCTTGGCCGGTGCTGTTGTCTTGCTGCTAACTTTTGTGGGGGCGATATGGGCAACGATTTAAACGGCGATGAGAACAAGCCAGGAACCGATGAAAGTCCGGGAAATTCGAGTTTCGATTTTGCTCGGGCAGAGTCAGAAATCAGCGGTGACGAAGAAACCAACCAGGACAAACCCAAGGCGGTCAGCGGTGAATTGATC
>NVVB01000110.1 GCA_002402085.1 Gammaproteobacteria bacterium
AACGCCTCACGACACGCCGACGCTCGGGCCATCGCTTTCAGGCGTGTAAAATTTAGCGCGGATTGATTATTGAAAACAGCCCTCAAGAAATGCTAGTTTGAAGACTGAACATTTCCAATTGCCAAACTTCACTGCACCGGCATCACCGCGGCCCAACACCTCTAAACCACGCAGGAATCAAACGTGTCACACAACAAAACCCTTTTTATTGGCGTCCGTATTGTATTACTGCTGGTCGCCCTTGGCCTAACCGGCTGCATTTCCAAAAAAGATCTGATCATTGCAAAAGGCTTTACGGCCAAACATTTGTGCTCCTTTGTGTTTAACAGTGCGCTAGACGAAACCTACATCAAAGACACGTTAATCAAACCAAAAGTCTGGCCCATGGGAGCGTTTTTGGATATCGACATCGACCGAAACAATAAAACGGTTTCTGTCAGAGACAAGGTGTCGAGCAACCCCCTGCTTAGTTTTTTATTCCCCCCGGAGGATCGCTTAAGACAGGCCACCTATAGAGAGGCAATGGGCTGCACTTTATTAATAGACACCACCAGAGAAGCGTTACTCAGTATCAGTATTACGCCTTTAGCGCCGCCCATTTTAAGTGATCAACCCTGGCCCTATGGCAACGCCGGACTCTATAAACAGCCTATCGAAGGCTTAGATACAGACAAATTAGCCCTAGCGGTGTCCGATGCATTCAAGGAATTAGACGATGGCAAGCGCCATACCACAGCGCTGCTAGTGGCCCACAAAGGAAAGTTAATTGCAGAGCAATACGCTCACGGTCTGAAACAAGATACGCCCATTTTGGGATGGTCCATGACCAAGACCCTCACTGCAACCATTACAGGCATTCTACAAGATCAGGGCAAAATCATTGCCGATACACCCGCCCCCATTGCKGCCTGGAAAAATACCGACAAAACAGCCATCACCATACAACACTTGCTCAAGATGTCCTCAGGGCTGGAATTTAATGAAGACTATGGCGACAGTTCGGATGTYTCCACCATGCTTTTTACCACCCCCCACCCAGCCGACTTCGCAGCCCAGCGCCCGTTAATCGCTACACCCGGCACACGCTTTGGTTATTCAACAGGCTCGTCTTACTTGCTCTCGAAAATAATTCAAGACGCTGTCGGCGGCCCCCAAGCGGCGTACGACTTTTATCAGACCCATTTATTTCATAAGACTCATATTACCAGCGCCATCGTTGAGTTCGACGCCACCAATCACATTGATGGCGGCAGTTTTGCGTGGTTATCTCCACGCGATTGGGCGCGTATGGGCCAATTGTATTTGAACAAAGGTCAGTGGAATGGCGATCAGGTCATCTCTGCCGAGCGTATCGACGAAATTATTACCCCGGGTTTCTCCAGATTTTACGGCAGTCAAATCTGGCTCAACACCGACGGCCACAAATGGCCGCAGCTGCCCCACGATCTGTATTACTTTTCCGGCCATCAGGGCCAACGTATTATTGTGGTGCCATCCAAGCAATTAGTAGTGGTGCGATTGGGGGTCACAGACGATTACGGGCTGATCCAAGAAGAATCCTTCATGAACGACATCATAGAAGCCCTGCCCCAATAACAGGCCTATATCAATAAGTCCGTAACAATAAGCCCGTAACAATAAGTCCCTAACAACAAACCTACCTTGCTGATTTAACGTCGGAATCCCCGATGACTTGCCCGCGTATCATTATCTAACTCAAGTCCTCGCGTAATGACCCCGTATTAATCCCGCTATGCCGCGTTTGATACAGTCCCGCGTAAATACTCGGTCAAGCCCGTAAACGACCAACGGTTAATTCCGCCGACGCTTCGTCAGTTGGAATTATTTTGTCGGCTGCAAACAAGCCAATTGCTACCAAAAACTTTTACTCTTGTGGCGCTCATGAAATATGTGATCCGGTCGACAGATATTGAGCACTTTAAAATGCCTCGGCTTCAAGCAATGGATTGAACCCTTCTTATCTTCACGCTAGTGATCAACGCTGACGCTGAAAAAACAAACGCAAATATTATTGGGCTATTTATTCGCGGCCTTAACAATTGGCAAATCCTAACTACTGGTTACGTTTCACTATGACTTACTATTTCATCGCTACGCTTTGGAACGCACTTAATCTACCCACGTTGTCTATGAAAAGTATAACCGCCATCGTCCGCCCTCATGCCGCATGCTTGACCGTACTCATAGGAATATTTATTTGCCCTATTGCTCATGCGGACCAAGCGACCATGACGGTGCAACTTACCATACTGCCGCGCTTAAATGCGCAACTTATGCCTTCCGTCAGCACGGCAAGTATTAACAGTACCTCGGCAAACAAGGCAACGATTAACCATAACGATACCCCCTCGGACAACACCGACTATTTAAAAGATCAACTTTGTATCACAAATTCACAACAAATTTTATACTCCATTAACACGCACCGCCGCTACTCACAAAGCGAACCAAAGCCCAGAAATTCATCCCCAGAACCGTTAGGGTACAATTTAATACAAACACTGCATAGCAGATCAACTATTGAATCACCTGACGCAACACTCAACGTAAAAACCGACCGATCTTACGTTGCCAATAAAACCACCTGCACAAATATTTCGTATTTAGTCAGCGGTTTTGACCCACTTTCCGATGCAAACAATTTTTTTGCCGACGACAGGCCCCCTCAGGTTATTACAGTTACGATCAACGCAGAATAAAATAGAGACTCATCCGTCTACACAATAACGGGCATCGATTTACTCTAACTTTTTATTAGAGCTTAAATAGATCGCGTCTTGTGAACACTATTTTTTGCTTTGAAAGTTGATCTGTAGCATTTAATTTGAGTACCCCTATGCGCATGAAAAAAGTTGTAACGCTCGTCCTTAGTCTATCCTGTTTAATCCTTAGCAGCCTGTCTTGCGCGAGCATGAATATAGACAAAGCCATTGTGGTATTTAAATCAGACGCCTCGCCTCGSGAAGACATTGAAATAAGYAAYGTCGGCGACGAAACACTCTACATACAAGTTGAAGTGTTTGAAGTCACTGACCCGGGCACCGAAAACGAACAACGCATCAAAGTTACCAATCCTGACGACATCGGACTGCTTGTCACCCCGAATAAAATAATCATTCCACCCCACGGCCATAAACTAGTGCGCCTAGTCAACCTGAAACCCGCCGTGGTTAACGACCGCATTTATCGCATTAAATTCACCCCAATCGTAGGACCGTTAAAGGCCAGCTCAACCGGTGTAAAAATCATCGTCGCCTATGGGGTATTAGTCATTGTTCAGCCGGGCGAACCCGACCCACAACTTGAAGTGATCCGCACMGACACGCAGTTATKGGTCARAAATAATGGCAATACCAACGCCCTTTTTCAAGATGGYACWCAATGCCCTGAAGACGAAAACGAAGCCTGTCAAACATTAAAAAGTAAACGCGTCTATGCCGGTAACGAGTGGGTCACCGAGCTACCGAGCAATCAAGCGGTTAATTACTACGTCACCATCGGCGATAGAACCAAGAAGAAAACCTACCCCTGATTAACAACACCTAGATCCACCCCCTATTGCGTAGAGTTACGATGATTTGAAACATTACACGCATCATAAAGCGGCCAATCCAATATCCCCGAGGAACATGCCTGATTTAATTAAGGCAATCTTTAAGGATAAGTCGCTTCGTGGTGCGTTCATAGACAACACCGACCGTGTCTCCCACGCACGGTTAAAAATTTTAATACTGTCAACCCTATTGGTGTTGTCTGTATTATTTAACACCATACCAAGTCATGCTAACCCACCGATCTTCATCGCCTCCAATGCGCCTCCCAGTGGTTTTGAAAGCCTTATTCAGCCTCAGACCACTGCAGTGGACATTTACTATGGCAATCATTATCTATTAACGTCCCTCGCCACCTTCACGCCAACGCGCATCGAATTCCATCATCCCGATCAGATATTACAATTTATCCCAGACCTTTTAGAACCCGGTCGGGTACTCAATAAACTCAGAACACCGCTCGATATTCACAGTGAGTTAGTCTGTGGCCGCACTAATCAAGACCGCTGCGGGACACTCGAAGCCGACGTCGTCGACGTCATCTTTGACTCGGGCAAATTCAGAGTGGATCTATTTATTAACCCGACCTACTTAGTCGTACGCGACGCCATTTCTAATCCGCTACTGCCAGAGTCCACCTCCGGCACTTCGTTTATCCAGCTTATTAACGGTTCATTTTCAGGTCAGGACGATAGCGCCGAGTCCTATACCATTTCAGGGGTAAGCACCTTAGGTCGACGCCAAAGCCGTCTACAATCAAGCTGGGCAAGTACCGACGCCAACAGTCTCAACATTGACACCTTATTTTGGCGTAGCGACTACGAAGGCTATGATCTACAAGCGGGATTAATTCGCACCTCAGGCCGAGGACTGACGTTCACCTCCCAACAAGATATCACTGGCATAAGCGCCACCACCTCACTCATTACGCGAACCGACTTAGCCTACGCGAGGGGCAGTGAAATACAGCTGTTTTTAAACTCCCGTAGTCGGGTTGAAATATTCAAAGACGATCGCTTAGTCGACACACGCTTTTACGACATTGGTAACCAATCACTGGACACCTCTCGCTTACCGAATGGCGCGTATGACATTGTGCTCAGAATACGTGATTCCTCCGGTAGTCAGCGTGAAGAAAACCACTTTTTTGTAAAGTCTCCTAAGCTTCCCCCAAGAGATGCTCCGCAATATTTCGTGCACTTTGGCAAACTATTTACCCCGTCTGAGGCTGACTTATTTCCGAACGAAACGCCAAGCTGGGTATTTCGATCCGGTTATGCAAAACGTATTAACGATACCCTCGGGGGTGAAATTGCATTGCTCAGCACCCAAGGACAATCCTTGGTAGAAACGAGCGTATTTTGGTTTGGCCAAGGCTATGATTTACAGAGCAGTTTGATGACTAGCACCCAAGGAGACTTCGGACTGGCGTTTAATAGCCAATACCGATTAGGTGTCGCCTCAATTGGTTACAACTACCGACGTATTTGGGCCGACCAGGAATTCGATTTTCAAGGCGACGACACACAAAATCAAGTCTTCCTACAAAGCGCCTCGGAACAACGCTTTGATCCGGTGCCCAATTCAACCTTACAAAGTACCCTGTCACTGAATGTATTAGTAGGCCAAGGTAACCTGGGCCTTCAATCCAGTTACAGCCACAATCAATTTGAAGACAAACGCACCAGCTACAGTCTGCGCTATCAACGGCCTTTATTTCGCAGCGGACCCTACCAACTTAATGTCTCCACACACCTAGGCAAGGACGACGACGAATACCAAGCCTTACTGGGACTGTCCTTACGCCACAGCACCAAACATTTGAGTAATACTCTCAACGCACGCTATGCCTCCGAGAAAGACGCTGAAGAATCCAGCTCAGGGATCGCCGCTAATGCGCGTACGACATGGAACGACAAAGATCTTTATGAAGGCGACTTACAAGGCAGCCTTCGCGCCAATAAAGACCTTAACGAATCCAACCTCGGCGCTGAAATAGAATATAATTCTCGCCTTGGCCACAGTCGATTCGCCGTTGAGGAATCCCGTACTGCCGATGACACGACCTTACAATACGGCGGCAACTTAGCCTTTAGTTTAATCGCAGCCAAGGACCTATTTGCCTTCGGTGGCAAACAACAATCTACCGGTGCGGCTGTGATTAATATCGAGGGCCAAGCCAGCGAAACGAAATTTGATATTTACGTCAATGGTCAACGACGCGGCGAAGCCATTGCCGACGCAAAAACAGTACTAAGCCTCGCCCCCTACCAGAGTTACAAGGTTCGTCTGCGCCCTACCGGCGCGGGGTTTATTTCTTTCAACGACGAAGTGAAAACCATCACTATTTATCCCGGCAACGTCGAACAACTGACCTGGGAGATACAAGACCTAGTGGTGATCTTTGGTCGCGTCTTCGGTGCTGATGGCAAGCCTCTCGCCAATGCCCGCATCACCGGTGCCTTAGGCCTAGCGACCAGCGATGATATCGGATTATTTCAAGCCGAAATCAAAAAGAACACGCAAGCGATAATCTTTCAAACACTCACCCATCAATGCAAAATAGACACTCGCCAATTAAGCATCCAGCAGGGCATTGCCAACCTTGGTAATATCACCTGCCTCTCCGCCGTCCAAGAAGAAAAGCCTTTAAATGACGCTTTAGCCCCCTCCCCCATTAAGCCTTCATCCATTAAGCCCTCACACTAAATCCTGCCACTAAGCCCTTCCAACTAAACCCTTCCAACTAAACCCTCTATTGACGCCTTCACACCGCCATTTTTCTAGCGCCGATCAGCCAGTAAAGCAATGTATTATTGGCACTTACCCCGCAAACGCCTACGACTCCTCACGCCGACCCTAAGCACAACCTAAGCACAACCTAAGCACACCCAATAAAGGCTAAAATGCCCATGCTCAAGGACTAGGACGACTATTATTAATAGAGCCGTAATCCAACCTTGGGTAATACACTATTCAAACGCTAAGCATCAACATTGAGCCTAGAAATATTGAGTCTAGAAATATTAAACCTAGGAATTAGGCAGTGATTAATCCTGTCAAAGGCTATCAAGTCACTGAGGAGCAATACTGCGGTACCAATACCGTCATTTATCGCGCCATCAGAGAATCTGATCATCTCGCAGTGGTTTTAAAAACCGCCACCGGCGAATGCCCGACGGCCGAACAACTGGGCCGTTATCGGCATGAATTCGAAATCATTAATTTAATAAAAAGTGATCGAATCATTAAAGTGATCTCCATCGAGCAAGAAGAAATGGCTTGCTCGTTGGTATTGGAAGACTGTGGTGGCGTGTCATTGGCGCAACTCATTAAAGACAATTACGCGTTTACTATTCCCGAAATATTAACCATTGCCAGTAATACCATCACGGGCATTAGCCAGATTCACGCGGCCAATGTAATTCACAAAGACATCAATCCCTCCAATATCATTTATAACCCAGAGAGCGGCGATTTAAAAATAATCGATTTTGGAATATCGTCAATTCTTCCTAAAGAACAACCTACTATCTGTAACCCCGCGCAACTACAAGGCACGCTGGCGTATATCGCCCCTGAACAAACAGGGCGAATGAATCGCGCTGTAGATTACCGCGCTGATTTTTATTCGTTAGGCATTACGCTTTATGAGCTAACCGTTGGCCAAGTACCGTTTCAATCCGAACAAGCACTCGAAATAATTCACGGTCACATTGCCGGCGTAATCACGCCCCCCCACGTAACTAATCCAGAAATCCCGAAAGCGCTGTCAGACATAATCCTAAAACTTACAGCAAAAACAGCCGAAGAACGTTATCAAGGCAGCTGGGGCATTAAGGCTGACCTGACCCGATGCATTGAACAATACACGCTGCATCAACAAATCGAACCCTTTAAACTCGCCACCTTTGACCTGCCGGATCGATTTGAAATCCCGCAAAAACTTTATGGCCGTTCGAGAGAGGTCAATGAAATTGTCTCCTTGTTTGATCAAGTCGAACAAGGTCGCTTTGAATTTGTACTTATCTCTGGATTTTCGGGCATAGGCAAAACCTCCCTCGTACGTGAAGTACACAAGCCATTGACGCGTCGTAAAGGATATTTTGTATCAGGAAAATTTGATCAATTTTGTATAGACAAGCCTTTCTCCGCAATCTCCATTGCATTTTCGCAATTGATTAAACAGATATTAACCGAGGGCATCAATAGTATCGCCCTATGGAAACATCAAATTAATACCCACCTAGGGGAAAACATTAGTGTACTGGCCGAACTGATTCCCGATATAAAACACATCGTCGGCCCCCAAGAGCCTTCCGTCAGCCTTGATGCTCGGCTCGCAAAAAGTCGTTTTCAAGTCACCCTTCAAAGTTTTATACGAATATTCGCCCAACGTAAACTACCACTAATTATTTTCTTAGACGACCTGCAATGGGCCGATGCGGCTTCGTTTTCACTGATCCACCTTTTTCTAACCGACAAAAACAATCATTACTTACTTCTTCTAGGCGCCTATCGCGATAATGAAGTCGGTCCCAGCCACCCCTTAACCCATCTAATCAATGAACTTGAAGAAGAATCCGCCCCACTACATGCAATTAAATTGGACAAGTTACCCGAGTTAGAAATCCAACATCTAGTGGCCGACGCGCTTTACCGAACACAAGCGGAAGTAGCCGATCTTGCACTATTGGTTTCCAACAAAACCAGAGGTAATCCGTTTTTTATCGAGCAGTTATTAAAAAACATTTATGCCAATAAATTGCTTTATTTCGACACCGAAGCCGGCCAATGGTGCTGGGATATAGAACGCATACGACTGGCCGACATTAGCGATAATGTGGTTGATTTAATCAGCAGCAAAATTCGCCAACTGCCCCAACTCACGCAAGAAATACTCTTTGTGGGAGCGTGTACCGGCAACGTGTTCCCGCTCAATATTTTATGCCATATCACACAAAACAAGCCAAAAGAAATTGAATTAATATTAAAAGAGGCGTCTATTCAGGGCCTGGTCATCCCTATTGGAAACACCATTCACTTAGAGCTCTCCAACCAAGAACTCATAAACAAAATGGCCCAAGGTGAAAGCATTGACTACCGCTTTGCTCATGACCGAATTCAGCAGTCTGCTTATAATTTTTTCCCCGAATCACAACGTCAACAAATCGATTATAAACTCGGGTGGTTTTTCTACCATCACGATGCAAGAGTATTGGACGAAAAAATATTTGACGTCGTTAATCACCTCAACAATTCATCGCAACTGATCAATACCACGCAAGAAAAGAGCACCGTAGTTAAACTGAACTACCAATCAATGCTTAAAGCCAAGCGCAGTGGTGCTTATAAGACAGCCCATGGCTACGGACTCTCAGCGCTTAAGTTGATGGACGATCAATGGCAAGCATCCGACTATGAGCAAAATATCGATCTCTACACCCAACTTGCTGAAGTGTGCTCATTATTAGGGCTCACTGAAGAAATGAACGCCTATATCGATCTAGTCGTGACTCACGCGAAAAATACATTGGACAAAGTGCACGCCCTAGAAAAAAGATTTGCAAGCTACAGTGTACGAAGAGAACACGCTAAAGCGATTAGTATTGGCGTCGATGCATTGCAAATGCTTGGGCTTAAGATTCCCAAGAACCCGACTAGTTTGGATATGACAATAAAGTTAGCGCACTTTTTTCTAGTGGCTAATCGAAAACTGAATAGCATCGATAAAAACAACTTACCTGAAACCACCGATGAAACGCACATCGCCGTTTTGCGAATCCTTGCGGGATTATCCACGTCAGCCTTTGTCGCAACCCGTTATCTCCCTATATATCTGGGACTGACTTCGGTTCAATACAGTGTAAAACACGGTTTTTGTGGCTTCTCGGAGATGGGCTTTTCAAACAGTGCGGTATTATTCAGTAGCATTTTGGAACAATTTGAAAAAGGCCGTGAATTTTCTCAATGGTCCATGAGGATAGCGGAGCGATTTGACGCAGGCCAACATCTCGCGAAAGCCTCATTTATGGGCAACTATATTATTGGCCATTGGTTTAAACCCATATCAGAAATTAACGCGCCACTTCAGCAAGCCTATCGAGATGCAGTGCAAGCCGGCGCCTTTCAACTGGCCTCCTCTTGTTTAGTCTGTAATTTGAACGTTGATGTATTGGCCGGTCGAAACCTGTCGAGCGTCATGAGCAATAGCCTCAGGGTAATAGCAACGTTGAGCGATATAAAGCTCGATGAATCAAACTTGCGGGCAGTACTGGTTGCACAAGTGTGTGAAAATTTAACGTCAACCCGTGAATTATCCACTCTCCTAGTCGGTAATTATTACGACGAGCATTGCCTCACTGTAGGATTGGAGGTAGTCGAAGATCGCGCGGCTACTTTCACCGCCTACGTTTACAAAATCATACTCGCTATCGTATTCGAGCAGATGGACGCAAACACGGAGTATCTCGCCAAAACCAGATTAGTATCCAAAATGTCACGGGGCACCGCCAACACCAAGTCTTATCACTTCTTAATGCCACTAGCCTATCTTCTATGTCTCCATAAATTTGATACCAAAGCCCGCAAACAACATATTAGTTTTGCACGCAAACACCTCAAAAAACTAATTAAATATACCCCGGTCTGCGAGATTAATTGCCTTCATAAGATGCTATTGGTGCAGGCCGAACTCACTGCACACGACCAAAATTACGAAGCCGCATCCCGGCTCTACACTGAGGCCTGTAATGCCGCGGTGAACGGACAAAACGTATTTGAGAAAGCGCTCTGCGAAGAATTCGCGGGTCGCTTCTACTTAAGACAAAAGCAGTCCATCATTGCCTACATCTATTTAAAGAAAGCGTATAGTAGCTACCAAGAATGGGGCTCAAAAGCCAAATTAATACAACTAAACCGTAAATACGCTGAGCTATTCGAAACACAATCCGTTGACCTACTCAACAATAATCTCAGTCCCGACCTGTATACGCGAGACTTAGCAAGCTCTTTAAGCGGCAACAATAGTAGCGTAAAAAACAACGCTAAACCCAACAACAGCATTAACGCCTTTACCGCCACCGCCACCGCCACGGATGGACTCGGCCTAGACATCAGTTCAATCTCAAAGGCCTATGAGTTAATCGCCGGTGAAATCAATCTTGATCAGCTGATCAATAAGATATTAAAGCTCGTAATGGAAAATGCCGGCGCGGAAAAAGTATACTTAATACTCAACGACAAGACCGACTCATGGCATGCGGTAGGATTTAATTCGGTTCAATCCTCAAACGAGGATAAAGGCGCAGACAACAATCATCAAATCTTTCCTACCAACATAGAAGACTCCACCAACCTGCCTCTAAGTGTAATTAATTACGTTATTAACAGCGGTGAAAGTGTTGTCATTCGAAACGCTCAACAAAACAATCACTTCGCAAACGATCCACACGTCATCGCGGCAAAAATAAAATCCACCTTATGCATTCCATTAAAAAAACAGAATAAAACCATAGGGATTTTGTACGCAGAAAATAACGAGCTCGAAGGGGCATTTTCAGAAAGTCGCGTTCGAATCCTAGACATTATTGCAGCGCAAGGCGCGGTAGCCATCGAAAATGCAAAACTATACACAAGCTTACGAGAATCCGAAAACCAATACCGAGGGGTATTCGAAAATTCTATTGAAGGCATTTTTCAACTAAGCCTGTCTCATAAAATTGTGCTAGCAAACCGTTCCTTTATACGCATCCTGGGCTATGCAGACCTGTCGACTTTAACCCAACAACGTCTTCATTTTGATGAACAGTTTTACGTCAACAAAACACACGCTACAGCCATTACCAACACACTCAAGAAGACCAAGAAAG
>NVVB01000111.1 GCA_002402085.1 Gammaproteobacteria bacterium
TACCACCACAAACGTATTTGATTCATTAGGCAACTTACACGTCATGCGTATCTATTTCGTAAAAGAAAGCGCAATCAATACGTGGACGGCTTACGTTCAGATCGACGACGATAACGTGGGCGCACCCAATCCCGCACTCCCTCCCCCGAACAATGAGCAGCCATCGCTAAGCGCTTTCAGCTTGCAATTTAATCCCGACGGCAGCCTCAACTCAAGCCTTTCCGAATCCATTTCCATTAGCCACTGGACCCCGAGAGATGCCTCAGGAGAATACAACGGCGCGTCCTTATCCAACAATTTCATCGTGGATATCACTGGCTCCACACAATTTTCGGGAGACTTTTTAGTTAATACAGATCACCAAGATCAATTGATTTCGGAACAAACCAAAACCGTTAATCTCGCTGTTAATTTAGACCGTCGTGCGACAATAGCTGAAAGTAGGGATCACCTATATCATTCTTTCGGAAGTCAAATAAATTCAGTGATCAACAACTCTACCTCAGGCCTTCAAGGTAATCAGTACACGGCGCAAACCTTTACGGTCACCGATCCCAATAACTTAACCACCGATATTATAATAAACGATAATGCGTCCGCCCACGATATTGCTCAATCACTCAGTCAAATAGACGGGGTAAGTACAACGTCTTCCAATGAAGTCACCATTGATTTTTTTAAGTTCTCTCGCACAAACACTTACAGCATCAGCCTAAACGGTTACACCTTTGACGCAAATGCCACCGCTCAAGAGATTGCTATTGAGATAAACAATCAAACCAACTTTGGCCTACCAGGAATCTCGGCCAGCATTTTAGGAAACCAACTCATGGTCATGGCCAACTCAGGGCACGACTTGATCTTTCAAGTGAGCGGAGGCGCAAGTAATACAGACCAACTAATTTTCAAGGGCAGCGGTAATACATTAACCCTGACGGCCTCATCGTCCACTCAACAACTCACCGTGGGGGGAAATTTCGTGATTAATCTGGATGAAAATTATTCTATCACCACAGGGCCTACCGCACCTTCGGTGATCCCTGTAGCGGGAACCTTGCTATCAAACCCAATAATTTCCACGACCATCGTCCATAATGCATTTGATCCCACGCTTGACTCTACTTTTAATCACACTACGGCTATTGATATATTCGATTCACTAGGTGAAAGTCACGTACTCAACGCCTATTTCGTAAAGGAAAACCAATCGAGTACTTGGACTGTTTATCTACAAATTGATGGTGATGATATAGCCGATCCAAATCCTGCCTTACCCGAGCCTCAAAATGTACACCCTAGGCTAGCCTTATACTCAATCGTATTTGATTCCGATGGCAATTTGAACGAGCCATTATCTGACATTCCATTTATCACCAATTGGACGCCCTTAAATACAGACGGCAAGTACAATGGCGCTTTCCGTCCATTGACCATCGCCAATGGCGCTACCATGCCCTTATTATCCCCTGCTTCTAGCTCGAACTTTGTAATCGATCTAACCGGCACGACTCAACTCGACAACGACTTTTCCATCAACGCACTGAACCTCGAAAGCTTCACGACTGAATAACATCTACCCTCGATTTTTCAAGCGCCGGGAGCAAATAAAGAACGCAGTTTCTATAGACCGAATCAGAAATACAAGGCGAGGCAGAGTGCCAAAAACAAACACCCTGAAACCACCTTCCAAAACAACAGCGGGTTATGATCCAACAAAACGATTTCTTGATTTTTTTTGTATTTAGCGTTGGGGTGTTGCAACTCATGTAAAAACTCTGATACATCACAGTAGCGTCGAGAAGGGTCAAAACGTAAGCCCTTTTTAACCGCACCGTCGATCCATATAGGCACTAAGGGGTTCAATTCATAGCTAGGCACGTACTTAGTTTTTAAGAACGCTTTCTCTGTCCGGCATTCATTCAACTTACCTCCAAAAGGTGGCTTGCTGGTAAGCATTTCATACACAATTACCGCGAGCGAAAAAATATCCGATTGCACACGGCTAACCCCACCCAGCCTAACCTCCGGCGCGGAGTAACTGGCCGTGCCTAAGATCCCTTGGCGCTCCAGCGGTGTATCAATCTCAGCAACCCCTTGGATATAGCAAGAACCAAAATCAATGATCTTGGCTTCGCCGTTTCTATCAATCATGATATTGGCAGGCTTTATATCCTGATGAAGAATTTCTCGCCCATGAAGCGCCTTCATGCCCTTTGCCACTTGCGCGATTATAAAAATCACTTCTTGCACCGCCGGCTTTGGGTTCTGCTTAATCCATCGCGCTAGCGTAATGCCTTCGATGTATTCCGTTAAAAAGTACAAGCACGATTTAGGACGATGGGTTTCGACCACCTTCATGACATGCGAATTACTAACCCGTTGGCCAATCCAACTCTCCAATACAAAGCGCTCAATGTAACCGAGTTCATCATCGAAATTAACCGACGGCGTTTTCATACAATATTGTTTGCCAGTTGAAGTCTCTAGCACTCTATAAATTTGGCTACGACTGCTGGCATGTATTTCTTTTTCAATTTGATAGCCGTCCAAAGTAACGCCCACACTTAACTCGGGCGGGAATGGCAACTCCGTAAGCTTCTTGCATACATCCTCTAGACTTTGTACCGGGAGGCTATCAAGGCGTAATATTTGGCAGCTGAGGTTATCACTGCTGTGATTATTCAACGCGTGCTCAATCAGAGAATGACAACATTGCTCAAAGCCTTGGTCGTCCTGTTGTTCTGAAGCGAGGGCCAAATGAGCACGGACCTCAGCTTCACTCAGAAAGTCATGAATACCGTCCGTACTCAATAAAAATAAATCGTTTTTATTGAGATCAACGCATTGGTAATCAACATCCAAGGCCACATCCAAGCCCATGGCGCGCGATAAGTAAGATTGATTGCTGCTGATAACCGTCGAATGATCACGGGTTAATTGATCTAGCTCACCGTCACGGTATCGGTAAATACGCGTATCCCCAACATGAAAAAGGTGAGCAGTGTGAGACTTAAAAATGATACAGCTAAAGGTACTCACGTAGCCCTTGTGCGCCTCGGTAAAATGACTGCCTTGACCAAACAACCAACGATTCAGGGCGGTGAGCACTTGAGAGCTCGACTTTTTAACGCTCCAGGTTTCAGGGGTCGAATAATAATCCGACAAAAAATTGCGCACACAGGTTTCACTGGCTTCTYTACCCGCTTCAGCGGSACTGACACCATCGGCAATCACCGCAACAGCGCCCTTGGTATTGAGTAACGYGCCTTCTGGGATTCGAATGCCTATGGCATCTTCATTCTCTGATTTATTCCCTGCAACAGAACTCTGCCCAACGGTAAAGGTAAGCATTCCGTCCAAATGCCACTCAGTCATAAAATCACGGCCTCACTTCAAATCCCAACGACCGTGTTATGGCCCCCAAAATTGATCGCTATTCTCATTCTTTGTTAGCCACCAACTTATTCTAGAAGGACATTACTATACACTACGACTGAATACTAATTCGCATGATACTAGCAATCAGTGCACCTCGATAAGCTGAACAGTACCGTCGGGCAACACCTCAGCCATTGCGCCTTCGGGCTCGTCCAAAAACATTGCAGCCACCGCCGCAAAGGCAATCCCCGCGGCAATCGTCATAAAAAACACCGCCGGCGACACAAACGAAAACACCGTTAAAAAAAGCACTGCGCCAATATTTCCGTAAGCCCCCACCATGCCCGCAATTTGACCGGTTAAGCGGCGCTTAATCAAAGGCACCACTGCAAATACACAGCCAGCGGCAGAGCCTAGAAAAAACGAGCACATCATCATCACTACCACAGCGAACGCAATAGGCCACTCACCACTGATCTGGGACATCGCGAAAAACCCCAGGGAAGCACCTAAAAGCAAGACTACAAGGGAACTCTTACGTCCAAATTTATCACTAATCGCCCCACCGGAAGGGCACGACAATACATCCGTGACGGCAAAGCAAGCACCCAATATCCCGGCCAGGGAAATAGGAATTAAAAACGTACTCTTAAAGAATAATGGCAACATCGACACAACCGCCAACTCAGATCCGAAAGTCACTGCATACGCAATGCTGAGAATCGCCACCTGCTTAAAATTATATTGAAGAATTGGCTCCACGGGCGTAACGAATATTTCTTTATTGACCTTATAGATCTGTAGCGCTTGGAACAAATAGATCGCCAACAATAATCCATAAATAATATTCTCGGCCAACTCACTCACCAACCCTAACCCGGCCACTTTCCAGGTCAGCACTGCTAATGCGCCATACATGGGGATATTCATCAACAAGTAAAAAAAGAAATCGCGTTTACTGGTGACCTCTAAGCCGCCGGATTTATTCGGTCTAAAGTAAGTAGAGCCTACCGGCGTGTCCGTCACCGATAAATAATAGATCACTGAGTAAATCAGCGCGATAACACCGGTGAGCGCAGTTGCGTAACGCCAGCCGTCATCCCCGCCAATGAGCAAGGCAATCGTAGGCAAGGTTATAGCCGCCACCGCTGAGCCCACATTGCCCATGCCTTTGTAAATCCCTTCTGCCAAACCAAGCTGCTTGGCAGGATACCATTCGCTAATCATGCGAATGCCGATTACAAATCCTGCGCCCACAAAACCTAACAAAAATCGCGCTAGCGCCAACACTTCAAAAGTTTGCGCCGAAGCAAAAAAGAAACACAGCCCTGCCGTAGACAGCAACATGACCGAATACGTTTTCCGAGGACCATACACATCCACCAGCATCCCGGTCACAATTCTGGCCGGAATAGTCAGCGCCACATTGAGAATAAGAAGGGTTTTAATTTCTTGGTCAGATAGACCTAAGGATTCCTGAATCACCAACAATAAAGGCGCATGGCTAAACCAGACTAAAAAAGTAATGAAAAAAGCGAACCAGGTCATGTGTAAAATCTTGGCCCTGCCGGTTAGCGTTAGAAAACTCGTCCGAATACTCGCAGCACTGCTCATACGTACGCTCCATTAAGTTYCATTTATCAGTACTTAAATCCAGCAAAATTCGCGCCATAAAAGAACATCAAAAAACCTGCRCGTSTCTTTCACCACGCTAATAAGCAGCAATAGCGCAGTCTGCGGCGAACGCCACGACACCGCGATAAGCAGTACTGAAAAAATAAAAGGCAACACACTTTCATCACAAGCACCAATCTACGCCCCTTTCTGGTTCGCAGCGCTCTCGAATAGCGCCCTACAAATAACAAAGGTTATATACGGACAAACTACAGAACACCCAAAACACTATTTTTTTCAATTGATGTCCACAGGAGCACATTGAATCAAAGGCATTTTATTCGTACGTTATAAAGAATGACTTGCCAGAAAAAGAAAGCTACGCGCATAAAACCGTGGGCAGCTAGAGTGGCATAAACATCATCAGAAGAAGGGGAATGTTATTCGTTTTATATTGTTATCATTTAATTATTTACTTACCGGGCCAAACGCCTCACGAAATATTTCATTCAACATCTCACCAAGCATTATCACTACACAGGAAGCGACTTTAATAAACTTACACTGAATAAAAACCCACTAAATAGAGGCAACCAAGTAGATAGCCGTTAAAACACTTTTTGCATTTAGCAGTTTCTTTCAAACAAGGCATTATGCCCCTATAGCATTAGCCCCCGCCATTACGAGCCCCTCCATGACTAAGGCTTCATAGCTAACCACGCCAAGCACTTCGCCATTTTCAATAACTGGCGCACACGCGATCCCAAACTGTAAGAAAAGACGTGCGCAATACTTGATTTTCATTTTGGAATGCACGCTAATCACCGGCTTGGTCATAATCTCATACACATTCACGCGCTCGGGCGAACGGTCTTTCGCCAATACCTTTTTGGCAATATCGGACAATACCACCACGCCGAACTCATCACCACTGTCTTTCTTATTAACCATTAAAATTACAGCGCTATTGCGTTTCATTTCCTGCAGTGCATCGTAGACCGTTACTAAGCCATCCATTAATACAAATCGATCACTCATAACATCACCCACCACAACATTTTGGCTGGTCATTACAATATCTCCTCAATTTTTCTTTCCAAGGTCTTGGCCTGGTGAGCCACCCCCACCGCATCCTCTACATCAATTTGAACCGCGATACCGGTACCTGGCTTGTCATCAAAATGCCCTGCTTTAGAGATTTGCTCCAAGATATTGCGCGCCAAATGCTCCTCAACAACAAACATAACGGCATCACGCTGGGTCTCAAGGGACAAACCTAAAAAGGTTTTATTACGTTTTAAGCCCTCGCCCCGTGCATTATTAATGATGGTTGCCCCGGTCGCACCGGCTTTCCTTGCCGCCTTCATCACTGCATTGGTTTTATCATCGTCAACAAAAGCAATAATTAATTTAAAATGCATGGGTTTCTCCTCCCCCGATTAATCTGTTTAAAAGCATCCAACAATTATTCATTATTATTCCCTGTCTCGATCTCGACGCGCCCTTATTCGCTTAATGCGTTGTGCCTGAAACTCCGTTACTTGGGCATAAGCCATCACAGATATCACAGGAAAAAGACACGCAAACGCAATCAAACCAAACCCATCCACCAATGGGTTACGTCCTGGCACAGTCTCCGCTAAACCTAAACCCAAGGCAGCAATCAGCGGCACGGTCACAGTAGACGTGGTCACGCCGCCCGAATCAAATGCAATGGGCACAATAAGTTTCGGCGCGAAGAAAGTTTGCACCACGACAATAAGATACCCAGCCATAATAAAATAATGAATTGGCGCACCTGTTACGATCCGGTAGGTGCCTAATGAAACCCCGACGGCAACCCCGCATGCCACAGCAACCCGCAACCCCCAGGCACTAATAGCACCACCCGACACTTCGGAGGCTTTCGACGCCACAGCAAGCAGCGCTGGTTCTGCAAACGTAGTACTGAACCCAATGGCAAAACCAAAGGCATAGACCCAATAATAATCACGCCAATCCAGTGGCGCGCCCTCGGTCAACTCCAAAAATATTGGGCTGGTTAATTGCTCAGCCATCAGACGCCCCACTGGAAATAGCGCTGTTTCTAGGCCCACCAAAAAAAACGTTAATCCGACCAATACAAAAGCAAAACCCAGAAGCACGCTACGCGCATTCGCAACAGGTTTACGAATCACAAAAAATTGAAAGCAAAACAATACGGTAGCAATAGGCAGGACGTCCATCATGGTGGACCAGAGCAATTGAAAAAACTCCAGTACCCCGATCATACGATAAACATCCCGTATAGCAGCACAAAAATGATGGGTGATAACGAGGCAAACGCAATAAGACCAAATCCATCAACCATTGGATTTCTGCCTTTAATGGACGACGCGAGTCCCACCCCCAGTGCGGCCACTAGGGGCACAGTCACCGTAGACGTAGTCACACCCCCAGAATCATAAGCAAGACTGACAATTTCCCGTGGCGCAAAAGCGGTCAGCGTAATAACCCCCGCATAACCAATCATAATAAAGACATGAATCGGCCAACCTTTAATAATACGGATCACCCCCACCACAATGGCAAATCCCACCGCAAAGGCTACAGTCAGCCGAAGCCCAAACGCATACTCTTGCTTAATCGCCTCTGTCGAACCAATTTCTCCCGCTCTAGCAGCAACATCAGCCGCCTCACTGGCGACCGCAATCAATGCCGGCTCAGCAATGGTGGTACCAAAACCTAAACTAAAAGCGAATACAATCAACCAGAACAAGCTGCCTTTTTTTGCTAAGGCATGCGCCATACTATTGCCAATAGGAAATAGCCCTAAGTCCAAGCCTTTTATAAAAAGCGTCAAACCGATTACCACCATCATCAGACCGATCATTAAATCGGCCAGGCTTGGCAGCGGTTGCTTAACCACGAAAAATTGAAAAATAAGAATAACAACAACAATTGGTATCAAGTCACGAAAACTAGCCAATAATGTTTTGTAGAGAGACTGAAAAAGAAGCAAATGGTTTCCCTTCGGTTGGGAATGCGAGAGCAGGTAATTCAGGGTTAGATGGTCAACCTTAAGAATTAAATCGTGTCATATACCTCTTTATAAAATGCACCGATGAACCATTCGACAATACCTCGTGCTTGCCGAGTCAACACTAAAGTACTAGTTTGCATTCGCTAATCTAAATAGACCAGCGTAACCCAATTAAAACTCACTAGGCGCTCTCTAGCACTTGCCTTACTTTAATGCATTTAGAAGCCAACTGGCTCTAAATTTCCCCCCTAAAAGCTTAGTCCAATAACTTTCGAATTGCCGATAATGTCGCTTCGACACTGGCGTCAGGGTGCTCTTGCATAAAGTTATGGCCTCCTTTGACAGAGACCAATTCAATGTTCGGATTCATTTCCGCTGCAATTTGGTGTCCCTCAGAAAAGAAAGGCACTGTTTTATCGCCGGAAAGTATATAGGTAGGCACTTTCAGTTTCTCAACACTAGGCCACAAAGCAGTCACCTTGTCATCGTATACGCCCGCTTCAATCGTAGGCGGACACTTAAGCGTAAACGTTGCATCGGCATGTTGATCCAAGTTAAAAGCGATAAACGCATCAATGGCCTCATCACTCCAATCTTGAAACATAAATTTGGTCGCCATGTATTCCTTAACGGCCAACTCCGAATCCCACACGGGATTACGGCCACGCGTTTTGCTCACCAACATATCCGTCATGCTTCGATAAGTGTCTTCAAACTTCTCAGGCACCATAAATGGATCAATCAAGACCAAACCACTAAACAGTTCTGGATGCTCGGCCGCCAAGATTAATGTCATAGCGCCACCATAGCTATGCCCTAAGCCGAGTACTTTCTTACCTTGGTGATTCGCGTACTTCTGATCAAAAACGCTTCGCGCACGATCCGTGGTAACACTCCAGCAATCGAATTCGCCATCACCGTTTTCAGAATCACCATGGCCTTTATAGTCGTGCCAAACCAAATCATTGTGTTGAGTCAACTGCTTTAGGTAAGGCCAGTAAATTTGGCAAGCAAACGCAGTCCCTGCTAAAAAGTTAATCACGGTGTCTTTGTCTCGCGACAACTCCCCGCCTTTCACTTCAATGCCATCTTGACCAGTAAAGTTCCAATGATCCATTTCTTCTAATATTTTACAATCTAATACGGACACTTCATTACTCCTACTATCGTCCAACAACGAACTGATATTCATTTAAAAATGACAATTACTCGTCAACCTACGGATTGATCAGTACTGCCCGCCGAGTCGCTTAAACCGTAACGCGTTTAACTATCTCAAGAACGATTATTGCTCGGCGGGAAAACCTTTCTAATTATTTTTATATTGCCTGATTTTATTGGCAATACTCTCTACCCAGACTTTCTTATACTAACGTTTCTCAAGTTACGCTTTTTTAGGGTCAAACAACTGCACCACAGGCGCGGCTTTTTGTGCCGATTGATCAGCCTGGTCTACACCCGCCTGAGGAGATAAGAAGTACTGTTGTTGTGCTTGCCAGTGAACGGAGACTAATTCATATAAATAGTCCCACGTATAAATACCACTGTCATGGCCATCATCAAACCCAAGCCGTAGCGCATAATTCCCGACCGTATCAATCGACACGATATTAATGCCAAGGCATTTACCGGCGCCTTCCTCCACGGCAAGTTCATTGTATTTTGAGGCCGCAGAGGACGAATGTAACCTTAAAAACCCGGTTGCAACCGTGAAGGATTCACCACTGCCGTACTCCAAGGTCAACGTTCTAGATAAACGATGTAATTGAATATCACTAGGGATCATATACTTACCCTCTCCTACCGGGTCTATTTCGAATGCGAGCACAATTAGCGCATGCCTCGATGGCACACGCTTAACATGGCCTCTCAGTCACTAATCATTCAATATTTTAATACTAGGAATGACATTATTCTTATCTTGCAATGAAAGCACGCCAGCCATACGTTTGGCAATCTGCAAATACCGTTCGGTAATCGGGCCCGTTGGATCCGCTTCTACTGTCGGCAAGCCTTGATCGGTCTGCTCACGTACCTGCATGGCCAATGGTAGAGACCCTAACAAGCTGACGTCATACTCTTCAGCCAAACGCTGCCCGCCTTTTTCGCCGAAAATAGCTTCTGAATGGCCGCATTGACTACAGGTATGCAGGCTCATATTTTCCACAACACCCAATACAGGCACGTCCACCTTACGAAACATTTCAATGCCTTTCTTAGCATCCAAGAGTGCAATGTCCTGGGGTGTAGTAACAATCACCGCACCGGTCACAGGTATAGTTTGCGCCAGCGTTAGCTGGATATCCCCAGTACCAGGGGGCATATCAATAATCAAATAATCTAACTCTGACCATACCGTTTGACTCRAAAGCTGCTGTAAGGCCCCGCTGACCTTGGGCCCACGCCAGACCACCGGGGTATTCAGATCAATAAAGTAGCCCATAGAGATACTTTGTAGCCCCAGGGCCTCTATGGGTGAAAAATGTTTCTCCCCCACAGGAACCGGGCGAGTCTCTACGTCGACGCCTAACATCGCAGGCACACTAGGCCCGTATATGTCAGCATCAAGAATCCCCACCGAGGCCCCTTCGTGCTTCAATGCTAAAGCGATATTCACGGCAGTCGTGGACTTGCCCACACCGCCTTTGCCGGACGCGACGGCGATGATGTTTTTAATGCCTTTAATACTGGCGAGCGACTTTTGCGCGCGATGCGTTTGAATTCGGCTGCTAATCTGCACCGATATCTCGACAGCTTCAGGATTCTCCACGCCACTTGTCGTTAAGCCTTCCTTTATATGACTACAGAGGCCCGCGATGTAGTCGGCCTTACCACCGACTAACGGGTAACCCAGCTGTAGCGACACTTCAACCTTCATCCCGTCCACTTGCACCGACTTCACCAGTTGCGTACTGACGATGTCTTTCAGTAAATAAGGGTCTTGGAAACTGGATAATTGTTGTTCCACAAGGGCAACATTAAGTAGGGTCATGCAAGCTCCAAACGCAAAATGAGGGAAACCATTGATTCACCGCCGGTTTGTATTCAAACAGCGGTTCCAGGCCTCGGTATAAGTCCCAGTGCAACAATTCACGGGAATTAGAAAACCGTTAGTTTAATCGAAAGTGCTTTTTGTCCCAAGTGAATCCACTAAATAGCTGATTTAAAGCTTTTAGTGCGGTTTCAGAACACATTAAACCGCTCAAATCAGCCCCAAAAACAGTACAAAATGCAGTCAAAAAGCGCCCTTATTCCCAGCTTGGCCTATACTAACAACTGCGCCTTATTACAACTAAAACAATGTTAAAAATCTTATTCAAATAGTTTTTATTGATATTTAATA
>NVVB01000010.1:0-52324 GCA_002402085.1 Gammaproteobacteria bacterium
TTAGTTTTTAATTTTTAAAAGCCATTTAATTATATGATATTTGCCTTCATAAAATTTAATAAATGAAAAAAGCATCCCTAATATTATTAGCATTACTTATTTTTTCCTGTGGTAAAAAAGAATCTGATTTAACTGTAATAGGTCATATTAAAGGTCTTCAAAAAGGAACTATTTATCTTCAACAACTAAGAGATACAACTTTAGTTGTATTAGATTCTTTAGAAATACAAGGTGACGGCAATTTTGAATTACAATGTGCATTAGATGAGCCCGAAGTATTGTATTTACGTCTTGATAAAAATGGTGCAGAAGATTCTAGAATTTCATTTTTCGCGAACAAAGGCATTACTGAAATTAACGCCCGAGGGCCGGTATTTGAAGGCAAAACATACGATGTTGATGTGCTGATTTACGCCACTGGTTTTGAAGTGCAAAAAACGGGCATCTACAACACCATTCGTGGGCAAGAAGGATTGGAGTTGACTGAAAAATACAAAGAAGGCATTCGAACACTCTTGGGGATTCACTCCCATGGATTTCCAAATATGTTTATCATGGCCGGCKACCAGGCTTCATKTCAGTTTAATTTAACCGACATCCTCAATGCGCAAGGCGAGCATATTGCAGAGTGCATTGCCTATGCGCGGGACAACAAAGTTAAAACCATAGACACGACCCATAATGCTGAAGAATGGTGGGTGCAAAAGGTCATCAGTCATCGTGGGAAAACTAGTTATAACCAAGATTGTACCCCCGGCTATTATAATTTTGAGGGCGAGTTCAACCGACGTCAGGACGGAAATTATAATGGTGGGTTTGGACGTTATATTGAACACATGGGCGAAGTGCGTAAAAAAATGACTGAGAATTTCATTCTTGATTAATGCGCTGCCTTCAGTTAATCCTACTTAATAAAGCGTGCTATTAATCATACACGCGTTATTGCGTGGGAATTAGCGGCATAAAAACACTGCTGCCTAATACATACCGATCCCCGGATTCCAGTTATTTAATGATTTCGTTCTCAAGCAATGCATCGATTTCAGATGGTTCGAAATTTAACTCTAACAGTACCTCTTTTGTGTGTTCACCTATACCTGGCGTGGGTCGTCTGATTTTGATAGCTTCGCCGTTAAATCTTATCGGCGAGGCAACACTGGTCATGGTTTTTTCTGAGGTGCTTGGATCTCCATTAGGGTCGTTGGTATAGGGAATTTCGACAAAACCTCCTGCTGCCCACGCTTGTGGGTCATCAACGACTTGAGAGGGGTGTTGTACCGGCCCCCAGACTAAATCAGCTTCATCTAAAGCTTGTGCCCATTCGTTCAAGGTGCGTTTCGCAAACGCTTGGTCGAAAAGTCCCACCATGATGGGCGCGTTTTCTTTTCGGTCAACTGGCGTTTTAAAGCGCACATCGTTAGGCATGCCTGGATAACCGACCACATTACAAATGGTTCTAAAGTCTTTTTTGTTTCCTCGGGGGATGAGCATTAGCCATTGATCGTCAGAAGTTTTATAGAAGTTACGAGTGGGTTCGATTGCGTCAGAGCGAGGCTGAGTTGACTGTAGTCGTCCAAAGTGAATCTGCGTGCCCATGTCAGAACCGAGCATAAACATCCCCGTGCGTAATAGGGATGCTTCGACGAGCTTGCCTTGGCCTGTTTTTTCTCGTTCATACAAAGCCGCCATTATTCCTGCGACTAGCGTAATGCCCGTCATATGATCTCCCATTGCTGCACGTACGGGAACAGGCTCCGAGCCTTTAGGCATCATCATTCGACAGAGTCCTGAGCGCGCCCAAAATGCCACGACGTCAAAGCCAGGACGGTCAGTTTCTTCGCCTTGCAGGCCGTAGCCTGTGACCGAAGCATAGATTAGGCGAGGATGTTTCTGTTTTAGTGTTTCGTAATCTAGTTGCAATCGATCTAATGCGCCGGGGCGTACGTTGGTAATAAAGACGTCGGCCTCGGCAATTAACTTACCCACGATCTCGCTTCCTTCGGGTGTACGAATATCGACGCTAATGCCCCGTTTGCCCCTGTTGTCAAAAGCAAACATGGGGTTGCCATCTAATTGGTTTCTAGAGATGCCTTTGTATACCTTGCGGATGGCATCGCCTTCTAGATCTTCAATTTTTATGATTTCAGCCCCCCAATCAGCCAAGACCATGGCAGCAGAAGGGGCGGCCATATAAGTGGCCAGTTCTACAACTTTAATTCCTTGTAGTAATAACGGATTGGGTTCTGTAGATGTTTCCATTGCGTCGTCTCAATTGTCATCAGTGCTGTCAGGGCCGCAAAGATGCCGGGTTGACAGCTTGTGTGTTATTGATAGAAATGAAAATACTAAATAAAATAAATTTACGAACAAGATAGAATCGTTTCACGCTGTTTTATTTTTGATTCTAATCTCGGTAGTGCCTGATGTCGACGAATTTCCCTCTGGCGTAAAAATTAGTTATCTTGTAGTGGATTAATTTTGAGAACGCAGGGAAAGCATTGTTGTCGGTGCAGTTGTCGATGCATTTGTCGTAAAGGATTAGATGTTCCGTGTACTAAGCACTACTTAAGTCCGGTGARTTTATTGAACGTCSTTYAYCTGGRCTAARRWTTTCAATTTTATTATTCATGGAGGATAAATAATGGGCCCACTCGAAGGCTTACGCGTAATAGAATTACAAGGCATTGGTCCAGGTCCTTTTTGTGCCATGATGTTGGCAGACCTGGGCGCTGAAGTGATCCGCATAGACCGGACGGGTGCGCCCGGTGGTCTGCACCGCGAAGAGAAATATGATTTATTGGCCCGTGGTCGGCGTTCGATTCGGTTAAACCTAAAAAGCCAACAAGGCATTGAAGWGTTGATGCGTATGGTGGAGGGGTGTGATGGTTTAATTGAAGGTTTTCGGCCCGGTGTAATTGAACGTTTAGGTATTGGGCCTGATGTTTTGTTAGAAAAGAATCCCGCCTTAGTAGTCGGCCGTATGACAGGCTGGGGCCAGGAAGGCCCGATGTCCCATATTGCAGGGCATGATATTAACTATATTGCACTAAGTGGAGCCTTATACAATATGGGCGTAAAAGGTGGTCCTCCTGCACCCCCATTAAATTTAGTGGGTGACTTTGGTGGCGGCGGAATGTTTTTAGCGCTAGGGATGGTCAGTGGGATTTTAAACGCWCAACAAACCGGTTTAGGTCAAGTGATCGATGCTGCGATGGTCGATGGCGCCTCGCTGTTGAGCGCTTCTTTTTTTGGTCAATTAGCTGCCGGGAAATTACACGAAGGTCGAGGCCAGCACCCACTTAATGGCGCAAGCCATTATTACGATGCTTATGAATGCGCCGACGGTGAATATATTTCCATCGCCTCTGTTGAACCTCAATTCTACGAACAGTTAAAACAGTTGTTGGGGTTAACCGAAGAAGATTTTGGTGAACAATCAAATTATAAATTATGGCCTACACAGAAGTTAAAAATTAAGGCGCTGTTTTTAACCAAAACGCAGACTCAGTGGTGTGAGTTGTTGCAAGACAGTGATGTCTGTTTTGCGCCTGTTTTGCGGTTTGACCAAGTTGCTGATCATCCGCATCATGTCGCCCGCCAGTCATTTGTTGAAATTGAGGGCGTTGTTCATCCTGCCCCAGCGCCTCGTTTTAGTGATACGAAGTGCGAGATATCAAGACCACCGGCAAAGCGTGGCCAACATACGGAGGAAATATTAGCGGACTGGGGGTACTCAAAGCATGAAATCAGTACGCTTTATTCTGATAATGCAATAGAGGGCCTGTCGTAGAGACTTATAAGACAGATCTAAGGGAAGGGGGGCGTGTTGGGTGTGAAGAGTCTTTAAGTCGAGCGATAGGGACTGTACGAGCTATTTGAACTTGAAGGTTTTGGTGTTCCAAGTATTAAATAAAAAGTATAACAAAATCAATTTTATTACTTTGTTAGTTTAATCAAGGAGAAAAGGATTATGTCTGATAATGAGAAACGCCGAAAAGGCGTAGAGCTGTTCAAGCGAATTGTCGAAGGCCAACCTAGGAACCCCAGCTCAAGCCGGTCTTCAGTGCCGGCAGATTTCTCCCGATATACCATGGAGCATCTATTTGGCGATGTATGGCAAGGTGAAGCGTTGGATTTCCAAGCCCGCTCACTCATAACGTGTACCGTTTTGGTCTCCTTGAATCGAGAAGCAGAGCAGCGCATTCATYTCCCTGGTGCCAGAAATTTAGGCATCGAACGAGAAAAGATAGAAGCATTGATTACACATGTAGGCCACTACGCGGGATGGCCCGTGGCTGCAAGTGCATTCCGTGTTCTTGGCGAGGTTTGGCCAAAAGAGGAGTAAGGGGTTCGGAGCTGTCCAGCTAAATGTCATCGAGAGCGGCTAAGAAACCATTTTCCTACTAGGGCCTTTTTGTCGGTTTTATCGCCATGCGAGCACCCTAGATAATTAAAAGGTTTGGTTAACGCTCGATTGGTTTTGAATAGACAGGTTTTTGGTCTGGACTGGATGGCGCAACAAATGCATTTTAAGTGCTTGGCCAGAATTCGTTTAAAGCGTAGCGAATGGCCAAGTGATCGGTTTCGTATTCATTTTGCTTAAGACACCAAATTAAATAATTTTTTACGGCTATTATTTGAGTCTGNNTTAATKTAMYGNATTYAKMCYWMRMRWAAKSWKSSYNTTGASTKRWRYSAAWKRTNCRGSWMNGTCTASMTYRTCAGTTAGACTTGCTATTATAAAGGCCGGGATATGGAACTTCATTGCGCTTGCATCGAAAAAACATAAACTACTATAGCATCGCTGTAAATCATTGCTATCGATTCGCTGCCAATCGTGCGCTTCATCTTTTAATCGGTATTTTTTGCGGGTCGAGTCGCCTGCATAGTCATCTATCGCTTGCGCCTCCCACAAACCTATTCCATCTTCTAGTGTGACGCCGGTGAAAGCCGTTTTGATTTGTAGGGTTATCGCTGCTTTATCCATAGTGTTCTCAGCTTGGGCAGACWKWKTMCYYRKWWWAWGCNTGSMRKAGNTRRYWWTARAGGMNAWKTKGTTAWTNAAMNNATYCKWRKWKYWMRMGRCCTGATGCCACGGTGTTTATAGAAATTATTGTTTATAAGGAGCAGGTTGAAATTCATTGATGTTAAAGGGTTAGACGATTACTTATTCAAAGACAAAGGTGAGACAACATTTAACCCGCTCTCATATAACGATCTAAACCTTCTAAATCCATCTCACCCCCACAATAACCCAGTTCGGTTCGTCGCCAAAGAATATCGCCGCTCTCTACAGCCCACTCTTGTTCCATTAGGAAATCTACTTCTCGTTGGTACAAGCCCGCGCCGAAACTGTCCCCTAGGTGGTCTAGAGAGTGGCATCCTGAAAGCAGTTCTTGGGTGCGTCCGCCGTACTGGTTAACGTAGCGGTCTCGTATGTCTTGATCGAGCCAGTGGTAATCACGGTTTATTTCTAATTTAAATAGTTCAAATTCGTCATTGGAAAAGTTTCCGCCAGGCAAAGGAGAGGATTCGGTCCAATCTGCGCTGTGTTTGGGGAGATAGGGTGAGAGCATCGCTAGGATTTGTTCGGCTACGACTCGATAGGTAGACAGTCGTCCGCCAAATATAGACACAAGGGGTGTTTTGCCRTCRGGACAATTAAAATCAAGTAGGTGGTCTCGCGTTAGGTCGGTACTGTAGGGATAGTTTTCATTAAGCAGTAGTTGGTTTTGTTGCTGATGGCGGACTACGTCTTTAGGGCTGAGATTGACTTGGAATTGTTGGTTTAACCGTTGTAATAAAGGTTTTAGGAATTCATCCTGCCAAATTTTTTCGCCTTCGGAATCATCGATAATGTCTGTGAGTATCGGTCCGACCATGACTCGATTATGATCCACGGGGATWATCGAGTAGACGTTGTGGTGACCTAGYTGTATCCAATAGCCTTGATTACCCTCATAGAATTTTTCTAGGTAAATATAATGTAGCTGTTGGTTTTTAAATTCACAGCGTGAATCGCTGTGAGTAAGGTCGCAATGAACTGTTTGTGCCCACGGACCTGCTGCGTTAACCAGCGTTTTTGAATAAAAGGTTTGATTGTTTGGGGCGCCATTACTCTGAGTGTTGTCGAAGGAGCTTTGTGTTTCTATCTTCCAACATTGGTCGATACGTTGGGCTGAAATGACTCTTTGGTGAGGTAAGATATTGGCCCCGTGTTGTTGCGCAGCCAAGGCGTTTTCGACGACCAAGCGCGTGTCGTCGATGAGGTTTTCATAAAAAAAGCATTGGTTTTCGAACGGGTAGTCTTTGGTAGGGTCTTCAAGTTGGTGCCATTGTTGGAGGATTTCCTTTTCATCTTTCCCAGCCATAAAGTGATACATCGCGGTGCCAAAGCTGAGCGACCATTTTGAATGGACCTTGGGGTTATTTAGTATATGAATTTTAATCGGCTGGCAGAGGTGGGGTGCCCGGTGGCGGATGATATGGCGTTCGCTTAATCCTCGCGATACCTGATTAATTTCAAGGTTCTCTAAAAATAAAATGTCTCCGCCGAATATCCTTCCGCTGCAAGACGAGGTAGCGGAGGCTAAGTCATTTTGTTCGCAGAGCGCCGTCGTTAGACCGCGCCCGGCTGCGTCGGCTGCGATTCCTGTACCGTGTATTCCCCCACCGATAATGAACAAGTCGAGAATGTTATTGGAGGCTGTGGTCATCGTTAGCACCTCGTAAAGTAGATTGATACGAACACAACTGCTGATTCATTCCCGCTGTCGAATCGTATTTTTTGCTGTCATATAAAGATTGAGACTGCCGTCAGTTTCGTCGGTTCTATTTTTTAAAGTCCTCATAGGCTTTTCGATGTATTGAATGCCAGACTAATAATAGTGCTAGGGTTTGTTACCGTCGAAATGCATCGTATTTAAGCCTATCTACATCACTTGAATAACGCTGTAGATTAGTTCGCATTTTGTTATGAGGATATAACCAATTTATATATATAGTCTGAATATGCCGTATTGCACGGATCATGGCCTACAATTTTGCTATACCTAGAGTTTTGCTAGCCCCGTAGCTTAGCGAAAAGAGAAACATGGGTTTTATTATGTTTTTTGGATAACAGGAGATCAACATGGCCGAACAGGCTAAAAGTGAAGATTCAGGGAAAGGCCTGCCGGATACGCTTAATTTAGAGGCGTACCCATCGGTATTAACCATTTTTAATGAGTCTTGTGCGAAGTATGCCACCAAGCCTGCRTTTAGCAATCTGGGGTTAACACTGACTTATCAAGAGGTGGATGAGTTAAGTTCGGCTTTTGCCGCTTTTTTACAACACAAAACCAGCCTTAACGCCGGTGACCGAATTGCTATTCAGCTGCCTAATGTATTGCAGTTTCCAATTGCAGCATTTGGCGCGTTAAAAGCAGGCATGGTGATAGTGAATACCAATCCCATGTATACGGCGCGTGAATTAGAACATCAATTTAAGGACAGTGGCGCAAAAGCTTTAGTGACCTTGGCTAATTTTGCYAGYGTGATCCARGARGTGYTGCCAMGAACMCCTRTTGARACMGTTATTATYTMWGADTYAGRGKAHWTRMNGARSMCKWKWAWAMKRASYTTGGTGAAYGGGGTCGTGAAGTATGTGAAAAAAATGGTCCCGGCCTTCGATATACCCGGGGCGATTTCATTTCGGCAAGCGCTAAAGCAAGGTCAATCCTTGTCCTTTAAAACGCCTGCCAATGAGCCCAGTGACGTTGCGGTCTTGCAATACACGGGGGGTACTACGGGAGTAGCCAAAGGCGCAATGTTGACCCATCGTAATTTGGTGGCCAATATGTTCCAAATCCAAAAGTCGATGCCCATATTAAGGACGGGCCAAGAAGTTGCCATTGCGCCGCTGCCTCTGTATCACATTTATGCCTTTAATATTCATTGCATGGCCATGATGGAGTTAGGCAATCATTCGGTCTTGATTACCAACCCGCGGGACATGCCAGGGTTTATTAAGGAGTTAAAATCCACACCGTTTACGGTGTTTGTTGGGTTGAACACCTTGTTTAATGGTCTGTGTAATCAGCCTGAGTTTGCCAATGTAGACTTTGCTGGCTTGCGTCTGACCATCGCTGGGGGCATGGCTTTACAAAAATCAGTCGCCGATCGCTGGGAGCAAATTACGGGATGTAAAATTGTTGAAGGCTATGGCATGACAGAGACTTCCCCTGTGGTATCGGTCAACCCGTATGAAAACATTCAAATCGGTACCATTGGTTTGCCTGTCGAGATGACTGAAGTGAGAATGATTGATGAGGATGGTAAGGTGGTGCCTGATGGCGAATCCGGTGAGCTGTGCGTGCGTGGACCTCAAGTGATGAAAGGGTATTGGCAGCGTGAAGAAGCCACTGCGGAGACTATTTCGGAGGATGGTTGGCTCAAAACAGGCGATGTGGGCGTGCGCATGCCGGATGGCTTTCTTAAAATCGTTGATCGTATCAAGGACATGATCTTGGTGTCTGGCTTTAATGTCTACCCGAATGAATTAGAGGATGCATTGTCMGAAAGTCCGAAAGTAATAGAGTGTGCCGCGGTGGGTATTCCTGATGAGAAAAGCGGTGAAGCGGTGAAGATGTTTGTAGTACGCAGTGATGAGTCGCTTACAGAGGAGGGGGTCAAAGCCTTTTGTAAAGAGCGTCTTACAGGGTATAAGGTGCCCAAGTCAGTGGAGTTTCGCGATGAGTTACCCAAAACTAACGTTGGGAAAATACTCCGTCGCAGCTTAAGGGACGAAGGGGCGGCCAGTGCGTAAGGAGGCTGGATGCCGTGCATAGGCTGAGATGACGTGATCAGAACGACTGAATAAGCATTCGAGGCAGTGTTAGCTAATACCAACTGACTCTAAATCAGGTAGAATGCGTCTCGAATCGCTTTGAGCTTCTCTGTGTACTAAAAGAATATTGAATAGTGTCTAAGGCCCTGGTGAATCCGGGGCTTTTTAGTTTTTGCAGAACGCTTAAGTAGTCGCCGTTGTCCTTCGGGTAGCGGTCTGTGTTAGTAAAACGAAGGTGGTTAGGTGCAGGATCAAATCAAAAATCTTGAAGTTAGAATTTCTCAATGTTTGACGCGCGATCGCTATCGTTTTGGTCAAGCATTACAACGTATACGTAACGCTAAAGCGACGGATAAAGCGCCTGCAATGATCGAGGCGCTAGAGGCTAAGTTAAGTAAATCCTGCGATCAAGTCACTGAACGTAGGGCGCGGATTCCTAAAGTTGAATACGATACCAATTTACCGGTCGTACAACGTTTAGATGAAATTAAAGAAGCCATTGCTACGCATCAAGTGGTAATTATTGCCGGCGAAACGGGTTCGGGAAAAACCACCCAGATTCCTAAGATTTGCTTGTCTTTAGGGCGTGGCGGCCAAGGCACCATTGGCCATACTCAGCCACGACGAATTGCTGCGCGCAGTGTTGCCAATCGTATTGCTCAAGAGTTGCGGAGTGAGCCGGGGCAAATCGTAGGTCATAAAATCCGCTTTAGTGATCAGGTCAAAAATACAGGCCTAGTGAAAGTAATGACCGATGGGATTTTGTTGGCCGAGATTCAAAGTGATCGATTTTTACAGCAATACGACACCTTAATCATTGATGAAGCCCATGAGCGTAGTTTAAACATTGATTTTTTGCTGGGCTATTTACGCCGTATCCTGCCTCAGCGCCCAGACCTGAAAGTAATCGTTACATCGGCGACGATTGATCACCACCGTTTTTCTAAGCACTTCAATGACGCGCCGGTAATTGAAGTCAGCGGCCGGATGTTTCCTGTGGAAGACTGTTATCGTCCGTGGAATGAGTCGACTGAGGACGATGAAGACGATTTGAGTGTGGAGCAGGGAGTTCTGGCGGTTATTGAAGAGATCATTGACCTTGACCACGGCGTGGGAAGCGCGGGCGACGTACTTATATTTTGCAGTGGTGAACGTGAAATCCGTAGCCTTTCTAAGTCGATACGTAAATACGAATTTGCTCATACTGAAATCCTGCCGTTATATGCGCGGTTAAGTAATCAAGAGCAAGAACGGGTTTTTCAAGCCCATCGAGGCCGGCGTATTATTTTAGCGACTAACGTTGCGGAAACCTCGTTGACTATCCCTAATATTCGCTACGTGGTGGATTTAGGCGAAGCACGTATCAGCCGTTACAGTTACCGCCAGAAAATCCAACGGCTACCCATAGAAGCGATTTCTAGAGCCAGTGCTAATCAACGTCGTGGCCGTTGCGGTCGAGTCGAAAACGGGGTGTGTTTTCGACTTTATTCCGAACAGGACTATTTGGCCCGCCCGGAATTCACCGAGCCGGAATTACTCCGGACTAATTTAGCGTCGGTCATTTTGAAGATGGATGTCGATAAACTGGGTTCCATTAATGAATTCCCGTTTATCGAAAAGCCTGATAATCGGTTTGTGAATGATGGCTATCGTTTATTGCAGGAACTAAAAGCGCTCGATGCCAGTCGAAAACTCACGCCGCTAGGGCGGAATTTGGCGCGCTTCCCGGTAGACCCTCGAATTGCGGGGATGTTGTTAGAGGCTAAAAATCAACACTGCCTCAATGAAATAGTGATCATCGCGAGTGCGTTGGGTATTCAAGATCCTCGCAGTCGGCCGGTCGAGCACCAACAAGCAGCGGATGAAAAGCACAGAGAGTTCCAAGATAAAAAATCTGACTTTTTAAGCTATGTAAACCTATGGAATGAGTTTGAGCAGCAGCGTCAAGATTTGTCCTCGGGGCAGCTTAAAAAATATTGTAAACGTTATTTTCTGTCTTACATGCGGATGCGAGAATGGAAGGAAACCCATCGCCAACTCAAGGCCGTGTGTGACCAGCTTGGGTTTACATTGAATACGGTCGAGGCCAGCTATAAACAAGTCCACAGTGCAATTTTGGCAGGTTTTCTAGGTCAAATCGCCATAAAGGATGAAGAGAAAAGCTATCTGGGTGCGCGTAATATGCAGCTTAATATTGCACCGGGTTCGGCGCTGTTTAATAAGCGTCCCGCATGGATTGTTGCGGCTGAAATTGTAGAGACCAGTAAAGTCTATGCGCGAACAGTTGCACAAATAGAACCCGAATGGGTGTTGCCGTTATGCCAGCATTTAATTAAGAAAAATTACTCTGACCCGTTGTGGCAAAAGAAACGTGGCGAAGTGGTCGCTAACCAGAACTCGGTACTTTATGGTTTGGTATTGGAAGGGGGTAAAAAAGTCCCTTAC
Organism: Gammaproteobacteria bacterium; assembly: GCA_002402085.1. GTDB lineage: Bacteria > Pseudomonadota > Gammaproteobacteria > Pseudomonadales > UBA3067. The sequence goes on from NVVB01000010.1 coordinate 11,273, forward strand.
CACGATATTGATCCTGAAATCTGTAGAGAGTTATTTATTCAGCAAGGATTAGTTGCAGGGGAGATCAATACCCGAGGTAAATTTTTACAACATAACGCGGAGTTAATTGAACAATTTACTGAGCTGGAAAATAAAGCCCGACGTCGAGATATCGTAATTTCAGAGGATGGGCTTTACGAATTCTACAGTGAGCGAATTCCTGATCAGGTGTGGTCTACGCAAACCTTTGAACGCTGGCGGAAAGAAGAGGAGGCTAGCGCGCCTCAGTTGTTGTTTATCAATGAGCAGGACTTGCTAAAAAAAGACCCCTCAAAAATYACTGAACAACAGTTTCCTGMTWWSTTWKMNTASGRMKSMCTAMGYTTMCCRMWNTMGYYMTNAATWKWWKYMNNAGGSSWMKWKWTMGWWRRMATWWYYSTYASMACKCCTGCGGCCTTGCTCAATCAATTGCCAATGTTACGACTGCAATGGTTAGTACCTGGATTATTTCGAGAGAAGTGTATTGCAGTAATTAAAGGCCTGCCTAAAAAGTGGCGGCGTAATTTTACACCCGTACCGGATTATGTTGACCGCATTATGCCTAAGCTGCATTCAGCGGATGTCAGTTTAAACCATCAGATCTCTATGGCGCTCAAAGAGGTGTCTCGGATTGAAGTCCCTGAGCAGGCTTGGCAGGCGTTGAAGGTTGAACCGTTTTATTCGTTTATCATCGAAGTGGTGGATGCCGACGGTCAGGTGCTCGCCAAGAGCCGTGATCTTATTGAGCTTAAGGAACAATTCTCCGGGGCTGGGCTCTGTGACGTAGTTACCACGCAGAGCTTAGACTTTGAGCGTGATCAAATTACTCAGTGGGACTTTGGTGATTTAGATGAGTTTTATGAAACACAGCATGCAGGGATTGGTGTTCGGGTTTATCCTGCGTTAGTCGTTGAAGGAAATGATATCGCGCTGAAGTCTTTAGATTCAAAAAGTGAAGCGCTTAAGCAAGGGCTACTTGGGCAATGTAGGCTGATTGAGTTGCAGTTGTCGCAGCAAGTACGGGAGATCAAAAAGAAATTGATCGCCCGGCCTAATCTAGCCATTGCCTACCGGAATATTGGAAACAAAGACGCATTGAGTCAGGAGGTTGTGAATGCGGCCATTATTCACGCCTTTGAGTTAGACGATAGTCTTATTTATCAGCAAGCGGTGTTTGAGGCTCGATTGGCTTCTGGGCGCACGCGATTGGTAACGCAGGGCACCGACCTGGTAGCGCTTTTGGAAGTCATTTTTAAGCATTACGTTGAGGTTAGAAAATTGCTTCAGGGCAAGATCAATTTGGCGTGGGCATCGACTTATAGTGACGTAGGCGCCCAATTAGATCAGTTGATTTACACAGGCTGGCTTAATGAAACGCCGTTTATTTGGTTGTCTCAGTACCCTAAATATTTGCAAGGCATAAAGGCACGTTTAGAAAAGTTAGCCAGTCAATTGGATAAAGATCGCATGTTTCGTATTGAGCTTGAAAAGTATACTCAACGCTATCTTGCTCGGGTTGAATTGAATCAAAAAGCGGGTATCGTGGACCCTGAATTAACGCATTTCCGTTGGATGCTAGAAGAATATAAAGTATCTTTATTTGCCCAAGGCTTAAAAACAAAAATGCCTATCTCGGCCAAGCGTCTAGATAAGCAATGGATGAAGGTCATTAAGTAAGATAACTGAGGTGTGCTAATCGTTCATTTCAAGAAGGTTAGCGCCAACCCTACGAGACGTAAGGCAAGAGTCAATGAGTGCGAACCCGCAAGCTCAAAAAATGGTCAGTAGTTACGAATCAATTTTGGTTCCTGTACCCAACGGGGATCAATTGCACGTGGCGTATCTACCGTCGGAAAGAGATCTTGCGACGGTGCTCTTAATGCCTGGCATTGCGAATAATTGTGATGTCTTCAGAGAGCAAGATTATGGTTTGGCAGAATTTCTTTTGCAGGCCGGTTACAGTGTGTTTATGGCTGACTTACGGGGTAAAGGGCGCAGTTGGCCTAAGGTGAATAAATACTCCGGTTACGGTTTGAATCAGATGATTCAGGAGGACATCCCCGCGGTATTAAAACTCATCGAGAAGAAAATGGGTGTGCCTCCTCAATACTATGTATGCCAGGGGGCTGGCGGGCTAATCATGTCCGGTTTTTTGAGTCGTAATCCAGATTACGTGAAACAAACCAAAGGGCTGATTTATTTTGGTTCGCGTCGTACTGTGGTACTTCGTCATTGGATGCAGCGTATGAAGTGGGAAGGGGCGTGGCAAATGATGGGGCAATTCGCGTTGTCGTTATTTGGCTATTTGCCTGGCAAGTTGTTGGGACTCGGCAATGATAATGAAAGCCAAGGCATCTACAACGAGTACATGGCCTGGTGTAATGACGTCGAGTGGGTGGACTGCGGCGACCAATTTAATTACAGCGAGGCCATGGAGGAGAAAAAGAATTGGCCTGCTTCGCTCTATTTTGCATCCCATGCCGACCGAGTGGCTCATCCAAAAGATGTTTCTTCCTTTATGAAGAGTTTAGGGCGTCATGACGGTCGTTTGGTTACGCTGGGTAAAAAACAGGGAAATTTACGAAATTACTCACATTCGAGTATGATTCAGCACCGTGACGCAACCTTGGATCATTTCCCTCTAATGATAGAGTGGATGGCCCAACAAAGTTGATTGATAGTAATCGCCGTGAACTTTAGACGTTGCTCACAGTCTCTTAGTGTTCCCTATTAATGTTGGATAGTTTAATAATGTTATTTATAAATTACCGTGTTTTTTCGAAATTAAAGCCTGCCTTGGTTTCGCTGATATTGTGTTTTGGTCTTTTCTCCTCAAATGTAGTGTTCGCTGATAAAACTCAGAGCGACCCTTTCGAGAAAGTTAATCGGGCATCCTTCTGGGTGACTGACCAAGCGGATCGGTTTGTCCTTCGACCGTTGTCGGTGGGATATACCAAAATCACSCCTGACTGGGCGGAAACAGGCGTGCATAATTTCTTTACCAATCTTACTGAAATAAACTCGGCCGTAAACGGGGTATTCCAGTTGAAGTTTAAAGTCGCAGGCCGAGCCAGCGGACGATTTTTGATCAATTCGACGATCGGTGGCTTGGGCTTCTTTGATTTGGCCAGCAAGTGGGGCATCTATCGCCAATCGGAAGATTTTGGACAAACACTGGGACACTGGGGCGTACCTTCTGGCCCGTATTTGTTTATTCCTCTATTAGGACCTAGCTCTGTTCGGGATTCGACATCATTAGTCGCTGATTCTGTATGGCGCCCGATTCGTTATATAAATCATGATCTCACGCGCTTTGAGCTGTATGGGTTACAGGCTATTGATGCTAGAAGTCGTTTATTGGAAGTTGAAGGGCTGATTATTGGCGATAAGTACTCTTTCACAAGAGACTTTTATTTGAACTTCCGTAAAAAACAGGTTGCTGATGGTGTGGCTGAAGTTGTGTTTGAAGAAGATGATTTTGGCGATGACTTCGATGATGAATTTGACGACGAGTTCGACGAGTAGCAATTGTTCGTGAAGGCTTACTCTTGCGTCGCTGGTAATCAGGACCGAGTACCAATTTTTATTTATAAGGTGCTCGGTTCTACTTAGGAATAAATTGCTTTGAAGAGAAACCTTCAGCTCGGAACCGAAGGCTTCTCTGATCACCCATACGTTAGGTCGATTCGTTATTTCAGTACTAAATCGCGCCAATTGCCAACGGCTTGAATAGGTTTATTGTTCCTTCCGCTTAACCAGGCGACCCAAGCCAGGCGTTCAGCCCCTTGGCTTTTTGCAGTGAGTGCTGGAAGTTGACCCTGCCATTCGCCATTGCTGGGGGAGTAGCTTTTCAGTGAAAGTACAACGAAGTCATGCTGTAGTATTTTGCCTCGGTTTTCACCTGCTTTAACCTTGGACTGAAAGCCTGCGCCAAGGAGGGCGATGTTGAGTTTTAATTCGCTCCAGTCGACTGAGCCTTCTGCATCAAACTGCGCTGAAAAACCTGGCTCTGATATGTTCAGCTTAAGTACGCCAGGTTTTTTATTATTGGTGGGCAGTAGGTTGTTTCTGGAAAACCAGCCACGCCATTCTTTGCCATCGACCACAAACCCGGGGGTATAGACACTGCGTACATTCCCTAGTGAGCGATGTTTTCTTTGTCGTTGAGAGTACTCAGAGCTTGCAAATTGGTCTTTCCAGCCGATGTAGTCCCAGTAGTCTACGTGAAATACTAGCGGTATGACTTCATTCCATAATTGTGGGTGATTTACCAGCTGGGTTACGTATTGGTCTGCGGGTGGGCAGCTGCTGCAACCTTCAGAGGTGTAGAGCTCTAGGACGGTAGTGGCCTCGGAGCTGCTTGTGAGCTGTCCCGCTGCGAGTGCGCTGTTTGCTGTTATTATTAATAAACCGGCGATCCACCGTTTTATCGTTGATTGATGTTTTCTCAAAATAAGCCTCCAAATCCAAAGTGTTTACTAAATAATTGTGTTGAAAATTTAGCGTGTAAGTTTATTGCATGCCTATAAGACAGCCTTAAGCGAATTAAGTTTCTAAGACGCTGGTATTGATGCTGGGGATTATAAAGGAGGCTTGTTTTCTATAATAGGGCCCTTACCCTCATGCTCAGGGCGTATAGCCCGTAGCGCAGGGTTTCATGCGCTAGTACTCATTATTCTACATTCTACCTACAGTTGTATGCGAAAGTCCGATAATGGACTCATTGGTTCAGCTAGACGAGAAGTGATTGGTTTACGGCAAGTGGGTGCTTTAACGGCGGTTCATAAGAAGTGAGGATTGATGACGTAGTGTTGGCATACTCAGTGTGCGCTCGCACGGCGCGGGTTTTTAGCTRGGCGGGTACTCGATTGGCCCCAGACCGACGCTGGCATTGGGGCCGTATTAAAACAGTGTGGGTTCTTGTTGCGTAACTTGTCTGTTTAAGGGTGGATCTGCTTGATTGTGACCCCTGCGCAGTAGGTGTGTAATTTCTTATTCATCTCAACCCTTACCACTTCTACTTTGGCATTAAGATGGCTAAACTCTGGGCGCTCGGAAGGGATGACGATGGTAAGTTGGTTGCCAGAGACCAGCTTTTTTTCAGTTTCAAGCAGCATGCCTGCACCACTTAAGTCGCGACAGTGCCCCTCGTAACGTTCGGGTTTACCGGTGATTGTAAACGAAACCGGAGTATTTACGCGAATACGAATGAAGTCACGTTTTTCATTGATAGTGCGATCTGCCAGAGTCATGGTGTCCCTCTATTCTTCATTCGGCTTCACTGCCTTGGCCAAGTTGGCTTCTTCTGGTTTAGTATATCAGAGGGTTTCAATAAGGCTAATCGATCTAGATTTTTTACTCTTTACCCGATACTCATGAAGGGGTATTTTAAAGCCTTGAGGTTTTTATGCAGCAACGTACTATTTCGCTTTCGAGTTAGCAGAAGACAAAGGCGAAGAACATGTGGACAAGTGGATCGTAAACAGCACAAAGGTACCGTATGAGTGATTCCGAAGGGGTGATACTGGTAATCGATGATGACGCAGAGCATTTAGAAGCGATGGCTTTTTGTCTGCGCAAGAAAGCCTACCAAGTCTTGTGCGCGAATAACTTAGCCGATGGCTTGGCGTTATTTCGTTCCCAAAAACCGGAATTAATCATTTGCGCAAGTAATGCGCCGCTCTTAGACGGCGTGCAGTTGTTGCGTACTGTGGTTAACGAAAGCGTTTCAACCCCGGTTATTTTAAGCTCTCATTCTGCCGAGAGAGACGATCTAATGAAAGCCTTGCGTTTGGGGGCGTTGGATTATTTCATTAAACCCATCGATGATTATGAAATGGTGGAACATGCAGTGCGCCGAGGCGTCGAGCGAGCTCGTTTAATGCATGAGAATCAGCATTACCGACTCGAATTGGAGGCTGCGAACAAGACGCTTACCGAGCGCTTGCGATTGATGAAGGAGGATCAGGAAGCGGGGCGGTTTATTCAGTTTAAGATGCTGCCTAAAAGCCCTTTAGAAATACTGGGTTGCCGAGTGGAAAGCAAGATTATTCCGTCGCTGTATCTCAGTGGTGACTTTGTGGATTGTTTTCAGTTAAATGAGCGCTATATGGTGTTTTATTTAGCGGATGTCTCGGGGCATGGCTCGTCATCGGCTTTTGTGACGATCCTACTGAAAATGCTAATTACCGACCTGCGACGTGATTTTAGCCGCCAAAATGACCACACATTGATGCATCCCGCTCAGGTTCTTCAGCGTATCAACGAGCAATTGCTACAACTTGAATTAGGTAAACACCTAACAATGTATTACGGGGTGCTCGACGTCGAAGCCGATACGTTGACTTACAGTGCCGCCGCACATTACCCGCCGCCTATTTTATGTACTGATGGCTACTCTACGGTGATTGAATCGACTGCGTTGCCAGTAGGAATTTTTAAAGATGCGCAATATAATGAAGTCAGTGTTTCAATATCGAAGAAATTCTCCCTAGTCATGTTTACGGACGGCATTATGGAGGTCTTACCTCAAGAGTCACTCGTTGAAAAAGAACAATTTTTGCTTAATTTAGTAAATAATGGAGATAAAAGTTTTCAGCGGATCAATGCTGAATTAAAATTAGACCAGATCGTAGGTGCGCCCGATGATATCGGGTTATTGGTAGTTTCAAGAGCAGGCTGATTTATGTCGACCAGTAATGCCCAATATGCCGTGCATAATGGCAGTTATGTAATYAAGTTGAGCGGCAATGTTCGGATGACTTTGTGTGCAGAGCTCGATTCATTTGTAGAGCTGATGTTAGGCGACCCCTGTTTTACAGGCGTGTTGTTAGACTTGACGCACGCAAGTGCCGTGGACAGCACGACGCTTGGCTTGTTAGCTAAAATCGCAGTTGGTTGCACCGAGCAAGGTAAAGAGATGCCCTTGATGGCGTGCTCTGCGGGTGATGTCTTGTTAATGGTCAAAGGTATGGGCTTAGCGCGCTATTTTGTGATTATTGGTGCATTGCCTGAGAATGATGAGCGTTATGATGCCAGTGAGCTTAAAAACTTACCGCAGATCAACTCCAGTCAGCAAGAGGTCTGTCGGCGGGTATTAGAAGCGCATCAAATATTGATCAAGCTCGATGATAAAAACCAACACGTATTTCGTGACGTGGTAGCGCTGCTTGAGAAAGAGCATCAGTCGGGCGARGGCCTTAGCTAGCAAGGCGCGAGGTTAACGCTGTTTATAATCACCACTTGCAGACTAGTGCTTATTATTTAACCTTTGTTGTGTATTCCTTATTGCTTAGTCTCAATCTTCCCCGCCTTCTTTTGTTTCCCTAAATATTAATGCGCTGACACAGATGCCAATTGTTGAGCATGCCGACGCTTAACCTTAGGCGCTTTCTTCTTTGGCGGATAATTTCATTTGGATAAAGTCTGGGTGGGGCACGTAGATTAACTCGGCGACCTTTCTGATCATGGCTTCTTCGTACTTATCTAGCACATTATCAGCATAGGCAACGCGCCAAAGCAGGTAGATAATCTGCTTTTTATCGTCCAATGAGTACTCATCATTAATGAGTGTGGTGAAGTCATACAAAGACGTCGACTGCCTTACCTCAGACTGAGCCAGCGCCACTAGTTCGTCAAGTTGGCTGCCTGACAGCGAAAACTGATCGGCTAAGAGCGTCTTTATTTGGGCTTGTTCCTGCTCGGAAATGTCGAAATCAGCCTTAGATATTTCAAACAGCAGAGCCGCTGTTGCGAGCTGAAGGCGAGTTTGTTTGTCTTCGGGGCTGCTCTTTTCGACAGCAAGATGAGACTCAAAAAAAGATTTTATTTTTTTAATCATAACAATCAGTGAAACTTGGCAAGTGATAGGGCGGTTAACCGTAACAGTGAGACTCTTCGTTGTCGTGAGGCTGTTGCTACGGTGAGGTTACCAGTGCAATGAGATTATAGTTGCCGAAGTAATGTTTCAAGCTTAATTTGGTCTTCAGTAAAGCGCCTAATCCCGTCGGCTAGTTTTTCGGTTGCCATGGCGCTTTGATTCATCTGCCAACGAAAATATTTTTCAGTGACGTCTATTTTAGCGTGGTCTGATTGTGCTGATTTAGGGTCTAATTGCCGTTTTAGTGGGGATGAGTCTTGTTGTAGTTCAGCCATTAAGCCTGGGCTGATCGTAAGCCGGTCACATCCTGCGAGTTGTTCAATTTCCCCAGTATTGCGGAAGCTCGCGCCCATGATGATGGTGCTGTATTGATGGGCTTTAAAGTAGCTGTAGATTTCTTTAACGGAAATTACGCCGGGGTCATTCTCCGGGGTGTAGTCTTGGCCGGTGCTAGCGCGATGCCAGTCCAGGATACGTCCTACAAAGGGTGAAATCAGTGTTACTTGCGCTTCTGCGCAGGCAACCGCTTGAGCAAAGCCAAAGATCAGGGTTAAGTTGCAATGTATGTTTTCGATTTCGAGTATTTTTGCTGCTTGGATGCCTTCCCAAGTGGCTGCGATTTTAATCAGTACGCGATCTCTTCCAATGCCATTTTGCTCGTACAGCTGTATGAGCCTGCGGGCTTTTTGCAGCGTAGCTTGGGTATCGAACGATAGCCGAGCATCAACTTCGGTGGAAATGTAGCCCGGAATCACTGAAGTGATTTCAGTTCCGACTTTAACCGACAAATAATCCATCGCATCCGCATATTTTTGATCTGGGCTTGCGGTAGTCGAGTCTGCCCAAGTAATGGATTCCTGTAATAGTGGACGGTAGACCTCAAGCTGCGCTGCTTGCAAGAGTAGTGAGGGGTTCGTGGTGGCATCTTGAGGCTTGAATTTGCGGATGCTATCAATATCACCGGTATCAGCCACTACTGTGGTCATTGTTTTTAATTGTTCTAGTTTATTCGCCATTACTGCTCCATCACTGCGTGTGTTCTTGGGCGTGATCTTCTGTTTGTTGGGGTTGTCTTGCCTGCCTGTTCAATCTTGTCCCGCACTAAATTTTCATCGCTAGGTCGCGAGACGGTGTCGTGTGACAATCCTGCGACATTAAGTGTTATCGGATTAATGTTGGTGGATTTATCAGTTGGGTGTGTCTTGAACAGGGCAGAACCTTGCCATTGGTAACGAGAATGGCAAGGTTTGAATCGTTAAGCAACCGTAAGCTTTATAATTTGTTGTTCTTAAACAATAAGAAGTCCATTTCCTAGATTAAATCGAGGTTCTTTCCTTAAGTGGTTGATGAATCGACTAGTTTTAGTGCTTCTGTCAGTAGTTTTACGCTGGCTTCGGGCTTATGGGCGTTTTCGCTTAAGTGCCGACGCCAAAGACGAGCGCCAGGGATGCCTCGAAACAGGCCTAAAATATGGCGAGTCATGTGCTTTAGACGAACCCCTTGAGCAACTTGAGTCTCGATGTAGGGAATCATTTGCTCGACGACGGCTTGCCGCGAAACTGTTGGGCCCGACTCGCCAAACACGCGGTTATCTACTTCTGCTAGCATAAACGGGTTGTGATAAGCCTCCCGCCCGAGCATTACACCGTCTACTCGCGTTAGGTGATCATTAATCTCGCCGAATTCAGTGATCCCTCCATTAATGATGATCTCAAGCTCGGGGAAATCTTGCTTAAGTTGGTAGACCCTAGGGTAGTTAAGGGGAGGGACTTCGCGGTTTTGCTTGGGACTCAAGCCTTTTAGCCAAGCTTTGCGCGCATGGATAATGAAGGTCTGGCAGCCTGCCTGGGACGTTTTACTAACAAACTCTACCAGTTGCTCGTAGCTGTCGTGATCATCGACGCCTATACGGGATTTAATCGTGATAGGGATCGGTACTTGCTTCATTTCATTAACGCAGTCGGCGACCATATCTGCTTCTTTCATTAAACACGCGCCAAACATGCCACGCTGCACGCGATCGCTAGGGCAGCCTACATTAATGTTGACCTCGTCATAGCCGCTGTCGTAAGCCATTTGAGTGCATTGCTGCATGTGCTTAGGTTCGCTGCCGCCCAGCTGCAGGGCAACGGGGTGCTCTTCTTGATTGTAAGCAAGAAATCCTTCGCGATCGCCATGAATCAGTGCGCCAGTGGTGATCATCTCGGTGTAGAGAAAGCTGCGTTTGGTTAATAAACGTAGAAAATACCGTGCATGTCTATCGGTGCAATCGAGTAGAGGTGCGACACAGAAGCGATGGGCTGGCAAGCTGCTATTGGATTCGTTAATTTGTTTAGTATCAATAGCTTCTGACGTAGAGTTAATGGATTCGATTAGGTTGTGGGGGTTGCTGTGTTCGGGCATTTGTTAGGGCTTCTTTACTGTATTGTGATGCGGCTAATTGCGGGTTTGGGCTGATGTTATTCATTAATACCGTTAATTAACGTTATTAATYTATGGGTTTAATCAYTGCTTACGTRCGGCTTTTCTCCGAAAGYTTTRTTAAGCGATAACAGTCGCTTAGTGAGTCCTCTTAACAGGCCTGTAAAGGTCGACTGTAGTGCAGGGCGGCGCATTAATCAGGGTGCAACTAGGCAGAGCTGCAAAAACCAATGCGACTAATCAGCTACGGCGGTGGTAAGCAGTGCTGCGAGATATGCTGCGCACGTCGCCGAGCGATAACTGGGTCTGAAATGCGGTTAATGCAGGGCAAAGTTGAGTGATTAATCTAGCATTATAACAGCATGTTTTGGCTTGCCCTATTTCTCCATGTGTACGCTTGTGCAGCGTAAATGTCAGTATGGTTCGCTTAATAGCGGGTTGTTTGGGTTAAGTGCCTGTTCAAGTGGAATAAATTTTCCGTGCGGTAGGTGTCTACAGTATAATCGCCGATYTACTGAGTCAGAGTTTTGACCCGATAAGTTTCGATTTAAWTCCAGGAAAGYGTATCTCAATGAAAGTTCGTACTCGAATCGCTCCATCGCCCACCGGCGATCCCCACGTGGGTACTGCGTATATCGCACTGTTTAACCTTTGTTTTGCCCGTCAGCACGAAGGTCAATTTATACTCCGCATTGAAGATACCGATCAGGTTCGAAGCACTAAGGAATCTGAAGAAAGGATTCTAGAGGCCTTACGCTGGGTAGGGCTTCAGTGGGATGAAGGGCCTGATGTGGGTGGCGACTTCGGTCCTTACCGTCAAAGCGAGCGCGCTGACATTTACAAAGAGTACAGCGCTAAGTTGCTCGATGACGGCCATGCATTTCATTGCTTTTGTAGCACTGAACGTTTGGGTGAGCTGCGTAAAGAGCAGATGGCTAACAAAGAGCGTGTTGGTTACGACGGCCACTGTTTGAGCTTGTCTACTGACGACGTGCAGCAAAAGCTACAAGCCGGTGAAAGTTCAGTGGTACGGATGAAAATCCCTAGCGAAGGGGTGTGTAAGATCCAGGATACCCTGCGAGGCGAAGTTGAGATTGAATGGTCTCAAGTTGACATGCAAGTGCTAGTAAAAGCCGATGGCTTGCCGACGTATCATCTGGCCAATGTCGTGGATGACCACTTAATGGAGATCACCCACGTGATCCGTGGCGAAGAGTGGATTAGCTCCGCGCCCAAGCATATTTTGTTATACCAATACTTTGGCTGGCAAGCCCCAGAGTTCTGCCATATGCCATTGCTGCGTAACCCGGATAAAAGCAAGCTAAGTAAACGTAAGAACCCGACTAGCATTCTGTATTATCAAAAAATGGGCTACATGTCTGAGGCCTTACTCAATTACTTAGGCCGTATGGGCTGGTCTATGCCCGATGAGCGAGAGCAGTTTTCAATCGCAGAAATGATTGAGCACTTTGATTTGACGCGAGTCTCGCTTGGCGGGCCTATCTTCGATAAAGAGAAGCTTGATTGGCTTAATGGCAACTGGATACGTGACCTGAGTGAAGAGCAGTTCAGTCAGCGTGTGGCCGAATGGGCCTTCAATAAACAGCACCTTAACCCTGCGATTCCGTTGATTCAAAGTCGTGTGGAGAAATTCAGTGATATCGCGCCATTAGCTGGCTTTATGGTCTCGGGCTTATTGGATGTCAAAGAGGATAGTTTCGAGCATAAGAAAGTGGACAAGGACACCGCCCGTAAAGTACTACAGTTTGTTTCTTGGCAAATAGATGTTTTGTTTGCTTGGGATAAAGCTAATATTGAAGAAGGCTTCACCGGATTAGCCAATGCCATGGAGCTTAAGTTTCGGGACTTTGTCTTCCCTTTATTTGTCGCAATATCGGGCAAGGCGGCCTCAGTATCAGTGATGGATGCGATGGTGTTCTTAGGGCCAGACCTATCTAGGGCCCGTATTCGGCATGCAGTAGAGGTCCTGGGCGGCGTTTCGAAGAAAGAATCCAAGCGCTGGGTGAAAGAGTATCAACAATTGGACTTAAGCAAGGAGAGCTAAGGTAAGAAGGGCGAGAACAAGCCTTGTAAGAGGCATTCGCCAAAGAGGCTTAAGTGATTCTTTCATTTAAGCATTTGACGCGAATTCTATTGACACAGAAAGCAGGGCGCAATAGAATTCGCGCTCGTTAGGAAATGGGGCCTTAGCTCAGCTGGGAGAGCGCAACACTGGCAGTGTTGAGGTCAGCGGTTCGATCCCGCTAGGCTCCACCAAATTCTAAAAAGCCGCTTAGATTTTTAATCTAAGCGGTTTTTTTTGCCCGAAGGTTTTGTCTTGGGTCCGTTTGTCTAATGTGTACCCAAATGATTGCCAAGCGATATTGATATCGAAATACCGATGCATAAGGAGTTCGATGTTAGGCTTAGGGCGAGCGCTTAGCTAAAGAGCAAACTTACTCTAAGGCCTTTTAAAGTGTTAGGCCCATTGTCTCGGTTTGCTGTCGGATTTCATTGATGCGGCCATTCATTAACTCGGTTTCTTTTTCTGCTATCTCATTAATTTCAGCAGCTACCGTGTTAAAGCAATCGTACTCGTCATCATTATCAAACCAAAGTTCATCCTCGTCATATCTGATGGTTTCTTCTTTTCCGTCAAAAAAGTCAAGCAGGACAATCACTGCATCTATCCAGCGTTGCCGAAGTTCATAAAAGTAGGCCTGACCAATTAGCTTATCCTGCATCTGGCTCATCATGGTTGCAGATATCTCTTTTTGTCTCGCTTCCGGGAGGTCGCTTTGAAGAGAAATTATCGATTTGTTGATTCCGATAACGTAGGCATCATAKWWTTRTTTKTMMWWWTMAAMNCATCRCWNGKAANNCTSNCKACWNTKWSYYCKTSAANTMWKNTKYGKKCANGTACTRRAMAGKARAKYTKNTSGGGTGNAAATATTTCCTCTAATTCAAGGTTGTTTTGAAATAACGTTTGCTCAGTGGAAAACTTAGATGCGAGGGCAATATACTGGGACACCACGGCGATAACGCTTTCTTCATACTGAATTTCTAATGCATTCAATTACTGTCTCCTAAAATCTGAATCCAATTTTCCTGGCTACTCATTTTGTGTGTTGTGTATGCTTTTATTGCTTGTATAGATGAAATTGCTGCAATTTAGGTAACGGCTGAGCCGGACCTTAGCGAATAAACTTTAGTTTTAGCGGCACTAAATTTTTTTGTTTCGTTATTTTAAATAAAGAACTTTTAATGCGCGCAGGCAATAAGGCGGACCATTCTAACAGGCTGTTTGGTTGTGTACGTTGGGAGAGTGACTGGAGAGAGGACTGTGGGGGATTAGTAGGGCTGCCAAGTGTTTCAGCAGCCCCTACAAGAAGGAATTAACGGTGTTAAATGTTAATTCGAGACCTCAAATCACGTAGATCATAGCCTTCTTTTTCAAACTCAGGCAACGCCTTTTTCAGAAGGTGTACAAAGTTACGCGGGATGTCTTCGTCTTCATTTTTGGATAAGTAGCCGTATTTTACGTCCACTAATAAGTTCACTATGAATAGCTGAAAAGCCGCTTCTTCAACCTCGTAATCTATCGCAAAGCGTGCGTAGTCCACTTCACCCCCATAGTTCTTCTGGTTGTCATTGCGCCAATCATGCCAAATGGTGGCGTGATAGATAGCGTAACAACACGCTTGCTTGAGGTTTTCAACGTCTTCTGAGGGAGGGTTGGATAGGGCGTTGGTAATGGCGCTGGCACTTTTTTGATTGCTGCCACGGCTATCACTGACTTCGTTGGTATCAAACCATTCTTCGCCATCGGCAAGCGGTGTGGGGGCATACGCAACACTGTGTTCAACCAGGTCTTTCGAGAAGTAGTAGATTTCCTTCCAGTCTTTAGCGATTTTGGCTTCGTGGATTTCGAAGTATGTATTAACGTGTTCTTTGACAACGTTCCAGTAGGTGTTTTGGACTCGAGCGTAGCTGTGCTGATCGCTGACTTCAGTTCTTGGTGACCAGTTTTTCCAATCGCAGTCGCCCAAGTCGTCATGCATACAAGTCACTAAGGACTCTAAAGTGAGCGGGGAGACTACTAATATGCCGGTGGCACCAAAAATTACTTCTTTGCCAAAGGTGTTGATGGCAGAGACGCCTTTTAAGTGCGGGTGTAGTAATTGAAAAATTGGGCTCTTTTGAATGTTGCGGTAGAGGGCTATGGAATATTGGCCGACATTTAAGTGGCTTCGTCCCAAATGACCTTTTACTTGGCCGTCGATAAATTCTGCGATGCGATAGTATTCTTTGGCGGTGTCCCAYCGGGCCGGATCGTCGTTGGGGGTAACGGTGGTTTCTGGGCCGTATTTAGGCGGGTTGGCGCCAGTGTCGCGTACGCGGTAGCTAATGCTTTTTATGCATAGGCTACCGTTAGCGTTCTTCTCTAAGGTCATATGGACGCTGGGCGACTGATGCACTTGGTCGACTTCATAATCGTCGATATTGTAGCGCACGTGGTAAGTTTGATCGGAGGATTTGTAGCTTAGTTTCGCCGGGTTAAAGCCATTGAGTAGCGAGTCTATTAAAAACGCATCTGAACGGGAAGAGCCTATTTCTGATTCTTCCATGCGTTGGGTTCTGGATTTTGGAAAAACTTCTTGGGCGCCGGCTATGGAGCTTTTTCTGCCACCAATTTCTCTTTTGATGCCAAGCTTTGCACCATTGAGTAATATTTTTGCTGATTGTGGCAGCTCGAAATTCTGTGGCGATGATGTTAAGCCGGAACCATCCGATAACACCAGGGGGACGCTAAATTTGGGGTCGTATTCCCAGCCTGCGATATCGATGATGCCAAAATCATAATCTTTGTCTATGTTTTTGGGGCCATCGATATGTTCGATGACTTCTCTTTCGCCGTCAGCGTTTAGGCGCAGGACTTTAATAGTGAGATCAGGAGTATCGCCAGCGTCGTCGGTGTTGTAGTCGATGCTAAAGGTACCGTCATCGGCGGTGGTGCCGGTGCCAAGTAGATCGTCTAGGCCGAAGTCTCTGTCCCAGACTTGAATTAATGCATCTCTTAAAGGCGACTCATCTGTTGTTCTTAAGACGCGCCCAGTAACCGTTCTTATGCTCATAAGTAATCCCTTTCTTATCGTTGTGGTCTGTTTGTTAAGTAGCTTGGATCGAATAGTCTAAATATTGACGCCTTGTAATTATGTTAACGTTAAATCTAAATTGGATAAAGGCCAGGAAGGTCTTTGGATTGACTGTTTTGTGCGGCGCTCGATGTTGTCATGTTTTGAATGGCCTCGGCGATCTCTTTAGCGTTCCAGTTACTTACCGTAGTGGAGGCGTATATCTTCATTTCAAGTCGCGTTATGGATTTGATTAAGTCGATATCCTGAGTGTGTTGTTTAATGTCCCCAAGAGAGTTGATCGCCCCGTGTTGGAAGTAATTATCCGCCCATTGGATTAACGCATTCTTAATGGCTTCCGGATCATTGTTATCAATCTCCGTTAATAAGTGCTTCAAATCAAGTGCCACAGGCCGCCAGGGTGTATTTGATTCTGTGCTGATGTTTTCTTCTAAGGATGTGGAGTGACGCTTGGTGCGTAATAAATATATGATCGCTGAGATTAACGCGAGGGTGATCAGGACAAGTGCTGCGGTGGCAATCTGCCAGAGGTTTAGTTGTTGTGTTAACGCTTTGAGTTCTAACTCTAGTTGTTGCTTGGCTTGGATTAGCTCAGGGGACGCCTGTGATGTATTAGGCGCATTGTTGGCTGTAGATTCCCCTGGCTCTATAGTGATGCGTTGTTTAGGGATTGATGCGCGTTCTAAGGTATCGGTGCTGGTGTTCCACCAGTAGAGGCTTACCTCGGGYAATACGACGTCACCTTCTTKGGTWGGAATAATTGCGTTGGACTCTATGCGCTGACTTAGTGTGTAGTGCGCACTGTCGCTCTCAAGTAATTGAGGTTTATCAGGGTAGGTTTTTAGCTGGTCAAGTTCGGCGAGCCCAAGATTGGGCAGCATGGATGGTGGTAGTCCCCGTGCTGTGATGGTCAAGGTGCGAGTAATGGGTTCGCCTACTTTGAATTGTTTGCGTTCCGGTGACCAGCGTTCTTCTAGCGTTAATTCCGGGGCTGGCAACCAATTTGAAGAGGGGAATTCAGACGGAATTGGTTTTACCTGGAGTTGTACTTCTTCGGAGCGCCGCTTGACCCTTTTTCTTCCCCGACTGCCAAAAAAACCTTGCCGAGTATTACTTTCTGACACTATTGCTTCAAATGAAATAGGGGGGATTGTAAAGTTGCCACTGGACTGGGGGAATATCGCGTAAATTTTTTCATAGACGTTGTAGCGTTTTCCATCGATAAATTTATCGTATTTTTTGTCCTCACCCAGTTTGTTAATAATGGCATCTTGCAGTGAGGGTTCTGTAAGGTTGCCGTTCTCTAAATTGTATTCGTCCAGAAAAAATATTTTGATCGTGTACAGCAGTTGGGCTTGGACATAGATGCTGGCGCTATCGATAGAGGATTCGACATAGATGGCTTGGTTTCGGTTTTTAAAGCTAGGCTGCTGAGTAGTGGCGTCGACTTTGATTTGAATGGCATCGGTAGAGAGGTTGCCGTAGCTAATCGCAGGAATGGTGAGTTGACCTGTTCGCTTGGGGATCAGGCCTAGTCGCCATGTTGTGATCGAGGTCATGGTGCCTTGGATGGAGTTGATTTGGCTGCTTTTACTTGTGTTAGTGACATGAAAGTCTTTATCCAGGACAGAAAAGTCAGGCGACGAAAGTAGGCTGCGCTCATTTAATATGATGGTTAAATTAAGGCTTTCTTTTTCACCCACTTGATTGCGGTCAACTTCGGCGACCAGTTGTGAGGCGTTTGCCGTGCTGGTCAGCAAGGTGAACATTAGACATAGAGTGAGTAAGGTAATGGTTTTGATTGAGAGTATTGTTTTCATTAGCGCTTGAGCTACCATGATTTGCCGTTATTTTGTGTTTTTGAAGATGCGTTTTTTGATTCGTATAAAAACTTTTGCCGTAATAATCCGCCTGGGTCGTCAGGGATTTTCCCTAGCCATTGTTGTAAGGCTTTTTGTTTTTCTTGGGCATCTAAATCACTTTCTTGTTGAGGACTGGCTTCTTTAGCCGCGTCAGCTTGTTGTTGCTCTTCTTCTTGCTGTGTTGCCTCGTTGCCTGCGGAATCTTTGTCTTTGTCTGAATCTTGTTCATCTGATTCTGATGCTTGTTGGTCTTCATTTGATTGGTCTTGTTGATCGTTTGAAGAGTCGCTATTTTGTTGGTTTTTGTTTTCTGAATTGGAATCTTGTTGTTCTTGATTCTCGCCGTCTTGTTGTTCACCGTCTTGGTCTTGTTCTGATTCTTGTTGCTCCAGCATTTTCTCTACTAATGAAAGGTTGAACTGGGCGTCTTGGTTTTCAGGGTGTAGGTTTAAGGATTGCTGATAGGCGCTAATGGCTTCTTCCAACTGTCCTGCGTTGGCCAATGCATTGCCCTGATTGTAATAGCCTGTCGCTGTCGTGTCTTTGGCGAACTCTTCRACMGCCTTTTGGTAATCGTTGTTACGATAATGGCTGCTGGCTTTCCATTGAGGGTCGTTAAATTGTTGCGAGGCGTTTTGCCAGTCTTGTTGCTTGAATGCTTCGGAGCCTTGTTGATCACCGGTAGACCAGAGGTCTTGCCATAGACTGGCTTCGCTGACGTTGGGTTGGAGTGTGCTGGTGATGATGATTGCAGGCAGCATGATTTGTGTTAGCCAGCCTTTTCTAAAGCCCAGTGCGAGGATTGGCATTAAGCCTAGTAGTAGCCACGGGCCTTGTTCTTGCCAAATATCGAATTGTCTCTCGGTTTCTTTTAAATTTCCGCCTTGATCACTGAGCGTTGCTTGGGTGAGGAACTCAATATCAGAGTCATCAGCCTTTATGTCGCTATAGCGTCCTTTATGTTGGCTGGCGAATTTTACTAAGGCAGCTCTGTTTAAAGTGGGCAATACGATGGCTCCTGAACTGTCTTTTAGGAATGAGCCATCGGGCAGTGGTATGGGCGCGCCTTCAGATGTACCTATTCCTAATACATTAATAGTAATGTTACGATTTTCCAGTGAGGCGTTGATTTGGTCGATTTGGTCTTCGTTGATTTCATCCGTGAGCAGAAAGAACTTCCCTTCGGTGAGGCCTGAGTTGTCGAATAATAATATGGCTTTGTCAATCGCGTCAGCGAGGTTGTTGCCCGGGATAGGCATAATTAATGGGTTTAGAGAGGGGGCTAAATTTGCGATGGTGTTGGTGTCTTGAGTGAGTGGGGTCACTGTGTGGGCATCCCCTGCGTACGCTACTAGTGCGGTGGCGCCCTCACCAAAGGTGTCTAAAAGGTCGCTTAGCTTGTGGATTGCCCTAGCATTTCGGCTGGGCTTAATGTCGTTGGCGAGCATGGAGTAGGATTGGTCGATAAGAATAACCCTAGCGTCTATTTTTTTGTGCACTGATTGAGGTAGCTGTTGCCAGGTGGGCCCGGCTAGAGCCAGTGTCACTATAATCCAGGCAAAGCCTAAAAGATAAAACGAAAAATTGGCTTTTTTCTGGGTTTCGCCGCTCAATAAATAGGGTTGAAACTCGGGCTTAATCAGGTCGTGCCACGCGCCCATTTTAAAGTGTTGATAGAACAATACGATGGGCAATAGGGTCGCAGGGAGCAATCCTAACAACCACAGTGGTCGCAGGAAATGGAACTGGGGGATAATTAGACTAAGTTCATCTAGCATTATTGTATTTTTCCCTCGGAGGCCTTGGCGACGTCATTATTCTCCGCACTACGGTGGAACCAGTTTTTTAACCCGCCTAGGTGACTAAACGCCGTCAGTAGTCCCAGTACCCAAGCGATGCCTAAGGGCCAGTGATAGAGTGTTTTTTTCGGGCGATAGAGTTCTTGCTCGCCTTCGACGGGCTCAAGTTTATCGAGTATTGCGTAAATCTTATTGAGGTCTTGACTGGTTCTTGCTCGGAAATATTGCCCGTTGGTTAATGAGGCGACTTTTTTAAGCATGTCTTCGTCCAAATTCTTAGACGGGTTTACTTTTCGTGAGCTAAAAAAGCCCGGTACGACCATACTGTCGGCGCCAATACCAATGGTGTAAATGGTAAGGTTTTGTGCGGCAGCAAGTTCTGCGGCTTTTATCGGGGTGATTTCCCCTGCGGTGTTTTCGCCGTCAGTAATAAGCACTAAGACTTTCTTTTCTTGAGGTTTTTGCAGAAGCCGCTTTAATGCCAAGCCGATGGCGTCGCCTATAGCGGTAGCACGTCCGGCGATTCCGGTTTGTGCTTCATCTAACAATACATTCAGAGTGATGCGGTCTAAGGTAAGCGGCGCTTGTAAGTAGGCTTGGCTGCCGAAAATGATTAGCCCTAGTCGGTCGCCTTCACGGCGAGCAATGAAGTCGCTCATGACATGTTTAAGCACGGTGAGCCGGTCGACGTTATTGCCGTTTAATTTCAAGTCTTTTTCTTCCATGGAGGGAGAAACGTCCACAGCAAGCATTAAGTCGCGACCATTGGTGGGCAACTGGACTGGTTCACCCACCCACGTGGGTTGGGTGCAGGAGATTACCAGTAGTAACCATATTACCAGCAGCACATAGAGCTTAGGGTTTTGCTGATGCTGTGCCAAGCCCGTTAAGCTGCCAAGTGGTGTGAGCTGGCTAAAAAAGGGCACTTTCAACGCCGCGCTACTATTCGTATTGGCTTCAGGCAGCAAGGCCCTGAAAATAAAAGGCAGTGGTAGGAGTAATAAGGCGAGGGGCCATTCGAAATGAATCATTTTTGAGATTTAATCCATTGTTTGCACGTGTTGAATATTTCGTCGATGACGTCGGGTTGAATTTGACTGGTACTGGCTTGGTAGCGAAACTTAACCAATGCATTCGATGGACCGGACTGAAAGTCAACCTTATCACTGGTTTGGTCAAGGAACTCTAACCAGGCTTGGTCGCTTAGTTTAGCCACTCGGTTACGAGGGTAGTAGCTGAGTGCGACGCGTTTTAGAAGCTCGGATAATGCTTTGAGCGTGGTTTGACTGTCATTGACCACATAATTAGTTCGAAGTGTTTGTAGTTCGTTTAGCGCTTGGCGTCTAGGGGCGTGGTGACGGTACCGCTTTAATCCGAAATAGAGTGATGCGCTGATGGTGATAATGACCA
This sequence comes from Gammaproteobacteria bacterium, assembly GCA_002402085.1. Lineage (GTDB taxonomy): Bacteria > Pseudomonadota > Gammaproteobacteria > Pseudomonadales > UBA3067. The sequence goes on from NVVB01000010.1 coordinate 31,818, forward strand.
ATAGCGCTAAAAACCACCAACCTATTGCAGGCGGCCATTGGCCAATTTGTGCAGGTAAATGGATGTCGTGCAATTGTTGTAGTTGCTGTTGTTGCGGCGATGGTGAGATGGCGGGATTCATAGGTTTATTTATTTCGCTTTTGAGCGACGACGTAAGGCGAGGTTTTCGCGTAGCGTTTCGACAATGTCTTGTTCGGTGGATAGGTCTATTAATGGACAGCCTAATTGTGCCATTTGTTCCTTAATATGGGTGAGTCGCTGGTCAAAAATAGCTTCGTATTGAACTCGGCTATTTTTGATTTCAGTATTAAGGGCGAATAACTGGTTGCCATCAGAAAATTGATAGGCGCCAGGAGGCGGTGCCTGCTTTTCTAAGGGGTCATAGACTAGGATGCCAACGATGTCGTTGTGGCGATGGAGCCGCTGTAGCTGTTGCTTAGCTTGTGTTTCTAGGTCGTAGAAATCACTGATAATAAATATCATGCTGCCCGGGCGGACAACGCGGTTTAGCGCTTGTAGCGCGCCCGCCAAGTCATTGTTTTTACCGTCGCTGTTGAGCGTTTTGCCTTTGAGGGCTGGGTCGCTATTGGCTGTCTGTGAATCGGCTAGCGCTTGGTTGTAGTCCACTACAGAGCGCAGGTATCTTAGTACGCCGCTTTTACCTTCTCGAGGTTTTAACTCTAAGTGTTGAGTCTCTGAGAATAGGAAGCCGCCCACTCGGTCGCCATTGTCTTTGCTGGCCCAGGCGAGTAGGGCCGCTGTGCGAGCAGCTGTGACGGATTTAAAAGCGACTTTACTACCAAAGAACAAACTTTCGCGCTGATCAAGCACAATGTAAATCGGTCGTTCTCGTTCCTCTTTGAACACTTTGGTGTGCGGTTTGCCGCGCCTAGCCGTTACGCGCCAGTCAATGCCGCGTACTTCATCGCCAGGTTGATAGAGGCGGACTTCATCAAAGTCGATGCCTCGGCCCCGAAATCTAGATTTGTGCCCGCCAATCATCGAAGCAAGTGCTTTCCGATTGGATTGCAGGTCAAACCCACGCGTGTCYAAGCGTAGGCGGACTAATTCTTCTATGTCGGTGGTGATGCCTTTTACTTGCATAGTGTGTTTACAAAAAGTGCGCTTATTACGGCTTATTCAGATTACGTATCTAGTTATGTTTCTAACGGTGCCTCTAGATACGTATCCCAAATCGATTTTAACTGGATCACTAACTCCCTATTAAGCGAGTAAAGGAGTAATGCTCAAGATAGGTGAATGTCTTGTGAGGATCAAGCGTTAAGGCACTGGCACTCGATTGAGTAATTCATCAATCACGTGTTGGGGGGTAAGGCCTTTTGCTTCGGCTTCGAAGCTGATACCAAAACGATGACGAAGGGCATCATGGGCGATCATTTGAACGTCGGTTGGGGTAACGTAATCACGGCCATTTAACCACGCTAAGCTACGCGAACAGCGGTCTAGGGCGATAGTACCCCTTGGGCTGGCGCCGTACTCAAATAAGCTCGCAAACTCAGCGTCATAACCTTCGGGTTTACGCGTAGCCATGATCAACTGCACTATATAGGCTTCGATTTCATCCGACATATGAATCGCGAGCACTTGTTTTCGTGCCTCAAACAAGGTGGTTTGGCTTATTTTGGGCGGTAACTCATGAGTAGCATGGCCYCCGGCTTCTTGCCGCACCAAGCGTAATATCTGATGCTCTGATTCTGCGTCAGGGTAGTCGATGGTGACATGCATTAAAAACCGATCGAGCTGCGCTTCAGGAAGCGGGTAGGTGCCTTCTTGCTCGATTGGGTTTTGGGTCGCCATAACCAAAAACAATTCATCAAGGGCGTGGGTTTCGGCACCGATACTGACTTGTCGCTCGCCCATGGCTTCTAGTAGTGCCGATTGGACTTTGGCCGGAGCTCGGTTGATTTCATCTGCGAGTATTAGGTTGTGAAAGATGGGGCCAGGCTGAAAAGTGAAGCTACCATCTTGGGGTCTAAATATTTCCGTGCCAGTGATGTCAGCTGGGAGCAGGTCGGGAGTGAACTGAATCCGGTGAAAGCTACACTCTACACCGTCTGAAAGGGTTTTGATGGCTTTGGTCTTGGCAAGCCCAGGCGCGCCTTCGACGAGTAGGTGACCGTCTGCAAGCAATGCAATCAAGAGCCTCTCAACCAGGTGCGCTTGACCAATAATGGTGTTTGAGAGTGATATTTTTAGGTCGTTAATTGACTTCCACTGAGACATGGAACCTTAAATCCTTGCAGTTAGTAACGGTTAAGCGGAGCTGACGTTTATCCGAGCGTTAGGGGCATTCCCCCTGACTACTAGCGACAAAATYCCGCGGTTATAGTTCTTCTAAATAAGTGTTCCAGCCGTCTATTAATTYATGCGGTGGAGTTTGTAGGCCTGCGCTTGGCCATTCTTCTATGACAAAGCAGCTCAGTCAGTAGTTCAACTCTTTGAGCGATCTACCGCAGTTTATTTCAACTGCGGCGCGTCTACGCCTATCAACTGAGCTAAATTAGCCGATTTACCCTTAGGCTTTCAACTGTACGGCCGAAATTATTGACCACACAATACTAACGGCTTGCTCAAGTGATTTAATCTGCTGAAGCGCTTTAGTCGAGTAGTTCTCACAAATAGTACGGTAGCGATGTTATTTGCTGCCTACTATGCATGGTTAAACCGTTGATTTCAACTCGAAAACCGCTAGTCCAAAGAGATTCACTTTTGCCTTTTGGGCCCCAAATCATAGCAAGTCCGCCGCTCCTTGCGGATTTAGCTACGATTCTTTACCGGCCGTTCTGTTATTGGGGTTCTGAGGGCTTTTCGGTGCGTTTTTTCTAGCACGACTATTCAAGGGAAAAGATTCCCTAACTCGTCAAAAGTTCACGCTTTTTAGACTAGTCTTAAGATAGGATTGGAGCTAATAATTGGAGGTTTAGCTTTGCACGCAATCAAATGGCAGGACACTCAAAAGCAGTCTTCGTCCAACAGTATTTATAGTAGTAGCTATTGTGAGTTTATCGACGAGCTTTCAAAGCTAATATATAACCGCTTTCAGCCCGACGAAGCGGATCTAATCGTTCGTTTTGCAAAATACTATTTTGTTAACTCTCCTTTAGTGGAGTTGTCCGCCAAGCACATTGACGATGTGTATGGCGAACTGATTTCTACGTGGCACTTTATTCAAGATGTTGAGCCCGGCAAAGCCAAAATTCGCGTAATCAATCCTAATGTTGAAGATTCCGGCTGGCAATCCAGTCACACCTTGTTGGAAGTCGTGGTGCCGGACATGCCCTTTATCGTTGATTCACTTCGACTGGCATTAAACCGTGAGGAGATTAAAGTTCACGCGATTGTGAATACTGTGTTGTATTTTCATCGCGATCAACGGCGTGTGATTGACGTTGCGTTAAAGCAAACGGATAAGATCGTTAATAGTCGGCCAGAAGCCGTGGTGCATGTAGTCATCGGCAAACAAAGCGATGAACAGCTGGATCGGCTAGAGTCGATGATGGAAAGTTTACTCTTGGAGTTATCCTACGGGGTAAATGACTTTAAATTAGTGTTGGAGCGTATCGACCGAATAGAAAAAGAAATTAAAGATATCACTCTAAGAAGTATTAAGGGGCAAGTGAATGAAACGCGCGAGTTTCTAAATTGGCTGAGAAAGGATCACTTCACTTTCTTGGGTTATCGCGAATATGAATTGGTAGGCGAAGGCAATGACAAGGTATTTCACGCGGTGGATGCCAGTTCTTTAGGGGTGCTGCGAGTCAATAAAGAGATTGACGTCTTGGAGCCTGTAGATCGTGATGCAGCTTTGTGCGCAGACTTGTTAGTGTTCGCAAAATCCTCTACGCGGTCACGAATTCATCGGCCCGCCTATTTTGACATTATATTGATAAAGAAGCTGGATGAGCACGGCAATATCATCGGCGAATACCGGCTTTTGGGCCATTATACCGCGCGGGTATACAGTGAGGCGCCAGCACAGATTCCGTTTATTCGTGAAAAACTAAATGCCGTGGTGTCCCAGTCCGGCTTCCAACCACGAAGTTATGATGGCAAAGAGCTGCAGCGCGTGTTGGCGGCGTATCCCCGTGATGAGTTGTTTCAGATTAGCAACAAAGAGTTGTTTGAACACGTGTTGGGTATTTTACACATTAAAGAGCGCCCCTTAGTGAAGTTGTTTGTTCGTAAGGATCATTACGGACGCTTTGTTTCCTGCCTTATTTTCGCACCCCGTGACCGATACAGCACCGAGTTACGAGAGAAGTTTCAACGAATTCTGTGCCAGGTTTTTTTAGCGGAAGACGTTGAGTTTAATGCGCACTTTAGTGAGTCGATATTAACGCGTGTGCACATTGTACTTCGAGTGCGTCCCGATTTTGAGTTTGATTATGACCCCTTGGAAATCGAACAGCGCTTGTTAGAAGCGTATCGTTCTTGGGACGATGATTTCAGTGAGGCGCTGACAGAATCCTGTGGCGAACAGGCGGGGGCTGAGTTCTCTGATGTGTATACCAAGGGATTCTCCGTCGGTTACAAGGAAGATTTCKGGCCTAGAATCGCCGTTTGCGATATCAATAAAATGGAGCGCATTAGTGAAACTGACCCAGTACAGATGAGCTTGTACCGGACAGTGGATCAAGACGAAGGCATGTTCCGGTTTAAGCTGTTTCACTTGCACGAGATGATTCCTCTGTCCGATATTATTCCTGTATTAGAAAATCTTGGCCTAAGGATTTTAGGGGAGAAACCCTACCGGGTGTTACGCCAAGATAAGCCTCAGGTTTGGATTCATGATTTCAGTGTCTGTGTTCAGTCAGGGGCATTGGTGAGTCTGGAAAAGGTCAAATACTTGTTTCAGACTGCGTTTATTAAAACCTGGTACGGTGATTTAGAAAATGATGGCTTTAATCGGCTGGTGTTGGCCGCTCGATTGGATTGGCGTCAAGTGGCATTGCTACGAAGTTATGCGAAATATTTAAAACAAATTAATTTCTCTTTTAGTCAGACTTATATCGAAGAAGCGCTAGCCAAGAACACTTTACTTACACGCGAAATTTTTAATTTGTTCGATTGTCGCTTTAATCCGGAAATAAAAGCAGCGCTAAGAGCGGACAAGGAAGCAGCCTGTTTAGAAAAAATAAACTCTGAGCTTGAAGCCGTGGAGAACCTCGATGAAGATCGTATATTGCGTCGTTATATGGATGTCATATTAGGAACCCTGCGGACTAATTTTTATCAGTTAGATTCATCTTCTAAAGAAGGCAAAGCCTATATTGCGTTAAAATTTCAGCCGGACTTAATTCCAGATATTCCTTTGCCTGTGCCCAGCTATGAAATCTTTGTCTATTCGCCACGAGTCGAAGGCGTTCATTTACGCGGCGGCAAAGTCGCACGTGGTGGTTTACGTTGGTCGGACCGCAAGGAAGATTTTCGGACTGAAGTGTTAGGGTTAGTGAAAGCGCAGCAGGTTAAAAATACGGTCATTGTGCCTGTGGGTGCGAAGGGCGGCTTTGTGGTCAAATGCCTACCGGAAAATGGTACCCGCGATGAGGTGTTGGCGGAAGTGATTCGTTGTTATCGTTTTTTTATCGCGGGCATGTTGGATATAACAGACAACCTGGTCGAAGGTGAAATTGTTGTTCCCGAAAATGTAATCCGTAAAGATGGCGATGATTCCTATTTAGTGGTGGCGGCCGATAAAGGCACGGCTACTTTCTCTGACATTGCCAATGAAATGTCTAAACAGTATGGTTTTTGGTTAGGGGATGCATTTGCGTCAGGGGGCAGTGAAGGCTACGACCATAAAAAAATGGGCATTACTGCTAAAGGCGCTTGGGTGTCGGTTCGACGGCATTTTAGAGAGATCGGTCATAATGTGCAGGAGTCTGACTTTTCAGTGGTGGGCATCGGGGATATGGCCGGCGATGTATTTGGTAATGGCATGTTGTTGTCAGAGCATATTCGTTTAGTGGCTGCATTCAATCACATGCATATATTTATTGATCCCGACCCCAGTGCTGCCGATAGTTTCGAAGAGCGTAAGCGTTTGTTTGATATGCCGCGTTCGTCGTGGCTTGATTACAGTAAAAAGCTTATCTCTAAAGGAGGCGGGATATTTTTACGCTCTGCGAAATACATTACTCTTTCTGCGGAGGTTCGCGAACGATTTGATATCGCCAAGCAACGACTCACGCCGAGCGAGCTGATTAGTGAAATTCTAAAGTCGCCAGTGGATTTGATTTGGAATGGCGGCATTGGCACGTATGTAAAATCAAGTGCTGAAACCCATGCTGAGGTCGGGGATAAGTCCAATGACTGTTTGCGCATCAATGCCAATCAGCTACGTTGCAAGGTGTTCGGTGAAGGCGGTAATTTAGGCATGACCCAGCTCGGTCGGGTCGAATGTGCGTCGGGTGGGGTGCTGCTGAATACTGACTTTATTGATAATGCCGGCGGGGTGGATTGTTCGGATCATGAAGTGAATATTAAGATTTTGTTAAACGAAGTCTTAATCGCGGGCGATTTAACCGAGAAGCAACGCAACAAATTGTTGGTTGATATGACGGAAGAGGTGTCGAGCTTAGTCTTGGCCAATAATTACCAGCAAGTACAAGCAATTAGTATTGCGCAAACTCAGTCGGTAGAGCGAATTGATGAGTATCGTCGTTTTATTCAAAGTTTAGAATCGAATGGACGTTTAAATAGAGCGCTTGAGTTTTTGCCTTCGGAAGACGAAATCAATGAGCGAAAGATTAACGGGCAAGGTCTGACTCGTCCTGAATTGTCGATTCTACTTTCTTATAGTAAGAGCCTGGTGAAGCAAAAGCTGGCGGAATCTTTGTTGTGTAATGATGCGTACATCGGTAAAGAGATTGCCACTGCATTTCCCAAACAGTTGGTCGATCAGTACTGGGAGAATATTAACCAGCATCGATTGCGCAAAGAAATTGTGGCCACACAAGTGGCCAACTCTTTGGTCAATTACATGGGCATTACCTATATTCAACGCATGGTAGATGCCTCCGGGGCTTCGGAAGTTGAGATTGCTCGGGCCTTTGTTGCCGCGCGTGATATTTTTCAATTAGATAGTTTGTGGAAAGCAATCCAGTCTTTGGATTATCAAGTCAAGAGCTCTGTTCAAATTGAAATGATGATTGAGTTAATTCGCGTCGTGCGGCGTGGCACGCGTTGGTTTTTGCGGAATCGCCGGGGTGAACTTAATGTAGAGATTGCAGTGGAACATTTTGGTTCCCACGTCAGTGACACCATGAAAGTGTTGCCTGATCTACTTAAAGGGCCACAAAAAGAAGCCTGGGAGCAACGTCGAGATCATTTTGTAGGGGAAGGGGTGCCTGATGACTTAGCATCAATGGTGGCTTGCTCTACCAGTTTGTTGCCATTGTTAGGCATTATCGAGGCAGCCGATATTACCCGCTGCAAGATTGAGCAGGTGGCGGAAGTATACTTTTTGTTGGGCGACCAGTTGGATTTGCATTGGTTTAGCCTGCAAATCAATTTACTGCGAGCCAGTAATCATTGGGAGGCGTTGGCTCGCGAAGCGTATCGCGATGATTTAGATTGGCAGCAGCGAGCACTGACTGTTGGTGTACTCAATAGCGACTCTTCCGATGAAGCGGCGCACGTTAAGATTACGCGCTGGAAAGAACAGCATGCTATCCTGTTAAGTCGATGGCAGGCGATGATGACTGAGCTTCGTTCTGGCGCAGGCCCTGAGTTTGCAATGTATTCGGTTGCGCTAAGGGAGTTACTTGATATTGCCCAAAGTACGGCTCATGTGAGCGCAGATAAGCGTAGTTAAGCGCCTTATTAAAATAGGCCTTGAGGCGCTGGTCCCGTCGTTTAGCGTCGTTATTTATTCGCTTAGTAATTAGCGTCGGATCGCTATGTGTTGCTAGTATCTCTATGAGGCCGTAGAAGTCGTGTTTGTAGCGGATCGAGTGTRGTTTTGCTGGCAGATGTATACGTAGTTGTGGATCTAATCTAGAGTTAATGTTGGCCTTTGGCCAGGCTCCTTATCCGTTTTCATAATCACTAAGTCTATGCGCAAAATACTGGTCGACTTATCCATTAGTCAGGATGAATTTATTTCCTGGTATCAAGGCCATGCGAAGTCGGTGGTCGCTACCGCCCGAGACGGCCGATCGGTGAGTTTTCCTGCCAAAATATTGCAACCCTTCGTGACTCGCGAGGGGATATGTGGCGCGTTTGAGATTCGTTTTGGTAAGGATAATAAGTTTTCCTCGATTCGTAGGCTGAAATAATTCATTGAGTGATTTGGCCAATAGGGCGCGCTAGGTATATCTTGATGGATTGATGTTGACTATAATGCGCCGCTTTCAGTCCTAACCTTTTCATCACGCTGTCTTTTCTTCTATGTATTCTTTGATACGCCAATTATTATTCTTATTACCCGCTGAGTTGTCTCACGAGCTTACTTTCAAAGGCTTGGATATTGCCAGTCAAGTTCGTTTGTTATCCCTATTGGTCCCTAAACCACGCAGCCATAAGGTAAAACTTATGGGGCTTGAGTTTGATAACCCTGTAGGGCTTGCAGCCGGACTAGATAAAAACGGTCAGCACATCCAAGCGTTGTCTGAACTAGGGTTTGGGTTTATTGAAATTGGCACAGTGACTCCTTTGGCTCAATCTGGAAACCCTAAGCCGCGTATGTTCCGCCTTACGGACAGTGATGCGCTCATTAATCGCATGGGGTTTAATAATGAAGGCGTTGATGCCTTGGTCAAAAATGTCCAAGCAAGCCGCTATCAGGGTGTACTGGGGATTAACATTGGTAAGAATAAGGACACGCCGCTTGAAAATGCGATCGATGATTACCTTATTTGCATGGAAAAGGTCTATGAACTGGCCAGTTACATCACAATCAACATCTCCTCCCCTAATACGCCAGGGCTAAGGGAGCTTCAAAGCGGGTCTTATTTGACTGAGTTGCTTGATGGATTGAAAGCCAAGCAATTGGAATTATTACAGGCGACGGGGAAAAACACGCCTTTAGTCTTGAAGGTAGCGCCTGATCTTGATCAGGATGAGGTGCAAAGTATCTCTAACGCACTTTTAAATAGCGGTTTGGACGGCTTGATTGTGAGTAACACGAGCATTGATAAGTCACTCGTTACGGGCCAACCGCATGCTGATGAACAAGGCGGATTGAGTGGCCAGCCAATTTTTGATGCTTCTTTGGCTGTGCAGCGACAATTTCATGCGTTGTTAACGGACAAAATACCATTGATTGCCGCGGGGGGGATCGATAGCCCTGATCGGGCGCAACAACGGCTCGAAGGCGGTGCTTCGTTGGTCCAAGTGTATACAGGTTTTATTTATCAAGGGCCTGGGCTGATTTCTGAAATAGCAGATCGGGTAGCAACAATGGGACACCGTAAGTAATAAATCGGGTGTCCCGGTCGATTGTTTGGTGTTGTCGCGCTATTAACGCATCGATAATCATCTATGTATCTAAGGGCTTATCGAAAAGTTACCAATCAATGTTTGTTAGCTATCCTGAGGTCTGAGGGTTATTCGTTGACTACCTTTTTGGAGAGGTCTTGAATTGAGGCAACACCTGTTTTGCCTTCCCAGTTATGTTCACGTCCTTCGCGCCAGCCATTAAGCCAGGTCTGTTTGTCGACGGGGTTGGTGTAGGGGCATTCTTCACGGGATTTACGGCGTAGTCCAGCGTTGTGGCCACGCATGAATATTCGATTGGTCTTATCTCTTTTTTGTCTTTTCATAGAGAGTTTCCTGAATATGTAAATTGCTTGATTTGATTAATGGTAATTAGCTTGGTCGTAAAATTAAGTTTCAAGGCTCCTTTTATAATGGGGATTGAAATTGGGTTTTAAAGCTTTGGCACAAGATAGTGACAGAGTTTTCTGAGGTTTGTCGAGCAATTATTTTAAGTTTTGTTGTAACTGAGTAGGCTGATTCTTCACTGCGATACAAATAGGTTTTGTTTTGTAACATATTGAAAAGGCTTAGAATTGTAGGTTTTTGGTCCTTCATAAATGTAAAGTGTGGACCTCCCTTCCTTCATTAAACATAGCACATTATTGATAGAGGCCTTATGCCAAATAGCGCTAAGCTTATGAAAACAGACCATAAATGGGTTGCCACTTGTGCCAAGGGGCTAGAACCTTATCTAGCCAAAGAAATTACAGACATTGGTGGGGAAGTTTTAGATACTTCCACCGGTGCGATTCGCTTTAGCGGTGATGAGAAAGTGGGCTATTCGGCGTGCCTATGGTCAAGGGTGGCCAATCAAGTGTTGTTGCCGTTTTGGCACGGCGAGGCAGAGTCCGCCAATGACATGTTCGACCAAGTGTTAACACACACTTGGGGCGATGTGATGTCGGTTGACCAGACCTTTGTAATTGATGTCTCAAACCATAAGACCGAAGGGTTTAATAAAAAGTATTGGGCGCAAAAGCTTAAAGACGCGGTGGTGGATTGGTTTGTTGACGATCAAGATTGTCGACCCAGTGTTGATAAAGCAAACCCGGATGTAACCTTGCATTTGTTTGTCTCTGGCAGCTCTGTTGAAGTGAGTATCAGCTTTTCTGGGGACAGTTTGCATAAGCGAGGCTATCGAAAAGAGCCCTTCGAAGGCAGCTTAAAAGAGAATCTAGCGTCTTCGTTATTGTTGGCCGCTGGCTGGGATGCATCTCAGCCCACACTCATGGATCCAATGTGTGGATCTGGGTCATTTCTAATCGAGGCGGCAATGATTAGTTATGATATCGCCCCCGGTTTGTATCGACGAGATTGGGGCTTTAAAGGTTGGAAAGGCTTTGACGACACGCTCTGGGGCCAGTTGGTCCAAGACGCAATGCTGCGCAGAGACACTGCATTGTCCGCCGCTGAGGTCACGCTGATTGGCTATGACAGCTGCAAAGAAACGATTAAGAAAGCGCGCAGGAATATTCAGGGTGCAGGTTTAGAGGACATTATACGCGTTGAAGTAAAAGAGTTCGCTCGCTTCCATAAACCCAGTGATATTTCTGCACAACCAGGCCTAGTGATTATTAACCCTCCTTACGGGGAGCGCCTTGGAGAAGCTGAATTACTGTTTTATACCTACCGAGCGTTAGGGAATAAGTTTAGAGATCATTTTAAAGGCTGGAATTTTGGCATTATAAGCAGTGACATCGTCCTGCTGGATCAAGTGAAACTCCCTTACGATGGACAATTAAGGGTGTTTAATGGGCCGATTCAGTGTTACTTCCGTTATGGTGAGGTTGCCTCGGATGCACAATCGAAAAATACTGACGCATTGCGTGCAGTCTTGGAAACTAATACCTTCCAAACCCACGAAAGAATATCGATTGATTTAGCCAATCGTTTAATTAAGAACGTCAAAAAACTTAAGAAGTGGGCGCTAAAGAATGAGCTGGAATGTTTCCGAATTTATGATGCGGACATGCCGGAATTCAATTTTGTAGTGGATGTATACGGCCAACATATCCATATACAAGAGTATGCAGCACCGAAATCAATCCCTGATGAAACAGCCAAAAAACGCTTGGATTTAGGGGTCGAAACCATTAAACGAGTGTTTAGAATTAACTTTAAACATCTCTTTATTAAGGTTAAGCGGCGTCAAAAAGGCAAAGAGCAGTATCAAAAGCTAACCAGTAAAGGCGAGTTGCATGAAGTAAAGGAGCATAACGCTCACTTGCTGGTGAACTTGTCTGATTACGTGGATACCGGGGTGTTTTTAGATCACCGGATTATAAGGCAAAAGATTTTTGAATTAGCCGCAGGCAAACGATTTCTGAATTTGTTTGCCTATACCGGCACAGCCAGCATATTTGCAGCTTTGGGTGGCGCAAAAAGTACCACCACGGTTGATCTATCGCCGACGTATATTGCATGGGCCAAAAAGAATTTTGCTTTGAACGGTTTCTCTGAGCAAGGTCATCAGTTTTTTCAGCAAGATTGCATAAGTTGGTTGCACAAATGTAATCGCACCTATGATTTAGTCTTCGTTGATCCTCCAACGTTTTCTAATTCAAAAAGAGTCTATCAAGACTTCAATGTTCAGAAGGATCATGCCGATGTACTTGAAGCGGTGCATGGTCAACTTGAGCCCAATGGCGTGGTTATTTTCTCTAATAACTTCCAAGGYTTTGAGCTTGATGAGCGGGTTGGGAAACTCTTTAGCGTAAAGAATATAAGTAAACCTTCGATCCCCTTAGACTTTGGACGGCGCCCTAAAATCCATCAGTGCTGGATGCTAACTCGGCTTTAGCGAAATTTTGAACTGACCTGAATTAAGTGCTCATTTTTACTTAACTTGCCTACGGTTTGGCCGATAGAACCCTTATCGATTACTGCTTTGTACGTCAGTTAAGGGATCTGTCATGCTTGAACATACTCAGTCCAGTTCATTTTTTTTCAACAGCAGCCAGTTGTCATTTTTCAGCAATCGTTTTGCTAGCGGACAAGGTGATGAAACTGCGGTAAAAAATGACAGCGCTACGTCAGGGGGCGGTGTCGACGGAGATGAGGTGATTCCTGTTGATACCACAACGAATGCGGTATCAACAACAAGCGATGATGATGTTGATGACGACGACAATTCGCAGCAGCAGTTTGCGCCTTCTGGCACACAGGTTAGTCTTTCTTTCTCGTCGTATTCCTCCAATGGAATTAGTAGCAAGGTATTTGAGTATGAAATTACCAGCGCGCTACAAGGTCGTTTAAGCGGCTCAGCAATTTCCTCTATTGACGAACCACGGCAAGGGCGCCACGGAAGGGGCCATGACTTCGGTCGTGGTTTTGGACTTGAATTTGGACAGGGTGGTCGAGGGCGCGAATTCGGAGGGATCTCTGGCGCAGTAGAGCGAATTCTGGGGGCGATCAATGATCACCTTTCACAATTTTCGGGCCACCGAGGCAACTCAAGTGGTTTTGCGGTTGAGGCTGAGAAGATAAGCCTGGCAATTTCTCAAGGGGTTCAAAGTACGCAAACTGTTTTAGGCTCCTTGGGCGTTGAAGGCCAGGGCGATGCGGTTGATGAGGCGGGTGCAGCGTTGCAGGATGATGTGACTGCACAAGTTGATGAAGCGGCAGCTGAAAATACGTCTAGTGAAAGTACCGCACCAGCCAGTGATGCTCCTGCAGACACAACCTCTTCGAACACTAGCCCTACTAATACCACGCAAACTAGTAGCAATTCAGACGGTTTGCGTCACCACGTTGAATCCTTTGAAGAAAGCTTCCGTGCCCGACGAAATTCGGGCCTTCATTCCGGGCCCATCACTAGCCGTTTTTCGTCTACGTCGAGAGAGTTTAGCCTGGAYGTGGTAACCCTGGACGGGGATAAGATTAGTGTTAGCTTTGATCAGGATTTTGCCAAGTACAGAGAGCGTACAGCTGACTCGGTAAGTAGTGGCCGTTATTCTAGCTCGGACTTTCAAATTAAGGTGGAAGGTGATTTAGACGAGGGAGAACTTGAGGCGCTTAATGAGTTGTTTGCCAATGTCTCGTCTTTAGCGGAATCATTTTTTCAAGGCAACGTTGAAGAAGCCTTTAATCATGCCATTAACTTAGGTTTGGATGAATCGGAGTTAGCAAGCTTTTCGTTAAACCTGTCTGAAGAGCAAGTAAAGTCTTCGATTAAAACCTATGACGGCATAGCCGATCTTGGTGAAAGCAGGGGGCGCCGAGGTGGCCGAGGCGGTCCTAAAGGCATTCAAGGGCTGGGTGATTTTGTTAAGAATCTTCGTGATACCCTAGGTTCTAAAGAAGCCGCATCATTTAAGAACTCAGAACAACTAATCAAAACACTCTTGAGCCAACAAGCCAATGGCATTGCCGAGAACCTTGCCAACAAAGAGTTAGCGGAAGGTGCCGCTGCGAATCGTAATGATTACTCCGCGACGGTGGATGACATCTTGAATCGGTTTTTTAGTGAGCTAACTGAAGCCAGTGCGCCGTCTAAAGCGGCGTAAGTGAAATAATGGCTAAAAGCTTTGGGTGAGAAGTATCTCCTACCCTCCTAGATAAGCGTTATTTGAATCGAAATACGCTTTGCCCTAAAATTCGGCTTAATGTTGCTTAGAATAAGAGGGTGCTGGAACTATGCTGTTCAGTCGACGGTCGAAGCAGGCTATTAAATTACGTTTTTATACCACTTCGGGCTGTCATCTATGCGATCAAGCGCTTGATGTGATCAGCAGCTCATTAAAACGTATTCCCTATGAACTTGAAATGATTGAGATTGCGGATTCCGATGCACTCATTGAAGCCCTTGGGACCAAAATACCCGTATTAGAAAACCCGGATATTTCGAGCCAGCTGTGCTGGCCATTTGGAGTGAAAGAGGTTCGAAAGCTTGTTGATGCGTCGGTTTAATGCTCTAAATTAAAAAACTTTGTCGCTGTCTGTGTAGTTTGATGGGCCAGGGTATCAACGTCTACTGCGCAATGTTTGGCTACTTGTGTGGCGATGTGGCGAAGGAATTTAGGTTCATTGCGTCGGGCGTTTTTAGGTTTTAGGTCTTTAGGTAGGTCCCTTGGTAATAAATAAGGACAGTCTGTTTCGATCATTAATCGGTTGAGAGGGATGTTACTGACTATTTTTTGTAAMTCTAAGCCCCGACGCTCATCGCAAATCCAACCGGTAATGCCGATGTGCAAGTCTAAATCGAGGTATTCAAATAAAGCCTTTTGGCTATCAGTAAAACAATGCACTACGGCATCGGAAATATCATCTCGATAAGATTTAATGATCTCTAGGAAGCGATCATGGGCATGCCGTTGATGAAGAAATAGAGGCATTTTTAATTGAATCGCAAGCTCGATGTGAGCTTCGAATAATTTTTCTTGTACCTTTCTGGGTGAAAGGTCACGAAAATAATCTAGCCCWGTTTCTCCAACCGCTTTGACGCAGGGRTTKYGRCAACACTCTTCGATGCGTGCCATCGTGTCGTCATTGGTCTTGTCGGCATAATGGGGATGAATGCCTGCCGTAGAGAAGAGGTGATCCGGGTACTGCTTACATAGCTTAATCGCATTAGCGCTATTAGTTTCATCGGTGCCTGTGATCATTAGGGCAACCACTTGGTCTTCTAGGGCGGATTCTATTACTTGCTCACAGTCCTTTTTAAATGCCTGATCGGTTAAGTTGGCTCCTATGTCGATTAAAGGGGCTTGCATAATGGGTGTCTCACGTTGAATTAAAATAGCCTGCCGTTCAATAGCGCCTTAATAATAAGGCTCATTGACAGGTAAAGATTACGTGGATTTTATGCTAAATAGAGGAGCTGAGCACTCGTTAATGCGCAATTTTGGAAGTAATTTCATTACTCCAGTGAATGGCACCCATGAGGTTGGCTTTCAGTTTGGACTCGTCAACGTTTAGATCTTCTAAAAAGTCCCAATCAATATTTTTCCATCGCGCCTGCTCGAATGCTTCGACGGTTGAGAGTACCTTGCCTTCAATACCTTGGTGGTGAAGCAGTGCGTTCTTGACTTCATCGGTTAATGGTAGGTTTTTAAGGATATCGCCCATCTCTTGGTCAAAGAATGCATCCAATAGAGAAAATAAACCGATGGTGAAGTATTTTTCATGATCATTGAGTGAGCCCTCTTGAGATAGCGTTTCGCACATTTTGGCGCGTATCAATGAGGTGGTGAGCAATGCGTCAGGTTTGTCGGATAGATTGGTCAGTGAAATCAGTGTGATCCATGACTTCACCTGCTCCAAACCTAATAATGTAATCGCGTGATGCAGGGAGGTGATCTTTTTAATGGTCGAATAAGCCGCTGAGTTAATAATACGAAGTAGCTTATAACTTAATGTTGGGTCTTTTGAAATTAGGTTTTCTAGATTTTTAATAGACGTATCAGGGGACTGTAATTCGGTGATGATCTGCATGACCGCAAGCCGTGTYGCAGGTATTTTCTTGCCAGTAATATTTTGAGGGCGACACAGAAAATAGCCTTGGAAGTACTCGAACCCTAAGTTAATGCATTCTTTAAGTTTTTCGTAGTCTTCTATCTTTTCTGCTAATAACTTAAGCTTATAGGGACTGAGCTTTTGTATGGTTTGCCTTAAAGCTTTTGAATTGAGCTTTAATACATCGAGTTTCACGTAGTCGGCAAGCTCCAGCAGAGGTTCCCATTGCTCGGAGTATTCAAAGTCATCCAGGGCGATGGTGTAGCCCAGCTTGGATAATCGCTTGACGTTTTGGATCACTTCATCAGTGACTTCAATGTCTTCTAAAATCTCAATCACCAGATGTTTCGGGTCGATGGGGGGCGATTCAGTGAGCCAGCGTGCGGTAAAATTTACAAATACTGGGTTATTCTCTGAAATTTCAATAATGTCTACATCAGTAAACGCGCTGAACATGACTTGCGAGGTCGCCATGTCTCCGTCAATGTCGTTATTCAGAAACGATTTTTCGTCCGTTTGTTCGGGAGGCCGGAACAACAGTTCGTACGCTTTGATGTTAAGGTTTACATCAAATATGGGTTGCCTAGCGAATAGTGAAACATCCTCGGCTGAATTTACTGTATGGGGGCTCGATTTCATTGATTAGCAATAGTTATGAATTGAGTGGCTCTATTTAATTCTAGTCTAAGATTGTCGGCTTGCTATTGGTTTGCTCTTTGAGACGAGGTCTTTTAGTTATTTTAAACGCCATTCGCAAACACAAACGTAGATNAAAAAAACGGTTTTATTGAGAATAATTAATACTTATTTGAAGGTTCGTTCGAAGGTGATCCAATAATCTCGGAAAAAGACTTTTGTGCCCAGTCAACGCTGTGTAAATAGGCTTCTTCTACGACTTTTGCGTTGATTTTGAGGGGCTGAAGTTCGTCCCAATTAATACCGTCCCAGCGGGCTTGTTCATGACATATAACGCTGTGTAATATAATGCCATTGACCCCAGAGTGATTTAATAGTGCGTCATTGAGGTCTTCGGAGAGCGGTAGAGAATCTAAGATATCCTCAAGCTTTCGATCCATAAAGGCATCTAATGTAGAGAATAAGCCAAGGATAAAATAGGACTCTGCGTTCTTAAGTTGGGATCTCAGCGCGATAAGCTCGCACATCTTTGCGCGTACCATACTTGTGAGCACTAATGCATTGGGCTTGTCGGACAGCTGTGAGAGCGCAATGATACTTGCCCATTGTTGGATTTGGGTTAATCCAAGTATGGTAATGGCCTGTTGAAGTGAATCGATTTGGTTTCTGATCCCATAAGCGGGGGAATTTACAATACGAAGGATTTTGTACGTTAAAGAGGGGTCTCTTGAGATCCACGCTTCGATGTCGGTCATTTTTGAGTCAGGGTCCTGCAACTCTTGTAATAGTTGCATCACCACTAATTTGCTAGTGGGGATTACTTTACCTTCTATATTTTGCGGCTTAGAAAGAAAAAACCCCTGAAACAAGGTGAATCCGAGGCCTTTGCAGTAAAGTAATTCCTCGTAGGTTTCGACTTTCTCTGCGAGTAATTCACAATGGTAGCGGCCTAACTTCTTAGTGGTTTGAATTAATTCTTTTTTTGTGTGTTTTCTTAGATCAACTTTAACAATATCAATGTGTGGAAGTATTTTTTCCCACTTTTCTTCGTAAACAAAGTCATCCAACGCGATGGCGTACCCTTGTTCTTTTAATTTAAGCGTGGAGGATACTAAGCTGTCTGTGACCTCAGTATCTTCTAAGATTTCCATGACAATCAGGTTGTTATTAAACGGCGGCGGATTTTTAAACCAGCCTTCGGTGAAATTAATAAAGGCGCGCTTGCCGTCGGTGACAATGCCCAAGCCTAATTCGGTAAAGGCATGCACAATGACCTCGGAGGTCGCCTGATCTCCAGATATGTCGCCCGTTACGAGCAAGTCGATCGGTCTGTACAGGAGCTCGTAAGCTGCAATTTCTAAAGCCCGATCATAGATGGGCTGTCTTGCTAATAATACTTGTTGTGTGCTCATGAAGCGCCAATCTAACGGGTCGGTTTTTGTCTAATTTACTTACCTCTATAACTCTAGTTCAGTCTCCATCGATTCGACTAGAAAATAGTGTGTTTGATTTGTTGTTTTGACGCCTAGAACCTAGTACGTAATTGAATGTTTATGGGCGTTTTGTGGCATCCAGCGTTTATAACCAGGAAACACTGATTTTATTAGATGATTGATATTGTAAGCATAAAACTTATTTGCAGGCTTGCTCTTGACTGACGAACTGTCGAGGAACAAGTTTCAATGAAGCAATATTTTCCAAGTTATCCTAAGCTAAAGAAGGACGAGTTATTAATTGATTGAGCAACCGTACTTTTTAGTTGATTGTAGTAATCTAAATTTCTCTTTATAGCGTTGCTTAGAGGGAACTTTGATTCTTAAAATTGATTTTATGGAAGTTATTTTGTAGTAGGGATTATTGAATGTCTAAACTTCTCGAGTCTGTGGATAAGCGGACTTTGTTGGTGGGGCGCAATCGACTCGAATTGCTTATGTTTTATTTACAACATGGGCAAACTTTTGCCATCAACGTATTTAAAATACAAGAAGTCCAACAAATCCCTAAAATCACTATCTTACCTGAGCAACACCCTACGGTCGTGGGGGTTACTTATGTGCGTGGCTTAACGGTGCCGGTGATTGATTTAGGCAAGGCGATTGGCATGAAACCTATCGCTGATTTGAAGCACAGCACCATCATCATTACGGAATACAATATGAGTGTGCAGGCGTTTATTGTTAAAAACGTTGATCGTATTGTTAACATGGATTGGGAGGATATTTTACCTCCACCTCCTTCAGCAGGCAGGCAGCATTATTTGACCTCTATTACGCGTATCGACGACCGCTTAGTGGAAATCATTGATGTAGAAAAAGTGCTGTCACAGATCGTACCGTGTAAAACGGAAGTCTCAGAAGGCGTGTTGGAGGAGGAGGTCATGAATCTCGCCAAAGACAAAGAGATCTTATTGGTAGATGACTCATCGGTTGCCATTTCTCAGGCCAAGAGCACATTGGAGAGTATCGGTCTTAAGGTGCATGTTGCCTATAATGGGCGCATGGGCCTAGACATCTTAGAGAAGTGGGTGAGCGAAGGCATTGATGTTGAAGAGAAGTTATTAATGCTAGTGACGGATGCCGAAATGCCCGAGATGGACGGCTATCGACTGACTGCAGAGTGTCGTGCCAACCCAAAACTCGAAAATCTGTTTGTAGTGTTGCATACCTCGTTAAGCGGTAGCTTTAATAAAGCCATGGTAGAGAAAGTAGGTTGTAATGCATTTCTATCGAAGTTTCAACCTGATTCCTTAGCGCGTCTAGTTCAGGATCGAGTGAAAATGGTTTGTGGCATTGACGTGCCTTCAACGGAACATAAGAACGGGGTTTATTCGGCTTAAAATTGAGTTAATTGACGAATTGATTCGATTCTATTTCGGTTCGCGTCTAAATCGGAATAACCTACTCGTGATGCGGATCGAACTTGTACTTGATCTTCCTGAATGAGGAACTCTACATCGTCGACATAGCGCATTAAGCGGCTTTTGAATTCGAATAACAAATAATTATCTGCGCTTTTGATTAGCGTGGTTCCGGGAAGGCTTGCGATTATTTTAGTCAGCAGGATTTTCTTTTGCTCTATTGATCCAGGCACGTCCAAGGGCTCAATATAATGAGCATCGCCTTTCATTTGACTGCTAACGCAATTCGGACTGGAGGGACAGCTAAGAAAACGCCCGTCCGTTACGCCAAGGTTTTGAGCTGAGTTTCCTGCGCACGCGGTTAATAGTGCAGATCCGCAGAGTGCAAAAAGTCGGGTCTTGGCTCGAAACGTCATGGCGAAATCCTAGGTTTGAGGGCTTAGCTTGAAAACAATCGGCATATTAGCATCAATAGACTCTAGTGAAAATCTCTCGAATGCACAGCTAATGAGCCCAATAAGTCATCGCAATCCTGTAAATGCCCTGCAATCACATGAATTACCGAGCCTTCTTTTTCTACGGTGCCTTTAATTCTAAGTAAGCGTGCTCTTAATAAGGGCGTACGTTGGCGTTCGGCGACACGCTTCCAAATGATGACATTCACATTACCGGTTTCATCTTCGAGGGTTAAAAAGATAACGCCACTGGCGGTCATGGGGCGCTGCCTTCCTGTGACTAAACCGGCGACTTGAACAAATCGCTTATGCCCAATGGAGGGCAATTGGGCTGCGGTTTTGCAGCGCTGTAAACTCTTATGCTGCTGGCGTAATAACGCCAAAGGGTGGCGTCTTAAGCTTAAGCCTAAGTGGGCATAATCTTCAAAAACGTCTTGGGCCTCCGTGGGGGCGGGCAGTTGAATTGCGTTGCTATCGCTTGGCTTTATAACGCTTGTTTTCGTAGGGCTGGGTTTCGTAGGGATGGGTTTTGTGGGGCTGGGTTTCGTAGAACTTGGTTTTATGGGCACTGGTTCGATAGCAGTTAATTCGATAGGTGTTGATTC
>NVVB01000010.1:52338-73541 GCA_002402085.1 Gammaproteobacteria bacterium
TTGTTGTTAACTTTGTTGTTAATGCCCCGTGGCCATCGAGTAATGGCCGAGGGGGCTCCACTCCTTGGGCTTCCCAACGTGCTTGATAGCGATGTCCCGCTAGTTTGCTAAGAGCGCCCGCGCGAGCCAAGCAGTCTAGTTCGCTGAGCGACAGTTGTGCGTGATAGACCAACTGAGTGAGGTCTTTAAAGCCTTGTTGGTTGCGGGCTTTGGTGATTTTATCGGCGGTTTGCTGTGTTAGGCCTTTGATCTTTCGAAAGCCAAGCTGAATGTCTGGTTGAATGCCTGGTTGAATGTGGGCTTGAGTCTCAGGTTGGCGGACTGGCTCAAGCGCCTTGGTTTTATCAAACTCAAGGCTGTTTTCCTTTCCCCGCTCAAGGCTGTGTTCCCACTGACTGTCGCAGACATCTACTGGGTGAACGTTGATGCCATGGCGGCGTACATCTTGTACTAGTTGAGACGATGAGTAAAAGCCCATGGGTTGGCTATTGAGTAGGGCGCAACAAAAAGCCGCGGGTTCGTAGTATTTTAACCAGGCCGAGACGTAAGTCAGCAAGGCAAAGCTGGCAGCGTGTGACTCGGGAAAGCCGTATTCACCGAAGCCTTGAATCTGAAGACAAATCTTATTCGCAAACTCAAGCGCATAACCGCGCTCCAACATGCCATTGACCAGTTTTTCTTGAAACGGCTTTAGCTCACCATTACGTTTCCAGCGGGCCATGGCTCGCCGTAGTTGATCGGCTTCGCCGGCACTAAAACCTGCGGCCACCATGGCTAACTTAATGACTTGTTCTTGAAAAATAGGCACGCCTAGGGTGCGCCCCAGTACGTCACGGATTTCATCATTGGCGTAGACGACTTCTTCGAGTCCGTTACGCCGTTTTAAATAGGGGTGCACCATGTCCCCTTGAATAGGCCCAGGCCGAACGATGGCGACTTGAATGACCAGATCGTAAAATGTCTTAGGTTTTAAACGCGGTAGCATGGACATTTGTGCGCGCGACTCAACCTGAAATAAACCAATGCTATCGCCTTCTTGTAACATGCGATATACCGCAGGGTCTTCGGTGGATAGTCCTGCCATGGTCAGTGTTTCGCCTCGATAGGCTTCAATTAATTGAAAGCTTCGGCGAATAGCACTGAGCATTCCCAGCGCCAAAATATCAATCTTAAGTAAGCCCAGGGCTTCAAGGTCATTTTTATCCCATTGAATAATCGTTCGGTCTGGCATGGCGGCGTTTTCTATAGGCACAAGGTGAGTCAGGGGCCCAGAGGAAATAATAAATCCCCCTACGTGTTGAGACAGATGCCGAGGAAAGCCTAAAATCCGCTGCACTAATTCTGTAAGGCGATTAATAATGGGGTTATTTATATCCACCCCGGCTTCCTGTAAACGTTTGAGTAGTTCTTCGCGTTTATCCCACCAGGAAAAAGATTTACTGAGGTGCTCGATTTGAGACACTTCAAGGCCCAGGGCTTTGCCCACGTCTTTGAGCGCACTTTTCGGACGGTAGGTAATGACCGTGGCTGCTAAGGCTGCGCGATCCCGGCCGTATTTCTTATAGATAAACTGAATGACTTCTTCACGGCGGCTGTTTTCAAAATCCACGTCAATGTCAGGAGGCTCGTTACGCTCTTTGGAAATAAAGCGTTCAAATAATAACGCACTTTTAGTGGGGTCGACTTCGGTAATAAATAAACAGAAACACACGGCAGAATTAGCCGCAGAACCACGGCCTTGGCATAAAATATGTTCTTGTCGCGCAAATTGCACAATGTCATAGACCGTCAGGAAATAGTATTCGTAATTTAATTCGTGAATTAAGCGCAGTTCTTTGTCTAACGTCGCCTGGGTGTCTGACGGCGTTCCTTGAGGCCAGCGTTGTTGCGCGCCTTGCTGCACTAGTTGCGCCAAATATTGTTGGGCAGTGAGGTGCTTGGGAACGACTTCGTCGGGGTATTCGTAACGTAATTGATCCAGAGAAAAATGACATTGTTGAGCAATGSTCACACTTTGTTCCAGTARGGCGCGGGGGTAAATACTCTCCAAGCACGGCTTRCTTCTTAAGTAATGCTCGCTGTTACTGTAAATCTGGGTGCCGATTTGTTGCACGGTGGTATTGAGACGAATAGCCGTTAAGGTGTCTTGTAATACTTTTTGTTCCTTGCTGTGCATGTGCACATTACCGCAGGCAAGCAGAGGCACGTTAAGTTGCTGGGCTAATGCCTGAGCCTGGGATAAATGCAATGTGTCTAGCCCTTGCTTTAATAAAGTAAGGCCAAGCCAAACCCGGTCAGGGAAGTGCTGTACCAAATTCGAAACCGCATGCATTAGTGCGGGGTCTTTAAGGCGAGGGTTTTCGGTATCAAATTTAATGATTAACAAGCCATGCCTTATAAAGCGCACAATGTCTTTAATTGACGTGAGGTATTGACCCTTGGCTGCATTGCGCCGAGAGCGACTAATTAAGTGGGATAGCTGGCCATAGGCTTGCCGGTCCGGGGCGATTAACACCACGCGTAAGCCTTCTTGTAATGAAAATTCGCTGCCAATAATTAGCTTGATGCCGTGTAACTTTGCTTCTTGATGAGCGCGCACTACACCGCATAACGAGCATTCGTCCGTTAATGCAATGGCTTGGTAATTTAATAGTGCCGCTTGTTTAACCAGCTCTTCGGGGTGAGAGGCACCGCGTAAGAAAGAGAAGTTACTGATGCAATGAAGCTCTGCGTATTGCACCCTCGAATGTTTATCAAAACTGCTGTTATCCGCGGGGTCGTTGGCGGACGTTGATGAATCGTTACGCAAAGAGGCCATGTAAATACCATTGCTGATCTTTTAATTGCTTAAACAACCAGTATAAATAACCACTCGGATGATGCGCGATGTAGTAGTCGCGCGTGACTGGGTGCGGGTCCCACCAGCCGCTTTCGATGCGTTCAGGGCCTTGAATTAAGGTTAATTCCCCCGCATAGAACGGTATACCTTGTTGTGTATTAAGTACTTTTGGTTGCGGTAATAACCATAAAGGCCGGGCTTTTTGATACGTTGATTGTTGACGCGTTATTTCCTGCGTTGCGGATTGAGTTTTTGTTTTTACGCGGGGTGATGACTTTGATGTGGGGCTAACGTGCGCGGGAATTGTTGATGCGCTGGGCGAATGATACCCCCACGCGCGCTCAGGCCGATGGTCATCGGTGAGGCAAATGCCTTGTAAACCCTCAGGACCGAGTCGAGCCCCTAATTGATCGAGTAATTCAGCCTTGGAAATGGATTGTAATAAGTGATGGTTAAATAAGTCCTGGGTATTTTGTTGTAACGCTGAAAAATGCGCGGCATCAAGTTTAACGGCGATTACGGCTTCGTGTAGTTGTAAGGTAGCAAAGTGTAGTCGAATTAAATGCGCGGCTTTATTAACAAAGTYMAATTGGCCATTCTTTGAGGCAGAGAAMCCGATGGCCAAGCTCAAGGGAYTAATTTCCCTAAAGACTAACTGCAACGTAAAGCCTCGTACGGTGAGTTGCTTTAAGGTCAAATAGTGCGATAACTTTTGTAAGAGCGGCTGTATAGGAAATAACAAACCTTCGACGGAATGAATCTCCTCCATAAAGTGCGCTTCAGCGCTGAACTTATTCGGGATCTCAATAATGTGCTGTGGGTCAGGGCGCGTGCCGGTAAGGCGCTGCAAGTATTGGCTAAACTCAGTGCCGAAACGTTTACTAAGCTCGGCCATCGGCAAGGCTAACAAAGCCCCTAGCGTGCCAATGCCCATACCACTAAGACGCTCAATAATGTCTGCCTTACAATCCAAATAATGAATCGGAATGGTGTGTTGATCGCTTTGTTGGTTGATTTGTTGATTGATTTCGTTTGTCGGCTCACAGGATTGCTTTTGATGGTAAGCACTCCGTGCCGATAAATACGCCGCTGYYGGCGTAGCCGCTARAGCGATATGRCTGTGATAAGGCAATTGCGCTCGTTGTAAATTAAAGAGTTTTAAAAAAGTGGCCACGCCTTTAAATAGCTTTAAGCAACTCGCGATYTCTAAAATAAGGGCATGATCGTTCTGACTGCTGACTTTTGGGGAAAACTGATTAGCCCAGATCGCTAGCTCTAACAAGGTTTTTTTCTCAAGCGCAGGGTTGCGAGTTTTAACAATTAATAGCGTTGTTAAGCTTTGCGCCGTGGTGATACTCATGCCTTCTTCAATGCCGTAATGCGCTGCTGCGTCATTGCATTGCAATACCTGCGGTTTGTTCTTGTGATGATGCACAATGGCAAACGGCGTTGGCGTCTCATCGGACGCACTGGCATTAAATACTTGCAGGGGTAACAACGGGAAGTAGCAGCATAAATAATTCATGAGTGATCACTGCTGAACTGAGCTTGAGGCTGGGGCGCGGGTCCAGGTTTAGCGGGTGTGTTTTTAGGGAATACGTTCTTAGCCGGGCGACTTTTCGCTAGGCTGTGTCCTGAATCAATAGGCTTAGGCAAGTGCTTGCTCGTGTCGGGCGTTACGATAGCGTTGCTTTGTTGTTTTTGAATAGGTGTGTGGAGCGGTGTGTGTAAAAGAGGGCGGGGGGTTTCGATAAAGTGAGTTTGACTAGTCCAGCCTCCAGGGCGCTTAAGTACTTTTAATAACACGCCGTGTGGCGATGCGTGTTCAGTGGAGCTCGCTGCGGCAGAAAGCTGAATGCGCAGCGTGGCYGGCGAGGCATCTTTAGCGGCCTCACTGGGACGAAAGAGAATGCCCCAACAGCGGCCTTTTTTGCTGGCAACTTGTAAGCGGCGCAAGGCTTTGGCATGAATTCGTGCAGGCCAATACAGCGCGGCACTGGTGGTATTTGAGGCTAACAAGGTTTCTAATGCCCACAGCCGATCTGGCTCTTTGTCCGTGTGAATGACTAAAATCTGAGACAGATCAACCCCGCAGGCCGCCCAGGCCGGTGCGTAAGGGATAAACGGTGGGTTTAGCAAGGCAATCCAGCGACCCTGCTGGCTGAGTTGACGAAGCGCCGGGGCCAATAAAGACAGCTCTCCCATGCCTTGGCGGGCGCACAAAAACTCCGTTAGCCCTTGATGGGGCCAGCCTTGCCCTGGCAATAAGCGATTCAGCACCGGGTGTCCGCTGTCGAGGGTGTCGGCTTGCTTGTCATTATTGTCGCATGCTCGCCATACGTCATTACGCTGAAGAAGCTGTTTAAGGGTGGGGGTATCCACAATAATCTCGCTTTGCCTGGAGTAAAATATCCGATAACTGTTCGTAAGGACAGTATCCAGGTTAATACAGTCTTTTCAATGAGGCAAGGATTTCTATGCAAAAGATTGCGTGAGTCAAGGCCAAATCACACCGTCGAGAGGCCCTGATTTGCACTGCCTAGGCGGGCTGTAGGGCATGAATAAGGAATTGAAACTCAGGAGGATTGCTGTATTGTGTTGCAGCCTGTATTGACTGCTCCTGGAGCCGCCTAAACAAGGGCTTACCAGGGTTTGGTTTGGATTTAGTTGAGCCCGCTTAAGCAGGGCTTTTGCGCTGAAAGTGCAACCATTAAGCCCGCTAATACGTCTATGGCGGTCATTTTGATGCCGATCGAGCCAGTGTTATGCGTTGATCTGCTAATATGATGAGAATCAACACCCCACAGATTATCAAACAGTTACCCACGTTTTTGACACACAGGTTGTTATTCAATGAGTAGTAGTGAAACTAAGAGTGATAGCACTCAGCGATTTATCTTCGATRAAACGGATGTGCGCGGTGAACTTGTGCAGTTTAGTCAGGGTTTTTCRGAGATTTTAGCCAGTCACGACTATCCGCAGCCTGTACAAGCGTTATTGGGTCAATTGTTAGTGGCCAGCGTGCTGTTAAGTACCAGTATTAAGTTTGACGGCAAGCTTATTTTGCAAATAAAGAGTGCCGGCCAGATCGCGTTGTTAATGGCCGAGTGCACCAGTGAGCAAGCGGTGCGCGGCATAGCCAAGCATGAATCGGGTCCACTGAGCGATGATTTTAAGACCTTGCTATGCGATGGCACATTAAGCATTACCATCGACCCTGACAAAGGCGAGCGTTATCAAGGGATCGTGCCGCTTGACGGCGATACTTTAGCGGACTGTTTAGGGCATTACTTTGCGCAAAGCGAGCAGCTTGCCACGCATTTTCATTTTTCAGTGCTTGAGCAGCAGTTAGCGGGAATCATGCTGCAACAATTGCCTGCGACCAAGCCATCCGACGTGGATGCTCGGCAAGAAGATTGGAACAGGGTTCATCTGCTGGCTCAGTCAATCACCGACCAAGAAATGGTTTCGTTGACCAAAGAAGAGATATTGTTTCGATTATTTCACGATGAAAAAACACGCTTGTTTGATGAAAAACCCGTGGTGTTTCGCTGTAGTTGTTCGCCGCAACGATTTAAGACCTCATTGATCTCTCTGGGTCAGGATGAGCTTAACGCCATCTTAAAAGACAATGAGGATATTCATATTCAGTGTGAGTTCTGCTTGTCAGATTATAATTTTGCCCCCTCCGATGTCGCTGCTTGGTTTTAGGCCTGTAGGCCTAAAGCATGCGATAATAGGCCTCTTTTCCATTAGTCACGAACCCTGCTGTTAACCGATGCCCCAATCACCTGCGATTATCGACGACTTTATTGCGCCTCCCTGCCACGGTGAGATTCGCATACTCTATCAAGATGAAGATATTTTGATTATTGATAAGCCCAGTGGTTTATTGAGTTTGTCGGGTAAAAATCCKCTKAACAAMGAYTCWGTKCACYWYCGSWTGRWGCARSRSWTKCYTWMGGSSYYGWYKGTRCAKCRAKWRSRYYWWGSRWYYBCWRGYRYKAYRSTGWTRSMWCKMWWKSAKCTWRRKACTTCTGGGGTGATGGTCGCCGCATTGAATAAAGAGGCCAATCGCCTGCTCAGCAAGCAATTTCAGGCGCGCACCGTGGAGAARGCTTATATTGCGATACTGGAGGGGCACATGAGTCAGGATCAAGGCCAGATCGAGCTGCCCATCGCCAAGGACCCGCCGAATTTCCCAGTGCAAAAGATCTGCTTTGAGACCGGTAAACCCGCCTGTAGTAAATACCAGGTACTGGAGCGCTTGCAGCAGCCGCAACGTTGTCGAGTGCGCTTCGAGCCGAAAACAGGGCGCACGCATCAGTTACGTATTCATAGCCGAGAAGCGGGGCATCCCATTCTTGGTTGTGATCTTTATAAAAGTGAACACAGCGAACAGATGGCGGAGCGGTTATTACTGCACGCCATTGAATTACAATTCGATCACCCCAGTAGTGGTCAACGTATCTACGGGCACAGCCCTTGTCCATTTTAAGTCATTAAGGAAGCAGAAACATGTCAAAGTTTTTTTTCAAAGGACGCCTTGATGCGCGTCAAGATCATACCGGTCATGGCTACCAGACCAATGCCGCGCATAAGCCTGGCAGCAAGAAATTCCCACTTCAGTTGGTAGTGACTAGCAAGGCGCGTAAAGAAGAAGTTCAAGCGTTAGTAAAGGACGCCGGGCTATACGCTGAGATAAACATTGATACTGAGGCCGGTGCAGCGGAGTCCATCGAGGGGCTAAATGCGCTGCTTACGACAGGCAAAACTGTCGAAATAGCAAAAGTGCCTCAGCGAAACGAAGCCTGTAGCTGTGGTAGCGGCAAGAAGTATAAAAAATGCTGCGGCTGATAATCTGGCGCTGTTGAGAGCGTTGGCGGGTGAATAGATTGATTCACTGAAGAACGTAAAGACAAAGCGATCAAATAACAATTTCGAACCGCCTACAAAAAAGAGCGCCAGTGCGCTCTTTTTTTGTGGCTGAGTATTCGTTGTGGGGATAAAAATTTGAATTAAAAGGGCTTTAATGTGAGTCTTACTTTCCCGATTGAATGTGTGATGTAATATTTGAACGTATATTTGAACGTATATTTGATGGGTTTATTGTCGTTATTCTGTTTTGATGTGGGCGTTATCTTATCGGTACCTATCAGACATAAAGTTTAAATAATGACTACACATACGTATATCGCCAATCCGGCGTAAAAAACACCTTCATTATAAAAAACTGTTATATGCGAAGGTGGAAAAGGAAAATATAATGAATAGTGTATACGAAACACCGAAATCAAATGTTTTGCTTGGCGATATGGAGCCAGAAAACAATTCGGGGCTGGAACAAGACACCTCCCCTGAGGGCGTGAAAGGCGAGAGCTGGCTTGGAAAAATAAACGCTGGGAAAGCCTAGAAGAATTTAATCGAGTTCAGAAGAAATGGTCAGT
Organism: Gammaproteobacteria bacterium; assembly: GCA_002402085.1. Classification (GTDB taxonomy): domain Bacteria; phylum Pseudomonadota; class Gammaproteobacteria; order Pseudomonadales; family UBA3067. Next base: position 60,625 of record NVVB01000010.1, read on the forward strand.
ATGGGGCGTTTGCTTATTGGTTGTTCCGGTAATTCTCGGGATATCTGCAGCCATTATTGTACCCATGATTAATGCGGGCAGTTCATAAGTAGTTTAGCAATATTGATGAATCTTTCCAGGGGTTAACTAAGTGAGTGATACAACGTGAGTGATGATATTTATCAGGCCCCGGACTCAGATTTGCTCGAGGGAAAAAGTGATCTTCAGCCATTTTATGTGGTTTCGCCGAAAAAGTTTGTGGCATTGTTTATTGCCACACTTGGGATATATCACGTGTATTGGTTTTATAAAAACTGGGCGCTCTATAAAGCCGCTGGAGGCAAGGGCGGTTGGCCGGTCATGCGCGCAATATTCTCCATATTTTTTGCGCATTCTTTATTTGCCCGAATTGATGAACGACTCAAAGAAAACGGCTTGGCCTTCTTGGGGTCCCCAGGCAATCTTGCTTTAGCGTATGTGGTGCTGTCCATTGCCAGCAATATAGTCGATCGACTCTCTTCGAAAAGCATTGGTGAGCCCTTTACGGATATATTGGGGCTCGTCGTGTTACCTTTTTTATGTTGGACGCTATACAAAGTCCAATTGTCGGTCAATRTCGCGTGTGGAGACGAGGCGGGCGAACAGAATGAAACCTTTACACCGCTAAATTATTTATGGCTKGGGATAGGATTCATACTATGGGCCTTGGTCTTTATCGGTATGTATGAAGTAATGATTGGCATTCCCGAGTAATCYRGCATTACTGGACRCTATTCATTGTAGCGTGATTAGAGCGCTTCCAATCATTGATCAAACTCTGGTTGGCATTATTCCAAGGGCTGAAGTCTTTTTTGAAACTCGATGATACGCTTGGGCATCTCGAAATATCTGCCGATTGAGGCAGCCATCACGACGCAGAAACTGCACCAGCATAATCAATATCGTCGGTAAAATATTAGATTCGACACGACCATCGACATGCTGCGAATCCAAAAGCGCCCCTCAAGCGTGGGCGATAGCCCTGTAAGCTGTCCTTTATTGATCATATATTGTTGTGCGCCACTATTTTTCAGCGATCAAAAGTAGTGGCGTGCACATTACTCTACCCAATTTGACTCGCTCTATACGGGGGTAATTACACAGCCGTTGGGTGTTCTTAAATAGCCTGTATTGGGGCAGTTAAACGCAGTGAAGGGCGAGCTTGTAACATTGGTCTCAGGCCACTTTTGACAGCGTCGGTTGAAGTGATGATGCAGCAATACAAACAATGAATGGGCAAAGGATGTCGAAGCAAAAATTTAGTATTTAATATTTGATATTTATTTAGCTCATAGAATCCAATGGGCCGCAGCCATTAGGGTTTGAACTTTTATGTGAATTATAGGGCTATCACTCAGGTTTTCTTTATGATAGCTTTTAGAGTAGTTGGTCTATATATGTTCTATGGCATTTTAGTTAAGTAGTTTTTACAGACTAAATGTTTACACGAAGTTTATACTTTGAGTTTATATACATGGACAATTCTAGCAGTAGCACTGCGTGTGCGGAACCGCTTCAGCGCATCTTAATTAAATCAGTGGGCAGTGCGAAGCCTTCGTCTGCGTCCGCTGTTGCGACCGGTTTGGGGCTGCCTGCGGCAACGGTCGTATCGTGTTTGTATAGAGCGCCGGCAATTTTGGTGGACAAGATTAGTGTCTCTATCGCCAACAATCTAAAAGGTTTACTTTGTGATATTGGTTATGACGTAGAAATCCAAGGGACGGAYGAWCCYAYCCCCGAACCTGCCCAACTTTTTGATGTGGCGGTCTATATTAATAATGAGCGTAAATTAACCAAGGTTACCGAATCAATTGCTTCGTTTATTGGTATGTCTGAAGAAGATGCATCAAAAGCATTGCTCAATCCACCTTATATAATGTTAGGCGCCGTGAGCCAAGCGACCGTCGATGCTTTACGGAATATGATTGAGGGCGATGCATTGCTTGTTGCATCGGAGCAGGGCGGTGCTTGTTATGATCTGTTTTTGAGTGAGGGGGGCAGTGATGTTGTTATTCGCCGCATACATGAAGATTTAGCCAACGCTGACATTACGTTAAGTGCAGAAAGTGGGCTGATTGCTTCTGATATAGATCCCAAACGTATTGAGCCCATATGGAATCGATATCGTGCTTCGGGTCTCTTGCGGATGATTAATCGAGACTTTTTACGTTTTGATATTACCCTTCAAAATTTAGAGTCACCTTTGAATAGCGAACAAAAACAACGCTTGCAGCAACTGGTAGGGATTCCTGCCGATATCATCGATGAGGTGTGTGACTCTACCCCCGTAGCGCTTTTTGAAAGTGTTGCATACCATGAACTGGATTCATTAATGCAGGCGTTTTCTCAAGACCATTTGCCCGTTCAAGCAGATTTAATCACGTTTCAAATGTTAGGCATCGAAATTAAACGCGCGGACAACTTGCCGAAAATGATAAACGTTTTACACGGGCTGGGTGTCAGTGGTTTGAATGAACATATTAGTTTGCCGTTTCGTTTGCCTAACGACTACCCCGAGTTACAGGCGCGTGTAATTCGCTCAACCCTTGAGGATTTAGGGGTTGATGCAGCATTGTGTGTAAACCGTCAATAATAAAWYATCACNNNTNTAYAGGTAAWTACTCGTGAAAGCTGAAATACACGCGATGCACTATGCCATTGCCGAACATGGCAAACTACTGGCATTAAARCGCGATTATAAAAATGCCCTGACTCATTACCGAGAAGCCATACGAATGGCCGTGTCGTCTAAAGCACCTGAGGTGTTCTTTAGACATTATACTCAGTGCGTCTTAGAAAGCCTGGAATTAACTGGGGGCCATGCCGAGATAATTGAGTTTTGTGTTAACGCGGATGCTCATTATTCGACACTGAATTTGAGCAGTCATTTACACTTACGTGACCACGCTTCTGTACTTGAGCGGAAAGGRATTAATGAGATAAAAGCGGGTGATCAAGAAACCGGTGTTCAAACATTAAAGAGCGCTCAGGAYATGGCCGGTAAAAAGGACTTGCCCTTAACGGACGAGGTGCTCGAATGGGCCGTACGCGGGTACACGATTGATACGGCTCGACTCCTAAGCATTCAGCGCAAACATAATTATTTTGTTGTGAGRCGAAATCAAGTCAATGAAAAACGAGCTCGCTCTATCGCGTCTTTAAAATCAGCCGACGACCAGGGCATCAGAAACAARCTYGCGATGGGGCMGATGAAGGGTTCAGTKGTGGGTCGSTGATTGAGCAGACGTATGCTGTATAAAYTACCCATAAATATAAACCAAGCGTGATAAAAACTTACGCTTAAGCACGCTAGATCTACAGGTACTATTTCTCGCAGCATTATGCTTAATCGCGATAATGAAAGGGACAGAGTATGGAAGATTATGATGGAATCTCACCAGGGCAGGTACTGGCTGATGCCAGTGTCGCTGAATTTATTAAGTCTCTGGGCTTAGGAATAGCCGAAGCACAAAAAGCCTTGGATGAAAACTCAGTGGATCAAATCGCTGAGTTCATCGAGCCGCGCGAAGGTTTGGGCGGGCGATCGTTATTGGATCTTGGGCTCTCACCCGCTTTTTATCATTATCAACACGCTGATATTACTTGTTCATTGCAGTTGAGTTTACGGGTTGAAAAAGACCTAAGCTTGGGGCTTAATTTAAACGGCTCCTTTAATGACACGACCACTGAATCTGACGGAAGCAGTACGAGTTCGACTAGTTCTTCAAGTGGCACGTCATCAAGAACGCAATCACGCCAGGCCAATGTACAGATCACCTCGTCATCAAGTGGGGCGTTAGTGGTAGGAGGGCAAAACTTTGCCCTTAATGGCAACACTCCTCAAGAACGAATCCAAAACCTCCAAGATGCGGTCACTGGCGATTCAAATACGAATGTCAGTCGAGTGTTATATCAGTTAGAGGCCTCTGAGCTGACTATTAGTACGGATGCGGCAGACACCGAGGTGCGCACCACGACGAATACCGTGGCGTTTTTGTCGGGAGGCTTTGATCGTGGAATTATTCGAGTAGGCACCAACGCCAATACCCAGTATCAATTGGATGATTCTCCCAGCGTGGTGACAGCAACCACCACGGCACAAACCGATCTATCTGCTTATGCTCTTCATGTCAAAACACAAATCGAGGCGAAAGGTTACGATGTTGTACACCTGCCTCCGACCGGGCCTTTAACGCGACTGCATTTTGAGACGGGTCGACACGAGGTGGCACCCGCGAGTTATCCGTCGCTCATGTATTTCTCCCGCGCCATCATCGCTATGAGTCTACCGGTTACTGTCGAAGGCTTTGCTGATCAACAACAATATGCCAACAATCGCGCCGATGCTCAGGGGCGTACGCCAAATCAGCGTTTAGGAGATAACCGAGCGAAAGAAGTGATTAAAATATTAAAAGCCAATGGGGTACCTGATGCGTTAATTACCATGACCGACTCTGGCGGTGAGTCTGCGGCCGCTACAGCAGGTGATCCGGTAGGACGTGATAATAGAGCGTTTCGAAAAGTGGAAATAAAAACCCCGAATCGCGCTGTGCATTGGCTGGTAGTAAAGTCTACTTCAGGCGGGGCGAATCTCAATGCCGTGACCCCAAATAAAATAGGCGATACCTCGACTGACAATGGCTTTATTCATCTGTACAAACCTACCCCGTTATCGCTAGCCGGCAAAAAAGTGACTATTGAGGGCACGGACTTTCCGTTCGATGGTGCAGGCATAGCAGGTTTCGCGGCGAATGCGCCTGAGGCCTACGCGCGGAACTTAGCGGATGATATTAATGGCAATACCACGATTAATTTACAAGCCTCGGCGACTGCAAATGTGGTGACTATCAGTCGGGACGGAGACAATTTTCAATTAATATTAGTGACATCAAGTAGTCGTCAAATTAGTTTGTCCGGAAGTAGCGGTGTCACGGTGACGACGCAATTTTCCCGAAGCACGACTTCAAATGCGACGCGACAAAATACCGGAAACCGTACTGTCGCGGTTGGCGCCTCCCTCGATGTGCGTTATTCCCGTCAATTTGAAATGAACGTGACGGGTAACTCGACGATTTCTGCACGCTTGGTTTCAATTCCATCACCGCCGGAGTTTTTGGAAACCATCAAAGAGTTTCTACGCACTGATGGAGACAGTTAATGCCTGAAACACCCTCGGTTACGCGTGCGCTGGTCACGGCACCGCTGCCTCAAATTATTGAAAAATTGGGGTTGGCTATTGCTCAAGCGCAATATGCGCTGGACGCCAACTCCATTGAATTGACCAAAACAATGGCCGAAACAGAAGTAGATATTGGTGGCAAAAGTTACAACTTATTAACCTTAGGGTTTCTTCCGAGCTTTTATTCGTTTTCTGAAGCGACTGTTGAGGCAAAGCTAAGTTTTACAATGACCGAAAGTACTGAGACCTCGGTTGCTGTCGGGGCGCAAGTAGGCATTAATTATGGGGTGTTTATGGCGGCAGCCTCCATCGATGTGTCTTACGCACGTAAGTTTTCTGTGTCTACGGAGGGGGCGAGTTCTATCGCTGCGCGACTGGTCTCGTTGCCGGCGCCGGATGTATTTACGCGGCTATTAAAACGAGAGTACGAACAAGATATTGAATAAACCCATTATAAAATAATGTGTCGTTGATTGAGTGAATGAGGAAAAGATTATGGCATCAATAGGACAAGAGCTACTGAATGTACCCATGGGGGATATGATCCAGCAAATGGCCATGTCAATTGCTGAGGGGCAGTATGCCCTGGATGAAAACTCCATTAATGTAGCGGAAATGATGGGCGGTTTAACCACCGTTTATGACGAAAAAGGCGACGTCTCCTTTGACGATAGCCGCGTATTTTTTGGTTATGATTATATGACCAAAAGTGAAGCCCTGGCTTTTGCCGCAATTGATGATGCGTTAACAGGTCAGCAGGGCAGCGACGTTGTAAAACTATCTGAAATAATTAATAAAATAGAAAAAGACGTGGATGGCAATGATGTGTCGCCAGAGAGCACGATTCGTGTGCCGACGCGTTTATCCATGTTGGAGTTAGGATTCACTCCGGTGTTTTATCAGTTTGTTGACACCATTATCGAAGTGAAAATAGCCATTAAAATTACGCGTACACGTGAATACACTCGCACGAAAACCAATAAAGATACCGACCGCTCTCGGTCGTATAAACGTAAACGCAGCTTTTGGGGTACATCGCGTAGTTCTGGTAGTGAGTCCAGTGTGTCTACGTCCCAAGTGGATGCAACCTATTCATCGAAATATTCCTACACGGCGGAAGGTGCGAGTTTATTACGAACCAAGTTAAGCCCTGTTCCGCCGCCGGCTATATTAACTGAGCGTATTGAAGACCTGATGGAAAACGAACGGGCTCGCCGTGAAGCTAGATTGCCGGTACCACCAGTACCTGAGTAAAGTCGAATCTAGGTTGAATCGTACTGGAGTAGTACTCGTACCGAAATAGAGATATTTAATCTCTTGAATTATGGAGAATCGCCATGACCGTGGGTACTGATCTATTAAATGCCCCCTTTCCAGAAATGATAAAAACTCTGGGCGTAGGGATTGCCGAAGCGCAATACGAACTGGATTTAGTCTCGATGAAAATCGCCCGTATGATGGCCGGTTTTCAACCCGAAGAAGAACCCGAAGACGGTAGTCTAGCGCCTACTAGTCCGCCGGAACGGACTTTGTTAGTTGAGCTAGGCGACGGTAAACAATACAGCTTATTAGAGCTGGGTTTCACGCCAAGCTTCTATCAATTCGTTGATACCTTGATAGAGCTTAAGATGTCTATTTCCATGTCTCGAGAAACCAATATTTCTCGTTCTTCTACAGTAGTCAATGCCAACCTAAAAGGGAAAGTAGGGTTTTTCTCCGCCTCAGCGAGTATGCGAGTCTCGTCAGTGAGCGCAAGCTTCGCCTCCAAGTATCAATATTCTGCAGAGGGCAGTTCGTTGATGCGCACCAAGATTGTACCGGTGCCACAACCGGCGATACTAGAAGAAAGAATTCGCGCAATGATCGCGGCCCAACAAACGGAAGTAGACGCAGGCAACGGATAAATTTTTAGCGGCGTGAATAGCTTGCTGCAAGCGAAATAAATTTTGAATCACCGTGATAATACGTAATAAGGGGCACTATGCCGGGTAATTCATGGCGGACATTAGGGCGTAGGGTTGAAGCCAGTGAGTCTAGAAATAGAACCCTGGGTTCACAACCGGAGTCTAAACCAAATTCGCAGGCCGCGGCCGCTTCGATGTCTCCTAAGCTAAACGCACTGCTCGATAAACGTAAAGCCTTAGAGGATAACCTACGGCATTTAACCTCTGGGACCGAGAATGGCAGTAATGAAAACGCCCGCGAAGCGGCAAGATTCCCCATTGCTAGCCATGCGCAACGACGTTTTTCTCAGCAGCAATGGGATAAAAAAAGGGAACAATCAAGGAGCCGACTACAACAGAATAAACCGTCGAATCGAGAGCGTGGAAATGTACAAGCTGGAGGTCAAGGTTCTAGGCACGGCCCTGGTAGCGTATTACAAAATACAGGGCGTGGCTTAAACGCTCCTGTAGAGCGAACCGGCCAAACCAGTGTAAACCCGTCCCTTGAAGACTGGTATTTACATCGAGATTCAATGCGTGAAAAAAACCGTCAAAATGGCATCAGTAAGACCTCAGTAAATTCAAGCAGAGAAGCGCAACAAACGCGTAGCGGTATGATGGGCGGTGTGACAGGGGGCTTGGATACACTGGCCAATACGGCTGGCAGTGCAAGAAGACCCTTATCCAATGCCACGTCCAAACTGCGCGACTTAGATAAGCGCTTAGCTGATCAAGGCCTAGACCAGGAGCGCAAGGAACTGAATAAAGAATTTAAAAAGATGGGCGTTGATAAGCTAGAAAAGGCTGAAAAAACCTTAGGCAATATCGAAAAGTATGCGTCCAAGGCGTCTTCCGCTGTCAATAAAGYAGAYCAGTTCTGGAAAAAAAGAGACCAGCAGATTAGTGGCCCAATGGATCGCGTGGGACCCTATGTAGCCCGCTCCAAGCAGCGCCTCTCTACAGAGACCGGTGGCTCCGGCGATTTATTTGAACGAATGCAACGGAATCGTGAACGCGCCTTACAGCGCCGTCGAGAAATACAGCGTCAGGAGCAACGTGATGAAGCTCGACGGAGACGCGCGCTCAAAGCAAGGGAGAACAATAAAACAGRATGATCACTAACAAGGTGAGTATTAATGAGCGACGGCAGTGAGTTTATAGCAGAGTCTCTAGAGGAGCTACTCGCCTCTATCGCCCAAGGCATACACGATGCACAAGATGCCTTGAACGCAATGCCGACTGTTGATGGGTTTGGCCGAAACCTGCCGACTTATCACTTACCCTATCTCGATTTTAATGTACAAGTCGAAATGGAAAGCGTGAGTGCCTCAACGGGATCTAATTTCTTACGCATATCGCCGGTTAACAGCAATCAAACGTCTACCAAAGAAATTTCCAGTACTATTTCGGGGCGTATCGTTTCCATTCCACCCGGTGAAGGCCTGCCCACGCCGTTGTTATCCCTTGCGTCTGAAAAAATAAGCCCCCGAAAATACAAAATAATGTTGAATGCGATCAATACCGCCGGGGAGGCATTAATTGGCCAGCGCGTTGAGTTAAATATAAATTTACCCGCATCAGTTTTATTATCGGAATCGATGGGCATAACGTTAACTTCGAAAGGCGCCAACACTGCACTCAAAGACGCCTTGTTAGTAACGGATGAGTTGGGCAACGCTGGAACAGAATTCACTATTGACAGTGAGGTGGATGTTAAAGCGCAGCTTGTATTAACCGCGGAGTTACAGGGCCAAACCGCGCACTTAAATATCTCAGTGGATATCAACGTATGAGTTCTATTTCTGTATCCGCACTCGTGAAGACCGCAAACGGCAGTGCGGGCTCGAACATTAAAGTGACCGTGCAAATATTTTCATTAAGAACGGGCCGCTGGGAAACCTTTGCATCCGCCACCACCCGTTCGGGTCGACTACAAACAGCGGTAACACCTTTTGATTCAAGGCAACTCAACGCACCTCTATTGCGATTAATGTCCAGCGCAGGCGTCATTGGAGAGGACGCCCACTTAAAATTCAATAAAACAACCCAAACGTTAAGCTACAACTTTGGCACAATCACTCACGCCCCGAGTTCTACACGTACTGTAACACGCGGTACAACCTCGGCATTTACCTTAAATACGAATAATCTCGCGCCCGCTCGAACAGTCACCAGTCCAGCAGGGACCGTAAATTCGACAAGCACAATCAACCCCGACTTATTGGCGAATTTCAATGTTGAGCTCGTTCGTTTCCAGGTAAAGGAACAAGACCTTCGATCCACCATTGGTGAAAAAGACGGACGGATTCAATCCCAAGACCTGACTATCAAAGCAAGCAGCGAACGAATATCTGTACTGGAATCTCAGTTAGAAAAAGTTAAAGCATCAGAGACAAAATTAATAACGGAAAACCGAATCGCTTCTGATCAAATCAGTCGTGCGGTGCCGCTCACCAATCTAGCGTCTAATATCGGCAATCAATTTCATCTGGCGAATAAAAAGCTAGCCGATGAAAAGAAACCRTTYCAAATTGGCAATATACAAGTYGARYTAAGAGGSRCCCTCAGTGACGATGGYCAAGCCATGAGCATGTGGAAGTTATCGGATTTAGCCAAAGGTGCCGCTGAAGGCGGATCGGCCGTGAAATTGGACCTGGTATCGCAAAAAGAATCCGCCGTTGCATCCCTCGACGTCAAAGTCCCAGACTTAACAGGCTTAACGGAAACGCTTGCAAAACGTGTATTACGCGCCGTTGGTTTACGGTATGAGGGCATCAGTAAATCCGTCGGCGGAAACAGCGAGTACACCCTGGGCCAAGTTATTTCTCAAGCCCCGAAAGAAAACAGCGATGTAGCACCCAATGAAAACATATTAGTCGTATTTGCAATTCAATAGAGCGGAATAATGGATACTAAAATTTCACAGTTAGTACAAGAGGTAGTTTCTTCGCCTCTAGGCGACATCATCGCCTCGGTAGGTGAAGGCGTTGCTCAAGCCCAACAAGCGTTGGACGAAGGTTCATTAGAAAAAACCCTTGAGATTTATTCCGAAGGCGGCGATGAAGCCTTGCAAGTCTTAAGAGACATTGGTTACCGCCCGACCTTTTACGTATTGCCTGAAACCACTGCGGAAGTGAATATTGCCTTGAGTTTAGGCAATACCACTCAGCCCCCGAAGGTAAATACGCAAAGGAGTGTGGTGGGCGTACAGCTTTCAAGGGCGGGTATCAATACACCGCTTGTGAAACCCAAGCTTTACGGAACGCCCTTAAATGGTGGCTACGTAAATCGTTATGGCTTTGGTGCTTCCATTGCCGCAAAACTAACCTTTAAAATAGTGCCCATACCCGCCCCCGAGGGCGTTGATGAATTAAGAGTGCTTCCCAACTTTGTTGGCAGAACAGTCACACAAGCATTACTTATCGCCGAACAACTTGATCTTGAATTGAGTTTTACGGATCAAGAGGGGGGTGAGGTGTCAGCGTTGGATTCCGCTGCGGTCATCAGTGCGCAATCTCCGGAAATGAGCAGTGATGGCACGCCGCAAGTAATACGGGTTGATAATGATATCACCCTGGTGGTTACTACTGGCTAGTACCCAGCGGGTTGATGTGAATATTTATGGCAACCATGTATTTACCAGAAGCCCCTTATAGGTACTTTCTGTGCATTTATCAGCCCCCTCCACGGTAAACCCCTCCTATTAATAACTCCGTATAACGTCCCAACGTTCTTTTCAAATTTCAGACTATGAGTGCCCACGGGTACATGTAATGTGACGTAATAGAATTTACTATAGAAACGCTTATATTGATTGAGCAGCACTATAATTCTGCCTCGCGAGGTTACGCTGCTGACTAATATATCACCACTGACGACAACTATTTCGCGAAAACGATAGGCACTATTTACGGAGCTGACGGCTGCAAGCTCAGCCCTATAGTATAAGATGAATGTTAAAGGATTCGTTGATAAGGATATCAATTTAAATGGATTGGATAAAAGAAAATAAGTCGTGGCTTTTTGGTGGCGTTTTTGCATCAGTCGTCGGTGCCGTCGTATCGGTAATGCTCAGCACTGGCGCACCGCCCTCGAAAGATATTAATGGACCGAACCAGAACATTGAGTCTGGTGGGACGGGCGTTCAGCATACTGGGTCTGGGGACATCAACCTCGGCTACTCCATCGAGAAGCATCAAGAAATATTAGAAAAGGAAAAGAAACAATTACGAAGCGAGTTAGAAAAACTACATCGAAGTGAACAAATTAATTTATCAAAGGATAAGAAAATCCTCGAATACAAACTCGTTGAGGTAGAGCGCCAACTAGAGCATCTTGCTGAGAGTTACCTTGAACGCGTTGATTTCTTAGAAAGCACTATCAAGGAATTAGAAACCTTCTCCGGTACGGTGGATGACGAATTGCTCGCCGAAGCAAAAATCGAAGTCCGGCAGGGTAAAACAGACAAAGTTGATCAGTTATATCAGCAAGTCGAAAATCAAGCACAAGTGTTTGTTGATAGGGCGGCAAAGGCAGCATTTGAAAGAGGGCGTATTGCTGAGGAGAACATTGATTTTAAGCATACCTACCAGCACTACGAGCGAGCCACTGAGTTATCCCCTAATAATCCAGAGTACCTAGGATTTGCTGGCACTATCGCCAATATCGTAGCCGAAAATGAGAATGCGAGCGAGATCGAGTGGGAAGAGAATGTACTCGCGCTTTATCTAGAAAAACAAGCGCTTTCCGTAAACATAGCTAAGCCTCGTAACAATCAAGGCAAAGCATGGCAAGCATTAGGCGAGTACCAAAAAGCCATTGGGCATTATGAGCAAAACCTAATCAATGATTTAAATGGTTTGGGCAGCGCGTGGCACAATCTAGGAAACTATCAGAACGCCATAACGTATTATCAGCAAGCCTTGGTGAGCGACTTAAAAACCTATGGCGAGGATCACCCCGATGTAGCGAGGGATCGAAATCATCTGGGTGAGGCGTGGTCAAAACTGGGCGAGTATCAGAAGGCAATTAACTATTATGAATTATCCTTGGGCAGTTATCTGAAAAACGTTGGCCAAGCCCATGGGAATGTCGCAAACGTTCAGAACAATCTAGGCAGTGCTTGGCAGGATTTAGGCAACTACCAAAAAGCCATTGGGTATTATGAGCAGGCATTAAATCGAGATTTAAAGGCTTTAGCATCACGAACTATTTGCAGGGTAGTGTTGCAATGGCAATGTCGGATGCAACATTAGCCACGTGTATTTTTATTGTGAACCACCTGCTTCAAAAGCGAATTGTACCTGCAATAATGGTTGTCTACATGATACTTTTGATTGTTACGCTTGCCGTGGTTACAGAGTTAATATTCCAAGGCTCTATTTCAAGCTTTTTGTATTATTATGGTGTTATCCCATTTTATGTTTTTTTTATAGCAGGCAAGCGCATTGCAACGGGATACAGTGTTTTTTTACTGTTGGTTATATGGTTGGTTTGGCTGATAGCTGAAACAGGGATATTTATTTTACAATATTCTTTAGAAGAGCTGCTCTTTTTTACACCGTTATTAATTTTTTCAGCATTTTGTGCATGGATGTTTGAGGAAGACAGAAAGGAAACTCAAGCTATTTCTTATGAAAAAGGGCTCAGACATGAGACGCTGATGCAGGCGATTGAAGAGGTATATTACCGCGTCAATATGAATGGCATGATTGAGCAAATAGGTGATGGCATTACGGAATTCACCGACTTTTCGCCTGATGAAGTGGTTGGGCAAC
>NVVB01000011.1 GCA_002402085.1 Gammaproteobacteria bacterium
TCGAAGGAAGAAGAGAAGAAAGGAGATGAGAAGGAAGACTCTAAACCATCCTCCTCCAACCTTGCTGACCGAGACACCTCTCTTCAGGAGTGAGAGTCTCTCAACAAGTGAGCTGAGCAGAGATCCTCAGCCTCAACTGCAGACGATCAAAATATAAAACTGAGCGAATACCAAGTCTAGTCGACACCAAAGAAGTCAAACCTGGAAAGAAAGGGCTCTGCTTTCAGATCGAGATCTGACATCCAACTGAGCAACCCTCCTGAGCAGAAAGAGAGGATCAAAACACCAGCCAAAGACACAAATAGGACGTTCCAAGAAGCTGAATCAGCGTATGCGAAACCAGACAAGAGACAGCCGATCAGCCGACATGGAATTGGGTTCCCTGAAGAATCAATGAACTATCACAAGCGGAACTACTCCAGTGGCGATCCTAATGAGAAGGTCCAGGAGAGACCGACTCAGCGACCGTCCCACTCCAAGGTTGAGATGCAGCTCATATTTTGATGGCAAAGTACAATCCATCGGGTTTCAGTCCAAGACCTTACCAGCCACCGTGGGCGTAATGATCCCTGGCGAATACGAGTTTGGCACCAGCGAACATGAAACAATGACCGTCGTCAGCGGCGCGCTCACCGTTAAATTACCCGAAGCAGATTGGCAAACTTTTAATGCCGGAGAAAGCTTTAAAGTGGCAGCCAATGAAAAGTTTCAACTCAAGGTTGCTGTAGACACCGCCTATTTATGTACTTACGGCGAATAAGTACGTCACCTATAGTGAGGGAGGCATTGAAGCAGCCCTCAACTGCATTTTAGTTGCAGCGTCTATACCTTCACTTTACTTTAACTTTATACCCGCACTAAAAGTGAATTCCAGCCCGCTCCACCAACACGTTAATCACTACAACCAACCCTGACAGTAGCAACACCACCACGAGACACGCTAATAAAATAGGCTTGAATACTGAGCCTAAAGAGCGCGCCTCTTCGTCATTGGCAATACGGCTTGAATCTATTTTATCGAAAAATATCGACAACCCTAATGTGAAGGTATAAAGCACAAAACCGCTTGCGAAGATCTGGGTGCTTAAGTACTCCGCCTCAAAGTACTCACGGAAAATCACTGTCGCAGCAGATGCAGCCATTGCAAGATGACAGAGCCAAAATAGTGCCTTTTCAATCCTAAGCATATTTTTTGATCTGTTTTCACCCTTACAACTTTCTTCCACAGTCGACATCATGCCACCTCTATATAAAACGAAAATGCAGCGCTGCATTATAAACTAATCATGACCAGCAAGGTCACAATACCATGGAATTATACAACAGAATTACTATCACTTATTCTAGCTAACTAACCTAACCCACTACTACAGTTGATTTTTTAGCCCTCTAAGCCTCGACACACTCGGACCCACTATCTACCAATGAAACAATTCACTTGCATAAAGGAGCGCATTGCATGCGTTCGAAATACCCTCCAAAGGTTAGTTAACACCCTATTTCTTCTCCTTATTTCAAGTCGCATTAATCCGCTCCACACTACGATCTAACTGGTTATAACCGTTCCTATCGGGTATAATCTGGCCGGATTTTTCGACCAAAAGTCTTACTTCAACAAACGTTTGATTAAAGGCTACAGTTAATAGAGCACGCAATAGTAAGCTAATGCGTGCGCTATATTAAGTGACGGCTTTAATCAAACGTCTCTCTAAGCACCTGGTTTGCTTAAAGTAATTCAAAATGTGCATCCGACCGCCAAAGGTAACGCCTTTTGGTAATGGATAAGCAAGGGTCAAACTATAAACACAAGAACCGGGGCAACCACAACGATCCAAGCAAAAACATCAGAAAAGTTTATTCATTAATAGTAATTGCAAAACTGTAACTGTAAGGAGTCATAGATATTATGTACTTGAGTACCAATCAGCTTAAGAAACGAAGGTTTCCTGCTGCGGCCCTAGCACTGAGCACGCTCAGTACCGGAGCAATAGCAGACCCTAGTTCTCGCTGGCAAACCAACCTTTCCCCTGGCGTCACTGAATTGGGGCAAGAGGTATTTGACCTTCACATGCTTGTGGTGTGGATCTGTGTAGCAATCTCAGTCGCCGTATTTGGCGTACTGCTTTATGTACTAATCAACCACACAAAGGCCTCTGGTAGAACCCCTGCCACTTTCCACGAAAGCACAGTAGTTGAACTAATGTGGACCATCGTGCCAGCACTTATCTTGATTGCTATTGCTGTCCCAGCGACTAATACGCTGATCAAACTCTATGACAGCAGCGATTCGGACGTCGACATCCTTGTTACCGGTTACCAATGGAAATGGAAGTACGAGTATTTAAGCAAAGACGGTGGCGAGACATTCTCTTTCCTATCGATTCTTAGCACTCCTGCTGATCAATTCGAAATTGGAGCCACTGCAGAGAAAGGCGAAAACTACTTACTTGAAGTAGATGAACCCTTAGTGATTCCAGTGAACAAGAAAGTAAGATTTCTTGTTACCTCCGCCGACGTATTACACGCTTGGTGGGTACCTGCGCTCTCAGTAAAACGAGATGCGGTCCCAGGTTATATCAATGACGCTTGGACTATCCCTCAGAAAGAAGGTATTTACCGCGGCCAATGTGCCGAGCTATGCGGTAAAGACCACGGCTTTATGCCCATTGTTGTGAAAGTGGTTAGCGAAAAAGAATACGAAGAATGGGTTGCCTCCAAGCTTTCCTCTTCTAAAGCTGACCTAACCGAAAAATCTCTTGATGAATTGGTTGCCAGCGGTGAAGCACTCTACAACAAGAACTGTAGCGGCTGTCACGCAGTCAACGGTACGGGTATCCCTGGCGTATTCCCGGCTCTTAAAGGCAGCAGCATTGCTTTAGGCGACGTGAATGCACATATTGATGTTGTTGTTAACGGTGCACCCGGTACTGCGATGTCTGCTTATGGCGCACAGATCAAACCAGACGAGCTAGCGGCAATCATCACCTACGAGCGGAATGCTTGGGGCAACAATACTGGCGATGCGGTACAAGCATCCGATATCGTTAATTTCAATCAATAGGGGCTAAGTATTATGAGCGAACATCACGGTCCCGCTACGGGAATCCAGCGTTGGTTGTACGCAACCAACCACAAAGACATCGGCACGATGTATCTATGGTTTAGTTTTGCCATGTTCTTTCTTGGCGGATCATTTGCAATGGTCATCCGAGCAGAGCTTTTTCAACCTGGCCTTCAATTAGTTGAACCAGCGTTCTTTAACCAAATGACTACTATGCATGGTTTGATAATGGTTTTTGGTGCGGTAATGCCCGCCTTCGTTGGCCTTGCCAACTGGATGGTTCCACTAATGATCGGCGCGCCAGATATGGCGCTGCCTAGAATGAACAACCTTAGCTTCTGGATTCTTCCTTTTGCTTTCGCAATGCTTGTGTCAACCTTCTTTATGGAAGGCGGCGCACCTGCGTTTGGTTGGACTTTCTACGCACCACTATCCACCACCTATGCGCCACCAAGCGTAACCTTCTTTATCTTTGCGGTGCATTTGTTGGGTGCCTCTTCGATTATGGGATCGATCAACATTATCGTGACCGTAATGAACCTTCGTGCGCCTGGCATGACTTACATGAAACTACCGCTGTTCGTATGGACTTGGGTAATCACTGCCTTCCTATTGATTGCTGCCATGCCTGTATTGGCCGGTGCAGTAACCATGATGTTGACAGACATTCATTTTGGCACCTCGTTCTTCAGCGCCGCTGGCGGTGGTGATCCGGTCATGTTCCAGCACATTTTCTGGTTCTTTGGTCATCCAGAGGTATACATCATTATCCTGCCTGCGTTCGGTGTGGTTTCTGAAATCATCCCCACCTTCTCTCGCAAACGTTTGTTTGGTTATTCCTCAATGGTCTACGCCACTGCATCCATTGCGTTCCTAAGCTTCATCGTATGGGCTCATCACATGTACACCACAGGGATGCCTTTAGCAGGCGAACTGTTCTTCATGTATGCCACCATGCTGATTGCTGTGCCTACGGGCGTGAAAGTCTTTAACTGGATCGCTACCATGTTTGGCGGCGCATTGACGTTCGAGACTCCTATGCTGTTCTGTATTGCATTCGTGTTCTTGTTCACCCTCGGTGGATTGACTGGCGTAATGCTTTCACTGGCACCGGTTGACTTTGCTTACCACGATAGCTATTTCGTAGTAGCGCATTTCCATTACACCATGGTTGCTGGTGCGATCTTCAGCATGTCTGCTGCGGTCTACTACTGGCTACCCAAGTGGTCTGGAAAAATGTACAACGAAACCATGGGTAAAGTGCACTTCTGGGTTGCGTTTATTGGCTTCAACCTAACCTTCTTCCCACAACATTTTGTTGGGTTGGCGGGTATGCCACGCCGTATTCCTGACTATGCATTGCAATTTGCTGACTTCAACATGATGTCCAGCATTGGCGCATTCATTTATGGGTTTGCTCAGTTGCTATTCCTCTACAACGTGGTTCAAACCATACGTAAAGGCAAAGTCAACACAGACGAAAAAACCTGGGAAGGTGCAGAAGGATTGGAATGGACAGTGCCTAGCCCTGCCCCATTCCACACATTCTCCACACCTCCTACTGTTAAGTAGTCGAGCGAGAGAGATAAAATGACAAACATTGTCGACACCAAAAAGAAGCGCACCACAGTAATATTACTGGTGATGGTGGCGGCGATGTTTGGATTTGGATTTGCCTTAGTGCCTCTCTACGATCTGTTGTGCGAACTCACGGGAATAAACGGCAAAGTGGTCTTAGTACCCTACGATGCCAAAAACGTCGAAGTCGACGAGCAACGCATTGTCAGCGTTCAATTCCTGGCATTGAATAACAGCGGCATGCCCTGGAAATTCAAGCCGAATCACAACAGCATCAAAGTGAATCCCGGTGCTTCGACATCAACAAGTTTTTTCGCCCACAACCCTACTCAAAATTTGATGGTCGGCCAGGCAGTGCCTAGCATTTCGCCCAGCGGCGCCGCCAAATACTTCCATAAAATTGAGTGCTTCTGCTTTAACCAGCAGGAATTAAAAGGCGGAGCCCAGGCAGATTTGGGCCTACAGTTTTTTGTTGATAAAGATCTACCGAAAAATATCCACACGATTACATTAACCTATACCTTATTTGATGTTACCCAAAAGGTGGCCTCAAGCAATTAGTGTTTTTTAGCGTCACAACTAAAAAACACCATTGATTTATTGCGGAGAAATATCAATGAGCACAAACAACAGTGACCAGTATTACGTGCCAGAGAGCAGTGGTCTGGCACTTACCACTGCAGCAGCCGTCGCCACCATGGTGGGCGGCCTTAGCATATCCTTTAATGGACTTACCTTCGGTGACGGCACCGGCGGCATGGGCTGGATTGTCGCGTTAGCCGGCTTCACCCTTTTCATTGCCACTCTTTTCGTATGGTTTAGAACCACCATCATTGAGAATCATCAAGGACTCGCCAATCAACAGTTAAAGAAATCCTATGCCCTAGGCATGCAGTGGTTTATCTTTTCTGAAGTTTGCTTTTTCTTCATCTTTTTTGGCACCTTGTTCTACCTCAGAAACTTGGCAGGCCCTTGGCTTGGCGGAGAAGGCACCAAAGTAGGTGATACCAACGGCGTTCTTTGGCAAGGCTTTCAGTACGCATGGCCTATGATGACCACCCCACAAGAAGCCATTGGCATTAGCAATCAAGTGCAAGCCAACAACGGCACCTTCACAAGCCCCACAGGTTTGATGCATTGGGACGGTATTCCACTCATCAATACTATTTTACTGTTGAGCTCCAGTGTTACTTGTCACTTTGCTCACACAGCACTATTGGCCAATAACCGCAGCCGATTTAACATCATGCTTGGCATAACCCTAATACTTGGTTTCGTATTTGTAGGCTTCCAGGTGGAAGAGTACAGAGAAGCCTACGTCGAGCTTGGGCTAACCCTTAAATCTGGCGTTTACGGATCCACCTTCTTCCTGCTCACTGGATTCCACGGATTCCACGTCTGCATGGGAGCAACAATCTTGCTCGTGCAATGGTTACGCTCGACTACTAAAGGTGACTTTACTGCAGAGGACCACTTCGGATTCGAAGCGGCCGCTTGGTACTGGCATTTTGTTGATGTGGTTTGGGTTTGCTTGTTCTTATTCGTCTACATTATCTGAGTAGAGTTTACTTAGATTGCTGTATCTCTGGAGTGACTGCAGATCCTGCGGCGCTCCAGGGTGCTTTAGAAACCAACCTTCCCGATAGAACACCATAGCCAACCAAGCCCATCAAGATTGCCGCCAAAGTCACTCGAACCCCCAATGAGTGCATAGTTCGTTTAGATTTCCCCTTATCTTTCATCAAAAAAACGAATCCACTGCCTAAACTAATGACTAATAATATAAACGTAATCACTATGGCTGGCTTTAACCACATAGTACTTCCTCTGTTATTGAAAAGAATTGAGTTATGCCTGAGCCAGTATCGCCCGAAAAAAGCCTAAGCTTTCAATTTAATTGGAAACTAACTGTCTTCGTTGCACTAATGCTACCTTGCTTAATAAAGCTTGGTTTTTGGCAACTGGATCGTGCAGATGAAAAGCGGGTTGTGCAGACTGTCTTTAAGTTACGTCAAGCAGAGCAACCCGCTCCAATTGAGTCACTGAACAACCTAGAATCGGCTGCCCTTAAGTCCGTGAGGGTATCTTTAAAAGGTCGCTTTAGCAATTCGAAGCACATCCTGCTCGACAACAAAATTCACCACGCTAGGTTTGGCTATGAAGTAGTAAGCCCTTTTACACTCAGCGCCAACGGTCAGACCGTGTTAGTGAATCGAGGCTGGATCCAAGGCAATACAGACCGCCGAATATTTCCAAGCATCACGCCCGTCGAAGGCGAGCAATCCATCAATGGGGTGATTTACATTCCCTCTAAAACCCCTTTTTCCGTGGGCACCACTGAGCTGACAGACTCATGGCCCAAGCGCGTTCCGTTTATCATTCAAGAAGACTTCCAAACATATTTTGGCACGTCACTTTATCCCTACCAAATACACATTGACGAGAACCAGGCGGGCACCCTACAACGCAACTGGTTAACCATCTCCGTCAAACCTGAAAAACACACAGGCTATGCCGTGCAATGGTTTGCTATGGCATTCACGCTGGCACTTTTGTACCTTATTTTCAGCACCAATATTTTCGACCGATTTCGAAGTAAACAAGTTAAATAAACCCTACAGCAAGGCCATCTGCGCTATCCATTGCGGATTGTAAAAGGCTTCAACGTTCATAACACAGGCTCTATTCATGACTGAGATCACCATTGACCCAAAGCAACGCCGCAATAATCGCATTAAATTAATATGCCTTATCGCACTGCCAGTGATTACCGTAGTGCTATCTACCGCTATGTTTAAAACCGGCATTGGCCTGCCCAGCGGCACTAAAAACAAAGGCACGCTAATACAACCGCCTCAGCAAATCGAAGACTTGTCCTTTACCACGCAAGGCGGAAACCCCTTCGATTACAAGCCAGGTTCCAAATGGAGCCTTATTCTGCCTAGCTACGGTGACTGCAACGAGGCTTGCGAACAACGTCTTTTCCTGACCCGCCAAGTGCATGTATTACTCGGCAAAAACGCCGGTGCGGTACGCCGTTTCTACGTCAACATCGGGGCTGAGCTAAGCACTCAAGCGCTGGAACAACTCGCAACCGAGCACCCTAAATTAAAAGTGATTAATTCGACTCAAGAAAACTTTAAGACGTTTTCTGACACCCTAGCGATAGAAGACAAGATGCTGTCGGAAACTTTCTTTTTAGTCGATCCGAGGGGGTTTATCATGATGTATTACACAGACCAAAATACAGACAAAGAATTAATTAAGGACCTAAAGTTCTTAATTACTAAATCTGGCGGGCACTAAAACCTCGCGGCGCGATGTACTAAGCCCCTATCACTAAGCCCCTATCACTACGCCCCTATCATTACGGCCGTAGAACCTTGCCCTTAGGCCTTACTTCTCTATCTAAGGGCAAACTCCTTCAGCCTCCAAAGTAGATCGACCCCAAGCACAAAAGACTCAGTTCAACTAACGGTTTTTCAAAACTCAAATTTTAGCAGCACTTTATCAATACACTGAATACCGTTTTCAACAATAGGTTCTGGATAACCCGCAAAAAACCCAGGGATTATCTTAAAAAATCTAAAGCCACATTTTTGATACAGCGCCATCTGAGACAAGCTTGAATTCCCAGTGCCTACAACTAAAGAATCTGCACCAGATTCTTTCGCCATGACTTTGACCTCAGCGATAAGCGCTTTCGCGATGCCTTGGCCTTGCCAGTCAGATTCAACGGCAATATTTCTAAGCTCTTGCTGTTGATTGCACCCAGTAATAACAGCCACTCCAACCACCCGCGCTAAATCCATCGCCACCAGAACACGGGCTGTTTTTATATAGCCCAGCAATTCGGCCTCATTGGGGTCGGCAGTGAGTAGCAAAGTCAAAATATCAGGCGTAATGTGTCCACTGTATTGCTGAATATTCATAATGTATAAAAAAGTCGTATATTTACTTAACAAAATTCAGGCGCTTTCAACGGGGGTTCCTAGCAAACGCACAAGTACGCAGTGCTCGGTAATTGTCATCATACATACAGCCCCCATAAACGCCATTAAACCCCAGACTTTTATAGCCCTCCAATTGAAAAAGATTGAGAAAAACCTTAAATACCCAGCACAAACTATTTAACAATCTAAAATAATAACGATTCAAAGGCAGACGAATAAGGACAGCGCTATCCGTAGCGACAGAGTATAAGTGGCCACTTGTGAACAGAAATAAGCACCCTACGCCAAAACCCATATTTACCGCTTGTTTGCGGGCAAGATAGGCTTATATACTGAATCTCGGTGATTAAGAATCTGGGGCAGAATAATGCGTACATTTAAAAACCCTGATTCTCTACAAATAAAAAATACACTATAACGCCTACGACGGAGCGCTCCATGAGTCTATATGATAAACACGTACTGCCAAAATTTATAAATTTGGCCTGTGGAACCAAACCCATAAGTTATCAACGAAAAAAAGTAGTCCCCCAAGCCAGCGGGCGCGTGTTGGAGATCGGCATTGGYCCTGGRTTAAAYTTACCCTTTTACGACGCKGATAAAGTGGACATGGTGTTCGGGCTAGAACCTTCTGCCCACATGCGCAAACTTGCCGCAAAGCGCGTCAGCCAAGTGCCTTTTGAAGTCGAATTTATAGACTTACCTGGAGAGGAAATCCCACTCGATGATAAATCCGTTGATACCGTTTTGTTAACGTACACCCTATGCACTATCCCTGACGCACTGAGTGCATTAATACAAATGAAGCGGGTATTAAAACCCGGCGGGAAATTATTGTTTTGCGAACACGGCGCTGCCCCCGACAAATCAGTCAGGAAATGGCAGGCACGCATTAATCCAGTCTGGAAACCAATCGCGGGAGGCTGCAACCTCAATCGAAAGATTCCTCAGCTACTCGAACAAGGCGGCTTCAAAATTGAATCAATGGAAACCGCATATATTCCAGGCACGCCAAGGATTGCTGCGTATAATTACTGGGGTCAAGCCACCGGGTAAGCGTTTCGCGAGCCAATTTGACGGCTTGCGAATGGATCATTAAACCGCCAAAGAATGGCATCGCTAACACCTAAAAATATTCTTCAATCATCAGAGGTCAAATAATGCGCAACACGATCACGTCATTTCTAGCCTCAAATCTGCGCCGAGGGAGGGGCAGTCTGGCAATCGCTCGCCCTCATCAACCTGCGAAGTTACTTGAGCTCTACGATATGGAGGGCTGCCCTTTTTGTCGTCCAGTAAGGGAATACCTGACAGAGCTGGACCTCGATGTATTAATTCACCCTTGCCCTAAAAAAAGCACGCACAATCGAGAGGAATTGGAGGCCCTAGGAGGGAAGCAGCAAATGCCCTACCTCTACGACCCTAATACCGACATTGGCCTTTATGAAATGAAGGACATTATTGCCTACCTAAATAGTCAATACGACACACACCAGGCGCGTAGAAAACCCACGGCCAACATTGCCACGTCTACATTCGCCTCCTTCACGCGCGCCATGGCGGGAATCCTCCATCGCCCGTCGGTATCCCCAGACGCTCCGCTAGAGCTATTTTCCTACGAGGCCGATCCAGAATCTCGAGCGGTGAGAGAACGGCTGACTGAAATGGAAATAAACTATGTGTTACGTAATTCGGGAAAACAACAGGCGCGGATTAAAGATAAAACCACCCCGAAAGAAACCCGCATCACTAAATATCACGAAATGATGCAACGCACAGGAAAAGCCCAACTCCCCTACTTGTACGACCCCAACACAAAAACAGGCACGTTTAATCCACCAGACATCATCCAATATCTGATCAACACCTACAGTCCACTTAAAAAATCTAAAGCCTCAAAAGAAAACCAAAAACCTGCTCTTCAGCACGTTTACGACGAAGCGCTTAAACACTGACTTCCGACACACCGCATCGATCACTGGCAAAGCTTGCTCGCACCTATTTTCGTCTAATCTAATTAACAGATTAAAATAGGTTGTTTAGCAATCAATCCGCGCCCACTTAACGAGCAATTACGCTCGACGACTCTATAGAGACACTAACCTCAATCTCAGTTTCAGTTTCAGTTTTATAAAATTCAAAATCAGTCTTGTAGATTCTTCGGTAATCAACGCTGGCAGTGGAAAAGAAATCCCATACGTGCGAACACCAAACCCACTGACCGACGCWTCATCGTTAACTACTCTTTGTCTTATTTCTATTACACCCTACGCCACTTAAACACCCCTCCTAGCTTGAATACTGTAAGACTATACACTACGCTTGCCCGAAACATATTGACCAGAACATATTAACCATAACCACTAACAACATTCTTGTATTGTTCGGTCGGCACCATAATAATATTACGGAACCCGCCCCCCCTAAGAACATTTTTAAACAGGCTTACTTAATCAGCACCTCCACTACCGAATCAATCACCTCATTTATCACGTCCTAATTTAAAGGCAGCAATCATCACTACAAATTATATTAATCATTGAAARCAAATACTCTTTGACATATCCATACGCTCAGAGTATATCTTTGCTGCCTGTCAAAAACCGAATGATTTTATTATTTATCCTAAAGGAATAGGAGCGAAAAAAACCATCGCACTCTAGTAGCTGCTGCATTTAAAACGCTAGAGTAATTCAAAATACGGATCTTGATTTCGTATTTATTTTTAACAACCAATATCACATAGGATGTGTATTCATGAAAAGACTAAGTCTGCTGGACAGTTTGTTTCTCGTAATGGAAAGCAAAGAGCAGAAAATGCACGTGGTGGTCTACTTTCTATTTGACAAGCCATCGAAATGCCCAAAGTCCTACATTCCCGACCTAATAGACGATATACGCTTACATCCGTGGCCCTTCCCTCGCATTCAAGAAAAACTATTTCGTTCCATCCGAACACTAAGCCAATATTACTGGGTGCCCGACAACGACATCGATATGGAACATCACGTACAACATGGGCAATGTGGTGGCACCGGATCAGCATTAGATTTAAAAAACCACATTGCGCAATATCAAGCAGAGCCATTAGATAACACGCGCCCACTTTGGCAGATCAAAGTAATCGAAGGCGTAGAAAACGATCAACAATTCGCCATTGTATTGAAAGTCCACCACTGCGCGGTCGATGGCATTTCAGCGATGAATGTGTTTCAGGAACTATTCAAAATAAGCCCAACCGACTTCTCCCACCCGGACATGGCGGCTAAAAAACTAAAGCAACTTCAAATCAAAAAAGAACGCGAAAAAAACATCGCGCCCACGAGCCTGGCGTCCAAACTTAAGGCTTTCGGTCTAGGCATAGCGACAATCTTAGGCAACGTGATCCGAGGCAACTCGAGCATGATGGCTCCTATAGGTGCCGCCCCTAACACCCGATTCGCCCAAAAAGTGCAGGCAAGCAGAAGTTTTGGCACTGTCAGCATCTCTTTGCCCGATGTTAAAGAAATCTGTGCCATCACTGGCGCTACTATTAATGATGTAATCTGCGCGCTAGTGGGCACTGCCGTTCAACGCTATCTAGAAAGCAAAGGCGAGTATCCCGATAAAAACCTCTATGCATCCATTCCGATGTCGCTTCACACCGAAGAAAACAAAGACGAGGCCAACAAGCTAGCAATCTGCTGTTTCCCTCTGGCGACTCATATCCCCACCATGGAAGAAAAAATAAAAACTATCATTGCAGACACCAAGCGGGTCAAAGACGAAATCAAGTCCCTGCCCCAAAGTGCGTTAACAATTTGGCTTGGAGTTGGCTTTGGTATCGTCGGGATTAAAAAACTGCTCAGAATCCCCGGACTTAACCCCAATGGTAAAACCAACGTAATGATCTCTAACGTGCCCTCCTTTAAGGAGACCCGTTATTACCGGGGAGCAAGATTACGCGGCTTTTACCCGTTATCACTGATCATGGACGGACTGGGATTAAATGTAACCGTAATCAGCTATGCGGACAACCTAGACTTTGGACTGACCTCAGATCAAAATATGGCCCCCGATATCGCCTTGATCGGAGACTATATGGGTGAGGTGATGCTAGAAATGAATGCACAAATATTGGGTCGCGGCCTGAAAACGGGCTAGCTCGATCAGCGCCAGGGCGTGGATGTTTTTTAACCATTCACGTCCTAATACCCACACGAAATAGAGCATGCTAGCACTAAGCCCCTGCGTCCAATCAAGTAGAGTCTGACGCTYGACAGCCCAAAAACATCCTGGGCACAAAAACCCTTACATTGCCTTTGATCAAGACGGTACAAATTGTGACTGTTTCATGACAATTACGTGATATTTGATCGACCGACTTCCACTTTAATGTGCACCCAACAATCGAGGGGTTCGCGTCGTGTTTCACATCTTTTATACCGCTTTCGTCATAATCTCCATACTTTCGTTACTAGCCACTATTCATTCAGATTATACCAGTCGCATTAGAGCCAGTGATGACGAGAGCACTTCCGATACAACCTATGAAATCGGTAATAAATCAAGCAGAACAGATGCAATATCACTGGCGCTCTACGACGATATTAATAACTGTAATAATGGCACTTATAGGCAGCGCTGGAGCTAAAAAATGAGCAGRCACGCTTCGAATMAYCCAACCCMAGATGATCAAACATTAAACAATCACAGCCCGAACCGACTTCTCCAGCATGAGTTAGCGCCCCCTAAACCGCCATTACCATTTACGCGTAAAGGTGTTCTTTACGCGGCAACCATCGGCCTAGCCTTGGGCCTTGCATTAGTACTGCCAAGTTAAAATAATAATCCGTGGCCCACCATCGTCTAATCTCTTTATCCTTACGCCTGTAACCTCCCCCCTAAACCACCCCCTTCTACAAGCGCCTCAAAGGTTACAATTTGAAGTTGAAATTATTTTTGGTTTCTTCATTATCGTAGATCAATTAAAAATAATAAAAGGAATTTTGTATGAATGCGCTTGTTCGTGGAACCACCTTTGCTTTAAGCCGGCTGTTTGGCGCCTTGGGCGTCTCCAAACACGGCCGCGCGACCCATACCTGGGGCACCGCCAGTCGAGGCCATTTACTAATTAATGAATCGCCAGATTTTCCGCGACATGCGTTCTTTCAAGCAGGCAAAAGATTCCCAGTTCAAATCCGTCACGCCACACTTTCTGGTGAAGATGATGCAGTCAAAGACCTTCGCAGTGGTTCCATAAAGTTTTCTCATCAATCCACTGACAGCCCCCTTGACCTGATTATGAACACAGGGGAACTCGGTGTGTTTTGGAACTTAAAATCTTTTATAGCATTTACTTGGGCGAGTGGCCGAGGCGAAAAGGGCATACAAAAATATTGCGAAAAATACCCGCTTGGATATAGAGGCGCCCAAGATTCAGTTCGACGAGCCCCCGACTCCTTTTTACAACTGCGTTACCATTCCAAACTACCGTTCTACTTTCATACCGAAGACGGTCAAAAACTATTGGTCAAATTTAGACTGGGRCCSTTTGACGATCTCCCCGACTCAGGCCTRGTGACAGGTCAAGATCACCACGACATGTGGAAACAAAAACGACTCGAAGACGAAACCCGGCCCTTGGATTATCTTCGCCAAGAATATATCGCACGTATTCAACAACAGCCTTTAAAGTACCGACTATCCATGCAACTTCACACCCTAGTTAAAGGCGAATCAAAAGAGATTTATAATTCGGCCAAGGCATGGTCCGAAGACAACCACCCCTGGATCGAAGTAGGCGTTGCCACAATGACGGAGTCCCTTAGCTTTGAAGAAGCAGAGTTATTAACCTACCGAGTCAACCATATGCCACCCTCCATCTCGCTGATCCCCGCCACGTCACTGACCGACTATAATTCACTGGCCTACGCGCGTTCGAAGGTCTACAAATACGTCCAAGGCCTACGCTTAAAAAACTACAAGCGCAAAAACCAAATCGGCCCGACCCCCACCCCACAATCCTCAGACACGTCGACCCCAGTCGTCCCCAAACAAACAAAGACGTCGAGTCGCGGCTAACGATAAGCTCTGCAACAACCACCCCTGAGTAAATCTCAGTTTAGTCAGGGGATCAATTTCCCATCAACTATAATCAACCCCGCCCCTGATCGATAACTAAGCCAAAACGGGAAGCAAAAAACATTCGCTGCCCGCTAGCCCGCCAGCAGAGACTCAATCTCATTAAATCTCAAGTGAGTTTCACCTAGAGGCCGAGGAGAAAAACGATGATTTGTGTCCGCGCCTCGGAATAGAGACACCTGCCAGAAAACCACCCATACTGCGAGGACACGCCATTGAAAACTAACTGGTATACATCCATATACTAGGGTTCTTCTTCAACACTTTCACCATCACAAAAGACGAACCAACAACCCCAGCAAAAAAGGCAAGGCCAAAACGCAAGACCACCTCATGAAGTCCAGCTTTGCTACCAAAAACAACGGTAACCAAAGAGTAGGCGGTCAAAACACACACTATATTTAATAAGGAAATATAACTATCAGGAATTCCTTTTTTCAACAAATAACTCATCAAACACCAGGATAAAAAATAGTTGCCAATTAACGCCCTAACTATAATCCAATAAACCCCAGAAACCATTGTAATCGCCCAAATACCATAAGTAACTTCCACGCCTACCAAAATAGTAAATAGATAAAAGAATACCGCTGCCAACACGACCATAAGATATTCTACTAAACAAAAAAGGCATAAAAATTTTACAAGCCCAAACATAATCCACCTCCCGAAAAGCCCAACTACTTTACCTTGATAGAAAGAAGCGAGTCATCACAGCGAGTGTGCTCGCCCCCGTCTCAGTGTGAACGGCGTACGACATAGAATGACAATATAATTTGTCCCCACCCCCTAGGTCGATTGCCTTGTCCCGCTGTTTAAACCATACCTCTGAACTGGCTATTTTATAATCAGCCAGTATAACGAAAGTAGTTCGATAACTGTACGCAGGTCCATTAAATCAATCATCGAAGCTATCGCCCTCACAAGCAGCCTCTCAACCACCCTCCTACTAATTCCCCCCCCCTCAAGCACAGTACCAACACTCATAAACCCATGATCACAATGACCTCGCGCGTACTAGAGCGGTCGAATTATCAGCACTTTCACTTGGCTAAGTCATTCAGGAGGGCTATTATGCTGCTTGCTATTAAAATCTAGACGGTATTACCTAAAAGGAGTTAGGGGTTAACGTATCTGACCAYGATCAATGATGTCAGGGCCTAATTTYACGAGGCTTARCGCCACCTCKCYATAATAACGAATAAAATTTAGGGGAAACGAATGCCTTTTCCGTTACCAGTACCCCGTACTCATCTGCACACCCGGTCTATCGACTGTAAAGGTTATCTGCGGGATGACGGCTTGTGGGATATTGAAGCCCGCTTAGTTGACACCAAAACGTATACCATTGAGAACCGATGGCGCGGCTCGCTAGAGCCTGGTAATCCAATTCATAATATGGGCCTTCGTCTCACCATCGATCATAATAATGTAGTCCAAGCCGTTGCAACTACAATGGATGATCAACCCCATCAAGTATGCAATGAGGTACTGGTTAATTTTCAGCGTTTGGTCGGTAATAAAATAGGCCCAGGCTGGATACGAAAAACCAGAGAGCTTTTAGGGGGCATTGAAGGCTGCACCCACCTTGTAGAATTGCTAGGCCCCATGGCAACCGTCGCCTTCCAAACCACCGCATCCGATACCGTAAAAGAAATGGCGCACAAAATAGCGCCAGAGAACTACCCGATCATTAAGCCGGACCCAAGCAAAAAGCCCTTTATACTCAACGGCTGCCACACATGGCGTAGCGCAAGCCCCGCCGTAAAGGAACTTTATCCCTTACAYTATACCGACGATCAAGAAAACCACGACGCAAGCACGTCCACTCCCCCGCCACAAACCGCGAACTCCACCAGCAAGTTTTTCCCCAAGTGAAATATTAATGGCCCTCATCAGCCTTAAATAATCATCGGTTAAATGTCGCCTCATTATGGATTCGAATCAGGCGATATTTAATCCAAATAATGAAGCGGCTCCCCCCAACAACCCCAAGATCAATTCTACTTAGCAAGACTCAACGTAAGTCATCCATTAAAACATCCAGAACCCGCGACAAGAATAACCGTAGATCGCTAACGTTGAATTCACGCCTTAATTATTTCAATAATACGACTGAAATACTCCCAATATAATTTTCGAAAATCATTTTTGGCCAAGGGAAAMGAGTCCTCAAATAAAAAATAATAGCCTAGCACGTCTCATACACAACCCCGTCGACGCTCCAGTTATACAGCGACACTAATAATGCCAAATAGTTCACAAAGGCATTGCAAAATATCAATAACCAAGTAATCTTTCATTCATATTATGAATGTTAAGCGGTTTAGTTTTAATTGAGTAAAATCCGATATTTCGATTGACCCAAGATAAAAAAATAGCAGGCGTCTCGAACACCTATTTAAAACATGCCCACATTTGTAGCTCACTATTTAGAATCTAATTTTTCAACTGACTTACAAATCTTGTATTAATCGCTCGCATTAATCGGTCGTATCTAAAAATTTGTAATCATGACTTCGAATTACGAGGCCGCAATTGACATTACCCACTTGACGCAACAAAACAACATCGAGGAAAACAGAAAGACAGCCGCGTCAAGGATTGAATTTATGCAGCCCAGTTACGCATAAAGACCAAAACAAATCATCTTCAATATTAAGCTGAACAAGAAACACCCCCTTTGAATAAACAACAATTAAACTCGCAAGCTTACTCGAGCGTTGTATGCGAGGCACGTGATCAATCATCATCCACTATTGGATCAATGAGGAGAATGTTATGCCTACGACCGACTCAAGTATTACCAAGCAGTTACCGGAGGAGTTTGCTGACAAAGAAAACAATTACATAGAGCAGCGCAGAAGCATGCTGGATCTCCCTAATCTTGCTGAATCGCCGAAAGTAGGTCTAGCGTTTTCGGGTGGAGGCATTCGCTCTGCGTGCTTCAACTTAGGCGTATCAAAACGACTGGCAAAAGACGGAATATTTAAACACGTCGACGTGCTCTCGACGGTTTCTGGCGGGGGCTATATCGGCTCTGCCATCAGCTGGTTTTACAAACACACCACAACGCCTGACAAATTTCCTTTTGGTACTCAATCGCCCCTAGAAAAACATCGTGATTCAACGCGAGAACAATCCGACTCGCAGCAGTGGGAGGAAAAACTACGCTATGGAGCGAATTATCTTACCCCGAGCAAAGACATCAATGGTTTCTCCCTACTGGGCGCCGTGACCAAAGCCATGCTATCCAATATTATTGTTTGGGGTCTACTTTCTTGCGCCCTATTTCTCTTGATGATTTCACTAAAAGTTAGTGACGTCACATTTTTTGGCCTGTCAAATTTAGCCAGCCTAGTCCTCACGGCTCTATTTGTGACGTTTGTTATTAGCGCTTCTTTTCTGAGTTATTCAAAAAGCGCATCCAAACAGTTTCTTTATAAAGTGCGCACGGATTTTGCAATAGTGTCTAGCAAGTCCTTTGGTGTTTTACTTCTCCTAGTCGTTATCGGAACCTTACCCGCAGTTCACGGTATCTTTAACGATTATCAAGCTCAATATGGAACTATTGGTTTGGTGTTTGGCCTACTAGGGCTAGGAAAAGGCGCTTTAGGAGATGGGTCTCCAGCCAACTGGAAGCTTGTCGCTTATGCATCGTCGGTCTTATATGGACTATTATTCGGTGCTTACTCAGTAGCGGTCTTGATAGCTGCCGCATACTCCACATCGGCAACGCTAATAATTGCGTTTGTCTTTTTGGGGTTTTCTATCGCGATGGGGATTTTTTGCAACACCAACCAACTTTCCGTTACGCACTACTATCGCGACCGATTAATGGAGTTGTTTTTACCTAACCTGTCAAATAACACCCAAGCCAATGAGCAGGATATGCAGGCCAATGACTTCCAATTAAGTGARCTTAATCAGCACGCCGGTCCCTACCATATTATCAATTGCAATATTGTATTGGCRGATTCAGCCAATCAAYTGTATCAATCTAGAGGCGGCGATAACTTTATCTATTCGCCCTTTGCCTGCGGTTCATCGGCGACCGGGTGGGCCGCAACCCAGAAAGACATTACACTGGCTACTGCCATGGCAACGTCTGGCGCGGCAGCCAGCCCGAATGCTGGTTGTGGTGGTGCTGGAGTAACGCGCAATAGAGTCATTTCATTTACCATGCGTCTACTCAATATTCGTATGGGCATGTGGTCGACAAACCCCCGTTTTAAAAACGCCTCAAAAGAGAAAGACCAAGAGAAAAAATACAACCACTTTACGCCGGGGTTCAGCAAGGCCATAGGTCAAGGAAAAGGACTTAGCGAAGACTCTCGCACGATTGAACTCACCGACGGAGGCCATTTCTCCAATCTTGCCATGTATGAATTAGCAAGGCGTAAAATGCCGGTTATCATCGTATGCGACGCCGGCGCTGACTCGAATTATATCTTTGCTGATTTTAAAGTGTCTTGTGACCGCATTCGTACCGACTTTGGATATACCATCAAAATGCACAGCAGTGTTGAAACAAAAATAAATCACCCCGCACTATCAGACCTAGTCCCAAGCCAAGAGACCCACTATCCAAGAGAGAGCAAGTTTTCCCGACGTGGGCACCTATTCGGGGTGATCAACTATGAGCCCGGAAAAGCCGTACGCGAAGCGGCGCACGGCTTAATAATCTACCTTAAACCTGCCCTGCTAGAATCACTGCCAAGAGAGCTACTTAACTATAAAGGCAACAACCCTAGCTTTCCGAACGTTAGTACCGGGGACCAGTTTTTTGATGAAGATCAAGTCACTTCTTACTCTGCACTAGGGTACGAGATAGCCGGATTAATGATTAATGAAATCAGCCAAGTGCGCGACATTATTAACGAGTACCCCAAGATGCTGATCGACTTCAATCAGTTTGAGGCAATTTTTAATCGTAAAAAAAATGCCTGCCGTCCAAAAGCAAGTAATGAGAAAGACCCCACCCCAGAGTATAACGAATCCTAACCCACCTAAATTTGAAGCAAAAAAAAGCCACGTAATAACGTGGCTTTTTAATTTCAGGGATTAAACCCCTAAATCAAACTTCGTTTACGCGCAATACCAAAACCAAGAACACCCAATCCAAGCAACGCGAATGACGATGGTTCAGGCACGCTTGCCGTACAGCTTCCTTGATTGATCGAAAAATTCCCCACGCCCCAATAATCCGGCTCAATCGTGACCGATGAAAGCATTGAACARCTGCCATCATTTAGMGCRTAGATACCAAAACTAGGGGTGTTATTACGGTTCACATTAAAGTCATAGTGAGTGTCGATGCCTGTGCCGTCCGTTTCTGTGGCAATAAGCCATGCATTATTACCCGTAGACCCTACATTGGCCCCAACGGTAAATGAGAAGGCATAGGTATTTTCTGGCAGCAAAATGGTGATAAGGTTTTCGTCTGTAGTGAATATATCATAATCATCATATTCCCCGTTGTTCCACCAAGAAGTACTGTCTGCTAAGTTTTTATTCAATTCCAGCACGGTATCCGATGAGTCAACAAACGTTAACTCGCCCTCAATCGGTGAAGCGACTGTCGATGTAGAACCTCCACTACCATGGTTTACGTCAAAATCTGTCAGCGTATAACCSCCAATGGACGAGGGAGTTGCTACCCCCGAGTCGTAGGTTTCCAATATAAGATTCGCGTATACAGGTGAAGCAAGACCGGCAGTCAATGCAGAGACGAGCGCAACAGCTCTTAAATTAGAAAACATGAAAACCCTTTTATTGAATAAATAGTTAATTCCTAGATCTACGGGCACATATGCACTTATTAGGCCAACTAGGTATTCAAGGGAATTTCAATGACTTAGAATGCCTAAATACAATACACTGGATTTTGTTCGGGAATCGAAAGTTTCACTTTGCAAATAACTGATGCATTTTAAAAAAATTATTCGTTATAACGCTGATGCATTCGTTGACCACTACAGGGTATTACCAAGGTTCAAAACGGTCCTTGACCGCTTAATTTCCAACATCGACCCGTACCGAACCTACACCAAACCCTGTACCTACAACAAACCCTACACCTACACCTATACCTACACCTACACACCCAGAAAAATTCGCCTTTATAATTAATTGCTCTCACCACATCTGCTAGCCACCATTTTCAGGTGCAACAATTCATACCCTTTCGACTCATCTTCCACCGCAAGCATAGCCATACGTTATTAACCGGCTACAACACTCACTTCTATACTTCAAGGGAACAACCGGAAAACCCTAGATGATCTGTGACGCATTAAACTCTGACCAATGAAACCTGCATATTCATAGCATCCCTTTTTATAACGCTAATTTAATTTCCACTTTTAAAACCAGAAAATTAGAAACTGCCCCTACAACAGTGAATCTTATTATGAACATGACAAAAAGACGGATTTTAATAATCGATGACAGCCCTAACGACATCCAATTATTATTGGAAAATTTAAAAAGCGAGTACGCAGTACTCGCCGCCACCAGCGGAGAAAAAGGCCTAGTAATGGCCCGCAAAGAACCTCCGCCGGACGTCATATTACTTGATTTAGAAATGCCTGACATGGACGGCTACGAGACTTGCCGGCGATTAAAGTCTGACGCTACCAGCAGAGACATTGACGTCATATTTATTTCCGCCCATGAAACCACGAAAGAAAAAATTGCAGCGTACGAAGTGGGTGCGAGTGACTATTTAACAAAACCAGTACAACCCCAAGAACTAAATCAAAAAGTTAAACTAGCAATAGAGCATCGAGATCAACGAATCTCCCAGAATGAAGCCAATAGCACAGCTTACGCGGCAATGTCGAGTCTCGGTGAAATGGGCGACATCATCAATTTTTTAGGCCGGAGCACCAAAGCAAACAGCTACGAAACCCTCGCGGACTTTGTCTTGGAAGCAACTAACTCCTACGGCCTGATTGCCACCATTCAGATTCGCACCCCGAACAAAATAATCAACCAAAGCATGATCAACCCCATACCGCCACTGGAGTCCGATCTTTTATTCCAACTCAAGGAAGGCGGTATATTCATGGAACTTGGCGAACGCTTCGTAGGTAATTTTGGTAACGTGTCTTTACTCATTAAAAACATGCCGAAAGATAGCGCCAAGCATGACCGATTTCGAGATCACCTCTGTGTACTATTAGAAGGCGCCGCTAGCAAGGCCCATAGCATTGACGTTGAGATGCAACTTTTGGAACAGATTCAATATTCAAATAAAATATTGATTGAGGTCCAAGGCATGCAAGCACAATACAAAGAAGCCACGGTGCAAATAATGGATGATGTATTGGAAGGGATAGAGGAGTCATTTGTAAACTTTGGGTTAACTGATGAACAAGAAACTCAATTACTCTCATTGGTACAAGCGGGAGTGAACAAATCAATTGAAAATCACAAACATGGCCTTCGCGTTGAAGAAAGGCTTTCTGACATCATTACTAACCTAGACAAGTTCACCCATCTATCACAAAACAAATTCAACGCAGAACCGCCCCAACAACACCAACACCAACAACACTGAGGGACGCCAGTCAACTAACACMAAWWCAAGCATYGTTATTYCAGGATGACCCTCTAATTAAAYWWCCGCCTCYGGCTCGATGGTACGCTACCCGCGGCCAATTGGCGGGCCACAGAATATGTCGCAGAGTATGCCCAATAAATATAAAATCCTGGTTGTAGAAGATACCTGCGTCAACTTTGAAGCCCTGAACTCAGACTTGCCGAATCATTTTGAATGCAAAAACGTCCATTCAGGAGTAGCCTGCCTCAGCGAATCGACTCATTTCAAGCCTGACATTATATTAATCGACATTGACATTAAAGTGGAAGGCATGAGCGGGTTAGACACCTGTAAAACGTTAAAATCATCCCCGCAATTCGATCAAACCCCCGTTATATTTTTGGGATCAAATGACCAACACGAAAGAATAGTCGCTGGCTACCAGGCCGGGGGCAGCGATTATATTAGTAAACCCATTCATGCGGATGAATTCGAAGAAAAAACCAACCGCATTTTAAAGAGAAAAAAAGAAAACCAAGCAATAGAAAGTGAACTGTCTACCTCGGTTAACATGGCTAATTTAGCTTTAATCAATTTGGGCGAGCAAGGCGTTATACTGAACTTCTTTAGCGATAGCTTTAAATGTACGGATTTCGAAGATTTAGTCGACCTGATTTTGATCTCTACGGAATCCTTCAATTTACTTGCCACCGTTCAAATACGCGCCGAAACACATACCATCACAAAGAGTTCCACGCTGTGTAAACTTGCCATTGATAGTCGCCAATTTGAATACTTCGCCACGGGTGCACGGGTGGTCACCTTTAATAGCAACACATTCTTTATCGACCAACATGTGTCCATTTCACTTCAGGACTTTGAAGAAATAGAAAGCGATAAAAAAGGCCGTATTAGAGATCATATTACTCAGCTTATACAAGGCGCGGAATCACGAATACAAGCCTTAATCGTTGAAAAAGATCTCGAAGTAAAAGCAACTCAAGAACATATATTACTAGGCCTTTTACGGACCGCATTGTGCACCGACGACCTGCATCTATTTCTTAAAAAAACACTCAACACATTAACACGTTCCGTCCCTTGGCTTACTGAAGAAGGAATGATCTATCTAACCGAGGAAGAAGGCTTTGGTGCTTTATTAAACATTGCAACGCAACACCTTGCCCCCCATTCGAATCGGGGTAACGCCTTTCATGCGCTTTTAGAGACCCTAGCGAACGAAACTAACCTGCGCACAGAGCTACCCCAGGCGACTTCTCAGGACGCTTCATCGGAGCATTCTCCATCATCGGCAGAGATATCGCCCGACAATGCGTCTAAGTCTGCATCGGAGTACACCCGAGCAAAATCTTACATGCCCTCGACGACGATAATCGCTAGCAAATTAAAATTTTTGAGCGAGATCGATGGTAGCCCAGCCCCTGCCTTCCACTTAATGCCGATTAAACACAACGATATTGTGCTAGGCGTAATCGTCATATTCCCCACCTTGCATAGACCCATATCAGATCAGGAACACATGTTCCTGGAGCAGGTCTCAGACATTGTCAGAATGGGAATTACGCTTCGCTATAGCCAAAACTCACTAGAGACCGCAAAGTCCGACGCAGAGGCAGCTAGTCTCGCCAAAGGCCAGTTTCTCGCGACCATGAGTCATGAACTAAGAACACCGATGAACGGCGTACTCGGGATGCTCCATCTGCTAGGAAAAACCAACCTAAACCTGAAACAAAAAGCCTTTACAAAAACCGCGATCCAGTCCGGCGGAATATTATTAAGGCTGATCAATAATGTGCTTGATTACTCCAAGCTAGAAGCAGAGGAGATAATACTTGAATCCATCCCCTTCAACCCGGAAGCGCTGATCGATGAGATTGGCACACTCATGTCTAAAGACGCGCACGCCAAGGGAATCGAGCTGATATGTTCCGTACCTGCCGAAATACCTACCTACTGCGAGGGAGACCCCAACAGGCTCCAACAAATACTCGTTAATCTTGTCACCAATGCAATTAAATTTACAGATCATGGTGAAGTAGTCTTGTATGCAGCAGTACTGCCTGGCAACCAACTTTATCTTGGCGTATGCGATACCGGCATTGGCATTAGCGACTTGGGCCAACGTAAACTATTCAAATGCTTTAGCCAAGTCGATAATTCCCATTCTAGACGGTTTGGCGGAACCGGCTTAGGCTTGGCGATATGCCAACATTTAGTAGACGCCATGGAAGGTGAGATCCGCGTAGCCAGTGCCCCCGGTTTTGGTTCCGACTTTAGCTTTAGCATCCCATTAAAGGCATTGCAGCAGCCTACCGATGAGAATCATGCACTAGAATCCGGCTGCCTCCCCACCCAGGGCACGTCACAATTACGCGCTCAACGAATATTAGTGGTTGATGACAACCGGGCCGCGCTCACTGTCACCGAAAGTATTCTTAAAAACTTAAACATCGCACTGGTCAGTACCGCAGAGAATGGCGACGACGCGTTAAAACAACTGCGTGCAACCCAGGAAAATCAGCCTTACACCATTGTCCTGATCGATCAACATATGCCTGAACTTAGTGGCTCCGAGTTGGCACAAATGATTCGTAATGACTCGGCCCTCAAAGAGATTAAAATACTCTTGCTTCACGACATAACCACAGACAAACATTCGCCTCTCGCAGACTGTTGGTTAACTAAACCGGTACTTCGATCCGACTTACACAGTAAATTAATATTCTTAATTGGCGAATCGGATACGCAAGATGATAAATCTGGGCYTGAGCATCATTTATGGTGGTTCGGGGGCTACAAATTACTCCTCGTAGAAGACAATCAGGTCAACCAAGAAGTCGCCATAGAACTTCTCAGTGAAGTGGGTTTCGAGTTAGAAATTTGCAGCGATGGCCTAGAGGCACTCAATGCGGTTCAAATCGATCATTACGATATCATCTTAATGGACGTTCAAATGCCCATTATGGATGGCTTTGAAGCGACCCGAAGAATACGCGCGCTTGGCGGAGATTATGAAGAATTACCCATCATCGCAATTACTGCCAACGCCCTCATAGACGATACCGATAAATGCCTTACGGCCGGAATGAACGCCCATACCACGAAGCCCATCGTACCCAATAAATTATATCGAGAATTAAGCCGATGGATTGAGCCAGGAGAAAAACCAATCGTCGCTACGGAAGAGATTGATGTGATATCAGGGTTTGAATTACCCGAGCTTCCAGGCATTGATATAGCCGAGGGCTTAGCCCATCTGCACGGTAACGAACCCGCCTTCAAACGGATATTGAAAGGCTTTGTTAAAAAGCACAACGACAGTAGCCAAAAACTACACGACTTACTTGAACGCGGCCAAACCGTTGAAMTCGCGCAACTTGCTCACTCCCTAAAAGGCAGCGGCGGCACAATAGGTGCGACCCACATTTACAAAAATGCCTCTGCKTTAGAAAAGWCCTGCAATAATMAGGATTCAAGAGKCATGCAAGGCTTAGTGCCACAGTTGGCGAAAAATCTCGACGAAGTCATTGAGGGCTTAGCAGAATTCATAAATAAGATGGCCCATAAGCCGGACCATACCACGAAGGCCCACATCGCACTAAGTCAGCTAACAAGCTTACTCAAAGGCATTGCCAGCGATCTAGACAGCGACTTAGGCGACGCTCAAAATCGTTTAGAGTCTATCCAACAACAAACGCGAGGACTTAAAATTGAAGCCCCTCTAAATGAGCTAATTGAGGCGGTGCTCGAATTCGATATTGAAACTGCAAAAGTGCTCATTGAAACGCTTACCGATAACGCGTCCGAGCTAATACAACCCAACAAATAGTTCAAACAAACCACCACGATGCGTTGTCATATTTTATTCACGCTTCAGGAAAATGACGATTGAGCGTATTCACCAAACTTTTTAAAGTAATAGGCTTCGAAAGATGATCATTCATACCCGCTTCCATACACTGCTCTCGGTGCTCTGAAAAGGCATGCGCGGTCAAGGCAACGATAAGCGCCGGGGCCTCATCACGCGCACTTTCATACCCTCGAATCATACGAGTGGCCTCAAACCCATCCATCTCAGGCATAGAGCAATCCATTAGAATGAGATCATACTCCTCCCCGTGCTGTTGATAATCTTGTACCGCTTGAATACCGTTCTCGACTACATTTACCTCATGTCCTAGCTCTGCCATAAAACCTCGGATGACCTCTTGATTGGTAAATTTATCCTCTGCGACTAACACCCTTAAGCCACTGCGTATCGTCTGATAAGTATGTTGGTATTTCTTATCTTCAGCTTCTTTGTCAATCACCAGTTCTTCGTAGAAGCGATTAATAATGCCCCACCGGCACATCTCGAACCCGCGATGAATTGAGTCAATGGGTCGATCTTCGATATCACCCGTTAGAAACAACCATTTGAATGGTCGTGGAGCACAGGGGACGACTTGCGGATCATTCGCACCCGCGCCATTAATACCGGCGTCATAGGCGGCCTCGTCATCGTCGCTATCAGAAATTGACGCAATGCCTAGTAACTTGAGTTGATCGATACTTTGCAAATCTTCGTCGATTATTACCCCGATCAATCGATCTCGCGCTTGTTTTACCAATGAAGATAATTGCTGACGAGAATCACAACGTTTGACGCGAATATTATAACAAATGAAATGCGTGGCCAATAAATCACACAACTCGGAGCGAGCCCATACCAGTATCACTTTCGCAGGAACACTAAAATCAAACATGCCCTCAACGTTACGCGTGATAAATTCACTTTTCAGGCCTAACTTATCAACACAGGCTTCATCTATCCGAGCCTTTTCAGAATCACTTTGATTCATTGCTGASGACKTCTTAACGAGTATACTCGCAGTGAAATAGAAGCAGCTCCCGACACCCTCTTTACTCTCGACACCAATTTGCCCCCCCATCAGAGCCGAAAGGTTCTTACTAATGGCCAACCCGAGGCCAGTGCCGCCATACTTTCGAGACGTTGAGGCATCTACTTGCGAAAACGCGGAGAACAATTTGTTTTGCGCACTCTCCGATATGCCCACACCAGAGTCACGAATCGAGAACTTAACCTGGCCGGGCACTAAGGGGTCCACTGACACGGAAAGTAAGATATAGCCATCGCTGGTAAATTTAAACGCATTGCCCACTAGATTAATCAAAATTTGCCTTAATCGAGAAGGGTCCCCTTCCAACTCATCCGGCACTAACGGTTGAACAGAACAATAAAGTGGGATTTTCGTACGCTTGACGTGACTGTAAAATATTCCGAGCACACCTTGAAGCAATTCATTCAGTGAGAACGGGATTCTCTCTAAACTCAACTTACCGGCTTCAATTTTTGAGAAATCCAATATATCGTTAATGATACATAGCAGTGACTCCGCAGAGGATTGAACCAAATTATTATAAAACAACTGTTTTTTTTCAAGCTCGGTTAAACTCAGCAACTGCGRCATACCGATAATCGCATTCATGGGCGTTCGAATTTCATGACTCATCTGCGCAAGAAATTCACTTTTAACTTTTGCCGAGGTTTCCGCCTCGAAGTTGTCTCGGATTAAAGCGTTTATACGCTCCCCTAAAGCAAAAGAAAACAATAACGCCTCCAACGCAAATGCAATCAATATCGAATGATTAGTAAATAGCGTGCGCTCAATTAAACCCATCGCTTGCGCATCAAAAAACGCCAAAAAAACGCCMAMWAAMMTNYATAKCRWMAGAAAATACAGCGCGAGCCGATCGCCCTTAATTGCGCCATACAACGCCACTCCTAAAATAAAATTAAGTGTACTGCCCATTTGGAGGAAATACATCAATGCAACCACACTGGTATGAATGTATCCGTAGGTCCCTATGGTGGCAAATAAGCTAAAAACCATCCCTAATACATAAGGGTATAGACGAACGTATTTATTTTTAAAATCCATGTAACTTACGATAAAATAGAACATACCCATTATTCCAAAATATCCCAAAATACAAATCCAAAGCACGATCAGCTCACGCGGAACACCAGGATAAAACTTTTGCTCTAACCCATAGTAAAAAGCAAAGAACCAACCAAAAGTAAACTGTGATAAGGAATACCATAAATGGGTTTCATCCTTTGTG
The DNA here is from genome assembly GCA_002402085.1 of Gammaproteobacteria bacterium. Lineage (GTDB taxonomy): Bacteria > Pseudomonadota > Gammaproteobacteria > Pseudomonadales > UBA3067. The sequence continues at coordinate 28,409 of NVVB01000011.1, forward strand.
CGAAGCCCTATAAACAAATTAAATACCGCTAACGCGATCAGGATGCTAATCAGAAATGTAACCCCGGAAGTGATATAGAGCGTCTCAAGGGCATAACGATCAGCTCGATAAACCCGCAGAGGRATCGTGAGCAATTCTGGCGCATGCGCTCGAATCACCACAGTCCCGGAGTCAAACTGATTGAGCGTAAGCTGCCAAGTAAAAAAACGATGGCGCAGGTCTTTTTTGATTTTTACGTAGGTATCACTTCCCTCAGCCTTGAAAAACAGTTCCGAAGAAACAAATACGGCCTTAGGCCAATCCATCTCAATCACCCACTCTGTATTAGTGGATTGATTGACTATCGGGAATCTTAACCACCCTACCAGGTCATTGAATAAAAAACTCGGAGCGCCGTCTAATCTCTGCCAGTCCCCCATAGATGGGGTGAGATCTTGCGGGGTTTTGATTCCGTATTTAGTATTAAGCTGGTACTCCATCTCTGAATTAATGTATTGGCTTTTGAAATCTTCAGTCAGAATGAAACGCTCGTCGGCTTCAGCGTGAGCTAAGGCATTGCCACAACACCACAATACAAGAAAACCATGAATCAAACGCGAGACAACACGCCGCCAAGGCATTTAAACTGGAACCCGGGTGATTGCTTGCGAAGATTTTGAGGCTAGCTTAAACGCCCTATTGTTACAATTTTGCAGTTTCATCAACAACACCACGCCCCAAGGTACTGGCTATCTTACATTTCTTGTTCTTTTCCTATCTTTATAGTTTAGACAACAATGACCCCACCGACCGATTCACTGACGCGCGTTATCCATCCTAAAGGCATAGGCATTGAAGCAACTAAGAAACCCAGCGAACAGGCCGCGTGAGACGTTTCCCCCTTATTAACCCCATCATTTTACTGACTTGCTAGTAAGGTCCGGCAGCAACATATGTTTTTATTGGCTTAGAAAACTAAACTCACTAAGAATCTGATTACCTTACAACTAATTTGATGGGCTCAATACGTATTCAAGGGATTGACAGGGCCCCAAATACTCAACGTTATTTAAACCCGCTGTTTAGCTCCAAACGATCTTAAAAACGGTGGACATGGAACCCCTTATCAACGGTTCGCCCTAAGATACCTAGAAATCAATCAAGTACTACTGACAAGCAGATAGCCAGTCAACACAGGCCTTGGCGAAACACATCCATATAAAACCATTAACGCTCAAATATCATTCCGAAAAAAACGGATTTAAATCCGCGATTAAACACTAGTATGATGAGGACTTGCTGGTTACTATAATTGATTCGATATTCAGTGCGTTGAATAATAAATAACAACAGGGATACAGCCGTCCAGTCAACGAGAGAATAAATAATGGCATTCATACAACACAAAGTATTCATAACCGGCGCAGGGTCGGGCATAGGTAAAGCATGCGCGTTGCATTTTATCAATAAAGGCTGGTTTGTAGCCGCTACGGATATCAATTTAGAAAGTCTGAGTTATCTCAGTAATGACTATTCAAGCCAGTGTTTTATTGCAAAGATGGATGTGACGAATCCACAGCACGTGAAGGACGTATTTGACCGATACGCCCTAGAGCAGGAGAACCTCGACGTATTAGTCAACAATGCGGGGGTTTTACAAATGGGGCTTTTCGAAAACATTCGCTTGGAAGATCACCTAAAGACCATCCAAGTTAATTTCAGCGGCGTGACCAGTTGCGCGTACACGGCCTTAAGCCTATTAAAGCAGTCTGCGAACTCCAGAATTATTAAYATCTCCTCTTCGGCGGCCGTGCATGGCATGCCAGARTTTTCAGTRTACTCTGCSACCAAAAATGCCGTTAGCGCGCTTACCGAAGCGCTCAATATTGAGTTAAAAAAACACGGAGTCTACGTTTGCGACATACGGCCAGTCTTTGTAGATACGCCTATGCTTAGTGACGCAGACTATAAAGCCAAAAGCCTAACTCGAATGGGTGCGAGCTTAAGTCCCGATGACGTAGCAGAGGTAGTGTGGCAAGCGACTCAAACAAATAAGTTGCACTGGAATGTTGGCGCTGTACAAAAAGCCCTTAGCTTTATCCTAGCGGCACTTCCCTTTGCCAAGCATCGTATCATTGCATCGTTTATGCCCAGCTAAGCATCCACAAAATAAGGATAGGTTCCGCCCTATCCTTCTCACTTACCTACTGTGTTAGAAGCAAGCTGACCCAACGCTAATACCACGACTACCTTTCTAACTCTATACTTTCAACAAGGCCGGTGATTCCTTTTACCAGGGGCCGAAACTAGTCGACCCCACTTACCTTATCTCTTGTTTTTTATTAACAAACATTCATTGTCACATGCTTGCGTTCGGCGTAATCGAAACGACAATTGACTCCCGAACAAATTTAAATACACGGTTCACTACGCGCTGGCACTGGGTCGGCTTCCAATACGGCCTAACCAAGCAGTGATATTCTTAAGCTCTCCGGCAACAGGCTGCCCTACCGTTGCGCCAAACGTTAAAAAACAAAAGAGCAAAACATCAGCGAGTGTAAAACGACTTCCGACAATATACTCTTTCCCTTCTAACTGACCGTCCAACCATTTCAAATTCGATTGCGCAATTTCTTTCAAGCCTTCAGACGCATCAGGAATAGTAATAATGCGGTCCTTAAACAATCCAAGGCCCTCACCAAAGCGGAATCCATTGGCCATCGGCTCACAGATATTAAGATCAATCCGTCGTACCCACATACGCGTTTCAGCTTGCTCCTCGGGCGTATCACCAATCAACGTCTTGGCGCTCGAAATAGAATCCAAATATTCGCAGATCACCGTAATTTCAGACAGAACACTGCCGTTATCCAGTTCAAGTGCTGGCAACTGCCCCATTGCATTAATCTTCAAAAAATCGCTCTTTCGATTCTCAGCGTGCATCAGGTCAACTTCTACCGTGGGAATATCGACTCCCAACTCCTTAATATACATTCGAACCACATGAGGATTCGGTCCCATTGAGTTATATAATTTCATGTTGTTTTCCCTAAGTTATTTATCACAAGTCTGTATTCATACTGTATGAGTTATGTATTTTAATCGCAAAATTTAGAAGTCATCTAAAGACTACCCAAAAGTGAGATACCATTCTTTCCGGGCCTGTATATTTAACGACCAACCCGATCAACCTATTACGCTACAATCCATTCAAATGATGCGTAAAATGCCTCTGTCTCACTAGAGACCAATCTCTAGCGCGGAGAACATCCACCCTCACAAGAATTTCGATTGTATGCGCCTTTCAAGCGATTTAAAATAACAATGTCGTTATGGCCAGATTTGATGACTAATATAGACGCTGTTTCCAACGCGTATAAATCATTTTTTTATACGCTACTTCTGATGTTTCTCAAAGAAATAAAATTCATTACTTCATCGCAAGACCTTACTTTGCGCTCAACGTTATACTGATAACACGAAGGAAGGACGACAAACAGATTGCAACGCGAGAAAGAGGCGATAGATTTAGGCAGGAGCATTGCTTGGGAAAGATACAGCTAATATTCCTTAGCTTACTATACAGTAGAATCCCAATCATCCTTCATCAATGATTAGCATGCAAAAATAACGTTAGCGAAAAAACTGAAACGCTTTCCGTTAACTAATCTAAATCACCTTTATGACACATAATGGCCCAGAGCGCCCTTGCGTGTCATAAAGGTGAGGAAGGCCTTATTACTCGACGCTAGCAACCTCATAGTGAGTAAAAGCACGCTGAGATTTAATGTAATTGGTCACCACAAAGGTCAAGAAACCAAGTGACAGCAACAATTCGATGGGCTCCTGATCCTTCCACAAGAGCCAACCACCTGAGTAAGGAGTAAAGACAAAATCAAACATTGTATAGACAAAAAACGTGAAAAAGAAATACGAACTAATAAACCACTCCGGCGTAATATAAACCGCTAAACGTAGCTTGTTGGTTTTCTTTCTCGATACAAACAGCCAAGCAAATGCACCGTACGCGCCGACTAACATATAGATGCCATGTAATATCGGTTGTATCGTGTTCAAATTGTGAATTGATATCTCACGCTGAAAATTGTGTTCCTCGAAATACTCAGTATTAGGGATATCAAAGATTCGTTGCCCCCAACTAATTTCCTCCAGTGCGATAAATAGAAGCCCTACCGAGAGTACCGCATACAAAACACCGTGCGAATATTTGCTATTCCTAAAGAATCTTACTACGACTAAAAACGTTATTATTGATGCAGAAAAATAGATAAAGGCTTGCAAGTACTCAATAAACGAATCTTCCTTAATTAAATCCACGTAAAAAGCAGGTGAAATCAACTTCACACCCAGAAAAATAAGAAACAAAACCACCGGAAATAAAAAAATTAAATGTTTCATACTACAGCTCCCTCTTCCCTTAAATTCGAATGCCTCCCTGCGAATAAAAACCAGCCAATCTCTAACGATACGAAAGCCTTCAATCCAGGAAGACCTATCACCAATAGCGCAAAGATAATATATATTTTTAATGCCGGGAGACTMCCCTCAAKCAACGAGTTATTAGACCCAAATAATCTACGATAAGCAAGGGAAGTACTTCAAAGCCGCCAGTTTTTGCTACATCAACTGGCGGCGTCAAAACGATCCATACCATAAGAGGACATCATKGCAATCCACCTTGGGATCACCAGTCTTTTTCATAGCTTATCTTCATTCATCATCAGTTCAATATTTCGAGTTCTATAGCAACGCAGAGAAAAACCTTTAGTTGGTAATCTGTTTGCGATACTAAGAGAGCCCTCGAACCATTGATATGCGTAAAAGCCAACTTTTACCAATAAAAGAAGCCAACTAAATCACTGAAGCCATAACTTAAAATTGTTAAGTGGCTGACGGCCACCTACGCGCTTACCCGGCGACCTCAAAGTCATACTCACCGGACGATTCCTTCGGGCAAGGGTCAGATTGGCAGTTTAACCACTGTTTTACTATCCTCTATTCAATACTAAGCAAGTTGACCACTACAACTCCGACTCCTATAAGCTCCGGTTAAACCTAGTATCAGCGTCTAGTATATTTATTCGTCGCTCGATTCGTAATTAATTGATTGGACCGAAGATTCAATTTGAGCCAATAATGCACCCAAGCCCCACGGAAGCTAATGCTAAGTACACCGTCATTCAACATCTTGGTACGCCCCCCTGCATTAGCCGTAATATTGTCCCTATTAATCTCTATATTGACCTATTCACACCTAGGGCATGCCATTCGCCCCGGGCCGGATGGGTCATATCAGTACGCGTTTAACTTTTTTTTCGATAACAATACTCAAATCGGTAAAGACATACTTTTCACGTATGGACCCTTTGGGTTTTTGCTATGGCCTCAACCCATCGGCAATAACCTATTATTTGCTACCACAATCACGGTTGTAACAAAGTTTACCTTTATTCTTACTGCATTATTGCTTAACAACCAAGTCAAAATAAAAACCCATTTTGTATCTACGGCATTTATCATCGGCTTTACGTTCTTGGTCGCTCTTCAGATAAGCCTACATAACTTACTTATCTTTTTACCCGTTTTATTGTTATTACTGCATAACTTTAGCAACAAAATATTTCCGTTAGTCATCGCAAGCATTGTCGTCTCATGTGCATTGATGGTAAAGGCATCGGCGGGAATACTAAGCCTTCTGGCGCTAACGTCCTACCTTATAATGGTCACTATTAGAGATCGACGCCCCCAACCTCTGCTGATATCGGTTTTAACGCTTGTCAGTACATTCTTAGTGACCTGGTTTCTACTCTATAAGAACCTCAACGGTGTTCTTGACTACTTTATAGCAACACTCGAGTTCTCAGTTGGAAATTCGAGTGCAATGACTATTAATCCAAAAAATAACTGGTGGCTCATTACCATTTTCATACTCTCTTTCTTTTTATTGCCGCTAGCCCTAAAAGACAAAAATATTCAATTATTATACATGGTACTAATGTTGACTGGAGCGGCCTTCTTTAAGTACGCCTTCTCACGAGAAGATCATGTAGGCCACCTTTTGTATTACGTATTTCAATTTTTGTACGTTCTTTTTATAGTGTCTCTATCAATAGAAAAAAAACACCTAATCGCTGCGTCTGTGGTATTTCTTGCATTACTACTTTTTATTCACTCTAGCCCCTATAAGTCTTCGATCCCTAGTTTCTATCAATCGCTACTGATCTTCTATCAATTTCAAAAACCAACTAGTTTTAAAAACCATACGCAAATTTTAGTCGATAGATCCAATCGACCGCTAACTAAACGGCGATTAGACCAAGAGACTCTTTCCATAGTGGGGGATAAAACAATAGATAGCTATCCGTGGGATACCCTCTATATTGCAGCGAACCAACTAAACTGGAAACCAAGGCCTGTTATACAGTCTTATATTAGCTACACACCTTACCTGGACACTCAAAATGAAGTCTTCTTTCGTTCAGCACAGGCGCCCAAATATTTACTTTGGGAAAAGACGCATTTCGGCGGCGACTTGGGAAGCATTGATGGGCGCTACCTTTTAAACGACGAACCCCTTACGCTACTCGCGATCCWAAGCAACTACGTTACCGCGCATGAAACTGTTGATCATATTTTATTGAAACGAGCTGAAACCCCAACCCTAAGACGCGCCTCGGTAACAAGTAAAAAACAGTATAAGTGGGAAGAATGGATCGAGGCTCCCAATATAACCACAGACTCGGAAGACATTCTTAGAGCACGTATAACAATTAAACGAACCCTCTTTCAGAAAATAAAGCTATTGATCTATAAAGAATTTGATTCTTATATCACGTACAAGTTTAAGAATGGAGAACAAAGTAAGTACCGATTAATCATCGACAATGCGCAAAACGGGGTATGGATCAATCCATTCCAAGTGCAGTTACTGAAATTTGACCAACGCAACCGTGTCGTCGCGATCAAATTGACCCACAGTAAAGGCGACACCTTTCTGCCCTATTTCGATGTCGCATGGGAACGCAGTGAGTGGGTCGGCAAATATAATCGAAATTAAAACTTATCGCCGCCCCATGGTGACACCACGGTAGTCCGATCTAGCAGCGATTACCGAACATCGCTAGTCACTGCCCTTTAACTTAAAAAGCCTACTACCCCCCTCGGCTAGCCCGTCAAGCGTATACTCCCCCACAGACACGCGGTGCAGTGACAGCACTTCGTTTTGGAAATAACCGAACATTCGCTTYACTTGATGATACTTGCCTTCAATYARTGAAAGCCTAGCGGTATAGTCGGAGAGAATTTCTAGACACGCTGGCTGCGTGGTAATGTCTTCAAATGCAAAATAAATGCCCTTTCGAAACACTGCAATATACTCATCCGTTAATGGCTTAGATAGCGTAACCTCATAGGTCTTGGCGAGTTTTGTCTCAGGCAAACTGATCTTTCGTGACCAGGCGCCGTCATTGGTGAGTAGCACGAGCCCCGTGGTATTAAAGTCCAACCGTCCAACAATGTGTAGCTCGTCCTTCTGAGGGTGCTGTATAAGATCCAGCACGGTCGGGTGTTTTAGGTCTTTGGTTGCACTCACCACCCCTTTCGGCTTATTCAACATCATATATACGGGGGTTTTATTTTGTAAGCACTCACCATCCAATACAACATGGGTGAATTCATTGACTTTTTGCTGAATAGAATCCGCCACATGGCCATCTAAAAGAATACGCTTTTGAGCGATTAACAGGCGTACCTCAGAGGAGGTAAAATCACTGTTTTTGCTAATAAATCGATCTAGACGATTATTCTTCGACTTCATAATACAATTATAATCACGCGATGGGACAAGGGACACCGATACGGCAAGCGCGTTATAGGGGCCACTGAGCCTACCCTATGGACGTCTTGCCTTACCTACTAACAGCACCCTTACATTGAATCACACCGGGTGTCGATCATCAATCGAGTAAGCCGTATTAAGCCACCTGTTCACGCGACACATCGAAGTATTGACATAAATTATTAAGATCTGAGGGCTGCCAAGTCATCACCTGGTCAGCTCTACTCCACGGATAATTCCCGCCGGACTCAAATCCGAGAATTCGACTCCAGAACTCAGCTTGGGTTTTGGTTCCCTTGAGTTGATCAAATTGATAGACAGAACAATTTGAATAAAACATTAACGAACAAGGACCATTTGCACTGCAAAAATTTGCTGAGGAGTTTTCGTAGAGCGCAAACCTAAGGTCCAGACTAATCGCAGCACTTTCGAACACTGGCCACGGATACTTACTAAACTCTCGATTTGATAACAAATCTTCTTGGTCAGGAACAATCACCACTTGGACGCCCAATGCGTCAACATATTTATAAAACTTAAACCAAACATCCAAATTAGTATTGCGCTCAGACTGGTGAAGGCTATTACGTAATGTTATTGTGATGTAATTAGCGCCATAAAGCTTTCTAATATGAGCGGACGCCATTTCACTGGCTCTGAGAACATTGGGATTGGCACCCTCTCGATAGAGGTCCAAAACATAACGTGCTAAATACGGCACGAAGTAGCCTTCCTTGTAAGCCGGCGTCCATTCATAAGGAAAAAGATTTCCGGTGAACGCTTGAGGTGGCCCTTGATTAATATTAAATCCCTTAATGCTAGGAAGTAAACTAGACACACCCTGGAATATATTACTAATGCGCCATATTTTTTCAACCTGAGTCGTACTAGTATCACGCGCTGTTTTTAACCGAAACTCTTGACTTAGCACATGGACGGATATACCGGTGTATTTCCTAATCTGACGAATACAATCCGCCAACACTATAAAAGTACCGAAATCGAACGTCGCCGGAGCGTATYGCATGTCGTATATGGCGGTCAGTCGTTGTTCATCCTTCTCAGGGTGCATACCGGTTTCCTTCAATTAATTAACACTTTTTCGAAATTTTCGGTTTGGGTGTTTCGGTTCAGCTTTTATGTAGGTAGCTTTGAGGCAGAGTGGCCAGTTTTTTCTGGTTTCTAGAAACCCAGTCAATACACCGAGTCAAGCCTGTGTCTAGAGAGACTCGCTCGGTAAATGAATAGCGTTCCCGCAGCAAATCACTATTCAACAGATACGCACTGTCTTTACCCAGACGATCTTCGCTAGTATCAGCGACTCGCTCKATAGAGGTTTCTAACTTRCCGCAAATGGATTGCACCAAATTCTTTATCGATATCGTTTYATGGGGGGAGATATGATACGTCTCCCCGCCACTGGCCCCTYTCAGAATCAACTCGATGGCACGAGAAACATCTTCCATATGGATAAAKGCGCGCTSTGAATGACCGCCGCCGTGGAGCTGAAATCGCGTATCACTAAGAATCGACAGRATCGTCTTCGGTATAATTCGATACAGCTGTTGGCCCTCGCCATAGATATTCGCTGCACGGGTAATCACCGCCGGAATACCGTAGGTATCATGCCAAAGCGACACTACCATATCGCCGGCTGCACGGGATAAGGCATAAGGCGTGGACGGATTGTATTGGCTAGACTCCTTAATCCAGCCTTTGGTATTGCCATACACTTCAGGGGTAGAAAAGTGTAAGTAGAGATCCAAGAAATCCAAATCTTTAAGTATTTCCATTAACGACGTCGTGGCGACTACGTTGGTTTGCATCCAGTGTTGCGGGTATTTCCAACTTTGTGCCACCATACTTTGTGAGGCAAAATTTACAATATAGGTCGGTTTTGTTTTTATAATTAATGCCTGCAAGGCCGGCATGTCCTGATTCAAATCTATCTGATGAAATTGAACCGATTGCCCAGCGTCGTCACCCCATTGATAGGGTAAAAACAACGAATCAGGTGGATTGGAACGACTACAGGCAACAATGGTATGTCCAGCTTCCAGAGCGTATTTAATGTAACTAGCGCCCCCAAATGAATTACTGCCTATAACTAATAACGTTGCCATTTTCGAGGTCCTCTATAACGCTTATTCTAATCATCGTGTATTTTAAGGCGCTTAAATTCCCGTAAAGCGGTTTAAGTAAGGGAATCATCCGGACTGATATTTTGAAATGACTTCAGCGTGTTGCTGGACGAACATACTTCTTCGTAGGTAAATTTTACGTCTATGCCGGTTTTTTCGGCCGCTTGCTTTTCTATCAAGAAGTTGGGATTGACTTGTTTTGCATTGTCTTCGTATTCTTGGCCCTTAAAAAAACTGTTTGGCTTCAGTGCGGCGAGTAACTCAACGGCAGTCTCCCAATGATTTATGCACGWGTACGTTACAACCGAGAGGCTGGCGATAAGCTCAGCACGCTGCTGCTCKGAGAAGATCGGCCGCCCWGGCCCTTTGCCTACAAACTKRTCAGGCGTAACACTGACGACTAATACATCGCACTGCGCTCTCGCAGCTTCGAAGTGCCTCGCGTGGCCTGTATGCAACAAATCGAAGCATCCATGGCAGAGCCCGACAGAAAACCCTCGCCCTTGAAAGCCGGCAATTTCGTCGGCCAAGTCGGCAATGGATAGAATGTAGGTAACCGCTTTCGGTGGGCAAGAGGTCGCATCATTTAGGGTAGAGGTATGGGGACCTTTACCCGAATTATTACACTTTGAGGTCGCTGTCATAGCAGTCAAAAAACTAACGATTGATGATCATTGCTCTGGATCTAAGATAGGCCACCGAGTCAAATTGCTCCAATTTTGGCCGCTAATAATAGGGTTCATTGAATAGCGCGCCTGGCGTTTAGCCCAAGACTATTGAGCGTGACCGTAACGGTACATGTTGACCAATTCTGCTGGAATCCCCCAGTCTTTCGCCCCCACCTTATCGTGCAGGCGTTCAATATCGTCTTGATAGGTCTGTCGCACTTGTTCATTCATTCGGATATTCGAGGGCCGATAATTGTGTTGATACTGCTCGCTCATCAAACTAGAAACAATGATTTCAACGGCATCCTCGCGACTCAAATCGTGAATCACCTTCCGTTCCGGTGCAAACTGATGAAAGCGAGGATCAATATCCTCGTCCATCAGCAGATCAACCAGTATCTCCGATAAAACCGGCGAAAGGTGGAAGCCATTGCGTTTGGTGCCACTGGCAATATAGAAATTATCCAACGAAGTCTTTCCTAGTATCGGGTAGGTGTCTTGCGTTGAAGGTCGCCATCCTACGTTAATATTCAGTAACTCAGCATTATAGAAATGACCATTAATTTCCTCCACCGCACTGCGCATAAGGTGCTCAATACTAATAAGTCGGCCATGGTGCGTGGGTTGAGGTCTCAGTACATTGGACGCACCAATCAACACATGATCGTTTTCAGACCCCGGCCCTTGAAAATACGGCACAGAATAAATACCACAGGCCCCACCACGATTGGGAGTACGGATACAATTTTTATGCGGGTGTAACGGAGACTGTATTTCCAGTGAGATACCAATTCCGTAAAAAACCGGCTGCACATTTAAATCAAGATCACTTTGCACTAGCAGTGCATTGACACTTGCGCCATTGGCGAGCAAAAACTTATCCCCGTCGATCACTTGCCCATCATTCAACGTAACCGACTCAATACGGGTTTGTGAGCGATTGAGCCGTGTAACGCGTTGATCAATGTAAGTGACTTGAGGGTGGCTTAATAAAATGCGATCTAGTTTTTCGACTTCGATGCGCGGGTTAATCCAGCCTTCATTGTGAATCAAAATCGCGCGGGTGGCACGCTGGTGTTGCGCAGGATGGTAATTGGGTATGTCACGAGGATTCACCCAATCAAAGGGTTCATTAAAATCCCGTAACGCGTTAACGATCGCATCAAAATTACGGTCGTCTAATTCGTCAGCGCAGGCGTTATTAATTAAATAAGTGCCCTGACCAAAGCATCCGCCTTGGGTGACCTCGCACTGGCCGCAAGCACTAGGAAGCTGTTCGGCCGCCGCTTGGATTAATTCGCCTTCGAACTCAGGCCACATGCGAGTCGCACGATGGCTCAACTCAAATAAGTACTGGTCCGGCTCCGATTGAAGTGAGTAAGCATCAATTTCGCCGAAGCTATTTAGCATGGCCGCAGCAGCCAGCGTTGCCGAGCCAGGTCGCGCACTAGGACCGATGAGGGTTATTGAGTCGTTGTCAGGTAGACGTTGCAACAAACGAAAAGCAGTGCTAAGGGAAATGATGCCATTGCCGATAATTACATAGTCCATCTCACAGAGTGTAGAACCTATAGTGGAAAAAGGTATAACAATGTGGAGGAAAGAATTATCTGCTATAACTTTAAAAGGCGCTTATCTCCTAAGTTTGTCAAGCGAAACAAGGTTTAGCACGATAGGAATATAAATTGCTGGGACCTATTATTATATTGGAGTGTATCTGAGCTCAATGAAAATATTGATTACCGGAGGCTGTGGTTACAAGGGGTCCGTCTTAGTGCCAAAGTTACTTGCGCAAGGCCATGACATAACGGTTGTTGATGCAATGTGGTTTGGAAACTATTTACTCCCCCACAAGCACCTCACCGTGCTACAAGCCGACATCAGAGACATTGATAAAGTGCCCTTGCAAGGCGTCGAGTGCGTTATTCATCTCGCATCGGTTGCCAACGACCCCTGTGGCGACCTCAACCCCCACTTAACCTGGGAAGTCTCAAGCTTATCCACGATGTGGCTTGCCGACGAAGCGAAACGCGCCGGCGTAAAACAATTTATTTATGCATCATCTGCCAGTGTTTACGGCATTAAAGAAGAAGATCAAATACACGAAGAATTAAAGCTCATGCCTATCTCCGTCTACAACCAATCCAAAATGGTAGCGGAACGGGTTCTACTGTCATACAAACAGGACATGAAAATACAGATCGTGCGCCCTGCTACCGTATGTGGCATGTCGCCTCGAATGCGTTTTGATATAGCAGTCAATCTATTAACAATACAAGCACTTACGAAGCACGTCATTACCGTCTGGGGCGGCGATCAATACCGACCCAATATACACGTCGAAGATATCACCGACTTATATTGCTTCTTAGTAGAACACGATGAAATCGAGGGTATATTTAATGCGGGCTCGGAGAACCATACAGTCCTTGAATTAGCARAGATGATAGCGAAACGCACTGGCGCCCAAATAAAGGTAGAACAATCCAATGACCCGCGCTCCTATCGACTGAACTCAGATAAATTGCATGCAACSGGGTTTCGTTATTCCAAGACAGTGAATGACGCAATCGAAGARATTATATCGGCWTTTAATGACAAATTAATTAGCGATGAGAAGCGACATTACAATGTAGATTGGATGCGGCATCATGTCATAGACTCCTCACCCTCTCAATTTAAAAAGGTCGAAGGCTGACTCGCGATTGGAAGAATAATAATCCAATCCAATCCAATCCAATCCAATCCAAGACAACAAACTCGAAGCCTTTAGTTTTTCATCGAACACCCCTAATAAAGAAACAATATTTGAGGACGAAATATTANTTATTACCGGATTCCCAATGACTGAATTAGATTTCTTTTCCTCAGCGAAAAAACGTTCTGCAGCCGGACGCCTTGCACGGCTAGACACCGTCAACGAAACCATGAATTCAGACGAATTCAACTGTTATGGCTTTGAATATTACGACAATCCTGACAGCGGATGTGGGTACGGCGGGTATTCCTATGATGGCCGATACGCAGAGACAGCACAGCAAATCATCAACCACTATCAATTGAAACCTGGCGATAGCGTGCTGGAAGTCGGCTGTGCGAAAGGATTCCTGTTAGTAGAATTTCACAAACTTGGAATGAACGTTTGCGGAGTGGAGATAAGTGATTACGCCATAAAAAATGCCCACCCATTGATTCGGCACTGCTTGGTTAGAGCCAGTGCGGCAGACCTACCATTGCAATCCAACTGCTTCGATCTGGTAATGAGCAAAGAGGTTCTTCCTCATTTAACAGAAGCCGATATCGAGCGATCCTTCGCTGAATTTAAACGCATCGCTCAGGACTCACATGTATTTTTAGAAATACAGTGTGCCGCTACGGACACCGCAAAAGCATTGTGTTTCAAATGGGACCCAACGCACCAAACCATACAAACGCCACAATGGTGGCGCAGAAAATTGGTGGACGCGCTATACCAAGGGGACTTCCACTTAAAAGAGATTTTCTCAGCATAGAAAAGTAGGAGTAGTCGCAACGTGAGACTTAAACACTCAGTAAAGGCCTATATATTCGATCTCGATGGTGTAATCACCGACACCGCCAAGATACACCATCAGGCATGGAAAGAGACCTTTGATTGCTTTTTCAAAGGCTATCTATCCGATGATGATCTACCGGGCAATGATCTACCGGGTAATAAGCTATCAAATAACAATCACCCCAAATTTGATGACCGTGTCGACTACGCAAAACACTTAGATGGTAAATCGAGGATTCTTGGGATTCAATGTCTATTAAATTCCAGAAACATTCAACTCCCATTAGGACAAGTCACGGATAAAACCCTACATTCCGTTCAGGGCATTGGGAACTATAAAAACACACTATTTCAGACTATCATTCGGCAAAAAGGTGTCTCGTGTTTCCATGATTCAATACACTTAATTCGCCACCTTGCTAATCAAAACGTTTTACTAGCACTCGCCTCCTCCAGCAAAAACGCCGAATTCGTCTTAAATTACACGCCGATAAAACAATACTTCCATCGCGTTTTGGATGGCAATACGGTTGCCGCACTCGGAATTAACTCCAAACCCGCCGGTGATATCTATTTCGAATGCTTCAGACGCCTTAACCTCCGCGCCGACGAGTGTGTGATTATCGAAGACGCAGCAGCGGGAGTCCAAGCAGCCCGAGCCGCCAACCCGTATCTAGTGGTGGGGATCAATCGACTGCATGAATCCAACGCCGAGGTACTSCAAGCCCACGGGGCAGACATTGTRCTGGATAGCCTTGCTGATTTAATGGTCGACAATCGAGACGGAGCCTATGCCGTTGGCTGAACCACCACGCTTCGACATCCCTTTTACGGATACTCGTCAGCGACTGACGGCGTATCACCAACAGTTTCACGRCGTYCTTGATCGAGTCCTACACCACGGAAATTTTATACTCGGCGAAGAAGTCCAAGCCTTCGAGCAAGACTTACAACAGTTTCTTGGCGTACGAAATGCGATCACCGTCGGCAACGGCACCGAAGGCCTATTGCTATGCCTTCAAGCACTCGGTATCGGCGCGGGGGACGAAGTAGTCACTACGTCACTTTCGTACTTAGCATCSACGTCCTGCATCACCCTAAGCGGGGCCAGTGCCGTTTTCGCGGATGTGGGTGAAGATCTAAACTTGTTACCCAGCAGTGTTGAGCAGGTCATTAGCGAAAAAACCAAAGCAATCGTGGTCGTTCACCTTGCCGGCAATCCAGCGGATATTTCAGCGCTTCGAGCCATTGCCGATCGTTATAAAATCTCGCTCATTGAAGACTGTGCCCAAGCCTTCGGCGCAAAGGTAGGCAATCGATACTGTGGAAGCTTTGGTGATTTATCTGCCGTCAGCTTTCACCCGCTCAAGACCTTAGGCGCTCTAGGGGATGGTGGCGCAATATTTTGCAACGACCCTTTGCATACATCATGGCTACATAAGGCCCGCAACCATGGGCATAGTAGCCGCGATGAATGCGAATTCTGGAGTTACAATTCACGGCTAGACGGATTACAGGCCGGATTCCTAGCAATTCTATTAAAGGATTATGAATCCTTTATGCAACATAGAACCATGCAAGCACAGACGTACCAACGCGGCTTAAGCGAGGTAATAAGCAAGGGCGCAGTTCATTATCCCGTGATAAGAGAAGACGCGCGCCCGAGTTACGGCATGTATGTAATTTGTGCGGAATCTAGAACCGAATTACAACGCTTTCTACACCAATCAGGGGTAGAAACAAAAATCCATTACCCCACCCCTATCCACCGACTTAAGGCAGCAAAAACCTCAACACAACTAAGAACGGCTCTTCCCAATACAGAAAAATACGTTCAGCAAATACTGAGCTTACCATTAGGGCCTCATGTATCGAATGCTCAACTAAATCGGGTAGCGGAATTGATCTCAGAATTTTACAAGACTTAGCCCCCCCTACCAATTCACGCAAAACGAATCAGCCTTTAAGTCGAATTAAAACCATCTCAAACCCTGGTCCGATACGCCATTTTTTAACTATGCCGGTAGGGTTAAACGCCACCCTCGGATCCATTGCCAACCAAGCCGCGCCTTCCCGTCCCTCAATCATGTTACTGCGTACAAGTAGATAACGTATCCCTTTGGCATCAATATAATCACCATAGCGCCCCAATTTAATATGACGCTCAAAAAAGTCGTAGCTATTCACCAAGCCATCAAGATTATACACAACACCATTTGAGAAATACCCCACTACACCGGCATCAAAGACGCCTATTTTTTTCCCAGGGCCAATTAACTGATTCATCTCAAGAGTGATGGCATGTAATTTTTGGGACACGGTGTTTCGTTCCAGCGCCCAATTCAAAAACCCAAGATTCGCTAAGAAACCACTACAAACCACCAAAACCATAACCGGACGCCCAAGCCGTTTAATCCCAATAGATGTTGGCAGCTCTATTGCAGCCGACAAAGAAACAAGGCTAATCAATTGCACCACAACAGGAAAAACAAAGTACCATCGAAAGAAATTTACCGCGAGAAAAAACAGATAACAGTAAAACAACACAACACCGGCATTCAAAACTGCAACAATGGAATTACCGCAAAATGATTCGTTATCCGATGGATTAGTTCGTTTCAGAATTATCCAAAGCAACAAGTAAAGAACACTCACCAACAAAGGCGACAGGCAAATAACATTCTCAACTAAATTACCGCCCGTAGACGCGTGCCATGACGCTGAAAATTCTACGCCCTGAAAACGCTTTACTGCCGCGCTTACGGGAAATAAGTGTCCAACTTGAATGTAGTTCCATAAGAGATAGCCACCCAGCATCGCCACCAAAACACCCGCCACCCAAAATCTTTGATTCAACGTCGGCAGTACCCACACCAAGTAGCACCCAAGTGGAAACAACGCAATCACCAAATCCAATCGCGCCAATATAAGCAAGCCTACGACAAAGGCAATTAAATACACTTTATTCTTCCGTACAAACCCGTGACGCACCTCGCGATCAAGTAAAACAAACAAGCAAACGGTAATAGGCAGTATCAACATGGATTCCATGCCAGTATTGACCCACAACAAAAGCGTAAATATCGGCAWGCAAAACACACTATAGGCAATCACTTTAATGCTGAAAGAACGACCTCGAAAGCAATGATGCACGAGCACCCATAACGGAAAGTAAATCAGCAATGCATTGGAAAAGTACGCAAATAGCACCATTTTTTTGGCGGGAATCAGCAGTGAAGAAATCCCGAAGAAGAATTGATTCAACGGATGAAAGCCATTGGTGATTGACTCGCGGTCAAACGAAATAATTCCCAACTGAGCCCAAGTCTGGGCGATCTTTAGGTAGTAAAAAGCGTCATCAGGGAATAATGCAATCACCTGGTCCGGCGACCGAAAGCACAGTACACACAGAATTGGCGCTAAAAACATAACAAAAGGAGGGGTTTTTTGAAGTGACAATACACGCTGAGTAAAAGAAGTGTTCATATCCCGTGAACATCACRCTGTAAATTTTGAAATGGMTTATCTATAGTAAATTAGACGAAATACGGGAATTTTCCATCACAAGCAAGCAGATCATGTCCAGATCATCCGAAACACTCAGCCATAAGCGCTTAGATCATTTCGCCCGCCGGACATCAGCAGAAGAAAGCATCGTCCTAAAAAGTGATGTAACTGCCCTGCCCTATGAGTTGATTTTATTTGTTAGCTTGAGCTTGAAAGCACATTAGAGACCCTAGATCGAAGCTTGGGCAATAGCTCCTTTTCAAACCATGGATTACGTTTTAACCAGAAATTATTCCTTGGACTAGGATGAGGTAACGGAATGGTATTCGGCCAATAGCTTTGCCAATTACGAACCACGTCAGTAAGTTTTTTTCCTTCGTTTGGAAGATGGTATGCAATGGCATATTGACCAATCACCAATGTGAGCTGGACATTATTTAAAGAAGTAAGTAATGCTTCCCTCCACTTTATTGCGCATTCTGGTCGAGGCGCTAAATCACCCGACTTACCCGTTCCAGGGTAGCAAAACCCCATCGGCAATATAGCAATTTGTTKGGGGTCGTAGAAAACCTCTTTAGAAACCCCCAGCCATTCTCGTAGCCTGTCGCCACTGGGGTCATTGAAYGGAATGCCGGTATCGTGAACCTTTTTACCAGGCGCTTGCCCGGCAATTAAGATGCGCGACTCCTTATCAATTTGAATTACAGGGCGAGGACCCAGGGGGAGATGCTCAAAGCAAATTGAACAGCCTTTAATATTCTCCCTTAATGATATAATTGAGCCCATGGTTCTATACCTGATTCGGTTGACGCCGCAAACTCGGAGGAGACCAAACTCCGAGCGTTTGATGGCTCCGGTAGACTTGCTTCGCTATATTCGTACTATTTAAGTTAAATGTTTTCATCTAAAAAACCACCCCTTACTGAAAACATAGTTGCACCTTCCCTCTCAGTCACTTTGATCAGGAAGTGATCAGACAAACTCAACGCCTAAGTGCACCGCCACACTACATTTTTCCGCATACGATTTCCTGGCACCTATTGTGCCCATAAATGTAAACTTTGAATTTGTGTAGACTTTACCACCTATCAAATATTGATACTCGATAACAGGCGAATAGCGAGTTAACCCATTCCCCAAGGTTTTCGATTCTGCATATGAAGAGTTAACCGTTGCGATAACTTTCTGCCTGTTGGCACTAGCCCTAGCTCGAATGAAGTCTTTCACAAAGAAGGCATTAAGGCTTCACCAAATCACAAGCATCATTAGCTTGGATTGCACTTCTGAGTCCATTCTTACCTCTTATTACACATAACTAGCTTTAATCATTCCGATCTCATGTTTATAGGTTTTATTTAACTAAACCACTCAACAAGAGAGCAACCAAGTACACTTACCGGAACGAATCATCACCACAGCCTGCAACGCAGCGCCTGTTAGCTCAGACAAAACGGGAACGTACGCCGACGGCAATGCACGAAGCTGCGCAATATAAGCGCTTGGCAAGCCATGCTCTGTCGCGCCCTCAATCAGTAGATTAAGATAGCGCTCCGACGGTACGCCCGCTTCGCCGGGAGAGAGTCTGACTAGGGTCTGCGCGCCAACAACCTGCCCGTGGTTAAGAACAACGGACAGCGTGCGCCACTGATAGAGCGCGCCTTCAGACGCCTTAATCTTCACTAAGTCCTCGCTAGAGACGCGGTGTAAGACACCGTAGGCCTTCTTTCCTTCCGACCTATATAGGAACGAAAACGCAGGTTCAAGAACTCGAAGGCCAGAACTCAAGAAGCTCACCTCATAATCGTTGATAAACCCCGGATTGCTTTCTGCCGGCAGAACCCCACGTACGTTGTAAAGATAGCGCGTAGGCATATTGGAGCCATAGGCAAAGTAGAACTGATCCGCACTGCCCACCTGTGCGGGAGCCGGCAGCGGTCGATGAAGCAAATCAACAACACGCAGATGAAGCGCCAACCCGCCAATAAAAACAAACAAGAGCACACCTACAGCCCGTCTCAGCAGCCGAGTGCGGTCCGCCACTACGAGCCTAGCGTCACGCGTTGCCTGGGGAACCCCACCACTATCATCGACAGATTTTATTAAACGCATCACTTCTCACTTCTAATCAACGGTTGAAGATCCAGAGTAGAGCCTAATCTGTATCAATAATGGGGCCTGAAATATCCACGTCAGAGTCCTCGTTTCGACATTCATGCGATGCGCATTGTATACCTTAACCCGAATGAAACCAGCAACCCATCTACATATCTCTAATAGGAGGACGGCATACAGCCTCACCTCCAAAACATTTTGAAGCGACAACTATCTTGAAAACTACCGCGACTGAAGGCATGCCGAACAAGGTAAAACTCCGCGCGAAATTCAAGCACGCTTAGGTCACCAACCTTTTCAAAGTCAGAAGACGCCCCCCGACCCAAGCGATGTAAGGTATCCGCATTGACCAAAAAGAAAAGGGATTAACATAAAACCAAAAACGYTTACATAACRCTACATAGGCCCGGCACAATTYCATCWAATCACAAAAACTSANCCCGCCTGCCCCCCGTCTTTCAAAGATGAAGCTATCGATCTCGGGTACGTACAGAGCGTCACTCAATGGCAACAAACCCACACTCAAAACTCAACGTTAATCTGTCGACGTTAATCAATTGATTTTCCTTACATCTATTTAAAAATCTACTTTCAGAGTCCCCAAATATTGCCGATTGAGGGAGAACCGCTAATTGCCGAATCGTCTATAAACTGCTAGATTTGACCTCGAATTGCACAGGGAACCGTCCGAGAACTGTCTATAGGGAGATATCAACAAAAAGAAACCATCCCTCATAAGGCTTGTTATTTTGCTGTTTTTTTCCAACGTTAAGATCGCTGCACAGTCTCTATTTTTATTGATCTGTCTTTTTAATGCGTCACTGGCATTTTCTATCGAGACCATTGCGAGTGATCCACACACTGCCACCACAAAAATTCTGCTCGATAATGCGAGTAGATCATTAGTCTATCTAAAATCGAACGGAATTGAATTTAACGGCGTTATTGTTTCCTCAGGCGGAATGGTACTCACTGTCTCTCACGGCATTAAAAACAAAAACAAAAATTACACAGCACTATTAATGAACGGGAAAAAGACAACTGCAAAAGTAATCTACCTAAATTTAGAGTTCGACATTGCAGTCTTACAGCTCGCGGCCACCACTGACTTAGACTGGATAAAGATGCGTGCAGACGTTTCAAAAGGCGAAAGCGTCTACAGCATAGGAAGGCACAAACGAAAGAAGAGCATCAATATCGACGCTGGAAAAGTGATGATGCCTGACGTCAATCTGCCTAGATTCAAAATAGAGAATGGTGCGAGAGGGTCTATGGCCGTTCAGCAAGGAATCATTCATAGCGCCTTCGTCGAAGAAGGCTATTCGGGTGGTATGCTGGTTGACTCAGGCGGACGACTAGTCGGCGTGAACAACGCCTATTTTGTCATCAATAAAAAACGATACTCTATGGCAACAAACGTAGGCGTTTTTGAACCCGTCATTAACTTTCTTAATAACGGTGGCGATGAGCCCTTCTTTCCGGATATGAGCAATATAGAAGAACGGGTGGATTTTCTATTAGCGGGCCTTGAAAGAAACCTTGAAAACACGAAAATAACCCCTACTGATATCGAGCGCATTACAAGTCAAGTCAAGCAAGACGCCATTGAGATCCACAACAAGAACTCCATGACTGAAAAACAACTGAATGTTTGGATATCGAGACAATTTACAAAAAAGACAGAAAACATTATCGACAGTTAAATACTGCCAAGACAAAGACAGCTAGAGATTAAGCCCTCGACACCCAAATCCTTGCTTCTTACTTGCAATAGGTTTAACTCGTTATTTGTGAACCTTCCGTAGCCAAATGGCATTGCTGTTTATTACAGCATACAATTTCTAAAAAATAATAACTGAACAACGCTAGGATTGACTCGCAAGAAACGCATCAAAGTACTGGCATAACCGATCAAATCCAGAAAGCTCCCAAGTCATGATTTGTTCAGCTGACGCCCACGGGTACTGCTCCCCTGGCTTAAACCCGAAATTTTCAGCCCAAAACGGTTCGTCCCGCTCTCCGTTTATAAGCTGATCAAATTGAATAACTGGCGCTTTGGAGTAAAATAATAACGAAGTAAGCCTACTAAAATTACAAAAATTGGTCGCGGCATGCTCATAGAACGAAAACCTAAGGTCTAGATTGATCGATGCACTCTCGAATACTTTCCAAGGGTAGGACTTAAACTTTCTAAAAAATAACAAATCTTCTTGATCAGGAATTACGAACACATCGAATCCGAAGGACTCAATGTATTGATAAAACCGGTACCAGGCGTCTAAATCGGTACCATATTCATTATGTATTGAATTATTTAGACTCAGGGTCACGTAACGGGTCTTATATTTCTCTGCAACATATTCTCGGGCCATTTCAGTAGAGCGAAAGACATTCGGATTGGCTCCTTCATAATACAGCTCTACGGCGTTGCGAGCGACATAAGACTCAAGATAGGATTTTCGATATGAGTACGTCCAGTTGAACGGAAATAGATTTCCAATCAGAGGCGGAGGTGGTCCTGTTATTATCTTAAATTCATCAATATTAGGCACTAGACTAGAGAGACTTTGAAAAATGTTCCGAGCCTTCCATATTCGCTCTTGGCGAGACAGCTTTTCGACGCCTTGGCCTCTTGATTGATAGTCATTACAGAGAACATTAACAGAAAAACTCCCCTGCCCCCTGAGCTGATTAATACAATCTGCGAGCACCAAGAATATACCAAAGTCGTAACTTGTTGGAGCATACCTTAAGTCATAGATTGCAGTAAGACTATCTTGCGTAACCCGACTTTTCATAATGGTTTTATCAGTTTGGTAAAGAGTCAGTCAACTTGGCTTAGAAAAAGATCAAAATAATGACACAGATTGGATAGACTGGATGGCTTCCAGGTCATTATTTGATTCGCTTTGGACCAAGGATAGTTTGAGCCTACATTAAATCCTAGGAACGGCTGCCAGAATTTCTCGTCAGTTTGTTTTCCCTTTAGCTGATCGAATTGATAAACAGGGCAATCAGAATAGAATAACAAAGAGCAGGGACCATTTGATGAACAGAAATTTGCGACAGAATTTTCATAGAGTGCAAACCGAAGATCCAGGTCCATTGCGGCCACATCGAATGATTGCCAAGGATATTTCATATAAAGTTGACCCGACAGTAAGTCTTCTTGGTCAGGAATTACGACTACCTGATACCCTGCCGCTTCGACATACTGATAGAATTGATACCATACAGCAAGATCGGTATTACGCTCCAATTGGTAACGGCTATTTCTAAGCGTTAGTGTGCAATAATTGTTACTGTATAATGAGTTAATGCTCGAACGCGCATATTCTGACGCGCAGAATACACGCGGACTTGCTCCTAAATCATAAAGCTGCTTGATTAATTTCGGTGCATAAGGGGAATCGAGGCCTTTTTTATACTCTGCGGTCCAGTCTTGCGGAAAAATCATCCCCGAGACGTCCTTGGCCGGCTTGCGACTGATATTTAGACCTGTAATGCTGGGAAGTAATCTGGAGATACCCTCCATTATATTGTTTATTCGCCACCTTTTTTCGAACGCGGGTGTATGTATGTCTCTATTCGTTTTGGCGCGAAATTCATTGGTTAAAATATTTACCATTATTTCGGAATAATCATTTGCTTGCCGAAGACATTCCGCAATCACCAAAAACGAGCCAAAATCAAAAGTCGCCGGGCTGTACCTCATATCATAAATTGCGGTAAGCACTTTTTTATCTTTTCCAGCATCAAAGTCACTTAGCATTATTATCCCGAATTAATATTTACAAAGATTGAATCATCATTCAGAGATCAACGTAAGACATACACGTAATATTTATTACACTAATCTGTAATAAATCTAATACCACCAACACCAAGACAAGTAAAAGCAAGATTTGGCACTCTTGCCGTAAAACTTATATCAGCAGTGCAAAGCGTATACTCATCTTAGTCCATCGCTCGATTTTTGTGGTTTTACGCTTGTTTTTTGTGGGAACGTCTATGAAGGTACGGGCAGGCAGTTAACCCACTCCAGAAAGCCTCCCTTACTTGTCTGAACGAAGCTCACTTGGGCCAATCAAAGCCAAGGAGATGGGGCACCCAAAACTAATCGATCTAAACTGTCGAAAAGACATATGCTCTCAGTTCAGAGCTTTCCTTTCGCTGCTCCAACATTAAGTTTCGGTAACGATTAGGCGTTAGATCAAATCGCTTTTGAAACCGTTTATAAAAATGCCCTAGATTTCGATGCCCGCTTTGATGAGCTGCCTCAGCGATGGAAAAAGAGGCCTCACTCAACAAATGCGCCGCTTTATCAAGCCGAGCATTCGACACGTAATCCGCTAAAGTAGAATCCGTGTATTTCTTAAAATACCGAGTAAAAACGGCTCTCGACATTTGTGCCTCTGACGAGACCGTATCAATACTAATGTCTTCAGCCAAATGCGCCTCAATCCACCTCAACGTTTTCTCTATTTTCTTATAGCCCGCCGACCACTCAGACAACTCACTCGATTCGCTCGCCTTGAGGTAACTTAAGAATAGGAGGTTTAATAGGCTGCCCACTTCCTCTTGGTAATAAGGTACCTGAGCGTTAATGGCCTTCATCAACTGACGAGCGAGCCGCACATTGCCCGCGTCGTACTCTGAATTATAATTAGCCTCTGCACTCGGCCCATCCATAGTGCGCTTCACTAGGGAAAGAATAGTAGGCGACTCAAGGGCCCCATCATCGAAGCACACCAGTATCGCCTCAGCAGGCTTGGCTCCCCCGCCTTAACCAGAAAGACCCGCCCCTCGCTAAAGCCATGTCTCTGCCCCCCAGTACAAAAGAAGGCACCACTCGTGAGGCAAATAACCAGCTCATGTACTTCATGCTGGTGAGGTGCATGCGTTGAATCAATGGACATCGGGAAACTCAATATCATGTACTCACCCCGTAAGCATTTGGCCAAAACAAGAACTTGCGAGGCTATCACCTGGCCTAATCTGACAACGGAAAAGATTAACCCAATACCATAACCGATACCAGCAGATCCTATGTTATCGTAGCGCTTCAGTAATTCGTTAGCGTATTTATAATAAGGCAACACTCAAGATCAAGACTATGAACAAATTAAAAGCCACCCTACTCGTAAGCTACGTCGGAGAACATATTAGCGGCGGATTTTACCTTCGACTCGCCCATCAAGCCCGCACACCCGCCACTATTAGAGAGCGGCTGAAATCCACAGCGGGTGACGAAACCCGCCACGGTGAATACTTCAATGACCTTCACGAACAAGAGTTCGGAAATCGTTTCAGCGCCAGGCCCCTATTAATTTCTCTTGGAAAGGTATTTGGTAGCGCAAGTCGAATCATCCCACTAAAGCATCTACTTCACTGGGTCGCCACGGCAGAAGCAACGGTAGTCAAAGCGTTAGAGAAAGATGTCGCCACCAAGCCCTCAACGCCCTACCTTCAACTTGTCACCAAGATACTGCCTGACGAGCGAACGCACGCAGAACCTTATACCCTGTGACTTATACCCTGGTCATTACTCTTGTTACAGAAAACCATGCCATACAGTAATGATGCTAATGACTTAGATCGCCCTATAAGGCTGAATTTCAGATAAAAATTCAGCCTCAGTCTTAAACACTTTACTACTGGGTATATTCAATAATTCACTTCGGTGCTCTTCAATTCCTTTCAAGTATTTTAGCCAATCTGTTTCAAGAGATAACATCTCCTTTTCAAATGCAGCTTCAATATAGGTCTCATATGAACCTTTTGATTTGGTCATAATCAGATCAAGGTACTGGTTGAAAAGCCCGCTCTGATAGATAAACATTATTGCCAACCGTTTTTTGCTTTGACTTACAGTAACGCTATCTTTGGCGGCAACAATCTCAGGAAGGCTAATATCCAAGACATTGCCCAGCTCTCTTAGCCTCCACGGATTATGGTAGCCGTAACTAATCTCAAACCCACTATCACGTGGATACCCATATATTTTTTCGAATAAAGTTGAGATGCCTGTCTCAATCCAATAGGGACCATCCTTCAGTTTATTTCCGATAATCGGATACATTAGAATATGGGTTAAAGTGCCAAGCCCTGCTTTTGCGTGCGTAACCAATGCATTTTTTTCAGGTATGTATACGCCAAATCTACTATCTATACCTCCGCCCACATACGACAAAAGAAACAAATGCATTTCTTCTGCATTTTCTAGCACATACACATCCATAGGAGACAGCAAATCAAAAGATGGAACCCACGCCTTTAGATGCACCACGAGTGCGTTTGAAACTTTTGAAAAATCAGCAATAGTGTCAGTATGTCCGTCTGAATGAAATATAAAATATTCAGATGATATTGAATTTTCAAAATCGTCTGTCGAACGAATAGAGTGATATATCTGCACGTACAAAAAACTGATCACGGCCACAGGTATCGCATATTTCAGACTTGTCCTTAACATATTCTCTCCATATACTTTAATGCCATCAACACTAAAAATATTAATACGTAATGCCACCATTATGATGCCGCTTCTTTGTAACGCCTAAAGCAGCAGTGCGCAGTATGATTCCCCCGATAAAACGGACACGTATATTATTCGGCTGCTAATTGCTCATATCCAATGAAAAAGTGATGGCCAATCCCTGTATGCAACTGTCACTGATTGTAAAACTTATTTATATATTTAACTAGATCCAAGCGTAATTGGACTTCCGAAACATACGTATCTCACGAATCAACTCAGTCTTCATTGAGTGGAAGAAGGATTTCAGATGAGCGTAATCTGTACAATAACCGGAACGATTTAGGCTGTGAACAATTCCTGTTCAACCCAGGGCTTTCTGAACTGCATCACCTCGATAGTCCATTCCACGACCCTCAATAAAGGATCAAACCTGGCAGCGGCCTGCGCTTCTTCAACGCGTACTGCAGTGTTCGCTTAGTGACCTCGGCTGTACGCCGTTTATACAACCTCCAGGCAAGCATAATAACCGCTCGGTAAAACGCCTAAAAATCTCACGTGAACTTAACACTGATTACCGGCACGAGTCTTTGTAAAAAACAAATATCCTACGGATGTTTCTTCGCAAGAAACTGTTGCCACTTAATCGGCGGGTCTACCTTTTTTAAAAAGCAGTACAATGTTTCGCCAAGCCTAATAAATTTTGACAGCTCTTTCTTTTTTCATTAGTTAATTCGATTTCTTAGTAGTCACTCTCCGCCCTTCTTGATTATCGTTTTACCATCGAGGTACGACGTCTCGACAGCAGCGACTTTAAATCCTTAAGGGTACTTACAAATTCGACGAGGGTTTTTGAATTTTGATATAGGACACATTTTCCTTAATTAGGGTTAGTGTCTGTTAAAGCGGGGGGATTCAAGGGCAGATTGCAAATGTTTGTTAAGTAATGACTACTTTTTCGAGGAGCCCATTGGTAAAAAGCGCTAAATTAGAATACCTCTTACCATAATGAACCCCCTCTGTGAGCCTGTCTAAAAGGATACCCTCAAGCCAGCGCCAATGAATCGAGGGTCATTAACCATGCCGGTTAAATTATTGAAATCGATCCCCCCCCACCAACACTTGCTCGTCTGTAATATTCCTGCCAAATAGAGTGACGTCATAATCTGTATCATTGGTCGTCCAGCGATACCCTACTCGCATTCCGACTTCTTGTAACTCTTCGCCTAAAAATTCGGCGGATTGATAAAGAAATATATCGATCTCACTTCGATAAGACAAATCACCGTAGGCATAAAATGATCCGCGCGCTAGATCCCTTTGGTAGCGCAATGCAATATTAACTATCCGTTCAGGCGCCATGGGCAAATTATTACCATCAATTTTCGCTAAATCATTTGCGTCTAGTTCATCCGTGATGGTGCAACTACTGCAAGCACTTATAACTAAATCAGGAGAATTAATCTCCGTGTTGTTGTATCCAAGGTTCACCATTAGATGCCAATTTTGGTTGAGAATATATTCTGAATCAATTTCTAAGCCGTAGCCTTTGGTATTTTTAACGTTGACTAAGCGATTAAAATTGGACCCGCCCCCAACCGCAGTAATTTGTTGATCGTCCATAGAAAAGGAATAAACAGAAACGTTAATTCGTCCTCTTTCATCAAATACGACGGCCTTGATTCCCGTTTCAACAGACAGGACTATTTCAGAATCAGCAACCGTCACCTCACTTCCAAACAGTATCCTACCTTGCAGGCTAGGCGCTCTAAAGCTATCGGCAACTCGTGTATACCAATTGATACGATCATTAACTTTATAGACCCCGCTCAAATCCCAGCTTACATGAGAATCGTCAGTGTCTATTTTTATCGGTGCGATGGTGCCGCTACCAAAAGGCCCTTGAAGTCGCTCCGCCACAAAGTCTTTTTCATCGGAAGAGTACCGTAGGCCAAGCGTGGCTTTGTACTTGTCACTAAACAGATAATCAAATGAACCAAAGATCGCCACCGCCGTGGTTTTTTGATTTTGTATAGCCTCTCCATTTTGGGGAAAACCCTCCCCAAAGGTATCAAAGCTCATACTGCTAATATCAAGGTCTTCAGCAAAGTAGAATAGACCGACTTGATAATTAAATATTTCCCCATCATTGCTAGAAATTCGGACTTCCTGCGTGAATTGACTATGGTCAGGAATGCCGTCTGAGCTTTCGGAGGGAAAGGGGATAAGTCCAGGGCCCATATAGTCGTCTAGAAAAACCGCGCCGTACCCTCCATCCACGTCCCCTCGCGAGAAGATCTCAACCGATTCATAGCCGGTAATAGAAATGAAGGAGTACGAGCCAAAGTCATATTCAAATTGCAGGCTGGCCCCGTTATTACTGATTTCTTGTTTCGAATTTTCTGACGCATCATGATAAATAGTGTCCGCATCAAAATTTGAATTAAGCGAATTACTTCCCACGTCCAATACATTCGCTCGAAACAAAAGCGTTTTTCCATCGGATTCATAAGCATGTAGGTTTAGCAAAAATTTGGCTTGGTCATTGAGCGCATAATCAACCTGAAGCCTGACAGAGGACATGCTAAATCCCCCTTGTGCATCACTTTCTTCAAACCCTGGGGCTTTGTTATCGACCCAATCCGGCCGGCTTTGTCTTAACAGAGAAATACGAGCATTAAGGGTTTCACTTAGGCTCCCCCCAACAGCGCCTTCGAAATCAATGGTATTCCGGGTCCCGTATGACATATCGGCATACGCTTCGAATTCTTCGGTCGGTTTCTTTGATTCAATTTTAATGATACCGGCAGGCGTATTTCGTCCAAACAAAGTCCCTTGAGGGCCTCGTAATACTTCGATACGGTCAGTATCAAAAACTGGAATGCCTTTCAAAATTGGGTTTTCTTGAACGATGCCATCAAATACGATCGATACCGGTTGAGAAGCGTTTAAATCAAAATCAGTATTTCCTAACCCACGAATATAGAACCGAGGATAGGTTCGTCCATAAGAAGACTCTACCGTAAGGCTGGGCACTCTAGAAGAAAGAAAGCGGATATCTTTCGCGCCAGAGCTGTTCGCATTTAAATAGTCTCCCCTTAAGACAGACAAGGAAACGGGCACGTCTTGTAGGTTTTCAGTACGTTTACGGGCGGTGACTTCAATCGTATCTAACGCAAGGAGATCCTCCAACGAAAAGTCAGCTGAAATGTCGGCTTCAGCAAGCGAAATATTCGAATAAAAAATGGACGCAAATAACAAGGCAACCGGCGCCCATTGAAATGACCCAGCCCTTGTGGGCGGTAACATCGCTACTGACGAAGAATGAGTAGATTGATCCATTTCTTTTCCCATTGATTTATACGGCCTATAATTGAGGTATAGCCGAACCATGGGAATTCACAAACCAATTAATTTCTAAACTATTTGACTTTTAAAACAATTTTACCTAAAGAAGCCATTTAAAAAGTTAGCTAAGGGCAGTCACTTTAATTCGAAGAAGGGATTAAGATTTAAGTGGATATCCCAACACGCGTCCTTAGAAACTTCAGCGACAGAATATCTACCCATAAAATTGAACCTTAAGATAAACCAACATAGCCCATAATAGAAAAGGTGATAACCACCAAAAGAGAATCATTTCCTTTACCGGGATAAGGCCTCTTGTCCAGGCGTAGGACATTGGTAAATTGCACGCAAAAAAGCAAATTGATGCAATCCCGCCTGTTATCCCACTCGCTTCAGCACCATTTTGTTGCTCGTTAACTGCAGCATAAATAGCGACAAATGGAAACACCCAAACTGGTGCGTAATACTTTATTCGAGAGCTAAAACTTTTATCAACAATCATTGTGTGTTTCTAACGCATCGCTAAAGCGCGCGTGTTTTTGCGTCGCTTTTCAGCGACTTGTTAAATGGTAACTTCTCGCACTCGCATCTTATCTTGTAGAAATCTATGACCTTTTTACTTTCTTCCGATAAATCCAAGGTTCTAAGCCTGCGCTTACCAAGCCGGGCGTCCAGCATAGCTAAACACCTTATAAGAAGATTACCTGAACTAAGTGACGAATCGATTGAGTTATTACAATACTCATCCAATGAATCGTAAAACGTATATTGGTTAAACTTACCTTCAGAGGCAAGTTCGTCATAGGCAATTTTTTGTGCCTCATAGGGACTAATATTCTCTCGCTCAACTATCCCATCAATTCGATCATACTCAATCGAATAAAATGATAACGTACACATACTCCATATTTCATTCTTATCAAAAGTAATATAGCCACGACCTTCATCATCATGGCTCCCTCGATAATGCGTAGACCTAAGCTCAACTCTTCCTCGTACTAAATCTGAGAAGAACCCTTCTACTTTTTTCTTTCGCTTACTCCATTGCATACTTTTTGCCATTTAACAGTTTCTTCTAACGCCCGAGGTCCTAGCTAAGGACAGCCAATTTAATTCGTAGAAGGGATTAAGCTTTAAGTGGATGTCCCAAAGCGCGCCTCATACCGTGAAGCCTAAATAGTGCTCACGAAACCCTGCTCTAAGGATGAGTAGAACTTGACTCTTTCCTGCTTAATAGACTGCCCGCTAATAATAAATGAATAGAGATCAAATTCATTTAACTCAAGTAGCTTAATATAGAAGGAAACCGTTTCAGATTGACCAGATTCACTAAAATCAAAATTAGTTGGGAGTACATATGCTTGCTTAGATTCAACTATCCGCTCTAACGCAAGCTCAATATCTTGTACATACGCAGTAACTCGTTGCTGTTTTGTGGTTGTATCTTCACGGCAATTACCAAGCTCAAGCCAGGGGAGAGTATCTAAAGCAAAGTGTCCTAGTGGTTTTTTAACTGGATGCTTATAATTGTAAGAACCCATATTCTCACATGCCTTCACAAGGGTGGCGGTTCCGTTAATTTTATTACCACTCTCATCGTGCTCGAAACGAAACACACCTTCTGCGTAGCCACCGGACTCCGTTGGCTTTCTACTAAGCCTCACTTCATTAAAAATCTCACCATTGAACTGATGCGTTCTAAGCTCAGAGGTATTTGCTAATAAAGTATAGATAAAAGCTGCCTTAGTCTTAAGCTCTAAATTTGTCAGGCTAGTATGTGTATATTTATTTAGCCCATACTTCCCATTCATAGCGCTAGCGAATTGATTAGGACCGGTAGCACATGAAACAACAAATAAAGAACAAAACAGTAGGACGATATATTTCATTAAAATCTCTCAGTTTATTTAGCTAAATTAACGTCGTGCGCTGCGATGGAGGGACCGTAGCGAAGCGAAGGTTTTGTCTTCCAACTTCCGCACTTTATTAGGTTTTTATTCATATATTGCACTGTACTCTGACGGAATTACAATATCACTAAATACTCCATTAAAACCGAGCATCAAAGTTGTGGACATTAAGATCCCTATAAAAACAATTAAATAAGCAAGCTTTGTACGCAACGCTTGTTGGATTAAATCTCGGCTTAACCAATTGAATGCAGAGGCGAGATGAACAAATAAAGCGACAACCGAAAAAAAGTAATATGGGATAAAATAAAGCTGAAATGGATCTGTATGAAAGCCCGCAATACCATAATAAATATTGGTGTCTAATTCTGCGACAAACCTACCAAATAAAACAGCGCCAACATGGTTAATAAAGAAGTAAGCTAAATACAGGCCTGATATAACTTGTGCTTTTTCTAGAAACCCAGAGCGCTGACCTCTACGCCGCCATACAAAATAAACACCACTGCAAACTTGAAACAATACACATAACAGCAAAATACTCTCGGCAATAATATTGCGATAAAACAGGCGGAAAGTTTCCATGAACTCAATGTGTTGTTGCACACCACCTAAAATACAGAGGTGGTTTAATAAATGAAATAAAATAAATGCGCCAATCAGTAAAGCTGACATCCTATGGAATATGTGTACCATCTGTACCCCTTTCTAAGACTTGCTTGAAAACCTAACATTTTATTCTAATACCCCGCTCTATTTGCCCGAGGCGCGTTATTTCACTTCCGCCATTTTAAACCTATTTTTTAACACTTCATACTATCAGTCGTTTATCACACATTTCTAAACGTCACCTACCCCAGAAAGAACGCCACTGCGCTCTTTCTCCGCTCACAGAACCATTCAAGGACAGCCACTTTTAATTGTGTATATTTCACTTAAACTGGGTACGCTGTGAAGATATGTAAAAACTAAACGGGTGTCCTTAAGTTTTAACATCAGCTAACCAGTGAGATGACGCGGATTCTACGCCAGAAAAAACCGCGACGCTTTACTGGCCCGGCTGAATTTAGCGTGTTATGGTTTTCTTGGCGCTAGCTACACTATCTACAATCAGTGTTTGATTTTTTTCGCATAAGAAATACTTTCTCCACTTGAACTTGCCCATCATAGTCCACTGCAAAACCATCAGAAGCTTTATTCAAATAATTTCCGGCTATTTTGATGTAGACTTCATCATATGGATTGGCTACGTAATTACTATATTTTTCCGCTAAAAGATCAAGCACTTCCTCAGAACCTAAAACCCAAAAAAGATATTTATGACCGCAAGGCTTGAAACTATTTACTTCATGTCCATAGATATAATGTCCGACTAGAATTTCCCCTTCAATATCTGCTTGGTACTGTGACGTCTCCATCGACTTGCATGCCTGAAGAGGAAGAAGAGTAAAAATCAAAATCAGATAATTAGCGAATTTTTTCATACTTTCATTTGCTCATTTAATAACTGTAGTTGGATTCACTTTCACCCCATGCCGAGTATGAATTCGCACATGTATATGATCAGTAATTCCATTTTTATATCTGTTTTTTAATGTTTTAGCTGTACCGATTATGCTGTTACCCGCCTTTACTACTGTTCCAACAATATTTACCGTAGGCTGCATATACCACACCCAACATGTAGTGCCGTCAGATGCTACAATTTCAACTCCAGATAACACCATCGCATCAATCCCAGATGAGTATGGTTTAGACATTTTTGTAATTTTTCCTGATAATGGAGCCTTTACTTGCTGACCAGGTGTAGAATTATAGTCGGTTCCATCATGAACTCGAGAACCTCTAGATGCGCCATGATGGCCTGCACCATATGAATCTGTTCCACGGACAGCTAACCCTGTTGGTTTACCGTAAGCAATTGGCCATATTTTTTTTATTGTTGCGCCATATGGATCGATGCGCCCATCCGGCTGTCGCATAAAACCGGATTGAGCTTGGTCTATACAAGCTTGTGTTTTAGCTCCATATCTCCCATCAACCACTAACTTGGGCAGTACCTTTCTAAGATCATCTCTTAAATTAATGATTTGCTGTATCGTTTTTACATCAGCTGATTTATTTATTCCATTTTTTCCGACAGAGCTACCCAACATAAATATCTTCCAAAATTATTTACTATAATAAGTTATCCTAATGCCCGCGCCCCTTTTGACCAGAGCGCGTTGTTTCACTTTCGACATTTTAAACATATTTTTTAAAACTTCATACTATCAGCTGCTTATATTGACATTTAAACCTCACCTAACCCAGAAAGAGCGCAACTGCGCTTTTTCACCACTCGTAGAACATTTTGCCCAACATACCAAGATTAAATTAAAAACCATTAAATTCAACTACWWAKMAMKWYMWTCRGGNTSWTKYAATTSNNASKAMRGAWASMSRWMSCSYTMSWWMYWRRAYTWKAACAAGTGCAATTTTAAATAACGTCCGATCTACAACCTATAGAAACGGCAACACTTAGAAGCAATCACTTTAAATTTGGTGCTGACGTCAGGCAAGCAAAGTAACACGCCGTTTAAAACAAGAGGCGTAATACTAAACTAAGCACGGCTTATCCCCCTTAGGGCCTCTTGGGCCGACAGCCTCCAGGATCAGGCGGAAATATATTGCTTAGGTCCGGATCAAACGATACCGGTAACAATTCACCATTGAACTGTATGGATTGTATTAAGCTTTCTAACCGCTGCAACGCGGCATGATTTAGAAATAAACGCTCTCGATGTAGCGTAAAATCCCTTTTCGTTGCGATGGTAAAGCAATGGTAATTAATACGATCTGGGTGGATTCGGTAGAGGCTCATAGATAATTCATAGTCCAAATAGGGGCGCAGGCATTAGCGTCAAGCTGAGTCGGGCGCCAATGACAGCAGCTGTAATTCCGATGGGCAAGCGTCGTAGTCTTCAAGCGGCAGTTTAATAGCGTGATGTCTCGCTAGTGCAGCCAACGCGATCAATTCTATATCAATCATGCTCTCAGCCTCTTCCAAGTCACCCACTAGTGCGCACTCGGCGTCGATATCCCCTGTGGCTGACTGGCACTGCTTCATAAAAGCCAGCCGCTCACACACGCCGTTCGCCGCCCTACGCTGGTCGATGAGCGCTTTCATTTGACCAATCACTGCATTGGAGTCACCCAATGAGATTGCCTGAATAAGTAACGCTTGGTGCCTGAAAATACTGCTTTCTTGCAATAGCAGCTCTTTCACCTGAACATCACTAAGAGCAATACGCGAATCGTCGCCCAGGCCAGCGGAACAAATATCCCCTAATAGGCGCGCATAATGAAAATCCGTACTATGCTCCAGCCTTGTTACAAATTCTGCATTACTTAACTGCACTATTTCCGCAGCCTTACTCCATAAGCCGATGGACATCGCTTCCAATACGGTTTCATAAAGACCTGAGCAACGAAACCGATCATCCGGGCGATCACTAAGCCGCTTTAATAACAGTAWTTTTGCATCGACATTCAAWGCYAACAAGCGCTGRTAAGAAAGCACATCGCCGTGCACTAAATACTGCTGCTTCGCTAAACTAACCCCCTTAGCCGCTATGGCTGCCCACTCTTGGCCGACGGTTAAATCATTCGACCGCGCAATAGTCGGTAAAAAATCACTGACCTCGCCCGCCAATAAAGAAAGATGCGTTTCAAACCCCATGAGCATTCCTTATTTTAATTAACGCAAGCGTCCCTTAACGTCACTAATCGGCGTAAATTGCACCCCAGTAAAACCGGCCTGCAAGATTGCGTCTACTAGCGCCTTAGTAACAAGCGGGCGAGCCGTGTAATGCTGCGGACGAAAGAATTGCTTATCTTCAGGGACCCGCGCCGGGTCTATGACTAATTGCTTGACGCCTTTGATAAGCGTCTTATCGATGTCGCCCCACTTGGGTACGCTTTTATCTATATCGATACAGTCGAGGTTTTTAATCGGATGGAAAATATAGAACGCATCATCCACCGGTCTTCCTTTATGGTCGAGCACAGTGATGGGCAAAAGCTCCACATCAATCAGGGCCTGATTTTCAATAAAGACTTTTAACTTCTCAGAAATAATAACCACATTCTGTGTGTTTTTTACATTGTCTACCAACAAGGTATGGGTGGGTTTTCGAGAGTCCATTTTAAACGTCACGCCAGAAGGGAAATCGTTCGCATGAGAGACGCCTTTTCGCAATTCGTAGCTTTTTTCAAAGCCCTCAAAATCAATCAATACCGCCGCATTAACTTCAACTTTCGCTGCCCAAACAAACAACATCTAACGTAAACTCCCGCTAATTTCACTCGCCGGCAAAAACTGCACACCCGTAAAACCTGCGCTGATGATCGCATCCGCCAACGCCTTTGTTACCATCGGCCGCGCAATGTAGTGCTTCGGGCGAAAATAGCGTTTGTCTTCGGGCAGCTTAGCGCCATCAATGACTAAGGCCTTTACGCTGGCAACCACCGTGTCATCGATGTCGTCCCATTCTGGCTCTGCATTCTCCAAGTCCAAGCAATCCACATTATTAATTGGATGAAAGATGTAATAGCCCGCATCCAACTTACGGCCTTTGTGATCAAGCACTGTAATGGGCAGAAACTCAACATCCGCCAGCAACTGACTATCCAAAAACACTTTCATTTTTTCAGACACCAGCACAACACCCTGGGTGTTTTTAACGCTGTCGACCAGCAGCGTATGACTTGGTTTCCGTGAATCCATACGAAGCGTCACACCAGAAGGATACGTGTCCAACTGCGCCAGGCCGACATCCAATTCGTAATCGTTATCAAACCCGTCCATGTCGACTAATACCGCCGCATCGGCTTCAATTTTCGCCGCCCAAACATAAAATTTATCGCTCATTAAATCCTCCAGCGTTTGACTCGCGTATTGTCATTTTTGTTTCTATCACTCGATTGTAAGCACAATTCAAAGCCACTCTACGGACTTGCCAGCACTCGCCTTTTGCCGCCTGCCTAGGTTGCATATGCTCGTGTAGACGCTACTATACAGCCTACTACGACGTAAAACGGGGTATAAACGCTCAGCTACGATTAACTATTCAATCTTTTTATAGCGCGTTGCACCGAATTGGCGATCTCGTCTGCTAGCGCCGGATCTTTCACCGCCCTTGCGAGTGTTACTCCCCCTATAAGCATAGAAATTGTAGCCCATGMCTGTTCTGAGTTTTCCTTGTCACCGCCTTCCGGCAAGCCTTTTGAAAACGTCTCCACCACGTCCAGCATATCGGCCTGAAAGATCGCCCGTGTTTGATCATCCGAACGAGCCACTTCCGGCGTAAGGCTTTGCATTGCACAACTATTAGCAAGATCATCACAACGCTTTTCACCCAGATAAAACTCACTGAATTGATCCAGCCAATTATCGCCGCATTGGTCTTGAAGGTTATTAACGGCCTCTTTAACCTGGCCTAGGCCTTTATGGATCGCCTCTCGAAACGCCCCCGCTTTAGAGCCGAAATGTGCATAAAAAGCGCCTGATGTCACATTCGCTTCTTTGGCAAGGCCATCCACGCCTGCGCCTTCATAGCCGTGTTTTCTAAAGCCACTGTGGGCTGCTTCCAGAATCCGTTGATGTGTTGCTTGTTTTTTACTGCCCGTTTTATTTTTCAAAGCACCCTTCCTTCTTGGTCAATGAGATTATTATACGCGCCAAATATAACGAGCGCTATATTTTCTTGACAGGCAGCGGGCAGCAAGTTAGATTTATATAGTGATCGTTATATTTTATGTGACAAACCAGCGCTAATCGCACGTCGATAATACTTTAAAGGAAATAATGTCATGCCAATATCAATTACCTTAACAGAAGGCGCAATCCCCGCCGATAGACATGCACACGTAGTCAAGGGAATCACTGATAGCTTCTTAGAACATCACCAGCTCACCGGAAATACGATAATGACGCCTAACGTAACCGCACACTTAAACGTACAACCCATGACACACACATTTGCAGGCGGGCAACCGGTGTGCGGTGCCTGGATTGAAATAAAGGTGCCCTCTTTTGCACTTGCAGACAGGGACATTCAAAAAACATTCTTTGCCGATGTAACCGAGTTAGTGCATCAGCATTCGGGCCAGCAATTACCCAAAAAACAAATCTGGACCAACGTATTGCATACAGTGGATGGCACCTGGAATATGGACGGTATAGCCAAAACTAACCAAGAATTAGGTCAGGCCATTTCCAGAGGTTAAAGTCGGTATTCGTTGATTTTATTTTGCTAGTATTCTGTAGCCCCGCGAAAACGAGACTACAGAATGCATTAATATTAATGCACACACCAGCACTAGGCTCATTGATAATTTTTAATGGTGAATTGCGCCCTAAAGCCCAAGCGCTCATACAATGCTTGACCGGCTTGCGATGCCTGCAAAACTGCGGCGCTAAGCCAGATACACACCAACCAGCGCCTCTAACTCAGCAACTAATTCTGGGTCCATGTACTTGTATTCATCTGGCACACCCAAAACATGGACTGTTTTGTGGTCTAACATTCGAGTAAATTCAGCGACCAAACGATTCTTGTGTTTTTTCTCCATGACAAAAATAATGTCTGCCCAACGGATATCTGCGGAATTAACCGTTTTTTTAGCTTTTGGGCTAGTGCCTGCTGATCGAGTATTAAAATTGGGGTTTTTACGCCAAATCTCTTCAGCCGTTGGGCTACGCCATTGATTACGGCTACAGATAAATAGTAAATTTTTCACTGAATCACTCTTTAATAGGAGAAGGATCTTTATCCACTAAGATTGGCTTTAAAACCCTTATGGGCCTTCGACACTAAATGCTTTTCGCCTTGGCTTTCCAATTGAGTAAAAATTTTTGGACATTCTTTTTGGGGGTCACACAAAGCTTTTTTATAAGCGCAAAAGGAACCTCATCAAGCGGCAGTTGCTGCTGGATGGCGTCAATAATTTTTAACCAAAGCTTTGCGGTCATTTCGGCATCGAATAATGCCCTGTGAAAAGTGCCGTCAGTGGGGATATTAGTGTAATCAATTAAAGTGCCCAACTTATGATTGGGCGCGTCCTGAAAAACACGTCTAGAAACCAATAAGGAACAAGCAAACTCACCGCGATAATCACGAGAAATACGCTCAAGCTCCGCATCCAAAAAGCGCCTATCGAAAGACGCATTGTGCGCAAGCAAATTATCATCGCCGATATAGTCCGCAAAGCGGTTCATCACAGTACTGCAAGGCTCGGCATCCTCAAGCATCTCATTGGTAATGCCGGTATAGCCTTCGATAAAGCTGTCCACACGCCGACCTGGGTTCATTAGCGCCTGAAAACTATCAGTAATCTCGCCCTCCACGATACGAACCGCACCAATTTCAATGGCGCGATCGCCTTGATCCGGCGAGAGACCKGTGGTTTCAAAATCGAGWACAACAAGGGTATTGGCGTTAGGCATGGTTAACTCGTGGTCTTAAATAGCGCTTTGTGGACAAAAAGGGCGAGTTTAATGCGCTTTGGCTTCAGTGACCAGAGTTTAGTGAGGGGGAGGATTCACTGAGGAGCGAGATGCTTATAGGATYACCACTGCCCGTTCCACAGACCAAGCCCTGATACGAGGGAACGACAAAACCTCTCCCGACGGCGAAGAAACTGGCGTTGCAGATTATAACTACGAAGGCTTATCTCTGAACTCGATCAAGAAAGCGGTTATTGGGTTAGCCAGAGGCTATTGTAAATCGTCTCGGCATTCCAAAAGCGGACATTCTACGCGATAATTTTGCGGCCTTAATATTCATCTGACCCCAGTGACTTGTTCTTTTTTTTAACCACAAACTGGTAACGCACAGGGCGACTGAGCTTTTTTACCAAACCGTCATCATTAGCTTGCGAAAGCCAATCTTTAAGTTGTGATTTATGTAATGCTGTACATTGAATCATTTCATCTAAAGAAAGTGGGTTTATCGCGATTCTAGCCAACTCATCAACAAACACCTGATAAAAATCTACTGGTTCATCATTAGACAAAGGCAAAGCGCTTTTAGATAACGTTTCATCTTCTACTAGCCTAGGCTCTTCAACTCGTTCCCCATCTTCTGCTTCTTCATTCTCTCGATTGGACAACATGCCTGACTGGCTTACTTGCTGAGTATCAACAGAAAGTCCGAATAGATCAGACTGCTCTTTTTTCACTGTATCTTCTGAAGAAGCTGTTATTACGAATAGCTCTCTAACATTTAGCCCTTGTATATTTTCTTCACACCAGAGGCCGCCCTGAGCAACCAAATTAGCATTAGCTGCATTTTTATCTTCTGTCGGCTTGACCCATAAAGGTACCCATAACTTTTTCAAATTTTCTTCTGCACCGCTGAGCGTTCCTCCTTTTTTACCGGAGTGAATAACTAAAGAGCTATCAGCTAGGCAGTAAATGTATTTATTTCTAGACATAGCATTGCCTGCATTAAATCCAGCCTCTGGATAAAAAGGCGAAATCAAGACCACATGACCATCCATTAATCCTTTACGCCACTTGGCACTAGTTGCAGCTTTTAGCAAACTGTCAGCCATAATACCAATCACAGAACCACCGCTATTCATTGAACCTAGCATCGCAGCTTCATCAACTCCGCGAGCGCCACCTGATACTATAGGAACACCTTCTTGCGCGGCCTTACCGCCGACTTGATTAGTAAAGGACAAATCACCTTCACTAGCATTGCGCGAACCAATCACAGCGAGACCACCAGCATTAAGTAAATTCTTATTACCACAGCCAAACAACACCGGAGGCGAGCCAGTTTTAAGCCGAGACTTCAGCCGCTTAGGGTATTCAGGATCAGAGCGAGTTACCACCCAAAGACCTGCGCGCTGCCATTTTTCTACCGCAATCGCTAAGCTATGGCCGCGATTTAGTAACTGCAAAATACGATCTACACTCACACGTGAATCGTGCCATCCTGTTAGCAATGGCTCTGGTTCAGAAACCAATAACTCGGCCGGTGTAATAGCCTTGTCTTTTAACCATAAAGCAAAGCGACCCCATTCAGCATTAGTCAGTGGCTTTGCGCTCTCATTACTCGCTTTACTGAAGTAACTAGTTAAAAGTAATGTTGCTTGTGCGGTAGGCGATAGGTTCATTAGTCTTTTACCGAAGAAGATGCAAGTGCAACGGGGTAAACATCGCCACTCCCTGCTTGTTGTAATAATGCGGCAA
The DNA here is from genome assembly GCA_002402085.1 of Gammaproteobacteria bacterium. Taxonomy (GTDB): domain Bacteria; phylum Pseudomonadota; class Gammaproteobacteria; order Pseudomonadales; family UBA3067. The sequence goes on from NVVB01000011.1 coordinate 69,189, forward strand.
TCACAGCCAAGGTCCAGCCAGAGTCCACAATATCGTCAATCAAATAAACTGCACCCTCTGGTACCGGCTGCTGAAGCTCAAAGGCACCATCCAGGTTCAGGCACTGGTGAAAACTATTTTGCTGCCCTTTTTGTTGATGGTTATCCTTAACTTTAGAAACCGTGTTAACAAAAGGCAACTCTAAACGAGCTGCGAGCCGACGAGCAAAATCTGGAACTAATTCAGGGTGGTTACGGGATGGGACACAGCACACCCATGTCGGCGACGGATTAGGTTGCCAGCGTTCTTCGATCATTTCCGCCATCGCCTCAACCAGTTCATCACTAAAGCGCCTTCCGTGTTTACAATCTGCAACTGTTCGCCCCCAACCTGCGTCACCCCATATTGAGAGGACGCGTCCTTCCTCAGCAGCCAGAACACCCAATTGCCGAGGAAATTGATAGGTTGGGAAAGCCCTCACTGTCTCTGCATTGGAAGGAGCCACTTGTTTTCTTGGTTCAATAACCATCTCAGCCTGCTTCAAGAAACTAGCAGCTCGATGAGTAAGGGTAGGATCAAGCCTCAGGTCAAGCACTGGATTACCAAGACAGGACGCACATTTACCACATGGCGTTACTTCATGGTCATCTAATGCTTTGCGAAGATAAGTCATCTTACAGTCATTTTCCTCAAGATAAGCTTGTACCTCAGTCCATTCCTGTTCCCGCTGTCCGGTTAGATGAGCAATACGAGCATGATCCATCGCATAGGGAACCGCCGTCCTGCGCCATTGACTACTCACTTTAATAACCGGCGCAGGATTTTCTACACCAAGTAATTTCAATACTTTTTCAATTTGCCCATGACGCAGGTTAGTCTGCTCTTCAATACCTCGAATCGATAGGCCATCGAAATTTTCGAGCACCTGTAAAATCTCATTAACTTGAGACTCAGAGGGAAAGGCTGATGCCCGAAAAAACTCATGGATGTTTTGATCTTCAACACCTGACATCAACACACCTACCGCATAGTCAATACCGCGACCAGCACGACCAACTTGTTGGTAGTAAGCGACGATCGATCCCGGCACCTGATAATGAATAACAAAACTCAAGTCAGGCTTGTCATAACCCATTCCAAGCGCTGTTGTCGCAACTAACACTTTAAGCTGGTTGGCCAACAGCTGCTCTTCGAGATGCTGGCGATAAGTATTACTATTCTCAAAACCCGCTGTTGTCACGCTTCCGTGGTAGGCTTTGGCATCAACTCCGTTTTGTGCCAGCCACTGGGCAACCTGGTCCGCATCACGAACCGTCAACGTATAGACAATACCGGTACCAGGCAAGTTAGGAATAGCCTGTGCCAACCATGCTAAACGTGAAGCCTGATCTGGTAACTCCATGGTTTGCAGCGCAAGGCTTTCACGACCAAGCGGCCCTCGCTGAATCTGTATATCACCCAACTGGTTTTGAATATCCGCCACAACCCGATTATTAGCCGTGGCAGTGGTGCCCAGAACCGGCGTATTCGGAGGCAATTGGCGCAAAACATTTACAATACGACGATAGTCCGGACGGAAATCATGACCCCAATCTGAAATACAGTGCGCTTCATCAATCACCATCAAGGCGATACGGTCAGCAATTGGCTGCAATACCGTGTCAACAAAATTCTCATTGGCTAATCGCTCCGGCGATATGAGCAGACAATCTATTTCGTTATTCACTATTCTAGCGGTCACCGCTTCCCAGTCATCCATATTGGTAGAATTCATGGTTTCAGCCACAATACCTAAACGCCGAGCAGACTCGATTTGATTACGCATTAGCGCCAGCAAAGGCGACACAATAATAGTCGGCCCCATACCTCGATCGCGAAAGATTCTGGTGCTAATAAAATAAACCGAACTTTTACCCCATCCAGTACGCTGTACCACCAATAACTTTTGATTCTTGTTTACCAGACTATCTATAGCCTCCCATTGACCTTCTCGAAATTCGGCTTCTGAGTTCGCTAGTGCGGTTTTAAGTAATTGTTCAGCCTTGTCTCTGTTCATTTTCAATCCTTTGGTTTATACAGCGAGTTCGCCGTTAATGATTTGTAAACGTTTAGCAAACCACACCTAGCCCTATAAATTCCAAGGCATTAAGTCGGACAGGTCTTCTTTATCCTGCCGGCTTGGTATATCTGTTAGAAGCCGGTTAATGTATTCATAGTGTCTTACCTCAAAAAAGTGCACACTCGGTTATAAATCCATAGCATAGCGGCTAACGCGCTCCGCTTGTTGACCTCTGGCCCACCTAAAGGCAGCCATTTTAATTTATGTAAGGAATTAAAATAGCCGCCCTTAAATATTGTGGATTCGCCGTAGACCCCGCGAGCTCCCCGCCTGCTATGAAAAGGCTCGATTTAAGAATATACAGTTATAATAGAAATCCTATTAAACCACAATTTCGAAACATGGAAGCACTTCAGCAATACTGTACATAGTCGTTTAACTTTCTATCAATCCCAACTCCATCCATAGGAAGACGTATAACTGACCGAATTATACTAGGCCTTCTTTGTTTCCTTGCAACAGTAATGCCTTCTCGACTACCCGCATCATTTGTATTCCCCTCTATGGTTGTTACAAATGTGTCGTTGCTTGATTCAACGATACCTATATGTGAAAAAGTAAACACAACAATATCGTCTTTCGTAATGGTAAAAACTTTACTGTCAGGCTTAAAAATCAAACAATTACTATTTTTAGCCCAACTATTTAAAAAATTATTCACGGAAGGCTCACGTGGCGGAACTAGGGAACTATAAAACACAGAAGACTTACATAATTTTTGCACGCATAATGAAACAAAAGCGGCACACCATGGATACCCATCCGTTTTTCCGTTGATAACAAGGTCATCAGCTTTAAAAATCTCAAGCATTTGCTTGCTAGAACCGGCCAGATTATTTCCTGTCTCTTTAACACCTATATACTTTTCAGCGATGCTAGATAAACCATTGGGCTGCATAGGAGCCGTCATAATATGAGTGGCTGCATTCGCTAAAGCAACCCAAGTCCTATTACCTACAATACCGTCAGCCTTTATATTGGCACTTTTTTGAAAGTCTATAACAGCCTTACGTGTATTCTCACCAAAATCTCCATCTGCAGTCAGCTTTCTCGAAGCCAATATTTTATTCAATAACTTTTGAAGTTCAGATACGAATTTCCCTTTGTCGCCCTTCCTTAACGTGATCCTTAATGCCATCAACATTCTCTCTTTTAGCTGTCTTTTTCATATAGAACCCAAAGATCAATGGGCACACCATTAACATTAGGTTTCTTTTCAAGGATCAAAACCCCCTCACTCACAATCTTTCCGAACAAGTCCTGCGCGCCGAAAACATCATTTGAAATACAGACAGAATCGTATACGCTCACATGCACAACTCCCCCCGGCTCCTTAAATGTCCGTTTAATACTGACGCTCATTGATTCAGAGATAACAGACAAGGTTAATATTGCCCCCCCAATCTCTGAAGAATAATTTTTACTTAAAGAAGCATTGTACGGTTCAAAATCCTTAATATTGACCACATCCGTCCCGACCAGCACGAGTTCCGATAAATCAGGCTCTAAGGAAAGATCAACTTTACACCTCCCCTCTTCGACGGACTCATTTGCTGAGCAGCTAGCTACATAAATCAGCATTATTATAGAAATGAAAGATTTCATGAATTTCTTGTGAATGATCAAATTACCTCCTCATACTTCTTTAAATTCAATTCTCCTGCGATACTAACTAACGCCTCGATAAAGCGCGTGAGCTGTGGACAAGGAAAGTGAACGTACCGCCTAAAAGCTCAAGCCCAGATTAACAGGATAACCGGCTTAATTAAACGCTCCCCTAGGGAAACAATACCTATGCATAGACCACCAACAGAGGTACAAGGAACCCACGCACCAATCGGCCTCGGCCCCTAAACTTTCAGTACTAGTTAGGAACATCCAGAACCCCAGCCTCCTTATATTTCACCAACCAAAAACACCAGGCTCAACTCAAAAAAGACAACACCCTATCCATACAACCTCAAAGACGCCCCCCCTTACCCTTACCACCCCAAAGGAGATATCGGCTTATCCTGCTTTAACCGACCCCCATTCACCCTTAGCTGATACGCCTCTAAAGAAGCAACACGACCCGCCGCAT
>NVVB01000112.1 GCA_002402085.1 Gammaproteobacteria bacterium
GATTTTTTTAGCGATGTTTTTAATAGAAACGTTTTTCATGTTGTGATGCTCCGAGTTTTTATTTCAGCGTTGGTGCCCTTGATCAACTGTCAGGGATAGCGACCGTCGCTTCATTATAGTTTTATGCGCTTCAAGCTTGTTTGATTTGTTTTCCCTGCTGAGCAGTTCGAACGTTCTTAGTAAGCGTGTTGCGTCGAATTGAGATCAATATTATCGGATCCATTTTTTAATGCAATCCACGTCAAAAATTTGGAACGTTAATCGTAACGGGAATGTAACGGTTCGTTGACTTACTTTTGTTACGTTGAAAAAGGGTCGACGTTTAATGTGACCGTTTGTTCGGCGGCGCACGAGATGCGTGTGCCCGTTTTTAATTGGGTTTCGGTTTGTGATCTCACTCGAGCCTAGATCGATGAGCATTGCAGGCTATATAGGAAGTGATTGGGATCGATAGGTATCTAATTGATCTTACGTAAATATTGCCTTGTAATTCGAATCGAGCATGGTGAAGGGATACACCGAGGGTTTTTCGATTGGTTTGAGAGTGTGGCGTCTGTATTAATCCTTAACGATATTGAAAGGAAATAATAAGACAGCTTTTATAGCGGTTTGGTCTGATAGAAAAACGTCAGTTTTAATTCGAATTAAGCGCCAAATAATGATTGTTCAATGCAATGGCATTTTGACGGCTTTGTAACGTTGAGTAAGAAATCGTAGCGATCTTTAAAAAATCGGCTTAATGTGAATTAAGTAGCAATGGTCATTTAGGTGGCGGCGTTTTTTCTGAAATTACTTGAAAGAGGAGGCTGTTTTCGAGGTCGGCAATAAGCGGTATGTAGTCAATGAGCGCTTATTGCCGTATTGAGTGCCGTACTTAGTTTAAATCAATCACGAAAATACAGTTAAATACCAAGGGCCCGCCCGTTGCGATAAAGTCGGACATATCCACTCCGCCCGATAAGCGCACGGTGCCACCATCGGACCGCCTAAACCTACCACTCGTAAAATCAATGTTTTCTTCGGAGGGGAAAGCGCCGGTGAGATGGGTGACATTGGGGTCGCCGGTCAAGTTTTGTTGGATAGTCACTTCGGAGGTGGCGACTATTGTCCCGCTATGGAATTGAAAGATGACGGTGTCGGTTAATGTTAGTTCAGGAATGAGTTCATCGGTGAAGTCGAAGTTTCCTAAGCAGTCGATGCCACGACCAATTAAACGGTTGGTGGTTAAGTTGAACATTGGGACTTCAAAACAAACATTTGCGCTAAGGATATTGGCTTGAACGCCGTCCGGTAGGCGTTCGAATAAAGGCAGGGTCGTTACGTCAATCGGGCTGCCTACTCCGCTAAGCGTGACAACAATATTACGATCCCCGGCGTGAGCCAGGCTTACTATAGATAGGGATACGGCAAGGAGACATCCGGTAAACAGTTTTCTCATTAGTAATTCCTTTTATAGTTCAGTAAATAGTTCAGTAAACAGCGCTACTTCTACCTGTACCTCTACTTCTACTGCTGATTTTGCTTCGACTTCAGTACCTCCGTTGTAGTCGAGGCTTGAATATAGTCTGACAAGAGGCGTTTGCGAAGTGGCAACGATAGAGATTGGACGTATTTGTCATGCTGAATAAAAGCGCAAATATTGCCCGGTGAATAGTCTATGCGTTGCTGAGTACTTGTAAGTGGTTGTAAATTAGTAAGTAAATGCTCTTTAGCGGGCGACGGATAGGGCCTAATAAGCGCCAATTGCGACGACTATGTTTCTGAGTGTAAGGAAAGGCATAAAAGACTACTTAGAAAGACTGAAATCTGAGAAAATACGCGCCGTTAACGCCTATAATCTTCACTACTCCTAGCTTTTGCTCCCTGGATTTCATGAAAATCACTGCTCCTGAACTATTTTCTTACCCAAAATATTGGGCTGAGTGCTACGGCACCGCGCCATTTTTACCTACATCCCGTGCAGAAATGGATGAGTTGGGGTGGGATAGTTGCGACATTATCATTGTTACGGGCGATGCCTATGTAGACCACCCTAGCTTTGGGATGGCTGTATTAGGCCGGTTTTTGGAGTCTCAGGGCTTTCGAGTAGGGATTATTGATCAGCCCAACTGGAAAAGTACGAATGATTTCATGGAGCTAGGTGAGCCTAATCTGTTCTTTGGGGTCACTGCCGGCAATATGGATTCAATGATTAATCGCTATACGGCGGATTTACGATTGCGCCACGACGATCATTACACGCCTCATGGTAAAGGCGGTAAGCGTCCGGATCGTGCTGTTATTGTATATAGTCAACGCTGTCGCGAGGCCTACAAATCCACGCCCATTGTTATTGGTGGAATTGAGGCCAGTTTACGTCGAATCGCTCAATACGATTATTGGAGCGATCAAGTACGACGTTCGGTATTAATTGATTCCGGCGCGGATATTTTGATGTATGGCAACGCCGAGCGTGCACTTGCGGAATTGGCCAATGAGATTTCCATCGGGCGAGATATTAAGGACCTCACCAGTATTCGCGGGACTGTGGTGATACGCGATGCCGCCCCTGGAGGCTGGGTGGAAGTAGATTCTACGCGTATTGATTGGCCGGGTAATATCGATAAAATCTCCAACCCCTACGAAATGACCGATACCAGTGATCCGTCAAAGTGTTCGAAAAAATCTGATAACGAAGGCGATGGTAATGCCAGCGACGACTCCAGTGCGCTAGTGGATGATGACGCGCCTAAGCCGTTGCGGATCGTGCCCATGCCATTGCAGGGCAAAGAAAAGCTTGACCCTGCTACGACCTATATTCGACTGCCTTCTTTTGAAAAGGTCAGTAAAAACCCTATTCTTTACGCCCATGCGTCCCGAGTCTTGCATTTAGAGGCCAACCCCAATAATGCACGGACCTTAATTCAAAAGCATGGCACTAAAGAGATTTGGGTCAATCCGCCGCCGATCCCGTTGGAGACGGAGGAGATTGATGGGGTGTTTGATTTAACCTATCAACGTAAGCCTCACCCCAAGTATAACGATGCGAAAATCCCAGCATTCGACATGATTCGGTTTTCCGTGAATATCATGCGAGGCTGTTTTGGAGGCTGTACCTTTTGCTCAATCACAGAACATGAAGGGCGGGTGATTCAGAGTCGCTCCCAAGAGTCTGTGCTCAAAGAAATTGAAAATATACGGGATAAAACCCCTGGGTTTACCGGGACTATTTCAGATCTGGGCGGTCCTACCGCCAATATGTATCACCTGAATTGTAAAGACGACACCATTCAGTCCCATTGCCGAAAGCTGTCCTGTGTCTATCCAGTGATATGCTCCAACCTCGTGACAGATCACTCTCAGACCACCTCCTTGTATCGGCGAGCGCGAGAGATCAAAGGCGTTAAGCGTATTTTAGTCGCGTCTGGTTTACGTTACGATTTAGCCGTGCTGGATCATGAATATGTTCAAGAACTGGTGTCTCATCATGTCGGCGGCTACCTTAAGATTGCCCCTGAGCACACCGAAGACGGCCCGCTTTCAAAAATGATGAAGCCTGGTATGGGCGCTTTTGATGAATTTAAGGTGCTGTTTGATAAATTTTCAAAAAGTGCGAATAAAAAACAATATTTGATTCCCTACTTCATCGCGGCTCATCCTGGGTGTGAAGACGAAGACATGGTCAATCTTGCTTTGTGGTTAAAGCGTAACAAACTACGTGTGGATCAAGGCCAAACGTTTTATCCGTCGCCCATGTCCCTAGCCACAGCGATGTATTATTCCGAACGTAATCCGTTGGAAAAATTAAGCTATAAATCAGAAAAAATGGTGGTCACTAAAACGCTTGAGCAACGACAATTACACAAGGCCTTGCTGCGTTACCATGACCCCGATAACGCCAACGTGATACGGGATCTTTTACACACCATCAATCGTCGAGAGTTAATTGGCGAYGGCCCCAATCAATTAGTCGCGGCGCCTTCCCGACCTACTCGCAATGAACGTGGGCAAACTCAACACGGCAGTCACCGAGACAGTTCGAATCGAAACAGTTCGGATAGGAGCAGTTCGAATAGAAACAGTGCTGGACGCACTAACGCTAATCGTAATAACGCTAACGGAGACAGCAACAGGGCAAACTCCAGTAATCATAGCTCCGGTAGAAATAGCTCCGGTAAAAATAGTACTAGCAGGACTAGCGCGAATAACCGTTCAGCGAATAGCTCGGCTAATGGTTCGAACAATAACTCAGCCCAGAACGCTAATAATAGAAGTGCTACCAGTAACAGCTCGAATCGAACCAGCCCTGGGCGCAACAATCCCAATCGTAAAGCGGGCAAGCCTGATAGCCAGAACCGGCGGCCGCCTCGCAAGCGTAAGTAACAGTCAGCATGCCGAGAGACCCTTGTTGAATACGCCATAGTACTCAACAAGGTGCTGAGCATAGCGCTGAAATTAGTGCCGGGTTGTCCCGTTAGAGGGAGTTATTTAATCGGGCTTTTAAAAAACCACGCACTGCTCGCGGCTTGTTATTGCCTTTGCAGCAGGTTAGATTGTGGAATAAATTATAAAAAATGCAAAGGGGTTAGCTGAGCCCTGAATCAATTAAGGATAATAAAAAATGATCAAATCAKGCGGCAAGAATATATGGTTTGTGCGAGCCCCTCTGGTGCTTGGCGGAATTAATCTGTCTTCTCAAATGACGCTTATAAAAACCAGCCATAAGCAAATCGTTTTAATTTCTCCCGTTAAGATCGACGAGGCTTTGAAATTAGAAATCGACACGCTGGGTAAAGTGGCCTGGATTATCGCACCCAATAACTTTCACCACCTGTTTCTCAATAGTGCCAAGCGAGCCTTTCCCGACGCGCAGGTACGCTGTCCAGAAGGCCTTCCTAAAAAAATAAAAAACCTCCCGGAACATGGCATTTTAGATGTGAACGAGACGGCCGTATGGGGCGATGATTTAGAGGTGCTACGGATATACAACGGTGGGATGAGCGATGAACACGTGTTCTACCATGGGTCGAGCCAAACTCTGGTGCTCACTGACTTGTTTATGTGGTTCGAGCAAAAGAGAAATTTGGCCACCCGACTCTTTACTGCGCTTGTGGGCGTGAACAGTAACAGCCCCAAGATGTCTCGATTAATGAAGTTCGTCTATCGCGATAAAGCCATGCTCAAAGAATCCTTTAAAAGCATTCTCATGTGGGATTTTCAACGGGTGCATTTAGCGCATAGCCGAAATATCGACACCGATGCGAAGCAACACGTTCAGCACGCAATGGCCRCGATTTTACCTGCGAGTGATGTARTGAACYCGCCGGAACAACAAACGGGYTAGGCCTTCAGTCCCGTGTGTTGTTCTCCCAAGGTGCAATGCAATGATAGGGTTTTAGAATTAGTCCTCGATGTTGGGCCAAAAAAACCAGCGCCTAAATTTCAGGCCTCAAAATCTTTGCATTAAAATTATTGTTCCCAAAAATTGGAATTTCAACATGCGTGTGAAACGATTTCGTTTGTTCTTCCTTGGTTTATTGATACTGCCTACGCTGACGTTAGCGATGGATTCATCAAGCGGCAATTCCTCGAACAGTAGTCCCTCGAACAGCAATTCCTCGAACAGTAGTCCCTCAAACCCAGCAGCTACACCATTGGTTGATGCCGCGATAATTGAGACTGCGGTGTTATTGCGTGAGCAGGCCCTCAATTCGAATAGAGCGTGGCAAATAGTCGAGCAGCTCACCACGCAAATTGGCCCTCGATTAGCCGGTACGCAAGCCAATGTGCGTGCGGTGCGTTGGGCTAAATCGCTGTTAGACAACGGCGGATTTGATCGGGTTTGGTTAGAGCCTATTGTGTTCCCACTATGGCAACGCCATCGCGAAAAAGCCCGCGTTATAGGAGACTACGCCCAGCCGCTGACCATTACTGCGCTCGGGTACAGCGGCAGTACCCCGGGGGAAATTCAAGGGCAAGTTGTGCATTTCGAGACGTTAGCAGCGTTTGAGAAAGCGCCTAAAGAGCGTGTTATCAATAAAATTGTATTTGTGAATCAAGCAACCGCTAGAACCAAAGACGGCACGGGTTATGGCAACAGCGTACCGCTGCGATACCAAGGCAGTGTATTAGCTAAAGAGAAAGGCGCCATAGCCGTTTTGATTCGATCCATAGGCACCAGTCATCACCGCTTTGCTCACACGGGTGCCACCGCTCGACTGGACTCTCCGGTCCCTGCGGCAGCACTGTCAGTGCCCGACGCGGATCAACTCATGCGGCTTTTAGCGTTGGGAAGCCCGATTGTTGTGGGGCTGGATATCTCTGTTTCGCTTCATCAACAAGGTCAATCCCATAATGTCATTGCGCAAATCGAYGGCGCAATTGAGCCGGAAAAGATTATCTTAATGGGCGCCCACCTTGATTCTTGGGATTTAGGCACCGGTGCCATTGATGACGGCGCGGGGGTGGGCATTACAGTGGCGGCTGCGGAGTTGATTGCGCTGCAAGCAAAAAAACCGAAGCGCAGTATTCGTTTAGTCCTGTTTGGCAATGAAGAAGCGGGCTTGTGGGGCGCGAAGCAATATGTGGACGCCCATAAAGATCAGATGATCAACCACGTATACGGATCAGAGTCAGACTTCGGTGCTGGCAAAGTCTGGCGCTTCGATATTGAAGACTTGGCTTTGCGTAATATGATCATGCCGGTATTGGCACCTTTAGGGATTGAAGCCGGTCTTGAGCCGCCGACTAGTGGCGGTCCGGATATTAAACCGTTGAAAAAAGTAGGTGTTAATGTGTTCCGGTTAAAACAAGACGGCAGCGACTACTTTGATTTTCATCACACCGCCGACGACACCTTGGATAAAGTAGACCCGGARGGCCTCAAGCAAAATGTCGCCGCTTGGGCGGTGGTGATGTATTTGTTATCGAATCAGTARTAATCATCGATAATAATCCGAGCGTCTAGGCTTTGTGARCGTGCGTTTCGGTRGGCATGGCGCGACRTGAATCATCTTGCTTAGGCAAACGAAACGTTGCGTACAGTTGATCACGCCATGCGATTAAATCTGCAAACTCCTCAGCGAGGCGGTCATCGGTCATGCTATCAATGGTTGCATCGTCAATGGGCATATAGCGTGTATCCACGGGCTTGAAGCCGACAATYGCTGTGGCCATGGTAATGTCTGCGTAGGAAAACTCCTTGAGTATGTAGCCCTTTGACTCCTTCAATTTAGCTCTGAGTTTGAGTAAGCCTTGCCTAAGCAGAAGATCGGGATCTTGTTCTGCAATCGGGTATTTGTTCTGGAAATTACTCAGGGCTATTTTTGTCATGAAGCGAAGGTGGGGGCGTAATGCTTTCGGAATAAAGGCCGGTAAATTATTCTCCAAGCTCTGTTGATTCGTTTTCATTTTGACTAAGGCTTTAATTCGGCATCGGTCCATTAACTGCTGACTTAAGGCTTCCCATTCATTAATTTCAGTCAGGTGTTCTACCGGAAATAGGTCCGCAGCACCGTGAGCGCGTTTGGCATTGGCAAATTGAGCGATCGTGTAGGAGTCGCTATAGACTTCGGATTGATAGGTAATAATGGGCAGAGTTAATTTGCCAAACAAGTTGCCGGCTAAATATCGGACGCGCGGGGTGGAGATAAGGGGCGTATAGATCTCTCGGGTGTAAGGGATACGACAGAAGTCCAATACCCAGTGTGCCTTTTCAGACCAAATGGAGGAGGGAAACGAAATGAAGCGCACTTGTGAATGGGTCATGATAAATCCTTCGTATCGGCCTTTTAAGTGGGTGCTGATGGCACTTATCGAAAGCAACAAATGAACGATGCTTAAGGCCTGGACTCTACTGGATACTGCCTCGGTGCGCCTTAACCTTTGTTAAGTGCCCGTTTAACGCGGCTCAGTGATTCGGGCGGAACGCCCAAATACGAGGCGACATGAATAGCCGGGGTTCGCTCAACAATTTTGGCTTCCATGTGTTGTTGAAAGTATTTATACCGTTCCTCAATGCTTTTATGCTGGATGGTCAGTAAACGCCTCTCCATGGACGTGTAGTGCTTGCTTACAGTATGGAGATGAAGCGCCATTATGGCCGGCACTGACTCCGCTAAAACGTCTAAATCCTTGCGTTTGAAAACAAAGCCTTCGCAGTCCTCTATCGCTTGCACCGTTTCAATGGACTCTACCCGGTCGATATAGCTGCTTAAAGCGATCACGGCACTGTAGTCAGACAGTAGGCGCAGATTCACCTCTTTATCACCGAGCAAATAGTGACAACGCACCAGCCCACGAGTCATTAGGAAGACTTCATTACAAATAGCTCCCGGGTGAAAGATAATTTGCTCTTTTGAGAACGTTTTAAAATTAGCAATGTTGAGTAGCGCTTTCGCATCGTGCTCGTTAATCGTGGTTTGGGACTGCAAAAAAGCAAGCGTCGTGTTCATGGCGTTTAATCTATAGCGTTGTAAGGGAGCGTTTTGTTATTAATAATAGTCTTTGATTGGTACTGCCTGACATCGTCTGTTTAAAGTAATAATTGTACCCAGAGACTCACACTCAGCAATGACAATAAGGTGGAAAAGACAATTACCTGGGATGTGCCTGTATCGAAGACTTGGTATTTCAGTGCCATGACATGCGCTAACGTGCCTGTGGGTAATGCACACAAAAATACCGCTGTTAATAGCCAGCTAGAATCCTCGATGCCCAAGCCGTAAAAGCACGCCAGAGTCAGCGCGGGGTGGAGCACCAATTTAATCCCTACCAAGCTGAATATCTGGCGGTAGCCAATGTCGGTTTTCCTAAACTGTAAGCTCGCACCTAAACAAAATAATGCCACGGGAATGGTCGCTGGAGCCAACATGTCGATTACTGTTTGCAAACTACCTGGAAGCTTGAGTGCGTAGTTAGAAAATATTAATCCAATGACCGTAGAGAGAAATATCGGGTTCTGTAATAAAGAGCGTTGCACCGTGCTGAACACCGTTTTGACAGTCAAAGTATGATGATTCAATGCTTCTAGAAAAAGCTGGGAGCCATTGATGATCAATATGTTGCCTAGTAACACAATGCTAATCGTAGCCGCATAAGAAGACTCGCCCAGCAAGCCAAAAGTAAGTGGAATGCCCATGTAAGCGAAGTTAGCAAAAACCCCGTTTAAGCACTGAACGATAGGGACTCGCGGATCTGGAGAGGAGAACACAAAGCGAAATAACAAATAGGTGAAAAGACTGGTGATTACAATCGCTAAGCTAATGGCCGTGAGTGCAGGCAGATTGATTAAGTCTTGGATTGATTGCTGACTGGCGGCATTGAAGAGTAAGGATGGGACGGCAAAGTAATAGACAAACAGGTTGAGGCCGGGCAGCAACTTGATATCCAATACCGTGCGCTTGGCGCCATAGCCTAGGGCAATCAATAAAAACAGAGGCAATATGGCCTCTAGGCTTGCTAGCATCAATGACTCCGCGCAAAAGCTGGGTTGAAAAGGGCGGCGACTAAGTAGTTCTTAAGTAGTTCTCAGCGGCACCCAGGGAAGAGTAAGCCTAACATAGATGCTTTCAGCGTATGCTGGCTAAAGGCTCGTAAAAAGCGCTTTTTGAGCGGAGGAGTATGTTTCTAGTGATGTTTCTATATTGAATAACGATGTTGTTGAAGGCCGGCGGCTGCATGATTTGTTGTTGATTTTGTTTTTTTATCACGCAGCCCTAGCGATTACTTTGGTGCTTAAAACGCACATAACCGTATTAGAACGTTATGGTGTTAAACCGGAACTTGGTACAGACATAAGCCAACCTCTTAGGGTGCGAATCGCTATGCGACCTTCTTGTTGGCGAACTAAGCTGCCTCGCTCATATTGCTTCTGATTGGATTGATAGTAGGTAAAGGTTTTTTCGGGGCTATCCGTCAGTAATGCATTTTTTATGTCGTCCATCGCTAGCTGTATAGACTCGACATAGAGCGAGTGAACTACATTGCGGAAATTTTCTTCGTCGTTCGAAATCCAATGCGACTGAGGGGCGTCAGTGGATGCAGTGTTCGAGTGGACCTCGATCATGTTTTTATAAATTACATTATCGTTGTTAGCGTCCTCACCAGAATGGGCAATCACTATATTCCTTAAAACGAGTGTTTTTTCATCTTCTGAAATGAGGTACAGCGGTTTACTCTGTACGTGGATTTCCGTTGCATTTACGTCCGTATTTTTATTTAAGCCTACTATTTTCATATTGGTATCATTGATCAAGTCAATGGCCGATAAGTTTTCGATCGCGGAATGATACGGGACAAGTATTTGATCCGCTTTGGATTGAAGCTCACTTTTTTGCCGATTTTTAGAGGACTCAACCGTTGCCGAATGCACCAGAAGGGCTGCAATAACTACCGCACCTGACCCGCCTGGATACAGGCCGTTATACCCAGCGGCTTCGACACCGTCAAAACTGACCAGGCCACTAAAGGGGATGCCCTCGCTACTGGGGATTGTGAGATGATAACTTGCATTGTCAGGTATCTCAGTAAGCGATTGCGTGTGTTCTATATAGGGTGATTTTGAACTTGCACATCCAAAAATAAACAGCGAAACAATAATTAAAAGCGGGGTACGCATATAATAGCTAGCCTGGAGTTAAAGGAAAGACAAATGGGGCAAAGACATGCCCCATACACGTTATGATTTTGCTATCGAAGTAAGGAATTTAAGATGATTTCTTTTCCTGATTCTATCGCTTGATAAAATGCATTGGTGAGTGCGGGGCACCTTGTAAAACACTGTGGCTATAGGTTTTTTCACCTGACTTATGCTCTTTGGTTAAACAACA
>NVVB01000113.1 GCA_002402085.1 Gammaproteobacteria bacterium
GGTGGTCGATAAACAACCAATCCTTTATCTTTTAGTGAGATGTAATCATGCCATTAATAGCGACAAGATAAAAATCTACTGAGGTAATTTCAAAATGCCAGAATATGCAATTATCATTAGCCTTCTTGTAGGTTTGTTTAGCCTCCAGCTAAAAAACTGGGAAAATAAAATCCGATGGCCATTTCGTGCTTTACTATTTTGTTTTTCAGCTTTGATGACGGCGCAAATATTCGGTGTTTTAAAATCGTTACCTGACAATTACCTAGAGCAAATGATTATGTTGTTTTTTGAACCTTGGGGATTTATTTTAAATATGATAATTCTCATGTTCGCGCTGCAAGGAGTTTTTTATAGTGTTTGTGCTGCTCGGTTTTTTAAGTCGTTGCAAAACTGGTGATACGAAAATTATTTGATCAAAAAAAGCATAAGAGTTTAGGGCTAAATATCATATTACACAAAATCGATATCATCCATAGGCAGGATAAACGAACTGAACTAAAGGATTAAACATGGCCGGTCACCCAGCATTAAACCAAATTAAAACTGAGTCATCTATATTAGATTTTTCAGGGCTGCGATACAAAATAAGCCTTAGCTTTCACCAAATAGATGGGCTATCTGGCCACGCCGTGGGCATCAAATTTTCGGACGCAAAAGATAGCATGGATTCCTCAAAGAAAGTTCCAGTGAATGGAATGCAATTAGGGAAAGCGCTCGGTAAGCGAATCGTCGAGATGGCAGGGAATCTTGATAACATTTCTTTCTTGGGGTTTTACCTATTAACAGATGATATCGAACAGACAAGAGGACGACTTGCGGTACGAGCAAAAACAAGACTGTACAAAGCGCAAGCCGTACAAATACACAAGAATGTCTCTCATAAGCTCCCTCAGCTAACACAAGTCAATGTAGACGGCGGCGTTGCATGGGGAATGGGCGAAAACAATTTTATTTCAAAACCGCAATTCCAGCTATTCATTTCAGAACTGAGTAAGGAAACAGAGGTAATCGATCATGTTAATTAGATATCTCGACGACAATTTACGAGACATACCCGACGAGTTAGCAATCGCAATCCTTGCCGACCCAACATCCGAAGAAGATATTTCGGAGTACACATCCCACTGGGTCAATGTCATTGTGCATGGCGTACTTGGGACTATGTTTGATGAAGATAAGAATTTTGAAGAGAATGTTAGTGATATAATTAGCAAGTTTCCGCAAGCTCCTGAAAGTAGAAAAGCACAGGCTTTGGAGCTGATTAAAGCGTATAACATTGAAGTTGAGGATTGTGATATTGGTATGTTTCCTGCTTCTGATATGATTTGAGAGAAATTTAAACAAACGTTCTATTAAGTAGGCTGCTAAATAGGCTGCCTTGGTAGGAATCAGTTTGATATTAAACTTACCTGTATATCTTAAGTTCGTCGAAAACGGGTAAATTTGTTGTTTCGTTCTCACACTAAAAAAAGGAATTTTAGAGATAAAAATGAAAGGGACGTATTTAAGCGTATTTGAAGACACCCACCTTAATTTTAACGACCTCACAGACGCCATCGGTCAATTGATAGAAAGTGCTACCGCCTCGCTCAAAAAATGGCCCACTTAGATAAAACCGGGTTTTTTAGTCTTATAGTGAACTAGCCGAAATTACAACCTGGCTGGTCTTTTTTAATCTGACTTAATTACGTTATAGTGACGTACCGTATTATTTTCACCCTGTATAATCTGCATATCTGTAGGATATCTTGTTAGTATATGACTTAAACTTATCCGCCTGATTAATTAATGAGCGGTATTAGTCGGAAACCGGTAAAGTCTTTGTTATGTGTCTCCAGCAGGAGTGTGGCTTTATATAATTGGAAAGCACCTAAACTTAAAGTTGAAACGTATATCATGATTAAAAAGTTGAATTGATAGTATGAATATAGCATTTCGGTTACTTCTAACCTTTAACGCCACCTCATTGTTAGTAATAATTTTTCTTGTTCAGAAAGGTTACACCTTTGGCCATTTATTTACTGGGTGCCAGCATTTGGCGGACTTACCGAGAGCCTTATCATATTTTGTTTACTTGCTTATTCCTATCATGTTGACATGGTTAAGCATATTTCTTAGCTCATTTTTAGGTAGGGATAGTWTWKAYYMWKKAWWAWYYARAASKRWTGMRYAWSMRRRYMWYWSTKWTKWRMMTAKTTACTTGGGTTATTTCTTTGTCGCATTGAGTGTAAGTAACGGAGAGGCCTTGCTTTTTGTTTATGGGATTCTATTTGTCTTCACCTTTTTATCTCAAGCCTTGTACTTCAATCCATTGTTTTTGTTATTTAGGTTTGAGTTTTATAACATCACTACGACTAATGGGGCTTCTATATTTCTGATTAGTCGCCATGTTTATAAAATACCTAGCGAAATAGATATTAATGTAGCCTATAGGATTAATAATTACACTTATATTGAGAAGGATTAATAGATGAAGCAATTGATTGCCAAAGTAAAAGACCGGAGTAAAATAGATTATTATAAGTTGCTTTCTGACAAAATTATTTATGATTGTAATATAAGTGGGTTTCAGCGGGTAAATTATGAACCGGATCATAATTTGGATGAGGACTCTTGGTTCAAAGTCGATAAGTTTAGTGAACAGGGCTATTGTATTGAGCTATTAAAAAAAGAGTTTATATCTGCTGAATACAATGAGATACCAGCAGATATGTTTTTGAAAATAGCTTACCTGTGTGCTGTTCAAGATGACAACTATTTTATTCAAAAAATCACCCCTTCATTATTTGCTACGCGTAAAATACTTAGCTTTGGAGAAAATGTAAAACTAGAGGAAGACCATCGAAGATTATTCATTAACAAAGAACCTGATGCAGTTTACATCAAAAGTGAAGACATCTTGATTTTCAAAAACTTAGCTACGATATCAAGTATTTTTAAGGGTATTGATGAACTTTATAAAGAGGCTACCAAAGAAGAGGTAAGTGAATTTCTTGAGGAGTCGTTTATAGAGCTGAATGATGGCTATGGAGTAGACAGGGTTTCCAAGCCCAACAGAAAACGCGTTGCACTTGCAATGAGTACGTTGGCTGCAATGTCGGCTCCAGACAGAAGCAATATTTTTACATATATTAATAGTTATTGTTATGAGAAGTTAAAGTTTGATAGTGAAAATCAAAAATTCGAAATAAGTTCTGATGAAGAATTGAAATATTTGCTTTACGGAATTGAACAGCGTTTTTATACGACTATGCTGGGGCAGGAGAAGCGTTTGGCAAACTCAATTCAATCCCTAGATTAGATGTAATTATCTTTTTGTTGAGTAGGGTTATAAATAAACACATAATCGGGTAGCCGAGGGTATCTAACCCTCAGCCCCCATAACTAAGTGAACTAAGTGGGACGAGAACAACAAGCGGGACAGGCACCCTTTAAAAGGACTCCTCCAACTCCCTGCATTCAACTCCCAAAATAACCTTACTCCCCACCAATAGCTCAACTTCCCAGAGATTTCGAGCAAATCGAACATAAAAATAGGGGTCAAGTATCATATTGACCCCTCACAACAAAGTGAAGGAACCAGTGGGACAGGCACCCTTCCGAATGACGTATTTGAAGAGACCCACTTTAATTTTAACGACCTCACAGACGCCATCCGTCAACTGACAGAAAGTACTACCGCCTCGCTCAAAAAATGGCCCACTTAGATAAAACCGGGTTTTTTAGTCTTAGTGAACTAGCCGAAATTACAGCCTGGCTGGTCTTTTTTAATCCGGTTTAATTACGTTATAGTTGCGTAGCGTATTATTTTCACCCTATATAATCTGCATATATATGGGATATCTTGTTAGTATATGACTTGAACTTATCCGCCTGATTAATTAATGAGCGGTATTAGTCGAAAACTGGTAAAGTCCTTGTTAGATTTAAAAGAACAACAAGCGGGACAGGCACCCTTTAAAAGGACTCCTCCAATCCCGTGCATTCAACTCCCAAAATAACCTTACTCCCCACCATTAGCTCAACTTCCCAGAGATTTCGAGCAAATCGAACATATAACGACCTAATCACTAAATTCCAGGCACAACAAAACCTGCGGCGAAAGCGCAGGTCTATGAGGTTTACTACAGATTAATTAAGCAAGCAACAAGCGGGACAGGCACCCTTTAAAAGGACTCCTCCAATCCCCCGCATTCAACTCCCAAAATAACCTTACTCCCCACCAATAGCTCAACTTCCCAGAGATTTCGAGAAAATCGAACATATAACGATCAAATCACTAAATTCGAGGCACGACAAAACCTGCGGTGTAAGCGCAGGTCTGTGAGATTTACTACAGATTAATTAAGGGCTATCCAGCACGAAAACACCAGCGGGACAGGCACCCTTTAAAAGGGCTCCTCCAATTCCCCGCATTCAACTCTCAAAACAGCCTAACTCCCCACCCCTAGCTCAACTTCCTAGAGATTTCGATAAAATCGAACATATAACGACCAAGTCACTAAATTCGAGGCACAACAAAACCTGCGGCGAAAGCGCAGGTCTATGAGATTTACTACAGATTAATTAAGGGCTATCCGGCACGAGCCAAATAACGACGAGACCGTCGCTTAGCGAACTTCTCGCGATAGACGGCTTCAAATTGGGTGCTGTTTTTAAGCCAGGTACTGAAGTCTATGTCTATACGCTGCAATATCGGAGGAAGCGTCATGGAGATCGCGCCACGCTTATCAGGACGAATGATGCGACCCGTATAATCTACTAACTCAAGATAGCCTTCTAACGAAAACAAAACGCCCCGCTGTTCAGCCTGACTTTCATTGCCCTCAAATTTGGCTAGCGGCTTTAACCCCATGCCAAATCGAATTAGGTTTTTCTCTTCAATTTGTTCATCAACTGCGGCCACAAGGTCAAACGAAGGCTGAATACGTTCTCGAATACTGGTGTACTCCGACTCTTCCGGCGTCGCTGCCATGTTGGCTCTCACCGGATTCAAATCAACATAGGCCATACAAGACAGAATCGCCTCTTCGCTAAGCAACGCTTGCGACTTAAAGCGGGATTCCCAGAAGTGTCCGGTGCATTTATCTTCTTTGTTCGCTATGCGTGCTATCGGTTCATTCAGGCACTTCATGAACCAACTCAGACTACCCAATCGCATACGATAACGATTAATACAATCAGATACTGCTTGCTTCTCAGCCCAACCTAAGACCTCCCCCGCYTGCCAGCGCTGCACCAGAGGCGGCCCTTTATACAAGGAAGTCCAACGCTCTAGCACCTCTGCATTGCTCAGGCTTTCAATTTCTTCTGGGCATAGCTTAATGACGAGATGGATATGATTGGACATTACGCTGTAGGAGCAGATTTGGAGTCCAAATATCGATGACAAGATACGAATTCTGTTTTCTATCCATTGCCGTCGATGCTCATAGTTTGCCCCCGTCAACGGGTCAATCCCGCATAGATAGGAGCGCCGAACACAGCGGGAAATTACGTGATAATAAGGGGTATCTGAAATAGAAACCAACTGCGAACGCGGGCGAGTCACATCAACATCCTTTTTGATTGTGAGACCAAATAATTCCCCTTGGGTTGGCGAGCWTCTAAATGGGGGAATTCGTTGGGTTTGACTATGACCCAGCGAGCGAAATGAATTAAGGATAGCGTCAAAAGGCCATTAAGCCTACCGGATAAGAGTGGAGTGTCTGCTAACCAGAAAATGGCTTTGTTGAGGGGGCGCCAATACCACTTCATTGGAGTAGCCACGTTCATGGCATAAGCTTTACGGCAATATTTGACATTGCAATTTCCTCGCATGGGTGGAAGGCCTTTTTTAGGCCTGCAGTTTAGACTCGGAGTTTTATGTTGAGCGTTAAATTCTACCGTTAGWATTNTTTTAATTGCTTTAATTTTTTCTCAGTTTAAGAAGATAAGACCTCAAGGTAGTAGAAAATTGAGTTTGAAGCAATCAGATGGGAATCATTAACGAGAAATTCTCATCACTGCTTTGAGAGCGCTGTGTCTCATAAAGGCAGCGATTAGCGAAGGCTTTATTTTTCCCTTTGAAACTAGCATATGCCTCCTGAAACTTTAATAGAAAGTTCGGCAGGGTGAACAAAATGGCAAATAAAAAAGTGTTCAGACTTAATTTCTCTGTCAGTGTTAAAGTAGCGCCTCTCACGTGTTTTTTTGAAAAATATTTCGGTTCTGTTTCGGCACAATAACGCAAAAATAGAAAAGAAAATATTTCTAGTGATGATGTGCCGGTGTATCTGTTATAAGTCAATTGCTGCCAATTACCTGTGATCCGCTTGGTTATAGTTATTTTTTTATTTTATATAAGGTGGGTTAGTACTTGTAAAGGTTCGAAGTCGCGCGCGAAGTCAATCTAATCTCAGTTAAAACGATTGCCATCGGTTCATTAAAAATAGTAGACTCTACAGAGAGTATTACATGTATTTCCTACTCTTTTATAAATCAATAATAATAGTTTTGTATAAAATATGAACAGTTATCATGCTTCTCCTGATATATTCCATATTCATGTGGACGCGACTTCTATCGAAGACGGTATGTACGAAAAATTAATCACCAACTATGGGTTTGATGCCACGGATTTTTGCGGTCATCCTGAGGGTTATTCTCACTTCGAACCCACCCGTCATCTAACCCTTAAGCTAAGAGATAAAGAGCAGTACCACCAACGTTGGGTACAAGTAAAAAATTTCCTGAAGCAGTCCTCTACGTTCAAAGGGTACCTTGAAGGGGAATATATTCCAGCAGATGAACCCTTAAGCTATGCGCCTTATGTTAAAAAGGCTGTGCCGTTTTTTATCACGCGGCGTAAGCTCGATAGTGGTCAAGGGGAGTTTTTCAGACAATCTGAAATTCATGTCACTATGCATAAAGAGCGATCATCCAAGAAGCTGGTGACTGCGTTAATGAAGTCGGGTCTATACGGCGCCTACATTCCTAAACGCGATGCGGATTATGTGGTGTTGACTGCTCAAGGTAAAAAGCGTGAGATTAATGGATTGTATCACGTGGTTAAGCAATTTTTGATTGAATCTGGCGGCGCTTATGATTGTTCGCTGAAGGAAGAGCGGGCGATTGATTTTGAGTTGTTCGGAGTTAAATCGAAAGATTTACCTGATGTAATTGATACGCTTTCATATACAGCAGCGATGTAGTTGTCAATGTAGTCAGCTTGTCGGTGTCACTTATTTTAAAGGCGACAAACCTACGGCCACCTCTATACAGTTACGTCTTTTTGCATGACTGGATAATTAGAAAAAAGATTAGGGGTCAAGTATCATATTGACACCCTAATCTTCCTGAAAAAACAGAAGGATCAGGCACTTTTAATCATGCACTATTTTTTGGAACACCCACTTTAAATTCAACGACCTCGCCGACAAATTAATAATAAGTGTTGTCCCCGCGCTAAAAACGGCCCATTTAGACACAAACTGACACACCTAACCTCATAGCAAGCTGACCTACATAGTGGCCTTATTAGCCTTTATTTAATCAAGCTTATTTGCGTTATATCTACCTACCCGTATTATTTTTACCCTGGCTAACCTGCATATCTGTTGGATATCTTGTTAATATATGGATTAAACTTGACCGCCTGATCACTTAATGGGCGGTATTAGTCGGAAACTGGTAAAGTCCTTGTTAGGTATGCAAAATGAGCAAGCATAAAGTTATTCCCGATCCGACGGATAGGTCGATTCCGGGATATGCTGAATTATCTACTTGGCCGAAGCTCCCAGGCTCTCCTGAGGAAATTTTGGGTATATGGTTGTATCGAGATGGCGGCACTGTTGGAGTGACAATCAAGGGGAAAATTGGGAAAGATATCGAATTATTTTTTGATCGTGTTTTAGGTCGTCTTTGTTATGGAAAGTATCATACAGATGATGACGCCGCGTTTATTAAAAAGGGTTCAGATTTTGAGACTGAAGTGTATGAGTATCTTGAGATAGCAAGAAAGAAACTTAATACGCATGTGTTTTTAAAATCAGACATAAAACTATTTAACGATTGCTTTAAAGAGGCAAAAGTTTACACGCAAGTCTAAATACCTAACAAAAACATCTTGAGCGACCTATTTTTGCGTCGTTTGAAAAGACCAAGCAACACAAAATAGGCGCCAAATGTTGGCGTTAACTATTGTAAATCCGAAAGTTTAATATTAGACGAAAAATATAGGAGAAAAAATGACTAACGAAAAAGATAGCGAACGAAACAATTCGTCAAAGCCGGATGCTGCTCCAGAGGACGCATTGTTGCCCACGACAACGTCAAATCCGGATGCCGATCCCGAGGATGCATTGCTTCCCACTACGACATCAAAGCCGGATGCTGATCCTGAGGATGCATTGCTTCCTACGACGACGTCAAACCCGGATACTGATCCTGAGGATGCATTGCTTCCTACGACGACATCAAGCCCAGATGCTGATCCTGAGGATGCGCTGCTTCCTACGACGACATCAAGCCCAGATGCTGATCCTGAGGGTGCGCTGCTTCCTACGACGACATCAAAGCCGGATGCTGACCCAGAAGATGCATTACTGCCCACGACGACATCAAAACCGGATGCTGATCCTGAAGACGCATTACTTCCGACGGATACATAGTATGGATGGATCTAGTTTTTCTATTAGTGATGAATGGGTAACTTGGATTACTAGAAACAGCCTGAAAGGTGTGGTTGAAGCTGACCTCGTTGAAGTTATGGTTAGGAGAGGGTTTGAAGAGCAGGATGCCTCTTTGTTAGTCAGCGAGGTTAAATCTAGCCCAATATTCAAGGGGGCATTGCCTTCTTCCTGGAGGTCGAGAAATCTAGAAGCAATGTTGAATGTTAAGCTGGAGTTAGCTCAGATGAGGGGGCGCAATTTTAGCGTAGACAAGCGGATAGGGCTTACGAAAGATCATTTTTTTGAACAGTACTATGTTGAGAATCTGCCGGTGGTAATAGGTGGGTTAATGGACGACTGGCCCGCCATTTCAAAGTGGTCTCCTGATTTTTTTCGAGATGTTGTCGGTGAACACAGTGTAAATATTCAGGCATCAAGAAAAGCAGAGCCAGTCTATGAAGTTTTCCTTAAAGGGCACACTAAAACCGTGAAGATGAGGGAATATGTGGATATGATTTTGGCAGGAGGGGAAACAAATGACTATTATTTGACTGCCAATGACCGCCTCTTGGACAATCCCGATTTTGATATACTAAAACAAGACTTTTTTCCGTTTGCCGATTATCTGAGTTCAGATGATCGTGAGGGAAAGCAGTTTCTATGGTTCGGTCCTAAGGGGGCGGTTTCTCCATTGCATCGAGATCGCCTAAATGTACTAATGACACAGATATATGGGAAAAAGCGAATTAAACTGATACCAAGTTCAGCGCTCCACCGAGTCTATAATCATGAAAGTTTTTTTAGCGAGGTTGATTGCGAGAATCCTGATCTAGAAAAATATCCTCTCTTCGAGAATATACCAATGGCCGAGGTGGAGTTAAATGCGGGAGAAGCGCTTTTCTTGCCTGTTGGTTGGTGGCATCATGTTCGAGCGATTGAAACAAGTATAAATGTTTCATTTACAAACTTTGTCTTCCCTAACAACTTTGAAAGGTTGTTTTCACACCAGATAGGTCAACAGTAAGTAATGGGCTAAAAGTTAACAAGCGGCTGCACAGCGACGCATTTAAGCTTGCCTTGTTTTGTGTATTCGCTGCGCTCATTTTACACAAAACACAACAAGCGGGACAGGCACCCTTAAAAAGGACTCCTCCAATCCCGTGTATTCAATTCCCAAAATAACCTTACTCCCCACCAATAGCTCAACTTCCCAGAGTTTTCGAGAAAATCGGACAAAAAACAACCAATCAACCAGATCCCAGGCACGACAAAACCTGCGGCGAAAGCGCAGGTCTATGAGGTTTACTACAGATTAATTAAGGGCTATCCGGCACGAGCCAAATAACGACGAGACCGTCGCTTAGCGAACTTCTCGCGATAAACGGCTTCAAATTGGGTGCTGTTTTTCAGCCAGGTACTTGCACCTATGTCTATGCGCTGCAATATCGGAGGAAGCATCATGGAGATCGCGCCACGCTTATCTGGCCGAATGATGCGACCCGTATAATCTACTAACTCAAGATAGTCTTCTAACGAAAACAAAACGCCCCGCTGCTCAGCCTGACTTTCATTGCCCTCAAATTTGGCTAGTGGCTTTAACCCTATCCCAAATCGAATTAGGTTTTTCTCTTCAATTTGTTCATCAACTGCTGCTGCAAGGTCAAACGAAGGTTGGATACGCTCTCGAATACTGGTGTACTCCGACTCTTCCGGCGTCGCCGCCATGTTGGCTCTCACCGGRTTTAAATCAACATAGGCCATACAAGACAGTATYGCCTCTTCACTAAGCAACGCCTGCGAYTTAAAGCGGGACTCCCAAAAGTGGCCAGTACATTTATCTTCTTTATTCGCGAGCCGTGCTATTGGTTCGTTTAAACATTTCATGAACCAACTTAAGCTGCCTAATCGAATGCGATAACGATTAATACAATCAGATACTGCTTGCTTCTCAGCCCAACCTAAGACCTCCCCCGCC